>NZ_JANCOB010000002.1:328512-482630 GCF_024296565.1 Klebsiella sp. SWET4 | reverse complement strand
GCTCGTCGGGCTCATAACCCGAAGGTCGTCGGTTCAAATCCGGCCCCCGCAACCAACATCATAAACACCCTCAAGGGTGTTTTTTTGTTTCTGCCGCCGGCAAACCTCTGCCGAAAACGGGAACGGCCATTGCCGCCCCCTCTCCGGCTTACTTACCCCTTCGGTAACACAATATTGCTTGCCGCCAGCATGCCCATGCGATGGTACATCGCGCAGGCTGCCTCGACGATCGGCATCGCCAGCGCCGCGCCGCTGCCTTCTCCCAGACGCATGCCCATATTGAGATACGGTTCGAGGCCCAGGTGCGCCAGCGCGATACGCGCCCCCTTCTCCGCCGAATAGTGGGACGGGATCAGATACGGTTTTACCTCCGGCGCTATCTGGCACGCCGCCAGCGCTGCGGCGTAGGAAAGAAAGCCATCCAGCACCACCGGCAGCCCACAGGCCGCCGCCCCCAGCATCACCCCCGCCATCCCCAGCAGATCGAAACCACCGACTTTGCTCAGCACATCGAGGCCATCCTGCGGGTCGGGCTGATTGACGGCGATAGCCCGCCGCACCACCTCCACCTTGTTGCCAACCTTCGCCAACGGCAGATTGGCGCCAATCCCGACCACCTCCTGCGCATCGCTGCCGGTCAGAACGCTGACGATCGCCGCCGCCGGCGTGGTATTGGCCATCCCCAGCTCGCCGACACCAAACAGAGTAACGCCGTCCTGGGCCAGCGCGCGGGTGTAGCGCATCACCTCCAGCAGCAATTCCTGCCCCTGCTCACGGCTCATCGCCGGGCCGCGGGCAATATTGCCGCAGCCCCGCGCCACCCGCATATTCACCATCCCGGGGAGCGGTTCGCTATCGATACCGACATCAATCACATGCACTTGCGCCCCGGCCTGGGCGGCGAGCACGCAGACGCCGGTGGTGCCGCGGGTCATATTGGCTGCCTGGATGGCGGTGACCGCTTTCGGCGAAATCGCCACCCCTTCGTCCCACACCCCATGGTCGGCGCACATCACCAGCAGCGCCTTTTTCGCCACCTGCGGCTGGCCGCCCAGGCCGGGCATTCCCGCCAGCTGAACCGCCAGCGCCTCCAGACGTCCGAGGCTGCCGGGGGGCTTAAGCAAGCCGTCGATATGGTGTTGTGCCCGCACCATGGCGTCAGCGTCCGGCGCGGGGATCGCCCGCAGAACCGTGTTTAAATTTTGCATACAGAATCCCTGCCAGGGCTGGCCCGGTCAGCCAGCGATTGAGTTATTTGATTTTGACGCCGATGCCGGAGACCACCAGCCAGACCGCATCCGCCGCGGCCGCCAGGCGCTGATTGACCCGCCCGGCTATATCGCGAAAATGCCGCGCCAGGCGGTTCTCCGGCACAATGCCCATCCCCACCTCGTTGGTCACCAGCACGACGTGCGCCGGACAGCGCTGACAGGCAGCAATCAGCACGCCAATTTCGTCATCAATAGCCCGTTCCATGGCGGCGTAATCCCAGCCGTCGGGGTCGCTGTCGCCGCCGAGCGCGAACAGCAGGTTGGTGACCATGGTGGTGATACACTCCAGCAGAATCGCCTCCGCTGGGGCGATAGCCGGGGTGATCAGTTCATCAAGCTTCTGCCAGCGCTCGGCGGTGCGCCAGTGGGCGGGCCTGCCGTCGCGATGATGCTGGATCCTTGCGGCCATCTCGTCGTCAAAGATTTGCGAGGTGGCGATATATAACACCTGCGGCGCATCGGCAATCAGCGCCTCGGCATGGCGGCTTTTGCCGCTGCGCGCGCCGCCGGTAACCAGAGTCAGCATAGGGGCTCCTGATGTTGGCGCATGATGGCGTAAATTTTATCGATGGCGATATGTTCGCGCATGGCGTCCGCCAGCCGATCAAACTGCCGGGTTTTATAGCAGGCATACTCCAGGGCGCTATCCAGCGGCGCCAGCCCTTTGCGCTGGCGCAGGCCGTTGAGCAGCGCCCGGGTAAAGGCATCGCTGTCGAACAGGCCATGGAGATAGGTGCCGAATGCCAGGCCGTCGTCGCTTATCGCCCCGTCCTCTACTGACTGTCCCGCTTTATGCAGCTGCAGCAGCGGCCGGATGCCGGCCTCGCGGCGCGTCTCGCCCATATGAATTTCGTAGCCACTGACATGCAGACCTGCCGCGTCGGCTAACCATTCCGGGAGGTTAGTTCCCAGGGTCGCCTGCACCTGGGTGGTGGTTTTGTGCTGGGCGAAGTGGGTCACGGTCTTCAGCACCCCCAGTCCGGGCTGGGTGCCAAGGCCAGACTCCACCTCATCGATAATGGTTTCGCCGAGCATCTGATAGCCGCCGCAGATCCCCAGCAGCGGCACCTTGCGCTGCCGGGCCTGCTCGACTGCATGCGCCATGCCGCTCTCGCGCAGCCAGCACAGATCGCCGAGGGTATTTTTACTGCCCGGGAGAATGACCAGGTCGGCGTCGGCCAGCGCCTGCGGGTCGCGGACATAGCGCACCCGGACGTCTGGCTGCGCCGCCAGGGCGTTAAAGTCGGTAAAATTGGCGATATGCGGCAGGTGAACCACGGCGATGTCGATGTCGCGCCGGTCGGTGCGATGGTATTTCCCGGCCTGCAGCGCGACGCCGTCCTCATCCTCGAGATCCACGTCAAGCCACGGCATAACGCCCAGCACCGGCACCCCGGTCAACGCCTCGATCTGCTCTATCCCGGAGCGCAGGAGCGCCACATCGCCGCGGAATTTATTGATGATCACCCCTTTCACCCGCGCCCGCTCCTGAGGCTGCAGTAGCGCCAGCGTACCGTAAATCGCGGCAAACACCCCGCCGCGGTCGATATCGGCCACCAGGATCACCGGACATTGCGCCATCTCGGCCATGCCCATATTGACGATATCGCGGTCGCGCAGGTTAATCTCCGCCGGACTGCCGGCCCCTTCCAGCACCAGCGCCTCATACTCCCCGGCCAGGCTCTGGTAGACCGCGAGGATCTGTTCGCGCAGGCGCGGCTTGTACTGGTGATAGCTCACCGCGTCCATGCTGGTCGCCACCTGCCCCATCAGGACCACCTGCGCCTGACGGTCGCTGGTGGGCTTGAGCAAAATCGGGTTCATGCGGACATCCGGCGCGATCCCTGCCGCTTCGGCCTGGAAAATCTGCGCCCGGCCCATCTCTTTGCCATCCGGCGTAATGCCGGAGTTCAACGCCATATTCTGTGATTTAAACGGCGCGGTACGCAGCCCATCCTGATGAAAAATACGGCACAGTCCCGCCACCAGTACGCTTTTCCCCACGTCGGAAGCCGTGCCCTGTAACATCACTGCCAGCGTCATGACGCCTCCTTTATCGCGCCTATCGCGTTGTTGTGCATCCGCTGAAAAAACTCCGCTTCGGTTTTACACAGCGGCAATCCCAGTTCGCTATGAAGTTTCACCAGCCACGGCTGCGTCAATCCCGCCTGGGCCATGATCGCCGCGCAGGCAAATACCTCGCCGGGATCCCCCGCGGCCAGCACTTCGCCGTGACGCAGAACGTAAACGGCGTCGCTCACCTCATAGATCAGATCGATATCGTGGCTGGAGATCACCACGCGCCGCCCCTGCCCGACAATGCGCCGGATGATGGCGATCATCTGCGCCCGCCCCCGGGGATCGAGGCCCGCGGTGGGCTCGTCAAGCAGCAGGTAGCGCGCCTGCAGCACCAGCGCCCCGGCGATCGCCACCCGTTTTTTCTGCCCATGGCTGAGACACTGGATCGGCTGCTGGCGAAACCCCTGAGCATCAACGAGGGTCAACGCTTCATCCACCCGGCGGGCGATCTCCTCTTCCGCCACCCCGAGATTACGCAGGCTAAAAGCGATATCGCTGTCGATATCGGTATAGAAGATCTGCTGATCCGGATCCTGAAACACCGTCGCCACCTGCTGGCGCAGCGCCAGCAGACCGCGCTTGCTGTAATTCAGCGCCTCTCCCTGCCACAGCACCGCCCCCTGCTGCGGGCGCAGCAGGCCGCTCAGGTTCATAAACAGCGTCGACTTTCCGCAGCCGTTGGCCCCCACCAGGCCGGTCACCGCATGGCGGGAAAAATCCAGCGTCAGCCCTTTAAGTACCAGCTCATCCTGATAGCGAAACCAGAGATCGGTTGTGGCAAGCATACTTATCCTTAGAGGTGAAAATCACCCTGGTACAATTTGATATCCAGCGCGGTGCTCATCTGCTGATAGCGCAGGAGGACGCGGGTGAACAGCAGTCCCACCAGCATCGCCAGCGAGCGATAGCCCTGCGGCACGCTACCATAGCCAAAACGCAGGGTTTGCGCGCGGTGAATCGCCATCGCCTCGTCCAACAGAATAAAAATGAAGCGCCAGGTCAGCAGGATCTGCTCCGTCAACAGTCGCGGTACGCGACCGCGCTTGAGCAAGATAATCAGCTGTGGGAAAGGCAGATTAAGCACCAGCCAGAGCGTGGCCGCCATCGCCGCCAGGCTGCGCCAGAAGGTCTCCCCGGCCACGACCAGCCCCGGAGTGGACACTCCTATAGAGAAAGCGCCCAGCCGCAAGCTCGCTAACAGCATCTGCGGGTCGCGGCTGACGCTGAACACAATGGTCAGCACGCCGACCAGCAAAAAGCCAAAGGGTAGCGCCATCCAGCGGCACCAGCGCCACAATGAGACCCGCAGCAGCCAGCAGGTCAGAGCGGCGGTCAGCGCCAGCGTCAGCGCCTGGCCCCACGCCGGCAGCGTAAAGGCCAGCACCATCAGCAGCAGCCAGAGCAGAAACTTCCGCTCTGGCGCCACCTGCAACCAGCGGCTCTGGTAGCTAAGTCGGTCAAACCCGGTCATCACGGCGCTGTCTGCCCCTCGCATAGCCGAGAATGTAAAAAATCACCGCCGCGCCCAGCGAGCCCTGCAGGGTAAACAGCAGGCTCTCAATCTCGCCGCTCGCCGGTTCGTACAGCGGCTGGAACCAGGGTTGATAATCCGGCGCCACCACCTGGATCTGGCTCTCCGCTTCGCCGTCCGAACCGCCAAACTCACCGCCGTGGTTAATAAAAAAGGGCAGGATCATCAGGGCAACCACCATCGCCAACAAGATCAGGGGCTTTTTCATATTAATGTCCCTCCGCGGCGATCAGCCGCCGTTTGGTCAGTTGATCGTAGATCATCACGGTAAGCAATCCTTCCGCGATGGCGATCGGGATCTGCGTCAGGCAGAAGATCCCCATAAACTTCAGGATCGATCCACCTGCCCCGGTGGCCGGATCGGGAAAGGCCACCCCGAGCTGGACGGAGGTGACAAAATAGGTCATCAGATCCGCCAGCATGGCGCAGAGAAAGACCCCGACATCGCGACGGATCCCCGCCCGGCAGGCCAGCTTCCATACCAGATAGCCGACCATCGGGCCGATCACCGCCATCGACATCCCGTTAGCGCCAAGGGTGGTCAGGCCGCCATGCGCCAGCAGCAGCGCCTGGAACAGCAGAACGATCGCCCCCAGCACCGCCACCACACCCGGCCCGAAGAGGATCACCGCCAGACCAACGCCGGTCGGGTGCGAGCAACTGCCGGTCACCGACGGGATCTTCAGCGCCGAAAGAACAAAAATAAACGCCCCGCAGAGGGCCAGCAGCACCTTCTGATTGCTCTCCTCCTGGACGATACGCCGCAGGCGCACCAGGCCGTACCACAGGCAGGGTAAAAACAGCAGCCACCACGCCAGCGCCCACATCGGCGGTAAAAAACCCTCCATGATATGCATGGCGAACGCCTCCTGCGGGACGATGATCAGCAGAACAGCCGCTGCCAGCCCCCCGTACGAAAGCTGCTTCAGCGATTTCACCTGATTCATTACGCCTCCTCCCACTGTTTGTTAACCAGGATGGTCGAGAAATAGGGCAGCGGCTGGTCATCGCTGACCTCGCGCAGACGGCGCCAGCACTGCTCGCCCGGCAGGGTGGCCTCTGACATCATCAGCGCCGCATCCAGCAGCCCCGCCTGCGCCAGCAGCGCCTTAATGCGGGCGAAGCGGCCGTAGACTTTCATCAGCACCAGACTGTCATGCTGGCGCAGCGCCGCGGCAATGTCCGCTTCCGGCGCGGTACAGGAGATCACCGCCAGCGACTGCTGCTCCATAGCCAGCGGGGTTTTCGCCCGCGCGGCAATGGCGGCGAAGGAGGTAACGCCAGGGACAATCTCCAGCCAGTCCGGGCAGCCAATCCGCTGCAGCAGAAAGACCCAGGTGCTGAACAACATGGCGTCGCCGAGGGTGATAAACCCGACCTGCCTGCCCGCCGCCACCTCCTGGGCCAGCGCCGCGGCAACGTCGTTCCACACCGCCTCTTTTTCCGCGCTGTCGGCGCTCATCGGAAAATGGCAGCAGCGGACCTCCGTGTGTGCGCCAAGGTACTCGCGCACGATGGAGAGCGCGAGGCTGTCGCCGCCTTTGCGGCCGGCTGGCGCATACAGCACATCCAACTGGCCGAGGATCCGCGCCGCACGCACGGTGATCAGATCGGCCGCCCCCGGCCCGGTGCTCAGGGCGTAGAGTTTGCCGCTCATGCTGCTTTCTCCATCGCGTTATTCAGCGCCTGCTGCAGATGGGCAACAAACATTGCCCGCACCGCCGGATTTTCCCCTAACCCGTTCAGCCACGGCGTGGCAGGAATACCGGCGGCATTAAAGCGGGTTTTCCACGAATCGTCTTCGTCGGAGGCCATATCATTAATGGCATGATCGCCGGCCACCAGCATCAGGGGCATCAGATGCACGCCGGTCACGCCCTGGCGGGAGAGTTCGTTAATCACGATGTCCACTTCGGGATAGCTTTCCACCGCCCCCACCCGCGCCGGAAAACCCTGCACCGCCATCATATGATCCAGACAAGCGTAGGCCGCGAAGGCGTGGTGGCTGGCGCCGTGCCCCATAAACACCACTCGCTCCGTCGCCGCCAGCGGCGGCATCTGCTGGCGCAGGGCCTGCATCAGCTGAACATAATCGCCATGACCGCTCAGTAGCGGCACGCCCAGCGTCAGGCGCTGAAAGCGCGGGCGCAGGCTCTGCACTTCGCGAACGATCTTCTCGTACTCGTCGCCGTTGATAATGTGCAGGGACTGGATCGCCACATCCTGGTACCCCTGCTCAGCCAGCTTTTGCAGGGCCTGCAGCGGGGTATCGATATGGATACCGTCGCGCTGCCGCAGTTTGCGAATAATCATCCCCGAGGTGAAGGCGCGGAACAGCGTGCGATCCGGACAGCTGGCGGCAAGATCGCGCTCGCAGGCGGTAATGTTCTTCTCGCGGGTGTCGTGATAGCTGGTGCCGAAGCTCACCACCAGAAGTGCTTTTTTCATATCCTGTTCCTCAAGTCGCCGACAGCCAGCGCGTCAGCCGCGTAGCGAAATCGGCCTGGCTTTCCAGTAATTCATCGCCCTTCACCAGCGGCGCCGGGCGGGTAATGACGATGCAGGGGATCCCCGCATCAAGACAGGGTTGTACTTTTTCCTGATAGCCCCCTTCAGCGCCCGAGGCTTTCGTGACCACAACATCAGCCCGGCACTGGCGATAAAAGGCGGCGTTAAATTCGGCGCTGAACGGCCCGCAGAGGGCAAAGATTTCCCCGACGCCAAACCCCAGATCGCTACAGTGCTGAACCACCTCCGGCACCGGCAGCACCCGGGCGAGCAGCGTTTTCTCCGCCAGTCCCGCCCGCCAGGCCGCCAGATCTTTGCTGCCGGTGGTCAGCAGGATCCGCTCCCCGAGGCGACGGGCCAGCACGCAGGCCTCGTTCAGATCGCCGACCACGTGAAGTAGCGGATGGCGCAGATCGCTCAGCTGCTCCGGCCTTTGATAGCGGCTGAGCAGGACCCCGACGCTGGCGCAGGCGCGCACAATATTCTGGCTGACCACTTCGGCGTAGGGGTGAGAGGCGTCAATCACCCAGCGGGTGCGCTGCGCCCTGAGCCACTCCGCCATCTGCTGCCACTCCATGCGCCCGCAGCGTATCCGCCCGCGGATATCGCCGGCCAGCCGCTCGCCGGTGGGGGTCGCCACCGACAGGGTGTAGCGCACGCCGGCGGCGTCCAGCTGCTGGCAGATCGCCCGCGCATCGCTGGTGCCCCCGATAACCAGCACGTCGCCGTGGTTCACAGCGCGTAGCCTCGCGGGGTGATCATCAGACCGTTGTCGATGTAAGTCGCTTTGTTGCCGACGATGACCAGACTGGTCATATCCACCGGGGCAAAATCCATCTCTCCGAGGGTGGTCAGCCATTTCTCCTGCTTTTTGCGCCCGGCGGATTTGACTACGCCGACCGGCGTGTCCGGGCTTTTGCTGGCCGCCAGCAGCGCAAAGGCGCGCGCCAGATGCCCTTCGCGGCCGCGGCTGCGGGGGTTGTAAAAACAGATAACGAAGTCTGCTTCCCCTGCGGCGACAATGCGTTTTTCAATCACCGGCCACGGCGTCAGCAGATCGCTGAGGCTGATATGGCAGAAATCATGCATCAGCGGCGCGCCGAGCAGCGAGGCGGCGGCGATACTCGCCGTCATCCCTGGGATCAGACGGACCTCAATGTCCAGCTGCTGCTTATTGACCAGCTCCAGCACCAGCCCCGCCATGCCGTAGATGCCGGCGTCGCCGCTGCTGATCAGCGCAACGTTGTTCCCGGCCTGCGCCAGCTCAATGGCGGCCTGGCAGCGTTCAATCTCTTTGCACATGCCGGTTTTGATCACCTGCTTGTCACCGGTAAAGGCTTTTACCAGGTGGGTGTAGGTCTTGTAGCCCACCACAATCTCTGCCGCCTGCAGGGCCTCCACGGCTTCCATGGTCATCATCGCCTGCGAGCCAGGGCCAATTCCGATTACGCTTAACATCAGTGTGTTACTCCCAAAGTAATGGTCACGCCCTGCTCACGCAGGGTTTCGCCGGACAGGTTTCCCTGACTCAGCAGCCAGGCCACCGGGCCGGAGACGCTGCCGACGCCGACCGTATCCCGGACAAAAGACGAGGCTGGAAAGCGGTGCTCGTGCTCGCGCAGCGCCTCGGCGCTGAAGGTTTCGAACGGCACCCGGCAGCGGTGAGCCAACTGGCGCAACCCCGGCTCGTTTGCCTTCAGGCTCACGCTGCCGATCGCTTTCAGCGCCAGCGGGTCAAGACGCTGAGCGGCAAGCTGGCGATCCAGCAACGTACAGAGCAAGGAACAGGGGGTGTCGCGCCGACAGCCGATCCCCGCCACCACCCGCTGGGGCACCAGCTTCCAGTGAGGTACCGGCAGCGGCGGCAGCGACCGGCGCAGGGTGACGCAGATCAGCGCGTCGAGCGCCGGCAAGCGCGCCAGGTCGCTTACCGGGATAAAGCCGCGTTGGTCGCACCGGCTTAGCGCCTCGGTAAATTCAGCGTCGCACCACAGCCCCACCCGCATACCGCTCACCAGCATCTGGTTGACGGTTTTCACCGCCGCGCGAAAATCGGTCATCCGGGCGTTCAGCTGGAAGGCCAGCGTGTCAAGGGCGGCCAGCTCATTGACATCGGTGGCGGTGGTGATCACCGGGTCGGCGTCGAGCATCCCGGCGAGATAGCGGGTCAGCGCATTCGCCCCCCCGGCATGGCCGGAGAGCAGGCTGATGACGTGCCGGGCGCGCTCATCAATCACCACCACCGCCGGGTCGCTGAACTTGTCATTCACCAGCGGGGCCAGCACTCGCACGGCAATCCCGGTGGCGCCGATAAAAATCAGCGCCGAGAAACTGCTGAATGCCTCGCGGGCTGCGCTGGCAAAGCCGCCGTTGAAGGGGATAAACCCCTCTTCCTGCAGCGCTTCGCTGGTGTAGCAGGTGAGCGGCAGCATGGCCGCCAGCCGTTTTGCCAGCCGCACGCCGCCGGGCGTCAGGCAAAACAGGGCAATGGATTCAGGCTTTACGGTATTCATGGCTAAAATCCGCTGCGTACAGTTTTGAGTAGTGATACTCATCGCCGAGGAAGGGGCCGACCAGGATCAGCGCCGTTTTGCGGATCCCGGCGTCGCGTACTTTGTCGCCGATGTCCGCGAGGGTACCGCGGACGGTCTGGCTTTCCGGCCAGGTGGCCTTGTAGATCACCGCGACCGGGGTGGTCGCGGGGTAGCCGCCCTCCACCAGCCGCTCCGCCACCCGGTGAATACGTTGCACCGACAGGTAAATCGCCATCGAAGTTTGATGGCTGGCAAAGGCCTCCAGCTGTTCGCGCGCAGGAACCGGCGTGCGCCCTTCCAGACGGGTAATAATCAGACTCTGCGAGACTTCGGGTACCGTGTACTCCACCCCCAGCTCGGCCGCCGCGCCGAGGAAAGCGCTGACGCCCGGCACCACCTGCCAGCGGATCCCGCGGCGGGTCAACTCTTCGCCCTGCTCGCGCACCGAGCCGTACAGCGAAACATCGCCCGTCTGCAGACGCACTACCGTTTTTCCCGCCTTCACCCCCGTCTCCATCAGGTCGAGGATCTGCTCCAGATGCAGCGCGGCGCTGTCGTGGCACTCCGCCTGTGGCGGACAGTAGGCCAGCAGCTCGGTGTTGATCAGCGACCCGGCGTAGATCACCACCTGCGCCTGCTGCAGCAGACGGTAGCCTTTGAGAGTAATCAGTTCGCGATCGCCAGGACCGGCGCCGACGAACCACACGCAATGGGGATCAAAAGTCTCAGCCATGGTTTTTTTCCTTCTGACAGGCGATGACAAAAACGGGATTATGGGGTTTGAAATAGTGGCCGCTGCCCAGCGTGGCCAGGGTGGAGACCGCCAGCTGCTGACAGTCCACCTCGCGAATGCCGCACTGCTGCAGGTGCCCCAGGGCGCTATGAAGGTTTTCCTGCAAAATAAAAGTCATCACCAGCCGGCCGCCAGGATGCAGCTGCGCCAGCGACCAGTCGATCAGCGCCGTCAGGTGGCCGCCGCTGCCGCCCATAAAGATCGCGTCGGCTTTGTCGGCGACCGCCAGCGGCGCAACGCCCGCCACGATAGCGATATTGTCGCAGCCAAAGCGCTGCAGGTTGTCCGCCAGCAGGCGCAGCGCGTCGGCCTGACGCTCAATCGCCGTCACCCGTAGCGCCGGGTTCTGCAGGGCGGCCTCAATGCTGACGCTGCCGGTGCCCGCGCCGATATCAATCAGGTGGCGCGCACGGTGCAGCTCCAGCTTCGCCAGCGCCAGCGCGCGCACGGCCTCTTTGGTCATCGGCACCTGGGCGCCGCGCAAAAACAGCTCATCTTTCATCGAGGATCACCACCGCATTCATCTCATATTCGTCCTCCACGGCGCTGACCGGCAGCCAGTGGATCCGCTCGTTTTCCATCGCCAGATTTTCGCCGATCACCATCCAGCGGTGGCCTTTGCCGCGGGCCGTCAGCTGGGCGGCAATCTCCCGCGGACCACAGCGGCCGTCGGTCACCATGGCGACTTTCCGGTGGGCGGCCAGCGCATCGAAGCTCACCGCCCGGCCATGGCTGCTGGTCAGCCACATGTCGTTCATGTCGATGCCCGCCCGGGCGCAGAGGTACTGCACCGCGCTGATGCCGGGGATCACCTGCACCCGTTCCCGGCCAAAGTGGGCAATCAGCCGGGTGCCAATGCCATAGAACAGCGGATCGCCGGAGGCCAGCACCACGACGCGGCGCCCGGCGCGGGCCTCGATCCACGCCAGCAGCGCCGGCATATCGGCCCCCAGCGCAAAGCGCTCCCCGGCGAAGTCGGGAAACTGCCGGAGGTGGCGGCTGCCGCCCACCAGCGCCTCGGCGGCGGCGATTGCCTCGCGCGCGGCCGGGGCCAGCCACTGCAGCCCCGCCGGGCCCATTCCCACGACCGTCAACATGTCAGCTCCCGGGCAATCGCCGCCAGCGGACGGCTGCTGCCCAGCACCTGGTTATCAAAAGAAAACAGAACCGCGTCGCAGGTGGGCGGGTGCTGAGTGAAGCGCAGCATCTCAAGAACACGCTGGCAGATTCGCTCAGCCAGATGGTTATAGAGGCGCTGGTATCCCCAGGCGTCGATATGCTCCATTGCCGCTTCGGTGGTGTCGCACTCGCTGACCAGCGTCAGCAGCGGCAGCGGCGCGCCAAGCAGCGCCAGATGAGCGACGAGAGTTTCCATCCGCGCATCGGCGATATGGCTGTGGGTATGAAAGATCCCTGCGGCGATTTTGATCAGTTTGCCGGGGTGGCCGATGAGCACAATCTGGCGGAAACCGAGCCGGACCGCCTCTTCAATCATGTAGCCGACGAAGTTGCTCATGGTGACGACCACTTGCGGGTCGATGCCCATCTGCTCGCGGACAAAGCGCTCGCCGTGGTTGCCCGGCACCAGCACTACGCGATCCAGCCCGGCGGCGCGTTTGATCTCCAGCTCGAGGGAGAGCGAGCGCTTCCAGCTCTCTTCCGACATCGGGGTGACGATCCCGGTGGTGCCGATAATCGAGATCCCGCCGAGGATCCCCAGCCGCGCGTTATAGGTTTTTTGCGCGCGAAGTACGCCTTCCGGGGCAAAAATCTCCACCTGCGCGCCGCGGGTAGGGCCAATCGCTTCGCGCACGGCGGTCTCGATGGTGTGCCGCGGAGTACGGTTTATCGCCGGGCTGCCTGTCGGCAGGCCGATCCCTTTGCGGGTCACCGTGCCGATGCCCTCGCCGCCCTGCAGGCTAATCTCTCCGCTGTCATTGAGGGTCACCCGGGCAAAAATCAGCATGCCGTGGGTGGCGTCGACATCATCGCCGCCGTCTTTACGGATCGCGGCGACCGCCTGCTGCCCTTCGACGTGCGGGGACTCGACGTTCAGGCACAGGGTGACGCCGGAGGGGGTGACGATCGAGACCTGGTGGATCAGATGCTGGCGCATCACCATCAGCGCCGCCACTTTTGCCGCCGCCGTGGCGCAGGAGCCGGTGGTGTAGCCCTTGCGCAGCGCTTTGCCGTGATGCCACACCGGGGCGTCAAAGGTCTGATCGCTCATTGCGCCTCCCGCAGGTGGTAAAGCAGAGCGTTCACAATCGCTGCCGCCACGTTGCTACCCCCTTTGCGGCCGAGCGCGGCGATGGCCGGCAGGCCGCTCTCGCTGAGCGCCGCTTTCGACTCCGCCGCGCCGACGAACCCGACCGGCACCCCCACCACGCCGCCGATGGCCGTCTCGCGATGTTCCAGCAGGCGAAACAGCGCGGTTGGCGCATTGCCGAAGACGAACACTTTCTCCCCGGGCTCCTGCACCGCAATATCCACCGCCGCCATCGAGCGGGTCATCCCCCGGCTTTGCGCCTCGCGCACCACCCGTGGGTCGCTGATATAGCAGCGGCATTCGCCGCCAAAGCGGGCCAGCAGGGTTTTGTTGATCCCGGACAACGCCATGGTGGTATCGGTATACAGCGTGCAGGGCCGGCTCAACGCCTCGCTCAGCGCGATCAGGGCATCCGGAGAAAACCACAGAATATCCAGCCAGTCGAAGTCAGCGGTGGTGTGGATCACCCGCTTGATAATCGCCTCGTGCAGCGGGCTGGCGAAACGGTAGTCCGGTCGCGTTTCGGCGATGATCTCGCTGATGATGTCGAAGCTTTTCGCCTCGATCGCCTGCGGTTGTTGGATGTACTGCATCAGGTTCTCCTCAGGCCGCGCCGACCAGCCAGTAGCGCACGCCGATAAATAGCGCCAGCGCCAGGCTTGACGCCACCCACATTAATCGAATGGTTCGGGAAATATCGTCCACCGCGATGTCGCGGACGGCGTCGCCTATCCAGGGCTTTTCAACGCGCTGGCCGAAGTAATCGTTCGGGCCGCCAAGGCGGATCCCCAGCGCGCCGGCGACGGTCGCTTCCGGCCAGGCGCAGTTAGGACTGCTGTGCTGATAACGATCGCGCCAGCCCGTACGCAGCGCCCGGGCGCCATCTTCCCGGCATAGCACTGCGGCAAGGCTGAGCAGCAGCCAGCTCAGCCGGGCGGGAAGGAAGTTGGCTACATCATCAAGACGGGCGCTGACCATGCCGATCGCCCGGTATTTTTCGTGTTTATAGCCGACCATGGAATCGAGGGTGTTGACCGCTTTATAGGCCATGGCCAGCGGCGCGCCGCCCAGCAGCAGGAAAAAGAGCGGCGCGATAATGCCATCCACCGTGTTTTCCGCCACGGTCTCCACCACCGCACGGTTGATCTGCGCTGGCTGGAGCTGAGAGGTGTCGCGCCCGACAATCCAGGAGAGCTTATGCCGGCTTTCGGCGAGATCCCCGGCCTGCAGCGGCCGGGCCACCGCCATCGCCGACTGCGCCAGACAGCGTCCCGCCAGCACGGTGAAGATCATCCACACCTCCACCAGCCATCCCAGCCAGGGATGGAGCCTGTGCGCCAGCGCCAGTGCGCCCCAGGCCACGCCCCATGTCAGGCCGGTCACCACCAGCCACATTACCCCGCCGCCGATGCGCAGCGCCCGGTCGCTATGGCAGACGCGCCGCACCACACGCTGGCTGACGGTGATCAGGCGACCTATCCAGCGCACCGGATGCGGCCAGTGCGGCGGATCGCCAATGAGCACATCAAGTATCCAGGCCACACACCAGGCGAGAAGAGTCATTGCGCCCTCCTTGCCGCTCGCAGCCAGTGGTTGAGCATGGAGGGGCGCTGGGCAAAGTGGACATGGAGATAGCTGGCAAAGGCGCTGCCGGACTGCCATCCTCCCGGCCACTGCTGGAGCGTCTTACCGTCTCGCTGTTTACGGCAGGCTAGTACGGCAGGGGTGGCGGGCGAAAAATCGGAGTAATGAAATTCATGGCCGCGCAGCCACTCGCCAGAAGCGGCCAGCAGCGTCTGCTGCTGCGCCTGCGCTTCGCAGTAGCCGAACCGGGTCAGACGCGTCCCCATTCGGCTGTGTCCAGGAATAATATCCGCCATGGCGTAGCGCTCGCCGCCGGTGACTTCCAGGGTCGTGCCCAGATACATCAGGCCGCCGCACTCGGCGTAGATCGCCACCCCGCGCCGGTGCGCCGCGCGAAGCTGCGCCAGCATCTCATGGTTGGCGGACAGCCCGGCCGCATGCAGCTCCGGGTAGCCGCCGCCGAGCCAGATCATCTGGCAGGCCGGCAGCTGGCGATCGCGCAGCGGGCTAAAGCGCACCATCTTCACGCCGCAGCGCGCCAGCAGCGCCAGGTTATCGGGGTAATAAAAATTGAAGGCCTCATCGTCGGCGAGGGCCAGCGTCAGTCCTTCGCCGGCGTCGGCGGCAAGCTGTTCCCCCCACTCGCCGGCCGGCATGGCGGCCAGTTCGCTGAGGGCCAGTAGCCGGTCTATGTCGAGGGTGCGCCCCAGCAGGCTGGCAAAATCCCGCCATGCCTGCTGATTGACCAACGACTCGCGGGCGGTCACCAGCCCCAGATGCCGTTCGGGCAGCGCCACGCCTTCCACGCGCGGCACATAGCCGAGCACTGGCACCTGACAGTAGCGCTCAATGGCGCTTTTCAGCAGCTGGAAGTGCGCGTCGCTGTTAACCCGATTGACGATAACGCCAGCAATGTTGAGGGCCGGATCAAAGTGTTGAAAGCCCATCACCGTGGCGGCGATGGAAGTCGACACCGCTTTGCCATCCACCAGCAAAATCACCGGGCAGCCAAGCTGTTTGGCCATGGCCGCGCTGCTGCAGTAGTTAGGGTCGGTGCCGTAGCCGTCATACAGGCCCATCACCCCTTCGATAACCGCGATATCGGCCTGCTGCAGTTGTTCGGCAAACAGCGCGTTGAGTATCGGGGCGGGAAGCATAAAGCTGTCGAGATTGCGGGAGGCGACGCCGCTGATGGCGGTGTGCCAGGCGGTGTCCAGGTAGTCTGGCCCCACTTTACAGGGTTGCACCCGCAAACCGCGCTGTTGGAGCAAGCTGAGCAGGCCAAGCGTAACGGTGGTTTTGCCACAACCGCTGCCGGTACCCGCAAGAATAAACGCACGCCTGGTTGCCATACCCTGTCCTGTTCAGGTGGTCGGGGTATAGCTGCGCGCATGCCTGGTCCTGCGACCACGCACCGCTAAGCCACCCACTTCCCACCGAAGTTGTTGGTCAGTTACCGGCAGGCAGGTCTTCTGGCTTAGCCTCGTTCTCGCCCGCCCTTCCCAATCTTTCGATCAGTGGTTTTTGCGGGGTCGTCAGCATCACAGCAGCGGGGGCTGCGGGGGATTTACACCCCCTTCCCTGACACCAAACTGGTGTCGAACCTGTCGGTTGTATTCGCCGATGCGCCATGCATCCGCGGTTAATGTTTCACGCTTACTTTTACCGCCTCATCGCCTGCAAAATGACGTCCGCGAGGTGAAGCGGTGTTGTGATATTCATCAGTCTCGTATTAACGGACACTCTATCCCATCACAAAAATAAAAACTGGTGTAGTTTATCCCTCGAATATCACTATTTTGTTGCGCTATGACAATTTATTGCTCTACTGTCGTTTTTTTCATTTTATAATGATGAAGATACTCCGGGATATCAAAAATCAGCAATAGCAAAATATTGTCATTTAAAAAGACTCAGTTTGTGATCCGGCATTAATTTGCTGACGAAATGCCTGCGGCGTTACCTGATAGGTCTGGCGAAACACTTTGCAAAAATAGCTGGTTTGCGAAAAACCTAAATTCCGCGCGATGCTGGCAATGCTCCAGTCGCTGTGGCATAGCAGCTCTTTTGCGCTCGCCATCCGCTGCTGATTGACCCAGGCGTTAAAGCCGATCCCCTGATACTTTTTAAACAGTTTGCTGAAGTAGTACGGGCTGAGATAGACGTGCGCCGCCACGTCCTCCAGACGCAGCTCATCGGAGAGATGCGCGTCGATATAGCGCAGCGCCTTCTTCATTTTGCCATCGTGCGGCGAGGCCGCCCGGCAGGCCTGCGCCGGGTCGTTCTGCGGCGGGTTATCTTTGATAACCACAAAGTTGAGCTGTTTTTTCAGGCAATTCTCGACGATCAGCTTCAGCAGATCCGCCGAAGCGATAACCCGCGAATAGTCCATCTCAGGCACATCGCGAAACGCCTGGACCAGCGCCGGATCGTCCTGCCAGCGGTCATCCACGTTCAGAATATCAACCAGTTCAATATCATTGCTCAGACGCACCTGGCCGCATAGCACGAAGCCAACGAGGTGGCCGGCGATCACCAGCGGGATGGAAAAATCGGTTAACCCCGCGTGACAGCGGTAGATACACAGCTGGTCATTTTTCGAGGCTTCCAGCCCGCCGCAGCGGTCGCTCATGCGACAGCGTCCGCTGTGCTCCGGGTGCTGACGCATGAGTTGGCAAAACGGCGTGAAATTAAACAGTTCAGAAATCTCATCACCGTGAATATTGACGACCACAACCGCCAGACTGGTGGCTTGCGCAAAATCCTGTGCGATTTTATTGATGAGTTCTGAGTTCAGGGTACTCGCAGAAATCATGATAAAACCCCTCAGTTAATTTTTTGTTATAAATAAAACATATTATTCATATTTCCCTTTTTTAGCATCAGATCCCGTCGACGATAAAAAAGTGCATTGACAATAACAAAAGTCTCCCAACCCGGGGAGACTTTTTGAGCGGTTCGTGATATCGGTTCATGAAATAGTTTTGCTATTTCAGTAATACATTTTTCACTGGATGCTAACGCGTATTTTTCTCCTCAACGCAGGTATGACAGGGAAGATTATTGGCGATGAGAAAACGATAAATTGCGGCGCCGAGGCAGGCGCCCAGCAATGGCGCGATGATGGGCACGATAAAATAGGGAATATCCCTTCCGCCAGTCATCGCGATGTCGCCCCACCCGGCGAGCCAGGCAAATAATTTCGGGCCAAAATCGCGCGCCGGGTTCATCGCAAAACCGGTAAGCGGCCCGGTCGAGGCGCCGATCACCGCTACCAGAATGCCAATCAACAGCGGCGCCAGCGGGCCCTTGGGTACGCCATTGCCATCATCGGTGAGCGCCATGATCATCCCCATCAACATCGAGGTGATCACCACCTCCACCAGCGCCGCATGCCAGATGCTGAGCTCAGGCGCCGGGTAGGTACTGAAGATACTGGCCAGCTGCAGGCTTTCCAGGCTGCCACGCACCATATGATGTACCGTTTCAAATTGCGTAAACAGGGTGCTGTAAAGTATCCAGGCCAACACGGCGCCGCCAAACGCGCCGGCGACCTGGGCCACGATATAGGGCAACACTTTTCTGCCCGGGAAGCAGGCAAACAGCCACAGGGCGACGGTGACGGCGGGGTTCAGATGCCCCCCCGAAATGCCGGCCGTCAGGTACACCGCCAGAGAAATACCCAGTCCCCAGATAATACAGATCTCCCACAGCCCCAGGCTGGCGCCAGCCAGCTTCAGAGCGCTCAGGCAGCAGATACCAAAAAACAGAAATAGCCCGGTGCCTAAAAACTCGGCGATACATTGCGCGCGTAAAGAACCATTCATTGTGACACCTCTTGACGAAGTTCGTGTCCAGGCCAGCCAACCATCCGCTGGCTCGTTGGGTACGGCGAGGCCCACTATAGAAACCGGCGGCAGCAAAGTGTTGGCATCCTGCGGAAAACGGGCGGCGTAAAGTCGCTGAAGAAGAGCAATTTATTGCTATTTGCTCGCGAATCCATGCAGCAATGGCGGGCGTTCAGGGGATATTTTTATTTCCAACTCAATAATAAAAAATTGCAAAAGCGCAGTGCTTATTTCCCAACAAATATCACACCACGCAAAATATCGCATAGCAAAAATAATTTAAAAAATCACGCCTGAAAATGTAAATACGGAACAGCATCCGCAAGATAATCACATTAATAAGTAAAATAAAAACCAATAAAAACAACAATATAAAACAAATCATGACTATTTATTATTATATAAAAACCACTATTTTTTCGTTCTACACCATCAACTCAGCCATTCTTTTTCGCCGCCCCGCCATATAGTTCCCTCACTGGAACATACCCTGCGAGGTCTTTATGCAACAAGAAGCATTAGGAATGGTAGAAACCAAAGGCTTAACCGCAGCCATAGAGGCCGTTGACGCAATGGTTAAGTCGGCCAATGTTTTATTAGTTGGCTATGAAAGGATCGGTTCAGGCCTGGTGACCGTCATCGTGCGTGGCGACGTGGGGGCAGTTAAAGCTGCTACCGACGCCGGTGCCGCCGCAGCCCGCCACGTGGGCGAGGTGAAAGCCGTACACGTCATTCCCCGCCCCCATACCGATGTTGAAAAAATCTTACCGAAGGGGAATAGCCAATGAGCAGCAATGAGCTGGTTGAACAGATCATGGCGCAAGTCATAGCGCGTGTGGCGACGCCAGAGCAGCAGGCGCTTCCCGATACCCCCCATCCCACAGGAGAGACGGCTATGGCAGAGAAAAGCTGCAGCTTAACGGAATTTGTCGGGACCGCCATTGGCGACACCCTCGGGCTGGTCATCGCCAACGTGGATGCCGCATTGCTGGAAGCCATGAAGCTTGAAAAACGCTATCGCTCTATCGGCATCCTCGGTGCGCGCACCGGCGCCGGGCCGCACATTATGGCCGCCGATGAAGCGGTCAAAGCCACCAACACCGAAGTGGTCAGCATTGAGCTTCCTCGCGACACCAAAGGCGGCGCAGGCCATGGCTCACTGATTGTGCTGGGCGGGAACGATGTTTCCGACGTCAAACGCGGGATTGAGGTCGCGCTGAAAGAGCTGGACCGTACTTTCGGCGATGTCTACGGCAACGAGGCGGGTCATATCGAGCTGCAGTATACCGCGCGCGCCAGCTATGCCCTGGAAAAAGCCTTCGGCGCTCCGCTCGGCCGCGCCTGCGGCATTATCGTCGGCGCGCCGGCGTCCGTTGGTGTGCTGATGGCCGATACCGCGCTGAAATCAGCCAACGTCGACGTGGTGGCTTACAGCTCACCGGCCCACGGCACCAGCTTCAGCAACGAAGCTATCCTGGTGATTTCCGGCGACTCTGGCGCGGTGCGCCAGGCGGTGATCTCCGCCCGGGAGATCGGCAAAACCGTACTGGGGACGCTGGGCGCCGAACCGAAAAACGATCGCCCCTCCTACATTTAATACCCGCGAGGCTGATTCATGAGATCGAAAAGATTTGAAGCACTGGCGAAACGCCCTGTGAATCAGGATGGTTTCGTTAAGGAGTGGATCGAAGAGGGCTTTATCGCGATGGAAAGCCCTAACGATCCCAAACCCTCTATCCGCATCGTCAACGGCGCGGTGACCGAACTCGACGGCAAACCGGTTGAGCAGTTCGACCTGATTGACCACTTTATCGCGCGCTACGGTATTAATCTGGCACGTGCCGAAGAAGTGATGGCCATGGATTCGGTCAAGCTCGCCAATATGCTCTGCGACCCGAACGTTAAACGCAGCGACATCGTGCCGCTCACCACCGCGATGACCCCGGCGAAAATCGTCGAAGTGGTGTCGCATATGAACGTGGTCGAGATGATGATGGCGATGCAAAAAATGCGCGCCCGCCGCACGCCGTCCCAGCAGGCGCATGTCACTAATATCAAAGATAATCCGGTACAGATTGCCGCCGACGCCGCTGAAGGCGCATGGCGCGGCTTTGACGAGCAGGAGACCACCGTCGCCGTGGCGCGCTACGCGCCGTTCAACGCCATCGCCCTGCTGGTCGGTTCACAGGTGGGCCGCCCCGGCGTCCTCACCCAGTGTTCCCTGGAAGAAGCCACCGAGCTGAAACTGGGCATGCTGGGCCATACCTGCTATGCCGAAACCATTTCGGTCTACGGTACGGAACCGGTGTTTACCGATGGCGATGACACCCCATGGTCGAAAGGCTTCCTCGCCTCCTCCTACGCCTCGCGCGGCCTGAAAATGCGCTTTACCTCCGGCTCCGGCTCTGAAGTGCAGATGGGTTATGCCGAAGGCAAATCGATGCTGTATCTCGAAGCGCGCTGCATCTACATCACCAAAGCCGCCGGGGTGCAAGGCCTGCAGAATGGCTCCGTCAGCTGTATCGGCGTGCCGTCCGCCGTACCGTCGGGTATCCGCGCCGTACTGGCGGAAAACCTGATTTGCTCAGCGCTGGATCTGGAGTGCGCCTCAAGTAACGATCAAACCTTTACCCACTCGGATATGCGGCGTACCGCGCGCCTGCTGATGCAGTTCCTGCCAGGCACCGACTTTATCTCCTCCGGTTACTCGGCGGTGCCGAACTACGACAACATGTTCGCCGGTTCCAACGAAGATGCCGAAGACTTCGACGACTACAACGTGATCCAGCGCGATCTGAAGGTCGATGGCGGCCTGCGGCCGGTGCGTGAAGAGGACGTGATCGCCATTCGTAATAAAGCCGCCCGCGCGCTGCAAGCGGTATTTGCCGGCATGGGTTTGCCGCCAATTACGGATGAAGAGGTGGAGGCCGCCACTTACGCCCACGGTTCAAAAGATATGCCTGAGCGCAACATCGTTGAGGACATCAAGTTTGCCCAGGAGATCATCAACAAGAACCGCAACGGCCTGGAGGTGGTGAAAGCCCTGGCGAAAGGCGGCTTCCCCGATGTCGCCCAGGACATGCTCAATATTCAGAAAGCCAAGCTCACCGGCGACTACCTGCACACCTCCGCCATTATCGTCGGCGAGGGCCAGGTGCTCTCGGCCGTGAATGACGTGAACGATTATGCCGGTCCGGCAACAGGCTATCGCCTGCAAGGCGAGCGCTGGGAAGAGATTAAAAATATCCCGGGCGCGCTCGATCCCAATGAACTTGGCTAAGGGGTGAAAAATGGAAATTAACGAAACGCTGCTGCGCCAGATTATCGAAGAGGTGCTGTCGGAGATGAAATCAGGCGCAGATAAGCCGGTCTCCTTTAGCGCGCCTGCCGCTTCCGTCGCATCGGCCGCTGTTGCGCCTGTGTCCAGCGAAAGCTTCCTGACGGAAATCGGCGAAGCCAAACCCGGCACGCAGCAGGATGAAGTCATCATTGCCGTCGGGCCCGCCTTTGGCCTGGCGCAAACCGCCAATATCGTCGGCATTCCGCATAAAAATATTCTGCGCGAAGTGATCGCCGGCATTGAGGAAGAAGGCATCAAAGCCCGGGTGATCCGCTGCTTTAAATCTTCTGACGTCGCCTTCGTGGCGGTGGAAGGCAACCGCCTGAGCGGCTCCGGCATCTCGATCGGTATTCAGTCGAAAGGCACCACCGTCATCCACCAGCGGGGCCTGCCGCCGCTTTCCAATCTGGAACTCTTCCCGCAGGCGCCGCTGCTGACCCTGGAAACCTACCGCCAGATTGGCAAAAACGCCGCGCGCTACGCCAAACGCGAGTCGCCGCAGCCGGTGCCGACGCTCAACGATCAGATGGCTCGTCCCAAATACCAGGCGAAGTCGGCCATTTTGCACATTAAAGAGACCAAATACGTAGTGACCGGCAAAAACCCGCAGGAACTGAGCATGGCGCTTTAACAAAGGATATCCCGATGAATACCGACGCAATTGAATCCATGGTACGCGACGTGCTGAGCCGGATGAACAGCCTACAGGACGGGGCAACGCCCGCGCCAGCCGCACCGACAAACGACACCGCTCGCCAGCCTAAAGTCAGCGACTACCCGTTAGCCACCCGCCATCCGGAGTGGGTCAAAACCGCTACCAATAAAACGCTCGATGACCTGACGCTGGAGAACGTATTAAGCGATCGCGTTACGGCACAGGACATGCGCATCACCCCGGAAACGCTGCGCATGCAGGCGGCGATCGCCCAGGATGCCGGACGCGATCGGCTGGCGATGAACTTTGAGCGGGCCGCCGAGCTCACCGCGGTTCCCGACGACCGGATCCTTGAGATCTACAACGCCCTGCGCCCTTACCGTTCCACCCAGGCGGAGCTACTGGCGATCGCTGATGACCTCGAGCATCGCTACCAGGCCCGGCTCTGTGCCGCCTTTGTTCGGGAAGCGGCCGGGCTGTACGTCGAGCGTAAGAAACTGAAAGGCGACGATTAACAGGGGGCAAGCATGCGCTATATCGCTGGCATTGATATTGGCAACTCATCGACAGAGGTCGCCCTGGCGACGGTCGATGACGCAGGTGTGCTGAACATCCGCCACAGCGCGCTGGCTGAAACCACCGGTATTAAAGGCACATTACGTAATGTGTTCGGTATTCAGGAGGCGCTAACACAGGCGGCAAAAGCGGCAGGCATTCAGGTCAGCGATATCTCGCTTATTCGCATTAACGAAGCCACGCCGGTCATTGGCGATGTGGCGATGGAGACCATCACGGAAACCATCATCACCGAGTCCACCATGATCGGCCACAACCCGAAGACACCCGGCGGCGTCGGACTGGGGGTCGGCATCACCATCACACCGGAGGCGCTGCTGTCCTGCGCTGCGGACACCCCCTATATTCTGGTGGTCTCCTCAGCCTTTGACTTTGCCGATGTCGCTGCGATGGTCAATGCGGCGACGGCAGCGGGCTATCAGATTTCCGGCATTATTTTGCAGCAGGATGACGGCGTGCTGGTCAATAACCGGCTACAGCAACCGCTGCCGGTGATCGATGAAGTTCAGCATATCGACCGGATTCCACTTGGCATGCTGGCGGCCGTCGAGGTCGCTTTACCCGGTAAGATCATCGAAACGCTCTCCAACCCCTACGGTATTGCGACCGTTTTCGATCTCAACGCCGAGGAGACCAAAAATATCGTGCCAATGGCGCGGGCGCTGATTGGCAACCGCTCGGCCGTGGTGGTGAAAACCCCCTCCGGCGACGTCAAGGCCCGCGCTATTCCGGCGGGGAATCTGCTGCTCATCGCTCAGGGGCGCAGCGTACAGGTTGATGTGGCCGCCGGGGCGGAAGCCATCATGAAAGCGGTTGACGGCTGCGGCAAACTGGACAACGTCGCGGGAGAAGCGGGCACCAATATCGGCGGCATGCTTGAGCACGTGCGCCAGACCATGGCGGAGCTTACCAATAAGCCAGCTCAGGAGATCCGCATTCAGGATCTGCTGGCCGTTGATACGGCGGTGCCAGTCAGCGTGACCGGCGGTCTTGCGGGGGAGTTCTCGCTGGAGCAGGCGGTGGGTATCGCCTCGATGGTCAAGTCGGATCGCCTGCAGATGGCCCTCATCGCCCGTGAAATTGAGCACAAACTGCAGATTGCGGTTCAGGTGGGTGGCGCTGAGGCGGAAGCGGCCATTCTCGGGGCGCTCACCACTCCCGGCACCACGCGCCCGCTGGCGATCCTCGATCTGGGCGCCGGGTCGACCGACGCCTCCATTATCAATGCGCAAGGAGAGATCAGCGCCACTCACCTGGCCGGCGCCGGCGATATGGTCACGATGATCATCGCCCGCGAGCTGGGGCTTGAGGACCGCTATCTGGCGGAAGAGATCAAAAAATACCCGCTGGCGAAAGTCGAAAGCCTGTTTCATCTGCGTCATGAAGACGGCAGCGTCCAGTTTTTTCCGTCGGCCTTACCACCGGCGGTATTTGCCCGCGTCTGCGTGGTGAAACCGGATGAACTGGTTCCCCTGCCCGGCGATCTGCCGCTGGAGAAAGTGCGCGCCATTCGCCGTAGCGCCAAATCACGCGTCTTTGTCACCAACGCCCTGCGGGCGTTACGCCAGGTGAGCCCTACCGGCAACATTCGCGACATCCCGTTCGTAGTGCTGGTGGGCGGCTCGTCCCTCGATTTCGAGATCCCCCAGCTGGTCACCGACGCGCTGGCGCACTACCGGCTGGTTGCCGGGCGCGGCAACATCCGCGGCAGTGAAGGCCCGCGCAATGCGGTCGCCAGCGGATTACTCCTTGCCTGGCAAAAAGGAGGTACGCATGGAGAGTAGCCTCGTCACCCCCGCCATCGTCATTGCGGTCACTGACGAATGCAGCGAACAGTGGCGCGATGTCCTGCTGGGCATTGAAGAGGAAGGCATTCCTTTCGTTCTGCAACCGCGGACCGGCGGCGATCTTGTCCATCACGCCTGGCAGGCGGCGCAGCGTTCGCCGCTGCTGGTGGGCATCGCCTGCGACCGGGAACAGCTCATCGTGCACTACAAAAATTTACCCGCATCAACTCCGCTGTTTTCGCTGAGGTATCACCAGGACAGGCTGGCCCGGCGAAACACTGGCAACAATGCGGCTCGTCTCGTCAAAGGGATCCCATTTCGGGATCGCAATGCTTAATCCACAGGAGAACACAATATGAATAACGCACTAGGACTGGTTGAAACGAAAGGCCTGGTTGGCGCCATTGAAGCCGCTGATGCAATGGTGAAATCCGCCAACGTGCAGTTGATTGGTTACGAAAAAATTGGCTCCGGGCTGATTACCGTGATGGTCCGCGGAGACGTCGGCGCGGTCAAAGCCGCCGTTGACGCCGGGAGCGCGGCGGCCAGCGTGGTCGGCGAGGTCAAGTCCAGCCATGTGATCCCACGCCCGCACAGCGATGTCGAGGCCATTCTGCCGAAATCCGTCTGACCTTGAAACAAGGAGCACTGCGTGAAGCAATCACTGGGATTACTTGAGGTCAGCGGCCTGGCCCTGGCCATCACCTGCGCCGACGCCATGGCGAAAGCGGCCGCCATCACGCTGCTCGCCCTGGAAAAGACCAACGGCTCCGGCTGGATGGTGGTGAAGATCGCCGGTGATGTGGCCTCTGTCCAGGCGGCGGTGATGACCGGGGCCGAACTCGCCGACCGGCAGCAGGGGCTGGTGGCGCAGAAGGTTATCGCCAGGCCCGGCGCAGGCCTGCTGCCAGCCCGCGTCGAAGCGCCTTCACCAGCACCTGACGCTGCTCTGGAAGAGGAGAACGCCACCGTAATGGATGAGCGCAGAGATCCCGCAGACACCCTCCCCCGCCCTGCGGAGCAGGTGACCTGCAACCTGTGCCTGGACCCGCACTGTCCACGGCAAAAAGGCGAACCTCGCTCGCAGTGCCTGCACGCCGGTAAACGAGGTGACGCGTAATGGATAAACAACAGCTGGCTTCAACAGTCAACAAAGTGCTGGATGAGATGCGCCAGCGTCCCATCCCTATCGGTATCTCCAGTCGCCATATCCATTTAGCGGCGGAGGACTATGCCAGGCTTTTTCCCGCTCAGCCCATCCAGCCGAAAAAAGCGCTGCTGCAGCCCGGACAGTATGCTGCAGAGCAGACGGTGACCCTGGTTGGCCCCAAAGGACGATTAAACAACGTGCGCCTGCTCGGCCCTTTGCGCCAGACCAGCCAGGTGGAAATCTCACGCACCGACGCCCGGACTCTCGGTATCGCCGCGCCGCTGCGCATGTCAGGCAATCTGCAGGACACGCCGGGGATCCGCCTGATAAGTCCCTTTGCCGAACTGGAGCTGAGCAGCGGGACGATCGTCGCCCAACGACATATTCATATGTCCCCGCTCGATGCCCTGATCCTGCGCGTCGCCCATGGCGATAGCGTCGCGGTGGCGATCGAAGGCAGCGACAGGCGGCTTATCTTCGACAATGTAGCGGTCCGCGTAGCCCCGGATATGCGTCTTGAGATGCACATCGATACTGACGAAGCCAATGCGGCAGGCGCTGACGCTGCGCAGGCCTGGGCTACGCTGGTGACGAAGCCATGAACCACGCGATGCTGCAGCGTATCGTCGAGGAGGTCGCCGCCCGCCTGCGCCGTCGCGCCCTGAGTACGGCCACGCTCAGCGTGGCCCAGCTCGGCGAAGCGGATATCCGCAGCCTGCTGTGCCAGCACGCTTCACTGCGCATCGTGCAGGTGGATTTACCGCTGCTGGAAGAGCTTACCGGCCAGCGCGCGCTGGCGGCCGCCGGTTGCGCGTTGCATGAGGCGATGGCCTGGGGCGTTCGGGTACAGCTAACGCTGCTTCCCGCCCTGCTCCCCGCGCTGGCGGTAAAAAAACTCGCCCGTTTGCCGCTGACGTTCAGCGACCCGCCTGGCCAGCCCGTCAGACTTCACGCCGCGTCGGTGCTCACCTACGCCGATGTAGCCCGCCTCCACGGAGGTTATCTGGTGCTGCGCCGCCGCCCCATTATCACCGCCCTCGCCCGCGAAGCGGCCGTCGCGCGGCATGTTCAATTGATTACGCAGGAGTGAACTATGCATCTGGCACGCGTGACCGGCGCCGTCGTCTCGACGCAAAAATCGCCCTCTCTGAACGGCAAAAAACTGCTGCTGGTGCGCCGGGTAAGCACAGACGACGAACATCCATTTCCGCCCGCGAGCGGCGATGAAGTGGCGGTAGATTCGGTTGGCGCTGGCGTCGGCGAACTGGTGCTGCTCTGCAGCGGCTCGAGCGCACGCCACGTCTTTAGCGGCCCGAATGAGGCCATCGATCTTGCCGTTGTGGGCATTGTTGACTCACTTTCACGCTAAGGGGGCGCCTGTGGCTATTTATACCCGAACCGGCGATGCCGGCAGTACATCGCTCTTTACCGGCCAGCGGGTCAGCAAGACGCATCCGCGCGTCGAAGCCTACGGCACCCTGGATGAACTGAACGCGGTGCTGAGCCTGTGCGTCTGCGCCGTCGCTGAAGAGGAACATCGCGTCCTGCTCGAAGCCCTGCAGCAGCATATTTTCTGGTTCAGCGCGGAGCTCGCCAGCGACAGCGAACAGCCATCACCGGGTAAGCGCTATATCAGCAGCGAAGAGATTGCCCTGCTGGAGCAGACCATCGATCGCGAGATGGCCCGCGTGCCGGCGCTGCACCAGTTTGTGTTGCCCGGACGGTGCGAAGCCGCCAGTCGTCTGCACCTGGCCCGCACCGTTTCCCGTCGGGCGGAACGCCGGCTGGTCGAGCTGGCGGCAGAGGTCACTCTCCGTCAGATACTGCTGCGTTATCTGAACCGCTTATCTGACTGCCTGTATGCCCTGGCGCGCAGCGAGGATCAGGCCGATCACCAGCGCCGCCTCGTGGCGGAGATCGCGGCCCGCTACCTGGCCGCCAGCGGGTCGCCTGCGTCCGACGCGCCCAAAGCCCAGGCCGGGGCACTCTCCTTTCACGAGCTGCATCAGCTTACCCGTCAGGCTATCGAACACGCCCGCCAGCTGCAGGTGCCGGTGGTGGTGAGCATCGTTGACGCACACGGTACCGAAACCGTGACCTGGCGAATGCCCGATGCGCTGCTGGTCAGCAGCGAGCTGGCGCCGAAAAAAGCCTGGACCGCCGTCGCCATGAAAACCGCCACCCACGAGCTCGCGACGACCGTACAGCCAGGCGCTGCGCTGTACGGTCTGGAGAGCCATCTGCAGGGCAAAGTCGTCACCTTTGGCGGCGGATATCCGCTGTGGCGCGATGGTCAGCTAATAGCCGGTCTCGGGATTAGCGGCGGCAGCGTCGAGCAGGATATGGCTATTGCACAGGCTGCCATGGCGGCCATTAACGTGAGAACACATCAATGAATACAGCAGAACTGGAAACCCTTATCCGCACCATTCTCAGCGAAAAGCTCGCGCCCGCCCCCGTTTCTCAGGAACAGCAGGGCATTTTCCGCGACGTCGGCAGCGCCATCGACGCCGCCCATCAGGCTTTTCTCCGCTATCAGCAGTGTCCGCTAAAAACCCGCAGCGCCATTATCAGCGCCCTGCGGGAGACGCTGGCCCCCGAGCTGGTGACGCTGGCGGAGGAGAGCGCCACGGAAACCGGCATGGGCAACAAAGAAGATAAATATCTGAAAAATAAAGCTGCCCTTGAGAACACACCGGGCATTGAGGATCTCACTACCAGCGCCCTCACCGGCGATGGCGGGATGGTGCTGTTTGAGTACTCACCGTTCGGGGTTATTGGCGCCGTGGCGCCCAGCACCAACCCAACGGAAACCATTATCAACAACAGTATCAGCATGCTGGCGGCGGGTAACAGCGTCTATTTCAGCCCCCATCCCGGCGCGAAAAAGGTCTCGTTAACGCTTATCGCCAGGATCGAAGAGATCGCCTACCGCTGCAGCGGGATCCGTAACCTGGTGGTGACCGTTGCCGAGCCGACCTTTGAAGCCACCCAGCAAATGATGGCCCACCCGCTGATTGCCGTTCTGGCTATCACCGGCGGCCCTGGCATTGTGGCGATGGGCATGAAAAGCGGTAAAAAAGTGATCGGCGCTGGCGCCGGCAATCCGCCGTGCATCGTTGATGAAACGGCCGATCTCGTCAAAGCCGCCGAAGATATCATCAGCGGCGCCGCCTTCGATTACAACCTGCCCTGTATCGCCGAAAAAAGCCTGATCGTCGTCGCCTCCGTCGCTGACCGCCTGATCCAGCAGATGCAGGATTTTGACGCGCTGCTGTTGAGCCCGCAGGAGACCGATACCCTGCGAGCCGTCTGCCTGCCCGACGGCGCGGCGAATAAAAAACTGGTTGGTAAGAGCCCGGCTGAGCTGCTGGCGGCCGCCGGTCTCGCCGTCCCTTCCCGCCCCCCTCGCCTGCTGATAGCCGAGGTGCAGGCGAACGACCCCTGGGTGACCTGCGAGCAACTGATGCCGGTGCTGCCGATCGTCCGGGTCGCCGATTTTGATAGCGCCCTGGCGCTGGCCCTGCGCGTTGAGGAGGGTCTGCACCACACCGCCATTATGCACTCGCAGAATGTCTCGCGGCTCAATCTGGCGGCACGCACGCTGCAGACCTCCATTTTTGTCAAAAATGGTCCGTCTTACGCGGGTATCGGCGTCGGCGGCGAAGGGTTTACCACCTTCACCATCGCCACGCCAACCGGAGAAGGCACCACCTCCGCGCGGACGTTCGCCCGCCTGCGGCGCTGCGTGTTAACCAACGGTTTTTCCATTCGCTAGCCGGGGGCGCCATGCACAACTTTTCTCTGCAAACGCGCCTCTACAGCGGCCCGGGCAGCCTGGCCGCGCTGCAGCGCTTTAGCCATCAGCACATCTGGATCGTCTGCGACGGCTTCCTGGCGCGCTCGCCGCTGTTCGAGCGGCTGCGCGCCGCGCTGCCCGCCAGCAACCGCGTCAGCGTGTTCAGTGATATTACACCGGATCCGACCATTCACACCGTGGCGAAAGGGATAGCGCAGATGCAGGCCCTGCGTCCGCAGGTGGTGATCGGCTTCGGCGGCGGCTCGGCGATGGACGCCGCCAAGGCGATCGTCTGGTTCAGCCAGCAGGGCGGGCTGCCTGTCGACACCTGCGTGGCGATCCCCACCACCAGCGGTACCGGGTCGGAAGTGACCAGCGCCTGCGTCATCAGCGACCCGGAAAAAGGGATCAAGTACCCGCTGTTCCATGAGGCGCTCTGTCCCGACATGGCGATCCTCGACCCAACGCTGGTGATCAGCGTACCGCCCACCATCACAGCCCATACCGGACTGGACGTCCTGACCCACGCCCTTGAGGCATGGGTATCGCCGCAGGCCACCGATTTTACCGATGCGCTGGCGGAAAAGGCCGCCAGGCTGGTGTTTCGCGCCCTACCCGTTGCGGTTCGCCAGGGCGACTGCGTTGCGACCCGCAGCAAAATGCACAATGCTTCAACCCTCGCCGGTATGGCCTTTAGCCAGGCTGGCCTTGGGCTCAATCATGCTATCGCCCATCAGCTTGGCGGCCAGTTTCACCTTCCCCATGGCCTGGCCAACGCGCTGCTGCTGACCGCGGTGATCCGCTTTAACGCCGGCGAGCCGCGAGCGGCGAAGCGCTATGCGCGCCTGGCCAGGGCCTGCCGGTTCTGCCCGCCGGAAGCTGGCGAACAGGAGGCTCTCCAGGCGCTGCTTGCCGCGGTGGAAACACTGAAACAGCAGTGCGCCATTCCCACCCTCAAGGGCGCCTTGCAGGAAAAATATCCCCTTTTCTTATCGCGAATTCCCGCCATGGTGCCGGCCGCGCTGGCCGACGCCACCCTGCGCACCAACCCGCGTCCGGCCGATGGCGCGGCCATCGCGCAACTGCTGGAGAGCCTGCAATGAGTGAAGCGATAGTGCCACTACCAGACATGGATCCGGCGGAGATCCGCGAGCGCGTCCGGGCCGCCGGGGTAGTGGGCGCCGGTGGGGCGGGCTTTCCGACCCACATCAAACTGCAGGCCCGGGTAGACACCGTGCTGGTGAACGCCGCCGAATGCGAACCGATGCTGAAGGTTGACCAACAGCTGATGGCGCAGCAGGCTGACCGACTGATTCGTGGCCTGGGTTACGCAATGACCGCCACCGGCGCCCGGGAAGGGATTATTGCCCTGAAGGCGAAATATACTCCGGCGATTGCGGCGTTAACCCCGCGACTACCGGAATGGGCCCGGCTGCATATTCTGCCTGATGTCTATCCGGCCGGGGATGAGGTGCTCACTATCTGGCTGGCGACGGGTCGTCGCGTGCCGCCTGCCGCGCTGCCGGTCAGCGTCGGCGTAGTGGTCAATAACGTGCAGACGGTGCTCAATATCGCCAGAGCCGTGGAGCAGGGCTATCCGGTGACCCGCCGGACGTTGACCGTCAATGGCGCTGTCGCCCGTCCGCTGACGCTGACTGTCCCGCTGGGCATGTCGCTGCGCGAGGTGCTGGCCCTGGCCGGCGGCGCGACGGTTGCCGAACCGGGGTTTATCAACGGCGGTCCGATGATGGGCGCACTCATCACCTCCCTCGAGACACCGGTCACCAAAACCACCGGCGGCCTGCTGGTGCTTCCGGGCAACCATCCGTTGATCCAGCGGCGGCGGCAGGATGAGCACACCCTGCTCGCCATCGCCCGCACCGTCTGTGAGCAGTGCCGCTTATGCACGGATTTATGCCCCCGGCACCTGATCGGCCATGAGCTTTCTCCCCACCTGCTGGTGCGGGCGGTGAACTATCGCCAGGCGGCCACCCCGTCGCTGCTGCTCAGCGCCCTGACCTGCTCGGAGTGCAACGTTTGCGAGAGCGTCGCCTGCCCGGTGGGGATTTCCCCTATGCGCATCAACCGTCTGCTGAAACGTGAGCTGAGAGCGAAAAATCTGCGCTACGAAGGACCGCTGCGTCCGGCGGACGAGATGGCGAAGCACCGCCTGGTGCCGGTCAAACGGCTCATCAGCAAACTGGGGCTTGATCCCTGGTATCAGGAGGCGCCGCTGACGGCGGTGGAGCCGGAGGTGGGCTGCGTCACCCTGCCGCTGCGCCAGCATATCGGCATCAGCGCCGTCCCCTGCGTCGCGCCGGGAGAGCGAGTAACGCGCGGCCAGCTACTGGCAGACATCCCTGCCGACGCCCTCGGTGCGCCGGTACACGCCAGTATTGACGGCCAGGTCTCCGCCATCACGGAGCAGGCCATTACGCTTGTAAGAGGTTAATCATGACCCAGGCTATCGGAATTTTAGAACTGACCAGTATCGCCAGGGGAATGGAGCTGGGCGACGTCATGCTGAAAAGCGCGAACGTACAGCTCCTGCTCTGCAGAACCCTTTGTCCCGGGAAATTCCTGCTGATGCTCGGCGGCGACGTCGGCGCCGTGCAACAGGCAATCGCCGCCGGCACGGCGCGCGCCGGGGAGATGCTGGTGGACAGCCTGGTGCTGGCCAACATTCACCCCAGCGTACTGCCGGCGATCAGCGGACTCAACGTGGTCGAGCAGCGGCAGGCGGCGGGGATCGTCGAAACCTGGAGCGTGGCGGCATGCATCAGCGCCGCCGACCGCGCGGTGAAAGCGGCCAACGTCACCCTGGTTCGCGTTCATATGGCGTTTGGTATCGGCGGCAAATGCTACATGGTGGTGGCGGGTGATATCGCCGATGTCGACAACGCCGTCACGGTGGCCAGCGACAGCGCAGGCGAGAAAGGATTACTGGTTTACCGGGCAGTGATCCCGCGACCGCACGATGCGCTGTGGCAACAGCTGATGGAGGGATAATGGAACCGCAAACCCCTACCGAACGCATGATCCAGGAGTATGTCCCGGGTAAACAGGTCACACTGGCGCATCTCATCGCCAATCCGGGCAAAGATCTGTTCAAAAAGCTGGGCCTGCCGGACGCGGTCTCCGCTATCGGCATTCTCACCATTACCCCCAGTGAGGCGTCGATCATCGCCTGCGACATCGCCACCAAGTCCGGCGCGGTGGAGATCGGCTTTCTCGATCGCTTCACCGGCGCGGTGGTATTGACTGGCGATGTCTCCGCGGTGGAGTACGCGCTCAGGCAGGTCACACGCACCCTTGGTGAGCTGATGCGCTTCACCGCCTGTCCAATTACCCGGACCTGAGCCCATGAAACGCCTGATGCTTATCGGACCCAGCCAGTGCGGCAAAACCTCGCTGACCCAGGTATTGCGTGGCGAAACCCTGCGTTATCAAAAAACGCAGGCCATCGTCTGGACGCCGGCCGCCATCGACACCCCGGGGGAATATCTGGAAAACCGCTGCCTGTACAGCGCACTGCTCACCAGCGCCTGCGAGGCCGATGTCATCGCGCTGGTACTGAATGCCGATGCGCCCTGGTCACCCTTTTCTCCGGGGCTTACCGCTCCGATGAACCGCCCGGTCATCGGGGTGATCACCAAAGCCGATTTAGCCGCCCCGCCCCGTCTGCAACAGGTCCGGGCATGGCTCGAGGCAGCAGGCGCCGAACATATCTTTATCACCAGCGCGTTAACCGGCGACGGGCTTGATGACCTGCTCGCCTGCCTGAACGCAGAGGAATATCAATGACCTATAAAATCATGGCGATCAACGCCGGCAGCTCCTCCCTGAAATTTCAGCTGCTTAACATGCCGCAGGGAGCGTTGCTCTGCCAGGGGCTGATCGAACGTATTGGCCTGCCCGAGGCCCGCTTCACGCTGAAAACGCCGACGCAGAAATGGCAGGAGACGCTGCCCATCGCCGATCACCATGAGGCAGTGACCCTGCTGCTGGAGGCGCTGACCGGCCGCGGGATCCTGAGCAGCCTGCAGGAGATAGACGGCGTTGGCCACCGCGTCGCCCACGGCGGCGAACGCTTCAAAGACGCCGCGCTGGTCTGCGACGACACCCTGCGGGAGATCGAACGCCTGGCGGAGCTGGCGCCGTTGCATAACCCGGTCAATGCGCTGGGCATACGTCTCTTTCGCCAGCTGTTACCCGCGGTACCGGCGGTGGCGGTCTTTGATACCGCCTTTCACCAGACCCTGAAGCCGGAGGCCTGGCTCTATCCCCTGCCCTGGCGCTATTACGCCGAGCTGGGCATTCGCCGCTACGGTTTTCACGGCACCAGCCATCACTATGTCAGCAGCGCGCTGGCGGAAAAGCTGGGCGTACCGCTGAGCGCCCTGCGGGTAGTGAGCTGCCACCTGGGCAATGGCTGTAGCGTCTGCGCCATCAAAGGCGGGCAGTCGGTGAATACCTCAATGGGCTTTACTCCCCAGTCCGGGGTAATGATGGGCACCCGCAGCGGCGATATCGACCCGTCGATCCTTCCCTGGCTGGTGGAGAAAGAGGGGAAATCCGCCCTGCAGCTCAGCCAGCTGCTGAATAATGAATCCGGGCTGCTGGGCGTCTCCGGCGTGTCCTCTGACTACCGCGACGTCGAACAGGCAGCCGACGCCGGCAATGAACGCGCAGCTCTGGCGCTGTCGTTGTTTGCCGAACGCATTCGCGCAACTATCGGCAGCTATATCATGCAGATGGGAGGCCTGGATGCGCTGATCTTTACCGGCGGCATAGGCGAGCATTCCGCCCGGGCGCGGGCGACGATCTGCCGCAATTTGCATTTTCTCGGCCTCGCACTGGACGACGAGAAAAACCAGCGGAGCGCGACCTTTATTCAGGCGGATAATGCGCTGGTCAAAGTGGCGGTGATCAACACCAATGAAGAGCTGATGATTGCCCGCGACGTCATGCGTCTTGCCTTGCCGCAGGCGCGCGAGCTGGCGGTGTCGGCCTAAACGACGTACCTCCTCTTGCGGAGAATCATGGTAACCGGCGGGTCGCCATGCCACTATGCGCCCTGGCGAAGGTAAGCGGAAAGGTGAAAACGTGGCTGTTGCACAATGTCCCGCCTCGTGCGGAGAACTTATCCAGGGCTGGATCCTCGGCAGCGAGAAACTGGTCTCCTGCCCGGTGGACTGGTACAGCACCGTCGAGGTCGAGACCGGGGTGCCGCGAAAAGATGAGCGGCCGCTGTCACGGGCGATGGTCGACCAGTTGCTGGCCCACTGGGGCTACCCCCCAGCGCTGAGCCAGCAGATCCGCATCACCCTGCACTCAACGATCCCGGTGGCCAAAGGGATGGCCAGCAGCACCGCCGATATCGCTGCCACCGCCGTCGCCACCGCCCATCATCTGGGCCATCTACTGGATGAGCCGACGCTGGCGCGCCTGTGCGTCGCGCTGGAGCCTACCGACAGCACCCTGTTTCGCCAGCTGACGCTGTTCGACCATAATACCGCCGCCACGCAAATCGCCTGTCCCCCTCCGCCAGCGCTCGACCTGTTAGTACTGGAGAGCCCGCTGACGCTGCGCACCACCGACTACCACCAGCTGCCGCGCGAGCCGGGTCTGTTGGCTAACGCCTCCCGGCTGCAGCTGGCGTGGGAGAAAGTACAGCAGGCCTGCCATTGCGGCAGCCCACAGCTACTGGGCGAAGCGGCGACCATCAGCGCCATCGCCAGCCAGCAGCTGTTGCCCAAACCGGGGTTTGACGCGCTACTGCAACTGGTGGAAAGCGCAGGATTGTATGGCCTTAACGTGGCGCACAGCGGCAGCGTCGTCGGCCTGCTGCTGGACCGCCGTCGTCATGACGTCGAATTTCTGCAATGGCGGCTGGCAGAGAGCGACATCGCCGCCCACTGGCCGCAGCAGCATCTGCTGGCGATGGTGCCCGGGGGCGTCACCCTGCAGTAGGCCTCAGGCCAGCGCCCGGCGCAGCGCCGCCAGCAGCTGGTCGTTTTCGCTGGCGCTACGGATCGCCACCCGGAAATAACGGCTATCCAGCCCCGGGTAGTTGGCGCAGCTGCGGATCAGCACATGCTGGCGCAGCAGGGCGTATTGCAGGTCAAGCCCTTGCCTGTCGCAGCGCAAGAACAGATAGTTGGCGCGCCCGGGCCACACGGTCAGCCCGGTAATCTCTTTCAGTCGTGAACAGAAACGCGCCCCCTCCTCCTGCAGCCACTGCCAGGTGGCCCGCTGATACGCCCGGTCCTGGAGGATGATCTCTCCGGCCAGGGCGGCATAGGCATTGATGGACCACGGCATTTGTCGCTCGCGCAGCCGGGCCACTGCCTGGGCGTCAGCGTTGAGCAGGTAGCCGAGACGCAGCCCCGGAATAGCATAAAATTTGGTGAGCGAGCGCAGAACCCAGACGTGCGGGTGCTGCGCCAGCAGGGGAATAAATCCCGGCTGGTCGGGGATAAAATCGAGAAAGGCCTCGTCAAGGATCAGGCTGATGTTCAGCGCCCGACAGCGCTGCGCAATGGCTTCCAGCAGGCCCCGCTCCGGCAGCAGGCCGGTGGGGTTATTCGGGGTGCAAAGAAACAGGCAGTCCAGCGCCGGAGTCAGGGCATCGAGGATGGCGTCAGTCAGTTGCCAGCCATCGCACTCCCGGAGGGCATACTCCACCAACTCGCAGTCCACCGTCTGCAGCGCCCGCCGGTACTCCGCGAAACCAGGAATGACGATCATCGCCCGCCGCGGCTTAAGGCCGTGGACGAGGGTGAAGATCGATTCAGTTTCGCCGTTGCCGGCAAGGATATGCGCCGCCGGCAGCTGATGGTGGGCAGCCAGCGCCTGATGCAGCTGTTGATATTCAACGTCAGGGTAGCGCTCGGCGCAGCCTGGGTTGTCGACGATCGCCTGCCTGAGCGAAGCTGGCATCCCCAGCGGATTGATGTTGGCGCTAAAATCCAGCAGCTCGCCGGGCGCAATACCCAGCAGGGCGGCGGCCTCGCGGATGTTACCGCCATGGGCGCTTTTCAGTAAGGCCATATCCCTTTCCTGTGTGGTTATCCGCGACGGGCCAGCGTCGCGCCGTCGGCGAAGTAGGCTTTAATCCCGGCGAGGATCGACTCGGCTACCTCCTGTTGGAATTTGGCCGTTTTCAGCTTCCGCTCTTCTTCCACGTTACTGATAAACGCCGTCTCCACCAGAATGGAGGGGATATCCGGCGCCTTCAGCACCGCAAAGCCCGCCTGCTCTACCCGATTCTTGTGCAGGTTATTGATATTGCCCATTTTCTCCAGCACCGCCTTGCCAAATTTGAGGCTGTCGGCGATGGTCAGGGACTGCACCATATCGAACATGGTGTGGTCGACATAGCGGTCGCCGCTCTTGCTGACCCCACCGATCAGATCCGAGGCGTTCTGCGTCTGGGCGAGATATTTTGCCGCGGTACTGGTGGCCCCCCTGGTGGAGAGGGCAAACACTGAGGAACCGCTGGGCTGGCGGCTGGTAAAGGCGTCGGCGTGAATCGACACGAACAGGTCGGCGCGCTGCTTCTGCGCCTTGGCGACACGCACCTTCAACGGGATAAACACGTCTTCGTTGCGGGTCATATAGGCCTTCATATTGCCTTCTTTGTCGATCAGCGCCCGGAGGCGGCGGGCAATCTGCAGCACCACATCTTTCTCGCGGGTGCGATACTTCCCCACGGCGCCGGAGTCTTCGCCGCCGTGTCCGGGATCGAGCATAATGACAATCGGCCGGTCACGCCCGGCTTTGCCCGGCTGCGGTCCGCTTTGCGCCGGCGGCACCTGACGCTCCAGATCGCCTTTGTTGTAATCCTCGAGCAGCGCCAGCAGCGGATCCTGAACATCGGTGGCGTTGGCGGGGTAGAGGTCCATCACCAGACGCTCTTTAAAGCCGGCCACCGGCGCGAGGGCAAACAGCTGCGGCTTAACGTTCTGCTTGAGCTCAAAAACCATGCGCACGGTTTGCGGATCAAACTGGCCCACGCGAGCGGACTGAATAAAGGGGTCGTCATCGCGGATCTGCCCCCCCATGCCCTTCAGCACAGAGTTCAGGTTAACCCCTTCCAGATCCACCACCACCCGCTCCGGGTTACTGAGGGCAAACTGCCGGTATTTCAGCACATGATTCGATTCTACCGTGACGCGCGTGTAGGTCGATGCTGGCCAGACGCGAACAGCGACCACCCGCGCATCGGCAGCCAGCCCCACAGGGCTCACGCTCATTAACCACATGGCGCCCGCGCCCTGCAGCAGACGGCGACGGCTTAATCCAGAGTTGTTTCCCGACATGCCACTCCCAAGCAATAAAAACGCATTTGTACCCAAAACAAACAGATTGACCAGAAACTTTAACGAAAGGCATATAACCTGTCATCTATAAAAGGGTAAACATTCATTGACACCCTGCGCCGGGTCACATGTTTTTCGTGGCTTAGCCTAAAATTGGCACTTGCGTTTAACAGCAAAACAGAATAAAAATACAATAATTACGAATAATCATGCATTGAGGGTTTGTCATGGTGAAGGAACGTCGCACTGAACTGGTAGAAGGATTCCGCCATTCTGTTCCCTATATTAATGCCCATCGGGGAAAAACGTTTGTCATCATGCTGGGCGGCGAAGCCATTGAGCATGAAAATTTCTCAAATATTGTCAATGACATAGGATTATTGCATAGCCTGGGCATTCGCCTGGTCGTGGTCTATGGCGCCCGCCCGCAGATTGACGCTAACCTCGCCGAGCACCACCACGAGCCGGTCTATCACAAGCAGACGCGAGTGACTGACGCTAAAACGCTTGAGCTGGTTAAGCAGGCGGCGGGGATGCTGCAGCTGGAGATCACCGCCCGCCTGTCGATGAGCCTCAACAACACCCCGCTGCAGGGGGCCCATATCAACGTTGTCAGCGGCAACTTTATCATCGCCCAGCCGCTGGGCGTCGATGACGGCGTCGATTATTGCCACAGCGGACGCATTCGCCGCATTGACGAAGAGGCGATTCATCGTCAGCTCGACAGCGGCGCCATTGTCCTGATGGGGCCGGTCGCGGTGTCGGTCACCGGCGAGAGCTTTAACCTGACTTCGGAAGAGATCGCCACCCAGCTGGCCATCAAGCTGAAGGCGGAGAAAATGATCGGCTTCTGTTCGTCGCAAGGGGTTTACAACCAGGCCGGGGAAATCGTCTCCGAACTGTTCCCTAATGAGGCGCAGGCCCGCGTCGAAGAGCTGGAAGCGGACGAAGATTATAACTCCGGCACCGTGCGCTTCCTGCGCGGGGCCGTGAAGGCCTGCCGCAGCGGCGTGCGGCGCTGCCACCTGATCAGCTATCAGGAAAATGGCGCGCTGCTGCAGGAGCTGTTCTCACGCGACGGCATCGGCACCCAGATCGTCATGGAGAGCGCGGAGCAGATCCGCCGGGCGACCATCAACGATATCGGCGGTATTCTTGAGCTGATAAGCCCGCTTGAGCAGCAGGGCATCCTGGTGCGCCGCTCCCGCGAGCAGCTGGAGATGGAGATCGACAAATTCACCATTATTCAGCGCGATAACACCACTATCGCCTGCGCTGCCCTCTATCCTTTCCCGGAAGAGAAGATCGGCGAAATGGCCTGCGTGGCGGTGCATCCGGATTACCGGAGCTCGTCGCGGGGAGAGGTGCTTCTGGAACGTATTGCCGCTCAGGCCAGACAGATGGGACTGAGCAAGCTGTTCGTGCTAACCACCCGCAGCATCCACTGGTTCCAGGAGCGCGGCTTCACGCCGGTGGATATCGACCTGCTGCCGGAGAGTAAAAAGCAGATGTATAACTATCAGCGCCGGTCGAAGGTGCTGATGGCCGACCTCGCTTAAGCCCTTCTTCACCCTTTCTAACGGCCCGGGATAGCGCGACGCTTATCGCTTTATCCTGGGCCGGTCTCCCGCCACTCTTCGCGCCAGCGCTCGTCTGCGGTACGCGGGCTAAATTCCTGGTTTCCGCGCAGACCATTTCTTTCTCGCTGGCTCACCGATATGCTACTGGCTGTCGACAGGACGTCGACTGGCGCCACGGCCGCCACCCGCCCTGCAAGGATCGCTGAAATAATGGAAACCAAACCGAACTGGCTGGTCAGACATATCAACCTCATTACCGCCACGGTCACCCTCTATCCGTGGTTGCTGATGATACTGCTCCTCTGGGATAACCAGCGCCATCATCAGCATGGTTATGCCGCACTCGGCGCCGCCATCGCGATATTATTCCTGCTGGCCCTGACATCCGGCATGAATGTTCTCATCTCCTCGCTGGTGATTTTTGTTGCCCGCTGTTCCTCCCCACCGCTGGCCAGCGGCGCGGCAGTCCGCTTTTGCGCCATGAACTCGATATCGGTGCTCTGGCTCATCCCCCTGGTCTTCAGCTACTGATTTTTCTGCCAGTCCGGGCAACGGGCTGCATTATTTTCCCATCGCCCGGATGCGGCCTCTCAGGGGGCTTCGCGCCCGGCGAAAATCTCCGCCAGGCCGCTGCGCCGCTCGGTGCGCGTCACAATGGCCTGGGAGAGCACCTGCTCGTCGGCATAGAGCGACAATCGCTGTTTCGCACGGGTGATCGCCGTGTAGACCAGTTCGCGGGTCACCAGCGGGACGCTGCGCGCCGGCAGGATCAGCGCCGCATGTTCGAACTCGGAGCCCTGCGATTTATGCACGGTCATCGCCCAGGCGGTATCATGCTCCGGCAGGCGACTCGGTTGCACCGACTTGATGGTGCCGTCGGGCATCAGGAACCACACCCGCAGCTCGCCGTTGCGCTCCAGCGCTATGCCGATATCGCCGTTAAACAGCCCCAGCGCGCTATCGTTGCGCGATATCATGATCGGTCGGCCGTCATACCAGCGGGAGTGGCGCGGCAGGGCGATCGCCCGCTGGCGGTTGAGCCGCTGCTCCAGCCGCTCATTGACGCCGCTCACGCCGTACGGCCCTTCACGCAGCGCGCACAGCAGCTGGAATTCGCTGAAAGCGGCCAGCATGGCCTGCGGTTCGGCCCGCTCGCGGCGCAGCTGCAGGTAGCGTTCATAGCCCTGCTGGGCCGCGCCGAGCATGGCCTCGTACTCTTCAGTCGTGCTGAGGGGATGAAGCGCGATATCGTCAAACGGCTGGCGCAGCGTGGCCTTCACCTCCGCGCGCGCGCCAGCATTCACCGCCCGCGCCAGGCTCCCGATGCCGGAGTGACTGCCGAAGCGATAGCTCTTTTGCAGCAGGCACAAGCTGTCTCTCAGCGCGCCAGCGATAGCCCCCTCGCCCGCCGGCACCGGCGAACCGGTCAGCCGGGTCAGCTCCTGCGCCCGCGCGGCAGTGTAGCCCGAGCTCGCCCAGGCGCAGATATCCCCCAGCACCGCCCCCGCTTCCACGGAGGCCAGCTGGTCGCGATCGCCGAGGAAAATCACCCGCCCGTGGGCCGGCAGCGCGTCGATAAGCCGCGACATCATCGGCAGGTCAATCATCGAGGCTTCATCCACGACCAGCACATCCAGATGCAGCGGGTTGCCGGCGTGATAGCGCATGCGCTGGCTGCCGGGCTGGGCGCCCAGCAGACGATGCAGCGTGCTGGCCTCGGTGGGAATTAACGCTTTCTGCGCATCGGTCAGCGGCAGCTTTCTCAGCGCCGCGCCCAGCGATTCGGTCAGGCGCGCCGCCGCTTTCCCCGTCGGTGCCGCCAGGCGAATACGACAGCGTGGACTGTCGTCAATCTGGATCAGCGCCGCCAGAAGCTTCGCCACGGTGGTGGTTTTCCCGGTCCCGGGACCACCGGAGATCACCGAGATACGGCGGGTCAGCGCCACCGCCGCGGCCACTTTTTGCCAGTCGGTTTCGCCAGTGGCGGGAAACAGCGCATTTAGCGTTGACGCCAGCCGCGCCTCATCCATCTCCAGCACCCGGTTGGCTTCGTTAAAGAAGCGGGCGACGGTCAGCTCGTTGCGCCACATCCGGTTCAGATAGAGCCGGTCGCCGCATAAAATCATCGGCGCCGGAGCATCGCCGCAGCTCACTGCCGATGAAGCGAGCAGTAGCGCGGGCCAGTCCTCCGGCGCGCCGGCTTCGGCCAGCAGCCGATCGCGGATCTCCCCCGCTTTTCCGCTCAGCGCCTCGTCGCCGCTCAACCGCGAGAGCGGCAGGCAAACGTGCCCCTCGCCAGCATCCCGGCTCAGCAAGGCCGCCGCCAGCATGACCGCCGGCGGGTCGTTTTGCGCCACCATCAGGGCAAACTGGACGTCCAGCGGCCGCAGCAGACGCTGCTCCACCGCAGCCAGCAGTAATTGTTCGAAAGTCATGAGGCCTCCTCCTGAGTTTCTCCGGCAAAAAGCTGATCCAGACCGTCAATCAGCGGTCTCACCGGCCGGGTGGTGAAGATCCCCTGCCCCCCCTCCTGCCCGTCCATGCCGCGCAGGAAAAGATAAATCACGCCGCCGAAGTGGCGGTCATAGTCATAATCGGCCAGCCGGTGGCGCAGATAGCGGTGCAGCGCCAGGCTGTACAACTGATACTGCAGATCGTAGCGGTGGGCACGCATCGCCTGCTCCATTGCCGGCCGGGTGTAGGCCTCGCGGTCTTCCCCCAGCCAGTTGGATTTGTAATCCAGCAGGTAATAACGGCCTTCGTGGCGGAAGACCAGATCGATAAAGCCCTTCAGCATGCCACGCACCTGGCGGAAATCCAGCGGTGGCGTGTCGGCGGAGAGGGGATCGTACTGGCGGATAAGCGCGTCAAGGCGCTCCGCCGTCAGCAGCTGAGCGATAGGCAGATAAAACGCCATCTCCACCTGTTTATCCCGCGCCGCAAGCTGATTGAGCGCAATATCCGCTCCCGGCAGGCGAGTCTTCAGCACGCCCCCCAGCCAGTCGGTCAGCACCGGCGCCCACTGCGCGTCAAACCCGCTCAGCTGCAGCTTCTCCGCCATCCACCCGTCCGGCACCGGCTGGGTGAAGTCCAGCTCCTCAAACAGGCTGTGCAGGAAGGTCCCCGGCGCGGCGCCGCGCGGAAACTGGTGCGGAGTCAGCTGCGGCTCTTCCACGACTTCGCCGACGCCGGCGGCATCGACATCCAGACGCGGCAGCAGATCCTGCCCGCCGCTGAAACCATGCTGTTGCAGTCCGGAGTAGCTGGTCACCCGCCAGTCGTCGGCGATGCGGCGCTGCAGCTCGCGCGCCGACAGCGGGGGGATGGTCGCCGCGGGCGCCTGCCACGGGGTCAGATCCAGCTCGCCCGGTCTCTGCAATGCAATATCGCCATGACAGAAGTCCGCCAGCCGCGCGGCCAGCCCGGCGGCGTCCATGGCTTCGCCCGCCTGCAACAGCCGCCCCAGCGCGCTGAGGTGGAAATCGCTGTTGCCGGATTTCCGGCTGCTTAGCGGCGCCACGCCGAGGCTGCAGTGCCAGACCGCACGGGTCAGGGCGACGTACAGCAGGCGCAGATCTTCCGCCAGCCGTTCCGCCTCCGCCAGCTCGAGGCTGGCCTCATCCTGGCCCAGATCCAGTACCGCCGCGAACGTCTCGCGATCGTGGTAGAACGCCTGGTCCTGTTTACGAAACCGGGCGATAAACGGCAGCCAGACCAGGGGGTATTCCAGCCCTTTTGACTTGTGAATGGTGACAATTTGCACCAGGTGCTTATCGCTTTCGAGACGCATCTGCTGGCTGGCGGCGTTGCTGTCCGGCTCGGCGATATGCTGCGCCAGCCAGCGCACCAGGGCATGCTCGCTTTCCAGTTGGCTGGCCGCCTCCTGCAGCAGTTCGCTGATATGCAGAATGTCGGTTAAGCGCCGCTCGCCGCCGCGGGTCGCCAGCAGATTCTCGGCGATATGCCGGGCCGTCATCAACGCCCGCAGCATCGGCATCACTCCGCGCTGACGCCAGATCTGGCGGTATTCGCTGAACTCTTCCACCAGCGCGTCCCACGCCTGCTCATCCTGGTTCAGGTTTTCAATATCCAGCGCGGTCAGGCCAAACATCGAGGTCGCCAGCGCGCTGCGCAGGGTATTTTCCCGCTCCGGGGCCAGCACCGCCTGCAGCAGCCAGAGCAGCTCCTGGGCCTCCAGCGTCTCGAAAACGCTGTCGCGGTTGGAGAGGTAGACCGAGGGGATGCCCAGCGTCTGCAGCGCTTCACGCACCTGCGCCGCCTCCAGCCGGTTGCGCACCAGCACGGTGATATCCGAGGCCTGCACCGGGCGCGAGGTTTCCCCGCGCCACAGCAGCGCGCGCCCCTGCTGACCGGCGCTCAGCCAGTCGCGGATCTGCGTGGCGCAGAGCTGCGCCATAAACGTTTGGTAATCGCCAGACCCGACGGTGTCGCCGGGCATCAGCCAGACGTTCATCGCCGGTACGTCCGCCGCGTCAACGGTAAAGCGCAGCCCCTGATTCTTTGCCGCCGCCTTCACCGGCAGGAACGGGATCTCACGAAACATGAAGGGGTTATCGCTGAGGCCGAACAGCCGGTTGACGCTGCCCACCATGCCCGGCGATGAGCGCCAGTTGGTATCGAGGGTGTAGTGCGCGGCAACGTCGCCGCGCGCTTTCATATAGGTAAAGATATCGGCGCCGCGAAAGGCGTAGATGGCCTGCTTCGGATCGCCGATCAGCAGCAGCGCCGTCTCCGGCTGCCGGCGCCAGATGCGGCGAAAAATCCGGTACTGCTGGGGGTCGGTGTCCTGAAATTCATCGATCATCGCCACCGGAAAACGCTGGCGAATGGCGCTGGCCAGCGTCTCGCCGCTGTCGCCGCGCAGCGCCTCGTCAAGCCGGCTGAGCATATCGTCAAACCCCAGCTCGCCGCGGCGGCGCTTTTCGCGGGCGACCGCATCGCGGATCTCGACCATCGCTCTCGCCAGCACCAGATCGGTGAGCGTCAGCGAGGAGGCCAGCAGCGACTCCACGGCGCTAAACAGGGGATGCACCGGTGGTTCGCCACCGGCTTTGGTGCGCTCGAGCAGAAACGACTGGGCAAATTTCTCCAGCGCGTCGGGCAGCTGGTAGCTTAACGTCTCTTCCTGCGCCCAGGCGTTCACTTTCTCAAGCCATTTGCCCTGGTTGCCACGATTGTATTTCCGCCGGTCGAGCCCGGAATTTTCCAGCACGCCTTCGATCTCGCCCACCTGCTCGCGCCACTGCTGCTTGAGCGAGTCAATGCGGGCGATGATCTGCTGATGGCGTTCGGCCAGCGTCTCGTCGGGGGCCGGCGGCGACTTAAGCTGCGGCGCTTCGCCCTGCAGCCAGCGGTCAAGAGACTTCAGCAGATCGCGCGGCCCTTTCCAGACGTCGTGGATCACCGCCGCGATATCGCGGGTCAGCGGATAGCAGTGGCGGCGCCAGAAGTCAGCGCAGGCCTGATAGCGCAGGCGGGATTCATCCTCGATCAGTTGCTGCTCGAACAGCATGCCCGACTCGAAGGCGTTAAGGCTCAGCATCCGTTGGCAAAAGCCGTGGATGGTGAATACCGCCGCCTCGTCCATCTGCCGTTCAGCCAGCAGCAGCGTCTTCGCGGCGTCGTCTTTATCATCGATCTCCGCCAGCAGCGCGCTGTAGAGCGGATTGTCGGATTCGCCGCGCAGGCAGGCGATGCGCAGTTCGTGGATGTTGCTGCGGATACGCCCGCGCAGCTCTTCGGTCGCCGCCTCGGTAAAGGTCACCACCAGCAGCTCTTCAACGCTGATAGCGCGGGAATAGGCGGACTCGCCGCCCAGCCCCAGCAGCAGCCGCAGATACAGCGCGGCGATGGTAAAGGTTTTTCCGGTGCCCGCAGAGGCTTCTATCAGGCGCTCGCCCCTCAGGGGCAAGCGCATGGGATCCAAAGACTCAGCGGTGTCGGTCATTCATTCTCTCGCATCAGGGGTAAGGATTGCTGCAATGCGCTGACGTTTTCCCACACTTTGCCGCCTTTCGGCTGGGCATAGTCCGCTTTGCCATTCTGGCTACCGGAAATCTGGGACAATATCGTCATGCCCTGCGGATCCACCACCGTCTGATGGAAGAAGTCGGCAAGTTTTTGCGGCGTCAGCAGTTTAATCTGAGCCACTACTTTATCACGTGAATCAAAACGCATATTACCGCGATCGAAATCTTTGCTCAGTTTCGAGGCTTCATCGCCCAGCGTCTGCGGCGCCTGCAGCATCTGGCTTATCACCGCCTGCTGGAGCTGAGCAAACTCTTCCGGCTTCATCGCCCGCAGCTTCGCCTCCGCGGTGGGAAAGAAGGCCTGGAACCGCTGCCAGAGGAAGGCCGGCTGCTTATCGCTACTCTGCAGCAGGAAGCCCATGCCCCACTGGCGCCCCACGTTCATCGGGAAGGCAAAGACCGCATAGCCGAGCTGCTCTTCAGTACGCAGCTGGTTGTAGAACCACGGCTGAATAATCTGCCCCAGCAGGGTGCTGGCGGCGGTGCTGCTGAACTCATCCACGTTGGGCGGCGCGAACACCGCGGCCAGCGCGGAGTCGGTGCTGTTGCCCGCTTTGTTGAAGATCGCCAGTTGCTGCCGGTTCACCACCACGTCTTTATTGCGGCACCATTCGTTGCCGTCAGCGCCCAGCTGCTGCTGGATCTGGCGGGCCAGCGTCGTGGCGGCATCGGCGGTCATATTGCCGATCACCATCAGTTCAGGACGCCCCTTGGTTTTCAGGTTGGCGCGGTAGTCGAGCACCTCTTTAAGAGTGATGGAGGGCAGCAGCGCCCGGCGCACTTCGCGCTGGAAGTACGGCACCTGGGAGACCATCTGGATCGGCATTATCGCCTGATCGTAGGCTTTGCCTTTCTCGGCGGAGTCCATCATCTGCGCATACCAGGATTTGGCCTGCTCCAGCTGCTCCTCGGTCGGCGTATAGCTGAAGTATCCCTGCAACAGATCGCTGAACAGTGCCGGAAGGTGCTGGGTATAGCCGTTGGCATTAACCATTAATCCGTTATTAGCGCCGGTGGAGAACGAAATGCCGCCGACCGCCGCCTGGTTACTGAGCTGATCGAGGGCGATGCCGGCGAGATAATCGTTGAGGGCAAACATCACCTGCCGGCGAGCGCTGTCCATCGCCTGGGGATTACGCAGCACCAGGGAGATATCCGCCTTCGGCTCGCTGGCAAAATACTGGCTCGGGGCATACACCACCCGCAGCGTCGGTTCATCAAGGATCAGCTGCGGATGCGGCCAGGCTTTATCGCTTTTGATGAGGGTGAAATCATCCGGAATATAGGGGTTGAGCACCGGCAGCTGCAGCTGGATGGCCTGCGATTTTTGCTGCCAGTCAGCGAACGTCTGCTCGCTAATCTTATCCACCTGATACGGCGCATCGACAAAATAGGCCGTCTTGTTATGCGGCTCCTGGGGGCTGATATACCAGATACGGGCGTTCTGTGGGGTCATCATCGCCAGCCGGTCTTTGATCGCCTGCGGGTCGTACTGGTCGGCAATATTCACCACGTCCAGCGCATGCTCGACCGGCACCCGGATCATGGTATCCGCCAGCCATTCCACGTAGTCCATGTCGCGGTTGATCGACGGATAGCGGAAATCCAGCGCCAGCACATGCGCCAGTTCATCGAAGTACCGTTTGTCGATGCCCTGAGTACGCAGGAGGTCGAGATAGCTGAAAATGGCCGCCGTCACTTCGTCGCGGTGCGCCAGGCCTTTATCGGTGAGGGTGGCAGAGATCGCCAGTACGCCGCTGTTGCCGTTTACCACCGGATCGGAATCGGCGCGGATACCTTCCGCCAGCCCCTGCTTTTGCAGCCAGTCGGAGAGCGTGCCCGGGCTGCGGTTGCCGATAAGATAGGTGACCAGCTCATCGGTTTTACTGCGGAAGCGATCGCTGTTGTTGTCGATGCGAAACTCGACGCGCAGCACTTTGCGCGGCATCGCCGGCACATAGTGAATAATGATGCCTTTTTGCGCATCCGTTACCACCGGGACGGTAATTTCCGGCCTGCTGATCTGACGATTCGGCACGCGGCCAAAGGTGTCAGCAGCCATCCGCGCCAGCGCCGGCAACGGCTTGTTGCTGTAGATCACCGCTTTCATCAGGTTGGCGGAGTACCAGCTATCGCGGAAGGTATGCAGCGCATCAAGTACCGGGCTGCCGGGCTTATCGCTGAGCGTCTCGAGGTTACCACCGGAGAAGTGGGCCGCCGGGTGGGCCGGGTTGATGGTCTCCGCGCTGACCTGGGCCATGCGCATCCCGTCTCGCGTCCGGGCCATCGTCAGCTCGGCGTTGACCGCGTTACGTTCGCGGTCGGCATATTTTTTATCCAGCAGCGGCGCGGCGATGGCGTCGGCCAGGCGGTCTACGGCCCCGTCCAGCGCATCATTTTCCACTTCGAGATAAAACGCGGTGCGGTAAGGCGCGGTGCTGGCGTTATGGCTGCCGCCGTGCAGTTTAAGAAACTCTGCAAGGCTGTCAGGCTGGGGATATTTTTGCGACCCCATCAGCGTCATATGTTCCAGAAAATGCGCCAGCCCCTGATGATCGGCCGGATCCTGCAGGGATCCCACCGGCACCACCAGCGCCGACAGCGATTTCACCGCCTGCGGATCGGAAACCAGCAGCACGACCATGTCGTTATCAAGGCGGATCGCCTGATACTGACGCGTATCTTTTTCGCTTTTGCGGATCGTCTCCTGAATCGGCTGCCATCCGGTGTCGGCCTGACTAAACGGCGCCCAGAGGGCGGCCAGCACAACAAAAACCTTGAACCATAAACTGCGGGGCATTCACGAACCTCATCATTAACAAACTTGCGCTGCACAGCGTGCAGCCTTTTATGTCCATCAGTCCGTGATACGTTGCGCATAATAAATGAACCGCCATTCACTGCGCAATTTTTATACTATTTAAATTTGTGTGGACTGATGGTAACGATATAGCGGTAACAGATAACGCTGCGTCTGAGCAATAATTTCTTCGTAATGCGCCGGCTCCAGCGAACGCCACAGGCGTTGATACCAGATATCGGCGCCCTCCCCGCTGACCACCATATTACCTTCGTAGGTCTGCAGGAATTTGCTCCGCGCTTTCTGCTGCGTCTCTTCGTCCATTAAGATGACATCCTTTTCGGCGTCGTAACAGGCTTTCAGCCAGGCGCCACCGCTTTCCGGCAGCAGCAGCAGCGGCTGCGACATCCCCAGCAAATAGCCATCCACCAGCGCATTAAGGTACGCCTGCGCCTCGGCGGGCGCCAGCGCCGGGAAGCGCCACTCTCCCTCTTTCCGCACAAACAGCCGGCTCTCGCCGGTGCCGCCGCTGGCACAGTAGACAAGGTGTTCCAGCCAAAGTTGCATCCCCTGGGAGACGCTCAGCAGCGAAGGCCGCCAGCGCAGCAGACCGTCCGGCTGCACCTGCTGCAGCCAGCCGGTCAGGTTCACGCCGCCGCACTGCAGATCGATCTCCATACTCTGCGCCTGCTGGCGCTCGGCCATCACCCGCTCGGCCAGAGCCTGCATCTCCAGGCGCTGCGTCTCCCAGACCAGCTCGCCAAAGGCGCCATACGGCAGCTCGCCGGCGGCGCGGAAGCGGCGGAACATGGCTGAGTCGTCCTGCTCCTCGATAAGCGTATTGAGCAGTTGCTGATTCAGTTGATAACGGCTCAGCCCTTCAAGAGTGAAGGGCTCGTCGTCTGGAATATCGTCCTCTTCGGCGCGGAAATTGACCCGCAAACGCTGCTGAAAGAACGCGCGAACCGGGTGCTGCCAGAAGCGTAAGAGCTGCTCGAACGGCAGGCTGTCAATCGGCGGCGCGGTGAGCGGCTGTATAAAATCGCTATGCGCCTCTCCCTGCTGGCCGGCGGCGGCCAGCCATTCACGAGCGTAGCTCTTGTTCTCGTCTTCCTGGAAATTAGCGACGTCGAACGGCATGCGCGTATGCAGATGGGTGATATAGGCTTTGACCCGGGCTTCGCTGGCGTCGCAGTCAAGCTCTTCGTCGCCAGCAAGACAGTGGCTCTGGCCAATGTAATCCACCAGCTCCTGCACCAGCACCGAAGGAAAGCGCTCGCTGTTGTCCTGGATCGAACGTCCGATATAGCTGATATACAGCGTCTGTTCGGCGGACATCAGCGCTTCGAGGAACAGATAGCGGTCATCATCGCGCCGGCTGCGGTCGCCGCGCTGCGGCTTCTGGCTCATTAAATCAAAGCCCAGCGGCGGTAGCGTTCGCGGATAGACTCCGTCATTCATCCCTAGCAGGCACACCACCTTAAAGGGGATCGAACGCATCGGCATCAGGGTACAGATGTTGACCGGGCCAGCAAGAAAGCGCTGGCTGATCCGCTGCTGATCGAGACGCTGGGCCAGCTCATCGCGCAGTAGCGTCAGCGGCACCTGGTCGCCATACTGTGCTTCCAGACCGCTATCAATAACCGCCAGCCATTGTTGCTCAATCAGTGCCAGCGCCGCTTCGGTCTCGCTGTCCGGCAGGAAAAAGTCATTCAGCAGATCGCGACAGACCGGCAGCCACTCCGCCAGCGGCCGCTGCTGGGCAAGGCCGCGTCGCCACAGATTAAGCTGCATCAGCAGCGACGCGAGGTTGCCCACCAGTTCGGCGATCAAACCGCTGGATTCGTCATACGGCAGCACCGACTGCCACTCTCCCTCGCGGCTGTCCATCGCGTAGCCCAACAGCATGCGGGTGAGGCCGAACCGCCAGGTATGCTGCCCGGTCGCCGGCAGGTCCAGCTCGCGGACGTTGTCGTCATCCATTCCCCAGCGGACGCCGGACTCGTTCACCCACTGGCGCAGGTAGCGCAGCCCTTCTTCCGTGATATTAAAGCGCGCCGCCAGCACCGGCACGTCCAGCAGCGCCAGCACATCTTCGCTGGCGAAGCGGCTGTCCGGCAGCGAGAGCAGCGTGATAAACGCCTGCAGCACCGGGTGCGACTCGCGGGCGCGACGGTCGGAGATCGCCCACGGCAACCAGCGATCGCCGCTGGCCGCGCCAAACACCGCCTGAATATAGGGACTGTAGCTGTCGATATCCGCCACCATGACGATGATATCCCGCGGGGTGAGCGTCGGATCCGCCTCCAGCATCGCCAGTAGCCTATCGTGCAGAACCTCCACTTCGCGCTGCGGACTGTGGCAGACGTGAATGCTCAGACTGCGGTCATCCAGCGCCAGCGGACGTTTGTCGCGACTGTGAGCGAACGCCTCTGCGCTCTGCCCGGCCACCGCCGCGTTGCGCAGTTCGAGGATATCCGATTGCAGGTTATGCAACAGGTTATCGGGGGCAATATCGACAAAGGCGTCCAGCTCCTCATAGCGCTCCAGCCCCGCCAACAGGTAGATATAGTCGCGCCCCAGTTTGCCCCAGGAGGCGAGCAACGGGTTGCCGACATCCTGTTCCCCAGCGTCATTAAACAACCCCGGCGCCTGCTCGGTGTCGCGAAACAGGGGTAGCGCGCGCGCCTCGCGGTGATGGCGCCGCTGGCGCGACAGCAGCTTCGCCAGGAACGCCGGATCCTTAATGTCTCCCCAGTAGTAGCGGCAGGGGTTGGTAAACAAGACATAGACATCGACATGCTTACCCAACGCCTGCAGCGCCTGAAGATAGACCGGCGGCAGCGCGGAAATCCCGCAGATGAAGACGCGCGACGGCAGCCCGGCGGGCGGTTCGTCCGCTTTTTCCAGGGTACTGATAAAGCGCTGGTAGAGATTGGCGCGGTGCCACTGCGGTTGCCCCAGCTCGGCGGTGTAGCTCACCAGCGCCTGCCACAGCGGCGCCTGCCACTGCTGGGCATCGCCGAGACCTTCCACCCGCTGGCCGGCCTCCCAGCGCATCAGCCACTCCGGGCGATAGACGAGGTACTGGTCATAGAGGTCCGCCACCCGGGCGGCGAGTTGAAACAGCTTGCGCTTGTCGCCGTCATCGCTCAGATACTGGCGCAGCAAGATAAAATCGTCTTCCTCCAGGTGCTGCGGCAGGAGGGTCATCAGCTTCCAGCTCATGCTCTGCTTGCTGAAGGCGCTTTCGCCAGGAATATCTTTCAGGACGCGCACGAACATGTCCCAGATAAAGCTCGCCGGCAGCGGGAACTCGATATTGGCGGCAATTCCGAAGCGCGAGGCCAGGGTCATCTGCAGCCACTGCGCCATACCGGTACTCTGCACCAGCACCATTTCGGCCTGAAAAGGGTCATCCAGCCGCTGGCGCTCGACGATAAATTCCATCAACGCCTCGAGAACATCCAGCCGGTTTGAGTGGTATACCCTTAACATAATTGCTCCTGACTACTGACTGACCGGGCAATGCAGCCGGGTCATCTGCACCCGCTTGGCAACGGGCATACTGATCGTTACCGTGATGCTGACACATCTTTGCGTCGATGTCTGCATACGGCTTACCTGCCCGCGTGCCGGCGAGGGCGGCGCGGAGAGCTGGCTATAGCGCCACGCGTCGCGCCACAGCTGACGGGTCTGGTTCAACTGGACAATTCCTTGCGCCATTCCGCGCTGATAGCCGCCCAGCGCGGTGACCGTCAGCACCATCAGCGCCATCGCCAGCACGGTCTCCGGCAGGCTAAACCCCCGTTGATGCTTCAGGGCATTTGACATAAGCTCGCCTCCCTGAGCGGGCAAAAATCGCTCCAGCCGTGGGCGGAAAAACGCACCTGCCCGCCGCGCACCTCGCCGGACTGCCAGACCTGCACCTCGCCGCTGGCGCTGCTGAGCAACAGTGAACCGTCGCCGAAGATACGCAGGCAGGCGCGCCAGCCCTGCGGCGTCTGCTCCCGGCAGGCCAGCGGCAGCTGCGCCGACCAGGCCTGTTGTTTTCCCCACTGCAGCGCCGAATGGGCTATCGCCGTATCGCGGATCGCCTGCGTTTCGCTGGCGGTTTGCGCCAGCAGCGCCCGCTGCTGCAGGTTAAGCCCCTCGAGTAACAGGCTGCCGAGGGTCAGCAACAGGAGCACCATCAGCAGCGACGACATTCCACGCTGACGGATCACAGGTTATACCCCGTCACCCGCTGCTCCACCTCGCTCGTCAGGCCCCTCTGTTGCGCGGAGCGCGCCGCCAGCGTCACGCTCAGCTCCGGCGCGAAGCCCGAGGTGACCTGACGTTGTACCGAGAAGCGCGTCACCACGATGGCGGCCGGGTTGGTGATTTTCTCCCATCCGCCCCCGCGGCAGTCGCTGGCCCCGCGCAAGGTCTCCAGCGCGCCGTCGCGCAGGCGAAAGCCGGTGCTCTCCGCCGCTGCCGCGGGGGAGGTTTCCCATCTCCCGTTGCTGTTCGCATCCCAGCGCACAATCAGACACTCGCCATCAGCGGCTAGCTCCAGCCCGGCTCCGCCGCACGCTCCCCGGCAGTACCCGGCGCGCTGGAGATGTTTTCCCACGGCATGCACGCGCTGCCACAGCTCGTTCTCCAGGGCCAGCTGTTCGCCCTGGCGCAGAATATGACGCTGCAGGGCAGGCAGAAAACGGCAGGCCCCCATCAGCAGCAGCGAGCCGATGGCCATGGCGATAAGCGCCTCCGCCAGGGAAAATCCTCGACTGTTCACTGACACCCTCCTGCGCTGTCGCTGCGGCATAAACGAATCCGCCCCCAGTGTGAGATCACAATGCTCCAGCTGCCGGCCGCGCTCTGCAACCGCAGATTCCCCGCCCAGGCGGTGCTGCGCAGACCATAAAACCCCAGACCAGGCGTAACGCCAGCCAGCGTGATCCCCGGCCAGCGCGGGCGCAGCGTGAAGGATGTCCCCGAGGCGCATTCCGGCCCCTCCCCCTCCGCGCTCAGGCACCAGCCCACTTCGTCCTGGCCGACGCGAAGCACGCGGTCCCGGTTGTACGCGTTGGCGTCATCGCGCAGAAAGAGCAGAAAATCCCGCACCTGGACGGCGGTTTGCCACAGTTGTTGCTGCTGCTGCCAGCGCTGCCAGCCGTACAGGCCGCCGACGCTGAGGATCATCATCAGTGTCAGCGTTACCAGGGTTTCCATCAGGGTGTAGCCATGTTCTCTGTTCATGGCGTCGAGTATGCCGCGGCGGTTGACCCTGGCGCGACGACGGAAAATAGCTTTCCCGGCCAGATACGCAAAAAAGGTTTGCATACTCGACAGAGGAACATTTTTTTGCGAGCGTCTACCCAACTTCGCCCACCGCAACCGCCGGGGGGGCAGTGGGCAGGCTGAAGCGACCTTATCCCTGTGGCTATGGAGATAGCCTCCATTCTGATGGTGCAAAAGGCATAAAAAAACCGGCGCCATCGGGCGCCGGTTGATCATCTCTGCAGGGGGGGTTAAATCGCCACCGGCGCTTTAATGCCCGGGTGCGGATCGTAACCTTCAATCTCGAAGTCTTCAAAACGGTAGTCGAAAATCGACGCCGGTTTGCGTTTGATGACCAGCTTCGGCAGCGGACGCGGTTCGCGGCTCAACTGCAGGTTGGTCTGCTCAAGATGGTTGCTGTACAGATGGGTGTCGCCGCCGGTCCAGACGAAATCACCGACCTGCAGATCGCACTGCTGCGCCACCATATGCACCAGCAGCGCGTAGCTGGCGATATTGAACGGCAGGCCGAGGAATACGTCGCAGGAGCGCTGATACAGCTGGCAGGAGAGCTTGCCGTCAGCGACGTAGAACTGGAAGAAGGCGTGGCACGGCGCCAGCGCCATTTTATCCAGCTCGCCGACGTTCCACGCCGAGACGATGATCCGGCGGGAGTCCGGGTCGTTTTTCAGTTGGTTCATCACCGTGGTGATCTGGTCGATATGACGACCGTCCGGCGCAGGCCAGGAACGCCACTGTTTGCCGTAGACCGGCCCCAGGTCGCCATTTTCATCTGCCCACTCGTCCCAGATGGTGACGTTGTTGTCGTGCAGATAGGCGATGTTGGTGTCGCCCTGCAGGAACCACAGCAGTTCATGGATGATGGAGCGTAAATGACAGCGCTTGGTGGTCACCAGCGGGAAGCCTTCCTGCAGGTTAAAACGCATCTGATGGCCGAAAATAGAGATCGTGCCAGTGCCGGTGCGGTCATTTTTTGGCGTGCCCTCGGTGAGCACTTTCTGCATCAAATCAAGATACTGTTTCATGGTTCCTCAAGAATTCTGTTGCTGCGGACGATGGCGGTAAGCCCAAACCATCATGATGATACCCGCAAGCACCATCGGGATCGAAAGAATCTGCCCCATGCTGATGTACTGCACCCAGCCGCCGGTGAACTGGGCGTCGGGCTGGCGGAAGAATTCCACGATGATGCGGAACAGGCCGTAGCCAATCAGGAACAGACCGGAAACGGAGCCGGTCGGGCGCGGTTTACGGATAAACAGGTTCAGGATCAGGAACAGCACCACGCCTTCCAGCGCCAGCTCGTACAGCTGCGACGCGTGACGCGGCAGCGCGCCGTAGGTATCGAACAGCGATTGCCATTCCGGATGCGTCGGCAGCAGCGCCAGGTCTTCGGCACGGGAGCCCGGGAAAATCATCGTGTAGTGGAAGCTCGGGTCCACGCGGCCCCACAGCTCACCGTTGATGAAGTTGCCCAGACGCCCGGCGCCAAGGCCAAACGGGATCAGCGGCGCGATAAAATCGGAGACCTGGAAGAAGGTGCGTTTGGTGCGTCTGGCGAAGATAATCATCACCAGGATCACGCCGATCAGGCCGCCGTGGAACGACATGCCGCCGTCCCAGACGCGGAACAGATACAGCGGATCGGCAAGAAATACCGGCAGGTTGTAAAACAGCACGTAGCCGATACGGCCGCCCAGGAAGACGCCGAGGAAGCCCGCGTAGAGCAGGTTTTCCACTTCATTTTTCGTCCAGCCGCTGCCCGGACGATTCGCCCGACGGGTGGCCAGCCACATCGCAAAGACAAAGCCCACCAGGTACATCAAACCGTACCAGTGGAGGGAGACCGGGCCTAGAGAAAAAATGACCGGATCGAACTCCGGAAAATGCAGGTAGCCACTATTCATCTGTCACCATAAAGACTTGTTATTCCGCCGAAAGTGGACAGCGGTGATGATCTATGCCCGATAAAAACGGGCACGCCGAAGGAGGCGAATCATAGCATAAGCCTGGAGTGCGATCCGCGCCGAACGTGTAAAAGATATGTATACGGATGCTAACAGAATGCCGTTTTCCCGGCGGTACCCTATTTTGCCGGATGGTGCGAGCAGAGGATCCCCGGGTTACGGCTTACGCCTCACCCGGGCTACCGCTACCGCCCGCCGCGGATCAGGCCGCCGAGACCGCGACGCTCCATAAAGGCCGCCACCTGATGGCGCACCTCAGCGGTCATCTGGGCATCAAGGCTGCGACGCGACAGCTCCTGCGCCTCTTCGATATCAATGCGGCGCAGCAGATATTTCACCCTCGCCACCGAGCGGCCGTTCATCGACAGATGGCGATAACCGAGGCCGATAAGGATCGTCACGCACATCGGGTCGCCCGCCATCTCGCCGCACAGTCGCAGATCGATGCCAAAGCGCTCCGCGTCATGGGCGATCATCGCTAGCGCCCGCAATACCGCCGGATGCAGGCTGTCATACATGCTGGCGACCCGGGTATTGTTACGGTCGACGGCCAGCAGGTACTGGGTCAGGTCGTTCGTCCCTACCGAGATAAAATCGATCCGACTGGCCAGCTGCGGCAGCATAAAGACCATCGACGGGACCTCCAGCATCACCCCCAGGCGCGGACGTGGGATGGCGTAGCCGATCATCTCTTCCACTTCCCGGCTGGCGCGGTCGATCAGCCGACGGGCCTCATCCACCTCCTCCAGACTGGTCACCATAGGCAGCAAAATGCTGAGGTTGCCGGTGGCGGCGTTGGCGCGCAGCATCGCCCGCACTTGGATCAAAAAGATCTCCGGCTGATCGAGGGTGATGCGGATCCCGCGCCAGCCGAGGCACGGGTTCTCTTCGCTGATCGGCATATACGGCAGCTGTTTATCCGCGCCGATGTCCAGGGTACGCAGGGTCACCGGTTTGCTGTTAAACATCTGCAGCATGCCCTGATACTGGGCGACCTGCTCCTCTTCAGAGGGGAAGCCGCTCTGCAGCATAAAGGGAATTTCGGTACGGTAGAGGCCAATGCCGTCAACAAAGCTGCCGAGCTTCTCTTCGTGCTCCGGGCTTAAGCCGGCGTTGAGCATGACTTTCACCCGCTCGCCGCTTTTCAGCTCCGACGCGCGCTGGAGATCGTCCTCCGCCAGGCGGCTGAGCTCGTTCTCTTCGCTAATAAGGCGCTGATATTCCTGCAACAGGACAGGTTCGGGATCCACCAGCAGCTCACCGCGATAGCCATCGACAATCAGCGTATGGCCATGCAGCAGAGAGGGCTGGATATCGGCGCCCATCACCGTCGGGATCCCGAGGGCGCGTACCATAATGGCGGCATGGGAGTTGGCGGCGCCATCGCGCACCACCACACCGACCAGACGATCCTGCGGCACTTCGGCGAGGGTGGTGGCCGACAGCTCGTCTGCCACGAGGATAATGCGCGCCGGCCAGGTGTTGGGCCCCTGAATGCTGTCGTCGAGATGGAACAGCAGACGCTGACCCAGGGTACGCAGATCGCCGGCCCGCTCTTTCAGATAACCGTCGCTGAGCGCGGCAAACTGTTCGGCGAACTTCTCAATGATCTTTTTGACCGCCCACTCGGCCACCGCGCCTTTGTCGACTTCGGCAAACAGCTCGCGACGCAGGCGGGCGTCGGAGAGGAGGTGCGAGTAGAGATCGAAGATTGCCGCCGTCTCTTTTTGCGCGCCGGCAGCATAGCGTTTGCTGTAGCGACGAAATTCGTTAGCCGCCTCTTCCAGCGCGCCGGTCAGGCGTTCGCGTTCCGAGGCGGTGTCCAGCGTCGAGGCTTCATACACCTGCTCCATCAGCGGCAGGCTGACGTCCATCCAGCCCTCGGCGATCGCCACCCCGGAAGAGGCCGGGAGGGCGCGAATGCGCGTCTGACGATACTGGCCGAACAGGGCGTTCAGCTGGGACTGGGAGAGGATCGCCGCCATCTGGGTGGCGAGGGTGACGAGGAAAGACTCTTCGCTTTCATCAAACTGACGCAGCTCGCGCTGCTGGACCACCAGCACGCCCAACAGCTGGCGGCGCTGAATGATCGGCACGCCAAGGAAGGCGCGGAAGCGGTCCTCTTTGACGGCAGGGATATATTTGAAGCTGGGGTGTTTTTGCGCATCGGCGAGGTTGATGGGCTCCGCCAGGCGGCCAACCAGACCCACCAGGCCTTCATCGAACGCCAGCGCAACGGTGCGCCCGCGAGGTTTTTTTAACCCGCGGGTGGCCATCAGGTAATAGCAGCGTCGGTCATTGTCAGCCAGGTAAACCGAGCAGACTTCCGTCTCCATCGCCTGGCAGACATCCGTCACCAGAATATCCAGCGCCTCGTTTAAACGCGGCGCACTCGCGACCTTCTCGACTATTTCTCGCAACCGAGTGAGCATAATGTGCGTGGCTTAACCTCTTTTACGTCGATAAGCAGGCGCGCTTTGCGGCTTAGGTGCACTCTCCGCCAGCGACATGGTCACGCTGGCGAACTCTTTCATCACCCGGCGGTAGACGTCGCGCTTGAACGACACCACCTGGCGGACCGGGTACCAGTAACTCACCCAGCGCCAACCATCAAATTCTGGTGTACTGCTGGTTTGCATATTGATGTCCGCATCGTTGCCGATCAACTGCAAAAGAAACCACTTTTGTTTCTGGCCGATACAAACCGGCTTTGTGTCCCAACGCACCAAACGTTTAGGCAACTTGTAACGCAGCCAGTTACGGGTTGAGGCAAGGATCCGCACATCTTTACGGCTTAACCCGACCTCTTCAAACAATTCCCGATACATCGCCTGCTCTGCGGATTCTCCTGGATTTATGCCCCCTTGCGGGAACTGCCACGAGTGCTGACCATAGCGCCGGGCCCACATGACCTGGCCCTGACGATTACAGATTACAATACCGACATTTGGGCGGTAGCCATCGTCATCAATCACCGGACTACCTCAAGATAAGCTTCAATGTGAATGATTGTTTCACACTCGCCGGAAACGGTAAACCACTCTGTTCGCACACTGAGAACGGATAACATTTGAATAACTCACAGTAATGGCCAGAGTTATAAACAACGAATGCGGCTTAGGCCCTATTTTATTCACTTTTTCTGTGGATAGAGTTGTGAAGAAGTACGGAATTACCCCGGGAAAACCCGGAGTAATCTGAACATCGCACCGCTAACACCTTAAAATAATGATAGCATATTCATCAAGTTAGAATATATTCCTTTCATTTATTACAACGTAACGTGACGATCATCACATATGCGATCCGCTGACTGATGAAAGATCGAGCAATGTCGATTTTATCCACAGATTACGCGCAGACCGCGGGCAGGTTTTCTCTAAAATTTCGATTTTCGTCGCACGTCAAGGCTGTAAATCGAACCAGTAGTGAGGCTTTTCCCCAGTTATCCCAATTTTCTGTGGATAACATGGTGTAAGATCCTGTTTATTGTCAGTGACCAGTTCTGGAAAACCTGTTTTCACGGTTTTCACCCGCGGCGCAATAAGTTTAAAAACTCATATAAATCATGACATTGGTATAGTTACTCAGAAAACGGTAAACTCTATCCACAACGCGCAAAAATAGCGCTCATTTTTTAGCCAAAGGTAGCGCCCTATGCCCACTATCGCCCCTCTCTCCTCGCCGCCGCAAAGTCAGGAACAGTTGCTGGCCCAGGCCCGTCAGCTGGCTGGCTATTCGCTGGGCGAGCTGGCGGCGCTGGCCGGGATCCCCATTCCGCGCGATCTGAAACGCGATAAAGGCTGGACGGGCATTCTGCTGGAGCTGTGGCTGGGCGCCAGCGCAGGCAGTAAACCCGAGCAGGATTTCGCCGCGCTGGGGGTCGAGCTCAAAACGATCCCCATCGACAGCCGGGGGCGTCCGCTGGAGACCACCTTCGTCTGTGTCGCCCCGTTAACCGGCAATAGCGGCGTCACCTGGGAGAGCAGCCATGTGCGGCATAAGCTGCAGCGCGTCCTGTGGATCCCGGTGGAGGGTGAGCGCACCATTCCGCTGGCGGCGCGGCGCGTCGGCGCACCACTGCTCTGGAGTCCGGACGAAGACGAGGAGCGCCAGCTGCGCATGGACTGGGAGGAGCTGATGGATCTCATTGTTCTGGGCGAAGTTGAGCGCATTACCGCCCGCCACGGCGAGGTGCTGCAGTTAAGACCGAAAGCCGCCAACAGCAAGGCGCTGACCGAGGCCATCGGCGCGCACGGGGAGACGATCCTGACGCTGCCGCGCGGCTTTTACCTGAAAAAGAATTTTACCGCCGCCCTGCTCGCCCGCCATTTCTTGTTACAACACGATTAATTTTTTGTTCTGCGTTAGGGCTTGCATATAATTGCTGCTTTCTATTTTGCAGGACTTTGAACAATGTTATTTGCATGGATAACCGATCCTAACGCCTGGCTGGCGCTGGGCACGTTGACGCTGCTGGAGATCGTGCTCGGGATCGATAATATTATTTTTCTCTCTCTGGTCGTGGCCAAGCTCCCCACCGCCCAGCGCGCCCACGCGCGACGGATCGGTTTGATGGGCGCGATGGTCATGCGCCTGGCGCTGCTGGCCTCTATCGCCTGGGTAGTGAAACTGACCAACCCGCTCTTCACCGTCCTCGGTCAGGAGATTTCGTTTCGCGACCTGATCTTGCTGCTCGGTGGGCTATTCCTTATCTGGAAAGCCAGTAAAGAGATCCATGAATCTATCGAAGGTGAAGAAGAGGGGCTGAAGACCAACGTCCACTCCTTTCTCGGCGCTATCGTGCAGATCATGCTGCTGGATATCATCTTTAGCCTCGATTCAGTGATCACCGCCGTCGGCCTGTCGGATCATCTGTTCATCATGATGGCGGCGGTGGTGATTGCGGTGGGGGTGATGATGTTCGCCGCGCGACCTATCGGCGATTTTGTTGACCGCCATCCTTCGGTGAAAATGCTGGCGCTGTCGTTTCTGATCCTGGTCGGCTTTACCCTGATGCTGGAAAGTTTCGACGTTCATGTGCCGAAGGGATACATCTATTTCGCCATGTTCTTCTCTATTGCGGTGGAGAGCCTTAACCTGCTGCGTAATAAGAAAAACCCGCTGTAAACCACAAAATTGCAGCCTGGTCACAGGCTGCAACCCTTTTTCAGACTTTACTGCTTTTTATGTCTCACAAATCAGGCTATTAATAGACGGGTATGGGGTGCAGCTACTCAAGAGGTGATGACGATGAAAAAATGGGCAGTATTGATTTCCGCCGTAGGACTGGCGTTCTCGGTTTCCGGTTGCAGCAGCGATTACGTCATGGCGACCAAAGATGGGCGAATGATCCTGACCGACGGTAAACCTACCGTGGATGACGATACCGGTTTAATCAGTTACGAAGATCAGCAGGGTAATAAAATGCAGATCAATCGTGACGACGTTTCGCAAATCATTAAGCGTTAATCTTTCCCCGTCGGCCCCAGCCTCTGTTGACGCTGCGCTTACCGACAACCAGTCTTTTGAGAAGAGTCGGGACACACCAGGACGCCGCGGGTTCCACCCACCGCCTCTCCTCGTCACCCGGCTTTTTTGATTTTTTACTTCCTCTTTTTCTCACCCTCTGCCATGTTGATACTCCTTTGTCGGGGAATGCCTGACCTTATAAATAAAAAGGAAGCTGGCTATGCAGTATCACCGTATCCCACACAGTTCACTTGAAATCAGCACCCTCGGGCTGGGGACCATGACCTTTGGCGAGCAGAACAGCGAAGCTGATGCCCATCAGCAGCTCGATTACGCGGTCGCCAACGGCATCAATCTGATCGATGTCGCCGAAATGTACCCCGTCCCGCCGCGCCCGGAAACTCAGGGGCTGACTGAAACCTACGTCGGCAACTGGCTGGCGAAACGCGGCAATCGCGAAAAGCTGGTGCTGGCCTCCAAAGTTAGCGGGCCCGCGCGCAATAACGACAGCAGCATTCGGCCCAATCACGTCCTGGACCGCAAAAATATCCGCGAGGCGCTGCACGCCAGCCTGAAGCGGCTGCAGACCGATTACCTCGACCTGTACCAGGTACACTGGCCGCAGCGCCCAACAAACTGCTTTGGCAAGCTGGGCTATACCTGGGCTGATGCCGCGCCCGCCGTGACCCTGCTGGATACCCTCGAAGCGCTGACCGAGTTCCAGCGCGCCGGGAAGATCCGCTACATCGGCGTGTCGAACGAAACCGCCTTCGGCGTGATGCGTTATCTGCACCTGGCGGATAAGCACGACCTGCCGCGGATCGTGACCATTCAGAATCCTTACAGCCTGCTGAACCGCAGCTTTGAAGTCGGCCTCGCGGAAGTGAGTCAGTTCGAAGGCGTGGAGCTGCTGGCCTACTCCTGCCTGGCTTTCGGCACACTGACCGGGAAGTATCTCAACGGCGCGAAGCCGGCGGGGGCGCGCAATACGCTGTTCAGCCGCTTTACGCGCTACAGCAGCGAGCAGTCGCAGAAAGCGGTAGCGGCCTATGTGGATATCGCCAAACGCCACGGCCTCGATCCGGCGCAAATGGCGCTGGCCTTTGTGCGTCGGCAGCCGTTTGTCGCCAGCACCCTGCTGGGGGCGACGACCATGACGCAGCTGCAGGCCAACGTGGAAAGTTTGCAGCTTGAGCTGAGCGAAGAGGTATTAGCGGAGATTGAGGCGGTGCATCAGGTTTATACCTACCCGGCACCGTAAGAAAGCAAAGCCCCGGGTAGCGGCGTATACGCCTTACCCGGGCTACCGAAGAGCAGATATTGGTGAACCCGTCTCCCGGTTAAGCGCAGCGCAAGCCGGGAGGTTATTTACGCCGCCCCCAGACCCACAGCGCGGCAATGGCCACGGCGAATACCGCGCCAAAGCCTATCCCCACGGCGACCGCCGGAACGCCAACGCTCACCGCCAGGGAATAGAGCCCCAGCATCAGCAGCATCGCCACGTTCTCACCGAGGTTCTGTACCGCAATAGCGTTACCTGCCCCGACCGAATGTTTCCCACGCTCCTGCAGCAGCGCATTCAGCGGTACGATAAAGAACCCGCCGAACACCCCGAGCAGTAACAGCAGACCGAACGCCGGCAGCAGCGACTGCTGCACCGCAAAGGCTATCACCGCGATACCGATCAAAATCCCGGCCGGCATACAGCGCGACACCGTCTCCAGGGTCACCAGCTTCGCCGCCGCCCCGGCACCCAGCACAATCCCCACCGCCACCATCGCATTAAGATAGGTAGGCATGGCGTTGCTGGTAATGCCCAGCGCCACCGGCACCCAGATCACCAGCAGGAAGCGCAGGGTCACGCCAGCGCCCCAGAACAGGCTGGTCCCCATCAGCGAAAAGCGGGTTTCGCCGTTGCGCCACAGCGTGCAGCAGGCGCTGAAGAAGCTGTGCGTCATTGGCTTAAAACGCCACGACTGCCCCGGGCGCGCCGCCGGCAGCCTGGGTATCCACAGGTTAGCCACTACCGCCCCGCCGTAGACCAGCGCGCAGACGATCAGCGCCGCCAGCACGTGCCAGTCGGCGAGGATCCCGCCGGCCATGGAGCCCAGCAGGATCGCCGCGATGGTCGAGGACTCCATCAGTCCGTTAGCCTTCACCAACTTATCGCCGGTAGTCAGTTCACCGAGAATGCCGTACTTGGCCGGCGAATAGGCGGCGGCGCCAATCCCCACCAGCGTATAGCCGATAAACGGATTGACACCGAAGCAGATGCAGCCGGCGCCGAGCAGCTTCAGACCGTTAGCCACCATCATCACCCGGCCTTTGGCAAAGCTATCAGCAAACTGGCCGACAAAAGGAGCAAAAAGAATGTAAGCGCCCACAAACAACATCTGCAGGACCGGCTGGCTCCACTCCGGATAATAGAGCTGCTTCATCAGCGCCAGGGTGGCGAAGAGAAGCGCATTGTCGCCGAAGGCCGACAGGAACTGGGCGCAGATCACCGCCAGCATCCCTTTCGAGTACAGCGAAGGGTTAGTATGTACTGACTCACTCATGGGTTGTTTCCGCCTCGTCGACCATGTTTTTCAGGGTGACATAGTCTGGCTTGCCGCTGCCCAGCACCGGCAGTTGCTTCAGCCAGCGTATATCTCGCGGTACCGCCAGCTCCGGTACTCCGTGCTGGCGAGCGTAGCGCAGCAGGGCTTCGCGAGTCAGTTCATTATCGGTGGTAAACAGCACCAGCGCCTCACCTTTGCTGGCGTCCTGCTTAATCGCCGTGGCGTGCATTTTGTCCGGCGACGCGCCGAGGGCCACCTGCTCCACCATCTCGAGGGAGATCATCTCGCCGGCGATTTTGGCAAAGCGCTTAGCGCGTCCCTGGATGCGAACATAGCCCTGCTCGTCGAAGGTGACGATATCGCCGGTGTCATACCAGCCCGCTTCCTTCTCACCGTGCTGGTTTTCCGCCGCCGGCGTTTCCAGTACCCCGGGGTTTTCCACCCGCAGGTAGCCTTTCATGATGTTCGGCCCTTTTAGCTGCAGCCGCCCCCCTTGCTCAATGCCTGGCATCGCCAGCAGGCGGGCGTCCATCCCCGGCAGGATACGGCCCACGGTGCCGACCTTCGCCGCCATCGGTACGTTAATCGATACCACCGGCGCGCACTCGGTCACGCCATAGCCTTCGAGAATGCGCAGGCCGAATTTATCCTGCCACAGCTGTTTGGTGCTCTCCTGCAGCTTCTCCGCCCCGGCGACCACATAGCGCAGGCGGTAGAAATCATACGGATTAGCGAAGCGGGCATAGTTGGCGAGGAAGGTCGAGGTACCGAACAGCACCGTGCAGTTGCGATCGTAGACCAGCTCCGGCACCACACGATAGTGCAGCGGGCTGGGATAGAGAAACACTTCTGCCCCGGTAAACAGCGGCGTCAACAGGCCGACGGTGAGGCCAAAGGAGTGGAACAGCGGCAGCGCCGACATAAAGCGGTCGTTGGCGGTAAAGTCGGCGATAGTTTTGATCTGCTCAACGTTGGCCAGCAGGCTCTTATGGCTGTGCACCACCCCTTTCGGATTGCCCTCCGAGCCGGAGGTGAAGAGGATCATCGCCGCGTCTTCCGGCTGCTGTTTAACCTGCGCCAGACGCGGCGCCAGCAGATGTCCGAAAATCCATAGTTTGTCAGCGAGGGTGATATCACCTTTAAGATCTTCGAGGAATACCCAGCGCACCTGGGTCAGTTGCTCCGGCAGATGCCAGAGTTTGCCTTTATCGAGGAAGGTACGTGAGGTAAAAATAGTGTTGATTTCCGCGGCGGCTATCGCGCTGCTGAGCCCTTTCACCCCGGCGGTATAGTTCATCATCGCCGGAATACGCCCGCGGGCGATAGCGCCGAAAATCACCGCCGCGCTGATGCCGGCGTTAGGCAGCATCAGGCCAATCTTTTCGCCCCGCTGGCTGTATTTTTCCAGAATACGGGCGACAAACAGGGTTTTGGTCAGCAGCTTGCGATAGGTATCCGGCTGGAAGTTGATATCCTCCACGCAGGGTTTGCGCGCGCCGAAGCGGTCCTGCGCCGCCAGCAGCGACTCATACAGGGTTTCCCGCGGACGCACTGCCATCCGGGCTTCCATCATGATTTGATGCAGCATTTCCCCGGCGATTTTCCGCCGGTCGCGGGCGCGCGGCGCCTCGGGCATCGGCAGATGGGTGGGCGGCAGCAGATGCAGCTGAATACGCGGGAACAGGCGACGCTTCACCAGCCCCTTCAGCCGGCTGAAGGGCGTCAGTTCGGCGCCGTCAATGCGTAGCGGCACGATGGTCGCCTGCGATTTGGCGGCGACAAAGGCGGCGCCGTCATAAATTTTCATCAGCGAGCCGCTAACCGAAATTCGCCCTTCCGGGAAGATAACCACCGGTCGCCCCTGTTCAATCAGCCGCACCAGATGTTTGATCGACATCGGTTTAGTCGGGTCCAGCGGTACAAAATCGATAATCGGCGTCAGCGCGCGCATAAACCAGCGCTGGCTGATTGAGGTATAGACCGCAAAAACCGGTCGGACCGGCAAAAACAGCGCCAGCAGAATGCCGTCGAGGAAAGAGACGTGGTTCGGGGTAATTAAGACCTTTTGCTGGTATAAAGCCTGCGTGTCGCCGGTCAGTCTGACCCGGTATAACCCCTTGAACAGCAGTCTGAAAAATCCCAAAAGCATAACAACTCCATGTGACCGGTGATGAGTCAAAGCAGGTTACACGAGAAGGCATGGGAAAGCAGTGCAGCGGGGAGATTTTCGGAATAAAAAAAACCTGCGCATCCGCGCAGGTCGGTGTAAGACGTTCAGTACGAAGAGCGTACCTAAGAAACTCACCTATCAATACCTCTGGGATCTCGATTGTCGCGTTTTTCGACCGTAACGGGCCAGCGGGAAAACGCAAGGGAGTGAGCCTAAGTGCAACCAGGTATTACGATTTTCGCTATCTGTAACAACGCCGATGGCGGGCAAAAAAAAACCTGCGCATCTGCGCAGGCTGGTGTAAGTAAAGTGGTCAACGTGACGTTGACTCCACCTATCAATACCTCTGGGATAGCCAGAATATCAACCGGATCCGCGAACAAACCAGCGAACATTCGCAACAGCGCATCGCAAAGTGTAAGCAAAGGTTTGTATTTCCCTGCGTCGGTTTCAATTAGCGATGACGTCAATGTAAACAGGTTACCCATAAGCCCGGTCTGAATCACATTTGCGCCATTCCTTCGCCGCCGCGCCTTGAATCTGCCGCTCTTTCCCGTAACATAGCAGTATGTAAACGCTTACCCTATAAAAGGCATGGTATGGCGACAATTAAGGATGTAGCCCGACTCGCAGGAGTCTCCGTCGCTACCGTCTCCCGCGTCATCAATAACTCTCCCAAAGCCAGCGAAGCCTCGCGTCAGTCCGTGGGCGCGGCGATGGAAACCCTGAACTATCATCCCAACGCGAACGCCCGGGCGCTAGCCCAGCAGTCAACGGAAACCGTCGGCCTGGTGGTGGGTGATGTCTCCGACCCCTTCTTCGGCGCGATGGTCAAAGCCGTCGAACAGGTGGCTTACCGCACCGGCAACTTTTTGCTGATTGGCAATGGCTACCACAACGTGCAGAAGGAACGCCAGGCGATAGAGCAGTTGATCCGCCACCGCTGCGCGGCGCTGGTGGTGCACGCCAAAATGATCCCCGATGAGGAACTGGCGGGGTTAATGAAGCAGATCCCCGGCATGGTGCTGATCAACCGCATCCTGCCCGGGTATGAAACCCGCTGCGTGGCGCTGGACGACCGCTATGGCGCCTGGCTGGCGACCCGCCATTTGATCCAGCAGGGGCACACGCGTATCGGCTATCTGTGCTCAAACCACCATATCTCCGATGCGGAAGATCGACTGCAGGGGTACTACGCGGCGCTGGAAGAGAGCGGCCTGCCGTGCAATGACCGGCTGGTCGCCTTTGCTGAACCGGATGAAAGCGGCGGCGAACTGGCAATGACCGAACTGCTTGGCCGCGGCCGCCACTTTAGCGCCGTCGCCTGCTATAACGACTCGATGGCCGCCGGCGCGATGGGCGTACTCAACGACAACGGCATCGACGTCCCGCGGGAAATTTCGCTGATTGGTTTCGACGATGTCCTGATTTCGCGCTATGTCCGTCCGCGGCTGACCACTGTCCGCTACCCGATCGTCACCATGGCGACCCAGGCGGCCGAGCTGGCCTTAGCCCTGGCGGAGTACCGCCCGGCCCCGGAGATCACCCACCTGTTCAGCCCGACGCTGGTGCGCCGTCACTCGGTGGTCGCCCCGCTGGAAGGCGATAAATCGTAGCGATAGAGATGCACGGCGGTGGCCGGGTAATCCAGCCCCTCGCCGATGTAGCGCCAGCCGAAGCGTTCATAGAAATCCCGGCAGGCGGAGTAGAGATAGAGCTCCCGAAAGCCCGCGCGGCGGGCATAATCGATCACATGCCGCTGCAGTTTTCCGGCCAGCCCCTGACCGCGGGCGGCGGGCGCGACGTACAGCGCCGCCAGCCAGGGAAACAGATCCTGGCGGCTGATCAAGTCGCAGCGCCAGAGGCCAATCGTGCCGAGCAACTGCTCGCCTTCCACGGCAATAAAGGTCAATGGCAGCGCCTCCGCCGTCTGGCTATGCTGCACAATGCTGGCGAAAAACTCCCGCGGCAGCGTCTCGCCGCCAAAGGCGTGCCACAGCCAGTCGGTTACCTGCGGGGCGTACTGCGGCGCAGCGTACAGCGGCAGGATCGTCATACCAGCTTCCCCTGAAAAATCGGCACCGAGTCGAACAGATAGCCGTCAAAGTCGGGGGCGTCTTCATCGGACAGCTCCAGCAGACTGTTTTTGACGTTTTCCAGATGCTGCCACATCGCCTGCCAGGCGCCCATCACATCGCGACGCCGCAGCGCGGCGAGCAGCGTCTGTCGGTCACCGAGCCACTTCAGCCGCCAGGCGCGGCTGGCAATATGCACATTGAACTGCTGCCACAGCGGGCTGCTGTCCATCTGCAGCCAGATCCGCTCTACCGTCGCCAGCAGCATCTGGTTCTGCGTCGCCCCGGCCAGCACCAGATGGAACAGACGAGCGTTATCCTGCGCGGTGTCGTTGAGGGCGATAGCCCGCTGCTCCTGCTCGATAATCCGCTTCAGATTGTCGATATCGGCGCGGGTGGCCATTTTCGCGGCAAAGGCGGCGATATTGCTCTCCAGCAGCTGGCGCGCCTGCAGAATTTCAAACGGACCGACGTCGCTGCTGAGCAGTTGCTCCTCTTCGCTGTCGTTCTCGTGGGGAATACGCATGACGTACACCCCGGATCCCTGACGAATATCCACCGTCCCCTGCAGCTCCAGCATCAGCAGCGCTTCGCGCACGATGGTCCGGCTGACGCCGTAGGTTTCGGCAATATGGCGTTCCGGCGGCAAACGCGACCCGACCGGGTAGCGCCCATGCGCGATCTGGGCGCGTAAGTCATCACCAATCTCCTGATAGGGCTTCTTTTCCGGCGGAATTATCGCTTTTTCCACAAAATCACCTGTGCGTTACATGCCTGCGAGTCAAATACGCCGCTATCTTAGCAAATATTGCCCCCGGCTAGCGGTATTCATCATCGATATCCAGCACCAGTTCACGCCGTTCGCCCAGCTGACGAAACCAGTGCGCCGAGGCTTTGGGTCGCCGGGCGCGATGGTTTTGCAGGTCGATTTCGATAAGCCCGTAGCGGTTTTTAAAAGCATTCATCGGCGATACGTTGTCGGTAAACGCCCACAGCATATAGCCCTGGCAGTTGGCCCCTGCCTCGCGGGCGCGCAGGGTGTGCCACAGATGTTCGCTGATAAAACGGATGCGGTAACTGTCATCGATGGTGCCTTCGCGGTTACGGAACTGGTCTTCGTTTTCCACCCCCATCCCGCTCTCCGCCACGAACCAGGGGATGTTGCGATAGTCATTTTTTATCCGCATCGCCATATCAAAGATGATTTGCGGGTAGATTTCCCAGCCGCGGGAGGCGTTCATTCGCCGGCCGGGCAGCTCAAACGGCTCATAATACCAGGCCGGATGAAACGGGGTATGCGGATGCCAGGCCCGCGACGGGGCTTTGACCCGGTGCGGGTAGTAAAGATTAATCCCCAGCTCATCGACGGTGTGCTCGCGAATAATCGCCAGATCCTCCTCGCTGGCGTCCCACGTCACCTGATGCCGTTCGAGCAGTGCAAGAAGCTCCGGCGGCCAGACCCCGTGCACCAGCGGGTCGAGGAACATGCGGTTGTAGAACAGATCGTAGATCTCCGCCGCGCGCAGGTCATGGGGGGCGCGTGAGCGTGGGTAGGTCACCTCCGGATTGAGGATGCAGCCGACGGTCCCGGGATAGCCGAGCTCGCGAAACCGCTTCACGACGCTGGCGGTCGCCAGCACCTTATGATAGTTCCACTGCATCCAGGTGCTGGTGTTCTGCTCATAGGGCCAGCGCAGGGCATCCAGATAGACCCGGGTCTGTACCACAATTGGCTCATTAAAGGTAAACCAGCGGGTCACCTTCGGGTGGTAGCGGGCAAAGACCTGCTCCGCGTAGCGCACAAACAGCTCGACCACCGTTTTCGCCCCCCAGCCGCCATACTTTTCCAGCAGATAGCCGGGCAATTCATAATGCTCAAGGCAGATCATCGGCGTGATGCCGTTGGCCAGCAGCGCATCGAACAGCTGGTCGTAATAGGCCGCATACTCCTCATCCACCGTGACGTTTTCATAGTCGGTCAGAAAGCGCGACCAGTTGATTGAGGTGCGGTAGTGGGTCAGCCCGGCCAGCTTCATCAACTGCACATCTTCCTGAAAGCGGTTGATAAAATCGGTGGCCACCGCCGGGCCATAGCCGTTATGCCAGACGTAACGGTCGTTTTTGTACCAGAGATCGGGCCAGGAGTCCTGCCCCGGTTTTTTCCCGCTCCAGCCCTCGGTCTGCCAGGCGGAAGCCGCCGCGCCAAGGATAAAATCATCGGGAATGGTCATCCGTACGGTAGTCATAGGCTCCTCAGACAGGGTTGGCGGTCTGTTGATTGTCGGCCTGACGCTGTACGGCATCGGCACGGCGGGAGGCGATTTTGACGAAAGGCAGATAGATAAGCACCGCGGTCACGATGCAGATAAGCTGGGTCACCACCGCCCCCATCGAGCCGGCGGTGGAGAGCCAGGCGTTGATCAGCGGCGGCGTGGTCCAGGGCACCATCACCACCGCCTTGCCGGCGAAGCCAGTCAGGGTGGCGAAATAGCCGATGCTGCCGGTCACCAGCGGGGTGATGATAAACGGGATAGCGAGGATCGGGTTGAGCATGATCGGCATCCCGAAGATCACCGGCTCGTTAATATTGAACAGCCCCGGGCCTATCGACAGCTTGGCGATCTCTTTCATCTCTTTACGCTTCGTGGCGATCATCACCGCAATCAGCAGGCCGATGGTCAGCCCGGAGCCGCCGATGCTCATGTAGACGTCCCAGAAGGGCATCGTGATAATGTTCGGTACCTCTTTTCCCTGCTCAAAAGCGCTCATATTGACGGTGATCGCCCCCAGAAGCAGCGGCTCGCGGATCGGCTTGATCATCTGGTTGCCGTGAATGCCGATCACCCAGAACAGCTGGGCGACGAACATCAGCAGCAGGATCCCCGGCAGGCTCTGCACCACCCGCTCCAGCGGCTGCTGCACCACCTGGTAGACCGCATCGTACAGATACATTCCCGTCAGTTGGTGAAAGAGAAAACCCAGGGTGGCGATCGCGGTGGTGGTGATGATCGCCGGGATCAGCGCCGAAAAAGAGGCGGAAACGTTCGGCGGCACGGTATCCGGCATTTTAATTTTCAGTCCCTTGCGCCCCTCCAGCCAGCAGTAAATCTCCACTGACAGAATGGCGATGAACATCCCGAGGAACAGGCTGCGGGTATCGGAGAACTGGCGCAGCAGGACATCTTTCACCACGTGCATCTGGCCATCGACCATCATCTCCACCGTCGTCGGCGTGACGCAGATAAAGCAGATCACCGCCAGCAGGCCGGGAAACAGGCTTTTGATGCCGTTGATCCGCCCCAGCTCAATACCGATCAGAAACACGGCGCCGATATTGAGGAAGTTGAGCGTGGCGTAGTTAAGCGCGCTGGTGATCGGCTTCAGCGCCGCAAGAAAGGAGAGCGAGGAAAAGCTGGCGAGCCCATTCTTCGGATCCAGCACCATATTGGAGATCAGTACCGAAAAGGCCCCGACGATGATCACCGGCATCAGAGTAATAAACGCCGATTTGATCGCCATAATGTAGCGATAGCTGTTGAATGTCGTCGCGAAACGCCCCAGCGCGTCGATCAGTTTGTCCTGTAATGCCATAAAAGAGTACCTCAGAGTAAAGGGCTTATTGCGGCCAGGTGAACAGCCAGAGACTTTTGGCATACCAAAACATAGTCTCCAGGCAAAAATAGTTCTGTGACAGCGCTCGCAACGCGCACTGTGGTATCCCAAATATCCGATAGAATCGACATTGGCATACCAGACTATGCCGGCTCGTCAGTTCCTGCCAAAAGCGTGATCGCGATGGTTTTTCCGCCCCGCCCCGTCGATATGTCCCTTTTCGGTCTGTGATAAACTGCGCTTTACCACGTGAAATCAGGAATCGATGAATGGCTACAATGCTGGATGTCTCAATTCGCGCAGGCGTCTCGAAAGCGACGGTTTCCCGCGTGTTGAACGGCACAGGTCAGGTGAAAGAGAGCACCCGCCAACAGGTCTTTAAAGCGATGGAAGAGCTGGGCTACCGGCCGAATTTTCTCGCACGCTCGCTGGCCAATCAGACCAGCAATAGTATCGGGCTGGTCGTCTCCACCTTCGACGGCTTCTACTTTGGCCGTCTGCTGCAGCAGGCTTCACGCCAGACGGAAGCCTGGGGAAAGCAGCTTATCGTCACCGACGGCCATGATACGCCGGAGCGCGAAGAGGAAGCGGTGCAGATGCTCGCCGACCGGCAGTGCGATGCGATCATCCTCTATACCCGGCACATGAGCGAAAAGGCGATCATGTCGCTGATTAACTCGATCGCCATGCCGCTGGTGGTGATTAACCGCGATGTGGCGCAGGCCCGCGAACGCTGCGTGTTCTTCGAGCAGCAGGAAGCCGCCTTTCAGGCCGTGGAGTATCTGATTACCCAGGGCCACCGCGATATCGCCTGCATGACCGTCCCGATGCACACCCCTACCGGCCAGGCTCGCCTGCAGGGCTACCGCAACGCGCTGATAAAACATGGTATTGAGTGGGATCCGAGCCGGGTGAAGTACGGGGACTCGACGATGACCCGCGGCTACGAACTGTGCCGGGAACTGCTGGACGAGAAAGCCCGCTTCAGCGCGCTGTTTTCCTGTAACGATGATATGGCGCTGGGGGCGTCAAAGGCGCTGCATCAGGCGGGGCTGCGTATTCCGCAGGATGTGTCGCTGTTTGGCTTCGACGATGCGCCAAGCGCGAAATGGCTGGAGCCGGGGCTGTCGACGGTCTATCTGCCGATCGACAACATGATCACCACGGCTATCGATCAGGCGATCAAGCTTGCTAACCAGCAGCCGATAGAAACGATCCCGCCGTTTACCGGCACGCTGGTGTTGCGCGAGTCGGTAACGACGGGACCTTTTTTAAATAAGCTCTAAGGCCAGCAGCTCCTGAATGGTCTGGCGACGGCGGATCAGCCGTGCCTTGCCGCCATCAAACAGCACCTCCGGCAGCAGCGGACGGCTGTTATAGTTGGATGACATCGAAGCCCCGTAGGCGCCGGTGTCATGGAGCACCAGATAGTCCCCAGGCACCACCGCCGGCAGCAGGCGGGTCTCGACTTTGCCCCCTTCCTGCTGGGTAAAGACGTCCCCGGATTCGCACAGCGGCCCGGCCACCACGGTTTCCACCTGCGGCGCGGCGCTGAGATCGCGACCATCCGCCGCCAGAGCGGTGATATGGTGATAGCTACCGTACATTGCCGGGCGCATCAGGTCGTTAAAGCCGGCGTCAATCAGCACAAAGTGACGGCTGCCCATCTCTTTCACGCTGCGCACCTGCGACACCAGCACGCCGGACTCGGCCACCAGGAAGCGTCCGGGTTCAATCTCCAGTTTCACCGGGTGCCCCAGATGGGCCGCGATCTGCTCCCTGGCGCGGTTCCACAGGCCATAATAGTGGGCGGTGTCGATGGCCTCTTCGCCTTCGCGGTAAGGAATCGACAGACCGCCGCCGGCGGAGATGGCCTGCAGATCCTGGCCAAAGTCGACGACCTGACGCACCATCGCGCCGCACACCTGCTCCAGATGACCGTAGTCAACGCCAGAGCCAATATGCATATGGATCCCGACCAGCTGCAGCTGATAGCGACGCATCACTTCCAGCGCCGCCGGCAGGTGGCTGTACCAGATACCATGCTTGCTGTTCTCCCCGCCGGTATTGGTTTTCTGGCTGTGGCCGTGACCAAAGCCCGGGTTGACGCGCAGCCAGACGCGATGGCCCGGCGACACCTCGCCCAGCTGGCTCAGCATGTCGATCGAGCCGGCGTTCACCGGGATCTGTAACGCTTTCACCCGATCGAGGGTGGCGTCGTCGATCAGATCGGCGGTAAAGACGATATCCTCTGGATTCTGCTGCGGATCGTAGCCCGCCGCCAGCGCCCGCTCGATCTCCCCCAGCGACACCGAGTCCACCTTCACCCCCTGCTCACGCATCAGACGCAGAATATGAATGTTAGAGCAGGCTTTTTGCGCAAAACGTACCACGTCAAACTGGCTGAGCTGGGCAATCTGGCGGCGAATAATCTGCGCATCATAGACCCAGACTGGACAGCCAAATTCCGCGGGCAGGCGCAGCAGGTTATCCGCGGTCAGGTCAGTATCGGTGGCGTAAAGCGAGTGTGGCATAAGAACTCCGGTGCAGTGCGTGTGTTGGTCGCTGTTTTTTTTCGATTACGCCACAGTGGCGGACGAATAAAAAATATCGTTTTATCGCGACTCTATGCAAAAATGATATGGTTACAGCCGAGCCTCATGGAGACCGCATGCCAGCCGTTAATTTGCGTCATATCGAAATCTTTCACGCGGTGATGACCACCGGCAATCTGACCGAAGCGGCGCGGATGCTGCACACCTCGCAACCCACGGTCAGCCGCGAGCTGGCGCGCTTTGAGAAAGTGCTCGGCCTGAAGCTGTTTGAACGGACCCGCGGTCGCCTGCAGCCGACGGTGCAGGGCCTGCGTTTGTTTGAGGAGGTTCAGCGTTCCTGGTACGGCCTGGACCGCATCGTCAGCGCCGCCGAGAGCCTGCGCGAGTTCCGCCAGGGCGAGCTGTCGATCGCCTGCCTGCCGGTCTTTTCCCAGTCCTTTCTGCCGCTGCTGTTGCCGCCGTTTCTCGCTCGCTACCCGGAGGTCAGCCTGCAGATCGTCCCCCAGGAGTCGCCGCTGCTGGAGGAGTGGCTCTCCGCCCAGCGCCATGACCTCGGCCTGACGGAGACCCTGCATACCCCGGCGGGCACCGAACGCACCCCACTGCTGACGCTGAATGAAGTCTGCGTGCTGCCTGCCGGCCATCCGCTGGCGGTGCAGACGACGCTGACCCCCGCCGATTTTCAGGGCGAAAACTACATCAGCCTGTCGCGCACCGACAGCTATCGCCAGCTGCTTGACGCCCTGTTCCTTGAGCATCAGGTTAAACGGCGGATGGTGGTCGAAACCCACAGCGCGGCCTCGATCTGCGCCATGGTGCGCGCCGGCGCCGGGATCTCGGTGGTGAATCCCTTGACCGCTCTGGACTATGCCGATAGCGGCGTGGTGGTGCGCCGCTTTAGCGTCGAGGTGCCGTTTACCGTCAGCCTGATCCGCCCCCTCCACCGCCCGCGATCGGCGCTGGTCGACGCCTTTGTTGCACACCTGCAGGAGAGTCTGCCGCAGATCCTCACGCCGCTGGCGTCGGTCCTGCAGAGAGCATAAAGTTGACCGCGTCTTCTGCGTGGATCGCCGCAGTGTCAAAGACCGGCAGCGGGCTGAGCTCGGCAGGCACCAGCAGGCCAATTTCCGTACAGCCGAAAATAACCCCTTCCGCCCCCTGCTCCGCCAGGGCGGCGATCACCTGCAGATAATAATCCCGCGACGCCTCGCTGAAAGTGCCGAGACAGAGTTCGTCGAAGATGATCTGATTGATCCGCGCCCGATCGTCAGCCTCGGGGATCAACGTCTCGATGGCAAACTGCTCCAGCAGACGACCGCGGTAAAAGGTCTGCTCCATGGTATAGCGGGTGCCCAGCAGCGCGACCCGGCGCTGGCCTTTGGCGGCAATCGCCCGCCCGGTGGCATCGGCAATATGCAGGAAGGGAACCTGGCAGCGGGCGGCGATGGCATCCGCGACTTTATGCATAGTGTTGGTGCACAGGACAATGCCTTCGGCCCCCGCCTGCTGCAGCCCAACCGCGGCTTCAGCAAGGATCTCCCCGGCGCGATCCCAGTCGCCGGCGGACTGGCAGGCTTCGATGTCGTGAAAATCGACGCTGTGCAGCACCAGGCTGGCAGAGTGCAGGCCGCCCAGTCGCGCCTTAACGCCCTCATTGATCAACCGATAATAGGGGATCGTGGACTCCCAGCTCATGCCGCCTAACAGGCCAATGGTTTTCATCTTCTGCTCCTTATGTCGTTTCTGCCAGTGAAGCAAACTTGTGATCAACTTTCCACTTCTCTGGCCGCGTATTTCTTTTTCATGAAGAGTGGGATAAGTTAAATGAAACAATGTTTCACTTTAACAACAGGACCGCCCGATGTTTATTTTCCATAAAGACACCACCCTTGAAGACCTCGGCAATGGCGTAACCCGCCGCATTCTGGCCCACGACGGAAAAATGATGGCCGTGGAGGTGAATTTTGCCGCCGGCGCCGTCGGCCCGATGCATAACCATCCCCACGAACAGCTCACCTATGTGCTCTCCGGTGAGTTTGAATTCACCATCGGCGAGGAGACGCGCGTCGTCAGTGCCGGCGATACGTTGTATAAGCAGCCAGGGATCATGCACGGCTGCGTCTGCCTGCAGCCCGGCACGCTGCTCGATACCTTCACGCCGGTCCGCGAAGATTTTCTCTCACGCTGATCCATGATGGGGGCGTTTACCGCCCCCGGTTTACGTGTTACTGCAGGCATTAAAAAAGATGCCGTCACAATCATTATCCTGGTAATAATATTTTTCACTCAGTTAACGCTGAACCTTCATTCTTTTCAGGCTCCCGCAGCCCCCTAAAATGCTTACCACCTCACCTTTTTGAAACATCGTTTCGACTTTGATCACATTTCCATCCTGATCTGCATGACGCAGAAATAAATCGCAATAAAATGAAATTAAAACGGTGTTTTATAAAAAATAGAGCAGCATAAAAGCGAGCCTGACAGCACGCCACTTGCTGGCTCACTTAATTACTAACCCATTCATTAACAAGGACATGTTAATCAGAGGAAGCGTTCAGACATTTTTGCGTTGTCAGGCGAAAAGGCCGACAGCGCCGCGTCACCGAATCCGTATTACAACTCGTAAGCCAGGTAGGTATGTATGAATGAAAACAAGCTGCTGGGATTGGCATGGATATCACCCTATATCATCGGGCTGATCGTCTTTACCGCTTTTCCCTTTGTTTCATCTTTCTTTCTCAGTTTTACTGAGTACGACTTGATGAGCCCGCCGGTATTTAACGGCATCGAAAACTATCGCTATATGTTGACCGAGGACAGCCTGTTCTGGAAATCGATGGGCGTGACCTTTGCCTACGTTTTTTTAACTATTCCCTTAAAACTGGCTTTCGCCCTCGGCATTGCTTTTGTGCTCAATTTCAAACTGCGCGGCATCGGCTTTTTCCGTACCGCCTACTACATTCCGTCGATTCTCGGCAGCTCGGTGGCTATTGCGGTACTGTGGCGCGCCCTGTTCGCCATTGACGGCCTGCTGAATAGCCTCCTCGCCGTCTTTGGCATCGATGCCGTCAACTGGCTGGGGGAGCCTTCGCTGGCGCTGATGTCGGTCACCCTGCTGCGCGTCTGGCAGTTTGGCTCCGCGATGGTCATCTTCCTCGCCGCGCTGCAGAACGTTCCGCAGTCGCAGTATGAGGCGGCGATGATCGACGGCGCCTCAAAGTGGCAGATGTTCATGAAGGTCACCGTGCCGCTGATCACTCCGGTCATTTTCTTCAACTTTATTATGCAGACCACCCAGGCGTTCCAGGAGTTTACCGGCCCGTACGTGATAACCGGCGGCGGCCCGACCTATTACACCTACCTGTTCTCACTCTATATCTACGATACCGCCTTTAAGTACTTCGACATGGGCTATGGCGCCGCGCTGGCATGGGTGTTGTTCCTCGTCGTCTCGGTCTTTGCATCGATAGCCTTTAAGTCATCGAAATACTGGGTCTTCTACTCCGCCGATAAGGGAGGCAAAAATGGCTGATATTCAACAGATGGCGCCGGTAATGAGCAACGCCGATCGTGAGGTCGCTCGTACGCTGCGTCGGGAAAAGGTGAGTCGGGTGGTACGCTACGTCGTGTTGATATTCGTCGGCCTGCTGATGCTCTACCCGCTGGCGTGGATGTTCTCCGCCTCGTTCAAGCCGAACCATGAGATCTTCACCACCCTCGGACTGTGGCCTGCCCACGCGACCTGGGACGGGTTTATCAATGGCTGGAAGACCGGCACCGAATACCATTTCGGCCACTATATGCTTAACACCTTTAAATATGTGATCCCGAAGGTGGTGTTAACGATCATCTCCTCCACCATCGTGGCGTACGGCTTTGCACGCTTTGAGATCCCGTGGAAGAAGTTCTGGTTCGCAACGCTCATCACCACCATGCTGCTGCCGAGCACCGTCCTGCTGATCCCGCAGTACCTGATGTTCCGTGAAATGGGGATGCTGAACAGCTATCTGCCGCTGTACCTGCCGCTGGCCTTCGCCACCCAGGGATTCTTTGTCTTCATGCTGATCCAGTTTCTGCGCGGCGTCCCACGCGATATGGAAGAGGCGGCGCAGATCGACGGCTGCAACTCCATCCAGGTGCTGTGGTACGTGGTCGTGCCGATCCTCAAGCCGGCCATTATCTCGGTGGCGCTGTTCCAGTTCATGTGGTCGATGAACGACTTTATCGGCCCGCTGATCTACGTCTACAGCGTCGATAAGTATCCCATCGCGCTGGCGCTAAAAATGTCCATCGACGTCACGGAAGGCGCGCCGTGGAACGAAATTCTGGCAATGGCGAGTATCTCCATTCTGCCGTCCATCATTGTCTTCTTCCTGGCTCAACGCTACTTCGTGCAGGGCGTGACCAGCAGCGGAATCAAAGGTTAAGAGGGAAATATCATGGCTGAAGTCATTTTCAACAAACTGGAAAAAGTTTACTCCAACGGGTTTAAAGCGGTGCATGGTATCGACCTGAAGATTGCCGATGGCGAATTTATGGTGATCGTCGGCCCCTCCGGCTGCGCCAAATCGACCACCCTGCGCATGCTGGCGGGTCTGGAAACCATCAGCGGCGGCGAGGTGCGGATTGGGGACAAAATCGTCAACAACCTGGCGCCAAAATCACGTGGCATCGCGATGGTGTTCCAGAACTACGCCCTCTATCCGCATATGACGGTGCGCGAAAACCTCGCCTTCGGCCTGAAGCTGAGCAAGCTGCCGAAGGCGCAAATCGACAGACAGGTGGAAGAAGCGGCGAAAATTCTCGAACTGGAAGAACTGCTCGATCGCCTGCCGCGCCAGCTCTCCGGCGGCCAGGCGCAGCGCGTGGCGGTGGGTCGGGCGATCGTCAAAAAACCGGACGTTTTCCTGTTCGACGAACCGCTCTCCAACCTTGACGCCAAACTGCGCGCCTCGATGCGGATCCGCATTTCCGATCTGCATAAGCAGTTGAAAAAATCCGGCAAACCGGCGACCACCGTCTACGTCACCCACGATCAGACGGAAGCGATGACCATGGGCGACCGCATCTGCGTGATGAAGCTCGGCCACATTATGCAGGTTGATACGCCAGACAATCTCTACCACCAGCCGAAAAATATGTTTGTCGCCGGGTTCATCGGCGCGCCGGAGATGAATATTCGCCCCAGCCAGCTGGTTGAGCACGACGGTCGCCTGCATCTGACGCTGGGCGATCAGCGACTGCCGCTCAACGACCTGCTGCAAAGCAAAGTTGAGACCCATAAGAATCAGCAGGTTTTCTTTGGCGTGCGCCCGGAGTTTGTCTCTCTCTCCGATGAACCCTTTGCCGAGGGTTCCTGCACGGGTGAAATGGTACGTGTGGAAAACATGGGACATGAATTCTTTGTTTATCTGAAGGTTGCTGATTATGAGCTGACCGCCCGCGTGCCGTCCGATGAAGCGAAACCCATGCTCGAGAAGGGCCTTCATCGCAAGGTGTATTTCAAATTTGATCTCAATAAGTGTCACATCTTTGACGCGAAAACCGAACAGAACCTCTCTCTGTGAACACTGGAGTATTAAAATGAAAAACGTGCTTTTAAGCGCCGTCATCTCCGCCACTCTGGGCCTTACCGCATTACCGTCAATGGCGAAGGATGTCGACCTTCGTATGTCCTGGTGGGGGGGCAACGGCCGCCATCAGGTCACCCTCAAGGCGCTGGAGGAATTCCACAAACAACATCCCGACATTAACGTCAAAGCAGAATACACCGGCTGGGACGGCCATCTTTCGCGCCTGACCACCCAGATTGCCGGCGGCACTGAGCCGGACGTGATGCAGACCAACTGGAACTGGTTGCCGATCTTTTCGAAAAATGGCGAGGGCTTTTACGATCTCAATACCCTGAAAGACGAGATCGACCTCAGCCAGTTCGATGCCAAAGAGCTGCAGTCCACCACGGTCAACGGCAAGCTTAACGGTATTCCCATTTCCGTCACCGCCCGCGTCTTCTACTTTAACGACGAAGCGTGGAAAAAGGCGGGCATCGCCTTCCCGAAAACCTGGGATGAGCTTATGGCGGCGGGCAAAACCTTCGAAAGCAAGCTCGGGAAACAGTACTACCCGGTCGTGCTCGAACACCAGGACGTGCTGGCGCTGCTCAACTCTTATATGGTGCAAAAATACAATCAGCCGGCCATCGATGAGAAGGGGCGCAAATTTTCCTACAGCAAAGCGCAGTGGGCAGATTTCTTCGGTATGTATAAGAAGCTTATCGACAACCATGTGATGCCGGACACCCGCTACTATGCCTCGTTCGGCAAGAGCAACATGTACGAGATGAAGCCGTGGATCCAGGGTGAATGGGGCGGCACCTACATGTGGAACTCCACCATCAACAAATATTCCGATAACCTGAAGCCGCCGGCGAAGCTGGTGCTGGGGGAATACCCGATGCTGCCGGGCGCCACCGACGCCGGACTGTTCTTCAAGCCCGCGCAAATGTTGTCGATTGGCAAATCGACGAAAAACCCGCAGGCGGCGGCGAAAGTGATTAACTTCCTGCTGAACAGTAAAGAAGGGGTGGATATTCTCGGACTGGAGCGTGGGGTACCACTGAGTAAAGCGGCGGTCAACTACCTGACCGAGGACGGGATCATCAAAGCCGACGATCCGGCGGTGTCTGGCCTGAAACTGGCACAATCCCTGCCCACGACCCTGCCGGTCTCCCCGTACTTCGACGACCCGCAGATTGTCGCCCAGTTCGGCACTACCCTGCAGTACATCGACTACGGTAAAAAGTCGGTGGAAGAAGCGGCCGAGGACTTCCAGCGCCAGACCGACCGCATTCTGCGCCGCGCGATGCGCTAACCTGCCCGTCTGAACTCTCCCGCGGCGTCCGCCGCGGGAGAGTCTGCCTGAGTATCCTGTCAGAAAAAATATTTAAAACGCACCCGAGCGCCGTAGCGTTCATCGGGATTCCCGCTCTTCGCTGCCGTGGAATCGAGCCACGAAGCATAGGCGCCAAGGTAAATATTGAAGTTCGGCATCGCCATAATATTCGGCAACTGCCAGGAGGTGTGCAGAGTATGGATGTCATAGCGCCCCGGCGCGAGAATTGCGCAGTCGCCATCACATTCGCTGGTCACCCCGGCCATATTGAACTGGTCGATTTTGTTATGCGCGTAGATATAGCCCAGCTCCACGCGATGCCACAGGGCGTTAATTCCGGCGCTGAAGTCGGTTTCGTCCGCCGCGTCCAGCAGGGCGGTACTCAGATTGACCACCGCCCCATCCTGCGGGTCGCTTTTCAGGGTGTTCCAGCTCATGGTCAGCCCGTAGCCGGTGCGATTTGACTGGTCGACCCAGCGTCCGCTCTGGTTCTGATAGCCGTAAGCATTGTTGACGAGATTGCTCTCTATCGCCGCGGCCGCCGACCAGGCGCCGGACTGCCACACCGCCACCGGCCGCACGTACACCACATTTTTGCGGTTTTCCAGCGCGTTACCGTGATAGTTCTGATCGACAAACAGCGAACTGCCGTCCTCCACCAGGGTATTAACCTCGAAATACCAGTTATCCACCGTTTTGCTGAACAGAAGGTTGCCGCCGCTGCTGCTGCGCCCGCGCCCCTCTTTCATCATGTAAATATAGCCATAGCCGTCGGAATAGAGATCGTTGGCGGTATTGCCTGAATATTCAATAAAGGTGTCCTGATTCAGGGGGAACATATCCCAGGCTTCAAAGCGGCCTATTTTTATTTTCCAGTCATCCTGCTGACCAAAGAAAAATACCGCATCGTCGAGATTCATTTTGCCATCCATATCCGCCAGCGGCTGCACGCTGAATCCGGCATATTTCCCGTCAGCGCCATTACGCCTGCCGTCAATCCCCAGCAGAATACGACCATTAATATCCCAGCGTTCTTTATCGCCCGGCGCCCAGCTTTTATTCGCGCTGGTTTTGACCGACGTCAGACTGCCGGTGCGGCTGGCGCCATCGAGGTTAAATTCGACGTCGCCATAAAATTTTAATTCGCCATTGTCGTTTAGCTGCAGGCGCGGCGTAGCCGGCGCCGCGCGGGCGACCGTCGTGGCCTGCTGCTGGCCTTTCAGTGTCTTAATTTCCGCCTCTGCGCTGGCGGCGCGCGCCTCCGTTGCCTTTAACCGCTGCTCCATTTGCGCCAGTCGCTCCTCCAGCGATAACGGCGCCTGCGCCATAACGGATGGCAGATACAGAGACGTGAGAAAACACCCGACCCAGATTTTATTCATCGGTAAACCCTTTTATTATGGAATGAACTGAATATGTTATTAATGGGTAACGCACGACGATGCAGGCAATAATAACCCGCCCATCGTCAAAGACGGGTTATTAACGACAACAGCCTTATTATTATTCGAGCTGCCAGGCGCCGGCTTCAGTTAATGCAGCTGAGCCGCTCCAGGCAAATAACGCTAATTCACGGCAAGGGACCTGCGGATAGATACGACTGCTCAGGCAGGCTTCGCCATCATTGACGAAAACCTCAACCGAAGAGCTATCGATAAATATCCGCAGGTTGAGATCCGCCCCGGCGGTCAACGGCACGCTGCGCGTCCCGCACAGGCCAAACTGCGGATAATACCGCTCCACCACCAGACGCTGCTGTTGGGCATCCACGTAGATGCGCAGGCCATCGCCAAAGCGCAGACCATACTGCTCAGCGCTGCTGCGGGCGCAGTCCCAGCGCAGGTGCACCTCCATCGCCTCGCAGTTGTCGACCATCGTCGTCTGCTGGTTGTTCAGGGTGCTGACCGGCCACGGGAACCAAACGCCGCGCAGGCTCTCCACTTCTTTCGCCGGGCGCATCTGCAGGCGGTTATCGGCGCTCAGGCTCAGCTCGCGCGGCAGGGAGAGCATGCCCGCCCAGCCGTCCTGCTGCTCCGGTAGCGGCGATTCCCACATATCCAGCCAGCCAATCACGATCCGCCGGCCATCGGGGGTGGCGAAGCTTTGCGGGGCATAGAAATCGTGGCCGTGGTCCATCTCCCTGAATTCGCCGTGGCGAATAAAACGCTGCCCCGGCTGCCACTCGCCGATCAGATAGCCGCTCTGGAACAGATTGCGGTTGCGGAATCCTTCGGCCTGCATCCCCTGTGGGGAAAACATCAGGACGCGCTTGCCGTTGAGGGTGAAGAAGTCCGGGCACTCCCACATGTAGCCCATGGTGCTTTCCGCTTCATCCAGCACGCCCGCATCCTGCCACTGGCGCAGATCGGTTGAACGGTACAGCCGTACCTGGCCGGTATCGCCTTCACGCGCGCCGACGATCATGTACCAGCTATCCCCTTCCCGCCAGACCTTCGGATCGCGGAAGTGGTGCATGCCTGGAGGGGTGTCGACCACCATCCCCTGGCGCTCAAAGTGGATCCCGTCGCGGCTGGTGGCCAGACACTGCACCTGATACAGATTGGCTTCGTCGCCAGGATCGCCGTGGAACTTATGCCCGGTGTAAATCAGCGCCAGGGTATCACCATCGACCACGGCCGAACCGGAGAAGCAGCCGTCTTTATCTTCCGGCCCCTCCGGCGCCAGCGCCACCGGCAGGTGCTCCCAGTGCACCAGATCCTTACTGCGCGCGTGCCCCCAGTGCATCGGCCCCCACTGGGTGGAATACGGGTGATGCTGATAAAAGGCATGGTACCAGCCGTCGAACCACACCAGACCGTTAGGGTCGTTGATCCACCCGGCGCGGGCCGCCAGGTGATAGTGTGGATACCAGCGCAGATTGAGCGCCTGGCGTTGTGTCTGGAGTACCTGTTCAGCCCGGGAGATTGTGTAAGTCATCATTTTCACTCTTTTTGATTCAGATAGCGGTAGGTTGCGACACCAGCGGATCGGCCGAGGATTTACCGGAGCGCAACAAGAAGATGGAGATAAAGGTGGTGCAGAACACCAGCAGGCCCATGATCAGATAGGACTGGGCGAAGCCATATTTTTCATAGCTGTAGCCCGCCAGCGGCGACAAGACGCTGGCAATGATCGAGCTGGTGCAGGCGAAACCCACCAGATAGAGGGTGGAGGAGAGGCGTTTATCAAAGTTGATGCTGTTGTACTTAAAGATAGCCACCAGCAGTATCGGCAGCTCCACCGCGTGCAGCAGTTTGGTAATGGAGATCAGCAGCGGCCCCTCCACCAGGCCAGAGGCCACCATGCGCATCGCCATCACCATGCCGGCGAAAATCAGACCGTTCTTGGCGCCGATACGGTTCACCAGCCACGGCGCGCAGAACATGCCGGCCGCCTCGAGGAACACCTGGAAGGAGTTGAGATAACCATACATCTCATTGCCTTCCTGCAGGGTCGCGAACTGCGATGAGAAATAGACCGGGAACTGCTGGTCATAGACGCCGTAGATGCAGGTGCCGATGACGAAAAAGACCAGCGCCCAGAACCGAGGCAGCGTCAGCAGGCGCAGCGCATCTTCCAGCGTCACCTTACCGCCCGATACCGCCTCCTGCATCGCATGCGGCGCCGAGGAGACCCGCAGCCGCGCCAGCAGGATAAAGAACACCAGCCCTGAGCAACTGGCGACGAGGAAGTTAAGCTGCGGATTGATATTAAACAGCAGGCCGGCGAAGAAGGTGGCCACCGCCCAGCCGAGCGAGCCCCACATCCGTGCCCTGCCGAATTCAAACTGGCTCTGACGCGCCACGCGCTCGGTGTAGGATTCCAGCACGCCAATGCCGCCGTTAAAGGTCAGGCCGATGTAGATCCCGCCGAAGATGCTGCCCAACAGGACGTTAATCTTCAGCAGGTGGCCGAACAGCAGATACGCCGGACCGGAGAGGATCAGCAGCGCGGTGATATACCAGAGCAGATGTTTGCGCAGCCCCAGTTTGTCCTGAATGAAGCCATAGCAAACTTGCGCAAACAGCGCGGAAACCGACAGTACGGCATAGATAATACCGGTATCGCCAGCCTTTAACCCAACCTCCTGGTGAAGCCAGATAGAGAGCAAGGAGCCGGATGACGACCAGGTCACGAAAAAGAAAAACAGTAAGGCACTGAGCAACGGGTAGCTGTGTGAGTGATGCGCTTTCATCATGACATTCTCGTGTTAGAGGAATGCAATTATGGTAACGTTAACAAAAAACAAAACGCAGGGGGATTCGCTGCGATACATGATGTTAATCACAAAAGTTAACGTTAACATAATGAAGATGCGATCGCGATCAAATATTAACCGCGGCAGCGTTCAGGACGGCGATAGCAGAAAATCGTTTCACTCTTTTACATCAGCGACTTAGTTGTATAGCCTGTACTCTGCAGCCACGGCGGAGGAAAAAATGGCGTCCCTGAAAGATGTAGCAAAACTGGCGAATGTATCTCTGATGACCGTCTCGCGGGCGCTGAACACCCCGGAGCGGCTCAAGCCGGAGACCCTGGCCCGCGTGCAGGCCGCCATCGCCGAGACCAACTACGTCCCCGACCTGTCGGCGAAGAAGATCCGCGGGGCGCGCGCCACCCCCAGCACCATCGGCGTGCTGGCGCTGGATACCGTCACCACGCCCTTTTCGGTGGAGATCACCCTCTCGATCGAAGAGACCGCCCGCGCCCACGGCTGGAACAGCTTTGTGGTCAACATGTTTTCGGACGATAGTCCGGAAGCGGTGGTCGACCTGCTCCTCTCCCACCGTCCGGACGGCATTATCTTTACCACCATGGGGCTGCGCCAGGTGCCGCTGCCGGACAAACTGCTGACTCTGCCCTGCGTGCTGGCCAACTGCGAAAGCCTCAGCCAGCCGGTGGCCAGCTATATCCCGGACGATGAACAGGGCCAGTACGACGCGGTGAAAGCCCTGCTTGCCGCTGGCTATCGTCATCCGCTGTGCCTGCACTTACCCGCCAGCCAGCTGGCGACGATCCGCCGCCGCCAGGGGCTGGAGCGCGCCTGCCGGGAGGCGGGTATCGAACCGGACCATCTGATCCATTCGTATATGGGCCAGGGCGATGAGCATTACCACGATATCCCGGCGGTGGTGCTGGCGCATATCCGCGAGGGTAAACCTGGCTTTGACTCGGTGATCTGCGGCAACGATCGCATCGCGTTTATGGTCTATCAGACGCTGCTGGGTCAGGGGTTACGCATTCCCCAGGACGTGGCGGTGGTGGGATACGACAATATGGTGGGCATTGGCGATCTGTTTCTGCCTCCGCTCTCCACGGTGCAGCTGCCGCACTACGACATCGGGCGCCTGAGCGCCCTGCATATCATTCACGGCGACAACCATCGGGAGACGCGCAAAGTCGCCAGCCCGTGGTTGCCGCGCGCCTCACATTAACGGTTACCGATGTTGCGAAGCTTCTCGCCCGCCATCAGGTTGCGCTCAATGTGCTCGAGGGTGACATTCTTGGTTTCCGGGATCAGCCAGAAGGTGACGCCGATAAAGGCCACGTTGAGCACCGTGTAGAGCCAGAAGGTGCCGGCGGCGCCAATCGCGTCAAGCAGCGTCAGGAAGGTGGCGCCGATGATCATGTTCGACACCCAGTTGGTGGTGGTCGAGCAGGTGATACCGAAGTCGCGGCATTTCAGCGGCTGGATCTCGGAGCAGAGGATCCACACCACCGGCGCCGCGCTCATCGCATACCCGGCAATACACATCATGGTCATGCCGACGGAAAGCCAGGAGAGACCGCTGGAGGCGGTGCCATTGTCGAACTGCATCAGGCAGTAACCCAGCACCAGGGTGCCCAGCGCCATCACGCTAAAGCCGATTTTTAGCGCCGGCTTACGACCCGCTTTATCCACCGTGAACACCGCAATAAAGGTGGCAAACATAAAGGTCAGGCCCACCACCAGAGTGGCGATCATCTGCTGTTCGGTAGTGGTAAAGCCCGCCATTTTAAAGATACGCGGCGCGTAGTACATGATGATGTTCATGCCGGTGAACTGCTGCATCGCCTGCAGCAGCATGCCAAGGAACACCGCCCGGCGCACGTTACGATTGACCTTAAACAACGCCCAGCCGCCCTGCTTCAGCTTCAGGCTCTCACGGATCTCGTTAAGCTCGTCGCGCGCCTTTTCCGAGGTATCGCGCAGCATCCGCAGCACCTCTTCCGCTTCGATATGGCGTCCTTTCTCCGCCAGCCAGCGCGGGCTGTTCGGCAAAAAGACGACCAGAATAATCAGGATCACCGCCGGCAGCGCCAGCACGCCTAACATGGCGCGCCAGTTACCGCTGTAGCTAAAGGCGGTATCGGAAAGAAACGCCAGCACAATGCCGAGGGTCACCATCAGCTGGTACATACTGATCATTTTCCCGCGCACGTTCTCACTGGCCATCTCGGAGAGGTACAACGGCGCGGTATAGGAAGCGATCCCGACGGCCACCCCCAACACCACGCGGGCTATCAGCAGCACCTCCACGCTGGCGGCAAAAGCGGAGCCGATAGAGCCGGCAACAAAGAGCACAGCCCCCGCCATCAGGCTGTATTTACGGCCGAGGCGGAACGACAGCCAGCCGTTAAACAGCGCACCGATCGCCGCCCCCAACATCATACTGCTGACCACCCACTCCTGAAGCTGGCTGGATAAGGTGAAGTGGTCGGTAATAAAGGGCAGCGCCCCGGATATCACGCCGATATCCAGGCCAAAGAGCAACCCCGCTACCGCCGCAGCGATAGAAACAAACCAGTTCATCCGCCGGGTGTCACGTTGTGTCCGCGGCGTTAATGCAGAGTCGTTACTGATTGAAGTCATTTTTATTCCTGCCACACAGAGAAAGACATAGGACGAAAGTACGTGACTGGCGGAGGAGTTTGTCAGGCTGGATAAGCCAAAGATATGGACTATTTTGCTGGCAGGAGAGGTTTTGTGATGGACATTAAACTTTCTAAGGAACAAAAAATGCGTTTGTCATAGTGAATAACCCTGTCCATACAGGGCAGTAACATTAATCAGGCGATATAGAATATGGACGATTATCACTTATTGATATGGACAATAATTGCTCACTCGGCCGGTGCGATACTCACCGCCCCGGCCGTCGCGGAGGGGGTTAGCGCGCCAGCCAGCCGCCGTCCACCGCCACCGTGTAGCCATTGATGTAATCGGAAGCTGGGGAGGCAAGGAATACCACCGGCCCCATCAGATCGGCCGGCAGGCCCCAGCGCCCGGCGGGAATGCGGTCGAGAATTTCGCTGCTACGCTGTTCGTCAGCGCGCAGCTGCTGGGTGTTATTGGTCGCCATATACCCCGGAGCGATGGCGTTGACGTTGATATTGTGTTTGGCCCATTCGTTCGCCAGCAGGCGGGTCACGCCCATCACCGCGCTTTTGGACGCCGTATACGATGGCACGCGGATCCCGCCCTGGAAAGACAGCATGGAGGCGATGTTAATGATCTTCCCGCCGCTGCCCTGGGCGATAAAGTGCTTCGCCGCCGCCTGGGACATGAAAAATACGCTCTTGATGTTCAGGTTCATGACGTCGTCCCAGTCCTTTTCGCTGAACGCCAGCGCGTCCTCGCGGCGGATCAGCCCGGCGTTATTGACCAGAATATCAATATGGCCGAACTCCGCCACCGCACGCTCCAGCAGCTGGGGGATACCGTCGATCTGGCGCAGGTCGGCGGTCAGGCTGAGAAAGCGGCGTCCCAGCGCCGTCACCCGCTCGATGGTTTCCACTGGCTCGACGATATTGATACCAACAATATCGCATCCTGCTTCCGCTAGCCCGAGGGCCATTCCCTGACCTAAACCGGTATCGCATCCGCTCACGACGGCTACTTTTCCCTGCAGGGAGAATGCATCAAGAATCATAATGTGTTCCTTAATCGTTCAGAGCCTGCTGCGTGCAGGCAAGGTTCTCTCGGCCCTGCCCACGCCGATGGCGGAGCTGAGCGTGGGGTGAACTCTCGGGCATAGCCCACCATAATGAAAATAAAACAGAGTTCCGTTTTTGCTGATGGGTGCCATCTTAGCCCTGCCCCCTGTCATTTTCAATAATATTTAAAACGATGTTTCATTTTTTATGATGGCGATTACAAAAAAAGAAAAAGCGAAGGCACCTGGCGGCACGCGCCGGGTCGGAAGCGATTTTAAAAGGTTGATGATTCAATCGGTTGTCTGGAGAGACGGCAGAAGACAGGCCAACAGGCCGCTGAAAATGCGGGAATTACGCTGAACTGCGTGAAGCATCACAAATAATGAAACGATGTTTTGATAAATTAACACTCATCTTTTAAAACACATCACTCAGCGACACGCCTCTGGTCCAGCGGCATCGCAGGAAAGAAAGGAGCACTACATGGCTAAAGGCATGCGGGTCAAACTGAATTATCAGGTCAGCCACGATCCGGATACCGGAGCGGAAGTTACCCGCTTAACCCCTCCGGAGGTCACCTGTCATCGCAACTACTTCTATCAGAAGTGTTTTTTTAACGATGGCAGCCATTTACTGTTCGCCGGCGAGTTTGACGGCCACTGGAACTACTATCTGCTGAATATCGCCAGCGCCGAGGCCATCCAGCTGACGGAAGGCGCCGGGGATAACACCTTCGGCGGCTTCCTCTCCCCGGACGATAAGTCGCTTTATTACGTGAAAAATGACCGCACCCTGCTGGAGGTGAATCTGACCACCCTCGTTGAGCGCGAAGTTTATCGCGTCAGCGATGACTGGGTCGGCTACGGCACCTGGGTGGCAAACAGCGATTGCAGCAAACTGGTGGGCATTGAGATTGCGAAAAGCGACTGGACGCCGCTCAACGACTGGCAGATTTTTCATGACTTCTTTCACAAAGGACCACACTGCCGCCTGCTGCGCGTCGATCTGCACAGCGGTGAGAGCCAGGTGATCCATGAGGAAAAAATCTGGCTGGGACACCCAATCTATCGTCCCTTCGACGACCACACCGTCGCCTTCTGCCATGAAGGGCCGCACGATCTGGTGGACGCCCGCATGTGGCTGGTCAATGAAGATGGCAGCCACGTCCGCAAAGTGAAAACGCATGCCCCGGGCGAAAGCTGCACCCATGAATTCTGGGTACCGGACGGTTCGGCGCTGATCTACGTCTCCTATCTGAAAGGTCAGCAGGGGCGGACGATCTATCGCTTTGATCCCGAAAGCGGCGTCAACGAGGCCCTGATGACGATGCCGGCCTGCTCGCATCTGATGAGCAATTTCGACGGCACGCTGCTGGTGGGCGATGGCTCAGGGACCCCGGTGGATGTCAAAGATACCGGCGGCTACTCCATTGATAACGATCCTTATCTGTATGTCTTTAACGTGGCGCAAAAACGCTACTTCCGCGTCGCACGTCATGATACCTCGTGGGCGACGGTGGCCAACAGCCGTCAGGTGACTCACCCACACCCCTCGTTTACCCCGGACGACAGCGCCATTCTGTTCAGCTCCGATAAAGACGGTAAACCGGCCATCTATATCGCGAAATTACCCGAGCATCCGCCAATGCTAAGCGCCTGATCCACGCCACACGTCTTTCTGTCACTGGCCTTGCCCTCCTTCGCGGAGGGCTTTTTTTGTCCCTTCTCTTTCACCCATAAAAAACCCCGGCTGACGGCGCCGGGGAAAACAAACGATGAGGGCTGAATGGTCTGTCAGAACGAGTAGGCTACCCCAACGCGGAAGCGGGTCTGACGATCGCTGCGGTCGTTCACCCCGACGTTGCCAATTTCACCATACGGTGACCAGTTGTTATCCAGCTTATAAGCCACCTTCACGTTATATTCCTGCGAGTAGGGTTTGTTGTCGTTGCGGCTGACCCCTTCGGAACTGCGGGCATAGACATAGTTCAGCTCTGTACGCCAGTCACCAAGCGCAAACCCGGCCCACGCGTCGCCGCGGTTAACTTTGTCATCATCTTTACCGGCGTTGTTCGGATAACGGGTGTATTCATAGCGATAGCGAGCGGCGACATAGAAGCCGTTGTCGAAGCTGTATTGCACGTGGAGGTGCGGCTTGTAGATGGAGCGGCTGTCGTTGCTCTCAATGGTAAACCCGGGGGTGAGGAAAAAGTTCGACGTTGCTTTCCAGCGCCAGCTGATGGTGTCTTCATGTCCATTACCCACCACGTCTGAATAGGGCTGCGAACCGTTGTCGCCACCCGAGCGCCATTTGGCCTCGACGGTAAAGCCTAGCCCGTTGGCAAAACGGTGGGAAACGGAGACGCGGTCGGCGTTACTTTTATCGCTCTTGCCGCCATCTATAAATTCATGACGTAAATCTATCGTTACCGCAGTCGCCGCAAAAGACATACCACAGAGGGCGGCCAGAACCAGAGATCGTTTTAACATAGGGTACCCCTTATAATAAATAAAATGTCATTTCGTTTTTATGAAACGTTATTTTATTTTTTAAGCACCTTAGTTTTAGTGACCAGGATCGTAGTTATTTGTTTCAAAAAATGTGGCACAACAAGACGTGACGGAGCTCAATAAATTCGCCAGGGGGGAAGTGAAATACGCGAGAAAAAGCAGGGTTCGGCAAAGCGCGGCGCATAAAAAAGGCCTCCCGCAGGAGGCCATGTAGATCGAGACAGAGCGTCAGGCGCGCTCTACCGCCAGCGCCACGCCCTGACCGCCGCCGATGCACAGCGTCGCCAGCCCTTTACGGGCATCACGCTTGATCATTTCATGCACCAGCGATACCAGGATCCGGCAGCCGGAGGCGCCGATGGGGTGACCGAGGGCGATAGCGCCGCCGTTGACGTTGACCCGCCGTTCATCCCACTCCAGTACCCGGCCAACCGAGATCGCCTGAGCGGCAAAGGCCTCATTGGCTTCGATCAGATCGACGTCGTCCAGCCGCCAGCCGGCCCGCTCCAGACAGCGACGGGTGGCGTGCACCGGGGCAATGCCCATCAGCGCCGGATCGACCCCGACGCTGGCGAAGGCGCGGATCCGCGCGAGGATCGGCAGCCCCAGTTCAAGAGCTTTGGCTTCACTCATCATCATCACCGCCGCCGCGCCGTCGTTGATGCTGGAGGCGTTGCCGGCGGTCACCGACCCGAGGCGGTCGAAGGTAGGCTGCAGGCTGGCCAACCCTTCCGCGCTGGCATCCACCCGCGGTTGTTCATCGGTATCCACGGTGCGCGCCGCGCCGTTATGCTCGGTAATAACCGGGACAATCTCGTCGCGAAAGCGGCCGGAATCAATCGCCTTGCGCGCCTTATGCTGTGAGCTGAGCGCCCAGGCGTCCTGCAACTCGCGGCTGATGCCGTATTCCCGGGCGAGGTTTTCCGCCGTAACGCCCATATGATAATCGTTGAAGGCATCCCACAGTCCGTCATGCACCAGGCTGTCAATCAGCTGGCTGTTGCCCAACTGGGCGCCGGTGCGGCTGTCGGTGAGTACATGCGGAGCGCGGCTCATATTCTCCTGGCCGCCGGCGATCACCACATCCGCTTCCCCACACTGAATCGCCTGGGTGGCGAGGTGCAAAGCCTTCAGGCCGGAGCCGCAGACGTCGTTTATGGTAATGGCCGATACAGTGTTAGGCAGCCCGCCGCGAATTGCGGACTGCCGCGCGGGGTTTTGCCCGGTACCGGCGGTCAGCACCTGGCCGAGGATCACCTCATCCACACTCTGCGGATCGATCCCTGTCTGCTCAACCAGCGCTTTCAATACCACACTCCCCAGCTCGACGGCTGAATGGCGCGATAAGGCACCCTGAAAGCAGCCAATCGGCGTTCGCAGCGCCCCGACGATCACGACATCCTTCATCCTCTACCCCTGCCCATGCTTTTGCGCAAAGAAACAGCGATATACTAGATAATTGTTATCAAAAAACTTTGTAATTGTTTAAAAAAAGTGAAGCCAATCACAAAGAAACCGCTTTTTATTAACGTTCACGCCGCTGCAGATGCTCACGCAGCCAGCTGCCGGCCGCCCCCGGCGGCGCTTTCTTATTCCACAGCAGATCGACCGAAATCGCCCGCGGCCAGCCGGGAATATCAAGCGCCACCAGCCCGCCCTGCGGCGCAAACTCCGCCACCAGCGCACAGGGCAGAATGCACCAGCCGAATCCCTGCACTGCCATGCTGAGCAGCAGCAGGTAGTTTGGCGCCGACCAGACCTGACCTGCGGCAGGTTCGGTGGCGCTGGCCAGAAAGGTGCTCAACCGCAGCTCACGCCAGCTGCGCAGCTCATCCCAGACGACCTTGCCCTGCGCCGCCAGCGGATGGTCAGGCGCCACGTAAATGCCCATCGCCGTCTGCAGCGGCAGGCGGGTGCTGCCGATGTCGGTCGGGTAGCGATCTCTGGCCTCAATCAGCCCCACCTGGGCGCGGGCTTTTTGCAGGAGATCGATCACATCCTCGTCTTCGCCAATCAAACACTCAAACTCGGTATGGGGAAAGCGGCGGTCAAACTGCACCAGCAGATCTTCCAGCACGTCCGGGTGCAGGGTGTCCGAGAGCACGAAGGTCAGTCGCGGTTCCGTCTCACCGGCGAGCGACACCGCCAGCTCATCCAACCGCTCGCTGGCGGCGAGGATCGCTTTGACATAGCTTAGCACCTGCTCCCCCTGCGGCGTCAGCGTCGGCTGCCGCGTTGCCCTGTCAAAGAGGGTCACGCCGAGATCGGCCTCCAGGTTGGCGATAGCGGTACTGATCGTCGACTGGCTTTTACGCAGGCGACGGGCGGCAGCGGAAAACGATCCGCAGTCAACCGCCTCCACAAAGGCGGTTAACGCTTCCGGGGAATAACGCATAATCTATCTACTTTATCGATGGTTTCTATCTTTTGTTTATCATATTTTTCCATAAAATGCCGGGTAATTTCCTGTTCAGGCTAAAACTGGAGGTCGCTCGCCATGCAACAGATCCCTCATCAGCGCAAGACGCTTACGGAACGCGTTATCCACGCCATCACCTTCGAAGGACTGGCGACGCTGATCCTCGCCCCTACCGCCGCCTGGCTGATGCAGCGCTCGGTCGTGGAGATGGGCGGGCTGAGTATTCTGCTCGCTACCCTGGCGATGGTATGGAACATCATCTATAACGCGATGTTCGATCGCCTGTGGCCGGTCTCCCGCTTTCCCCGCCAGCTGAAAGTGCGTGCGCTGCACGCGCTGGGCTTTGAGACCGGATTCATCATCATTGGCGTCACCATGGTGGCGATCGTGCTGGGCGTATCGCTCTTGCAGGCGTTTATGCTGGAGATCGGCTTCATGCTCTTCTTCCTGCCCTACACCATGGCGTTTAACTGGGCATGGGACACCCTGCGCGAGCGCGTTATCCGCCGCCGCCCACGCCAGCCGGCGCGCGGGTAGTACCCCGGGCGGATCCTCCACGATCCGCCGCGACTTTATCACCAAAAACTATCGCAACAGACGAACCATAAATATGGTAAATTGCACTCCTTTTTTTTGGTTTACCGGTTGATAAAGTCGCATAATGTCTAAAATTTGGTCTAAAGAAGAAACTCTATGGAGTTTTGCCTTATATGGCACTGCAGTAGGCGCTGGGACGCTATTTCTACCGATCCAGCTGGGTTCGGCTGGCGCCATTGTCCTGTTCATCACCGCGCTGGTCGCCTGGCCGCTCACCTACTGGCCTCACAAAGCGCTAAGCCAGTTTATTCTCTCGGCCAATATCGCGCCGGGAACCGGGATCACCGGCGCAGTCAATCACTACTATGGTAAGAAAATCGGCAACCTGATCACCGGCCTCTATTTCCTCGCCTTCTTCGTCGTGGTGCTCATCTATGCCGTGGCCATCACCAACTCGCTGGCCGAGCAGGTGGCGCATCGTACGCCGGTGACCCCCACGCTGCGCGCGCTGCTGAGCCTGGGCGTTGTGCTGGTCCTCAACCTGATCTTTCTCATGGGTCGGCAGGTCACCATCAAGGTGATGGGCTTTCTGGTCTTCCCGCTTATCGCCTGCTTCCTGTTTCTCTCCCTCTATTTAATCCGCGACTGGCATCCTGAGCACCTCACCAGCCAGATACAGTTCAGCACGCACACGCTCCATCAGATCTGGATCTCCATTCCCGTGATGGTTTTCGCTTTTAGCCATACGCCGATCATTTCTACTTTTGCTATCGACCAGCAGGAGAAACATGGCGACCTGGCCATGGGTAAATGCAAAAAAATCATGAAGGTGGCCTACACCATCATCTGCGCCAGCGTGCTGTTTTTCGTCTTCAGCTGTCTGCTGGCGATCCCGGCGACCTATATTGAAAGCGCCCGCGATCAGGGGGTGACCATCCTTTCCGCCCTGTCGATGGTGCCGGGCGCGCCCGGCTGGCTGGCGGTAACCGGCATCATCGTTGCCGTGGTCGCCATGTCGAAATCCTTCCTTGGCACCTACTTCGGGGTGATTGAAGGCGCCAGTGAAATCGTCAAGAGTTCGCTGGGGCTGGTCGGCGTGCGTAAGAGCCGCGCCTTCAACCGGGCGATGTCGATCCTGCTGGTCTCCGCCTTCACCTTTGCGGTGTGCTTTATCAACCCGAATGCCATTTCGATGATCTACGCTATCAGCGGGCCGCTTATCGCCATGATCCTGTTTATCATGCCCACGCTGTCCACCTGGCTTATTCCGGCGCTTAAACCGTACCGCTCGGTGGGTAACGCCATTACGCTGGTGGTCGGCCTGCTCTGCGTTTCAGTGATGTTCTTTGGCTAATCGCCTCTGGCGGCAGCGGCTTACCTGAGCCGCTGCCGCACATTCTGACAACATTCTCGCCCTTCCCTTTCCCCTGAGCGGATTACACTTACGGCTTAGCCACCGTAAGGAGAGTTCGTATGTCCAGTGTCACCTTATCCGGTCGCGGCACGCTCGGCGATCGCCAGGTTTATCGGTTGGGTTATGGCGCGATGCAGCTGGCCGGCCCCGGCGTCTTCGGCCCGCCGAAAGATCCCGAGGAGGCGGTGCGCGTCCTGCAGGCTGCCGTCGAGGCCGGGGTAAACCATATCGATACCTCTGATTTTTACGGTCCGCATGTGACCAATCAATTGATCCGCAAAGCGCTCCATCCCTATCCTGACGACCTGTGTATTGTCACCAAGGTTAGCGCCCGCCGCGACGAGAAGGGCAACTGGCTGCCGGCCATGTCGCCTGCCGAACTGACCCAGGCCGTCGAGGATAATTTGCGTAACCTGGGGCTCGACGTGCTGGAGGTGGTGAACCTGCGCAGTATGCTCAGCCCTCACGGCCCGGTGGAAGGCTCGCTGGAGGCGCCGCTCACTACCCTGCTGGAGCTCAAAGCGCGGGGATTGATCCGCCATATCGGCCTCAGCAACGTGACGGCAAAACAGGTCGCGGATGCGCAGAAAATGACGCCCATCGTCTGCGTGCAAAACCTCTATAACATTGCCCATCGCGCCGACGACGCGCTGGTCGATACGCTCGCCGCGCAGCACATCGCGTGGGTGCCCTTCTTCCCGTTGGGTGGTTTTACGCCACTCCAGGCGCAGGAGCTGAACGAGGTCGCGGCCTCGCTTGAGGCGACGCCGATGCAGGTCGCCCTGGCCTGGCTGCTTCAGCGTTCGCCGAATATTCTGCTGATCCCCGGCACGTCTTCCCGCACGCACCTGGCGGAAAATATTGCCGCCGCGCAGCTGGCCCTGCCGGGCGACGCCCTGCGCATCCTCGATAATATCGCCACCCGCGCACGCCCCTGACCCGTGGGGAGAAATGGGGGGAACGACAGCTATCCTTAATATTTGCCTGGAAAAACCTCAACACTGCTGGCACTATAGATCTTACAAATGGGGTGTGATCGACGATCGTTTTCTCATTATCCCCGTTAATCAAACTACTGTTTTTATCCTTCGACCGGTCTCCAGCATGGAGGCCGTTGTCGTTTTTGTCATGACCAAAATTTGAAACTCTTGATTACAGGAAACACAATATCGAATTCCAAGTTTATACATATCAATCTGGCTGCAAAGATAGCCAATAACATCAAACGCTCATAAAAACATCTGATTAACCCAATCAGAATGTTGCTATTGCTATAAGAAAAATCAAACGCCTCACGACAACTATTTACAAGGGAAGCACATGACAGAGGGAACGATAAAGACCAGTAAGTATGAAATTATTGCTATTTTCAGAGAGGAGTTGCGCAAACGTACTGAAATTGAAATATTTTTTAACAACACGAGTATCGTAACCCAACTGACACGTGTGGATTTTGCCGAGTTCCATATTCAGACTCACCGCAAAATCCCGCCGGGGCATAAAATTCGCTTTCTCCTGCATAGTGATTCAGGGAAAATAGAGTTTAATGCACCCCTGACAAAACATGACAATAGCGGTGTGGATAAAGGTATCCGCTACGCCTTTTCTTTGCCTGAATGTCTGCAGGTCGTACAGCGCCGCCGCGATCCCCGTTTTCGTTTACGCCACGAACATGATTTTTATTGCCGCGGTCGCCATAAAAATGGCGAAAACTATCTTTTCGACATCAAAGACATTTCAGATGGCGGTTGCGCATTGATGACCAGGACGCCGAACCTGAAATTTCTCAGCCATAACGCCTTACTGAAAAATGCTGTACTGATGCTCGCGGAATATGGTGAGATCACCATTGACCTGGTGGTAAAGAATGTCATTGTTATTACCCTTGATGACGCCAATGAAGAGAGTGAAAGCTACTATCAGATATCCTGCCAGTTTAAGTTCCGCCATCTCGATGACCAGCGCAGAATAGAGAAGATACTGCTGGACCTGATCTTAGAAGCCAAGCGCAAAAAGAGAATCTGATACCCTTGGACAGTATATTGCTGTACACCAATGATAATCTCATTGGTCACTCAATCTATCACTACCTTATTGATAGCCATGAAAATATCACCCGTCTTGGTTATGGCGACGTTATCCATGAGAGACATCTACCACTGGCTCAGACAGTTATTTTCAATTTAATTAATAAGGATATTTCTGCCATCAGAATCGTCGACCTGCTGAACGCGCTTCGCCTTTCTCTGCAGCGCTGCCAACAGCCGGTACTGGTGGTGAAAAGCGACATTGTCGCCCTGTGCAGAGAGTTGATAACTATTGATAATGCCATGATTATTAGCGAAAAATCTCCATTATCTCTTTTTTCCTCTATCGTCAAGCGCGCAGAGGGTGCCAGCGAACTGCCACCGCGAAGGTTGCGCAAACAGCTGTCGCCACGGGAGTGCCAGATCCTCGAACTGCTGATTGCCAACAATAATAACAAGCGTATTGCCGCCCTGCTCGGCATTGCCCATAAAACGGTTCACAGCCATCGTATCCATATCATGCAAAAGCTGGGCATTGATAATTCCCGCGCCATGAACCAGCGTATTGCCGCACTCCATCAATGTTAAATTATGCTCCAGTAAATCAATAGCGGATAAAGCGTACTTATTCGCTGTTGATTTACATTTCCTGCCATTCCCATTAACCATCAGGTAGCCTATAATTAGTGTATCCTCTGCCTATTGTCTGACTAACCTCGTGATGAGGGATAATGAACACTAAAATAACCGAAGACAACATTTTATCTCGTAATGATATCGCTGTACGCTACGTCTTTCAGAAAATGTTTTCCCCACAAGGTACCTTAGTCGCGGTTGAATGCCTGAGCCGCTTCGATAATCTTACCGTCTCTCCTGAGTATTTTTTTCGTCATGCTACCGCGGCGGTTCGTGAGCGTATTTTTCTCGAGCAACTGGCATTGATTGAAAAACATAAAGATTGGTTTTTACGCAACAACATTTCCGCCACCATTAACGTCGATGACCATATCCTGAATCTGCTGCGTCATAAGGAAATAAAAGATAAAATTGCCGCACTCGCCTGCGTCCATTTCGAAGTGACCGAAAACGCCGAGAACCTTCTCAATAATTCCCTGGCCGCCTGGCAAAACCCGCAAGATACCTCGCTGTGGCTCGATGACTTCGGCTCAGGCTATGCGGGGATTAACGCCATCAGAGGGTATCATTTTGACTATGTCAAAATTGATAAAGATTTTTTCTGGCATCTGATGCGCAAAGAGTCAGGCCGCCAGTTAATGGATGCCCTGGTGACCTTTTTATCCCGCAATCATCACAACGTGATTATTGAGGGGGTGGAAAGCGAAGACCATAAAAAATGGTTGCAGGGAATGGAATGGTTTGCCATTCAGGGCCATTACTGGCAGGAAGTCAGTATTGAACAACTGGTTGCTGACGATATTACCCGATAAAAAAAGCCGGGGATTCTCCGGCTTTTTTGCATTGCTTAATTATAAACTAATTCCCACGTTGCCCAACTGGTAATCGGCCCACTGGTGGCGCTTTTTGGCGTTGGCGAAACGTAGCCCACGTAATAGGTGAACAGCCCACCGCTGACCGCGTTTTCCTGCAAATGCACCTGATTTTGCTGCGGGTCCGCCGGGACAATTTTATTACTTTTATCCAGCGTATTATTATCATTGGTCGACAACGCCAGATAAATATTCTGCGCCCCATCTGGCAAGGTATTGGCCAGATAGCCCGCATTCTCATTCCCGACCGCCGTCAGTAAAAAACCGTCAATCCAGCGAACGCTGACCCGTCGCACTTCGTCCTGCGAGGCGGCCCCACCGTCATGGCGCAACTGACAGTTTGACAGCGCCAGGGTAAATGGCTGCGGCTTCATAAACGCCCCGGCCCCGCGATCGTGTACTTCCGCCAGACTGACCGGCGCCAGCCAGACGTTGCCATTGCCGGCATGCTGACCGCCATTCAGCGCGACGCTGCAGGAGATATCCGTCACCCGCCCGGCAAATTCGACCCGTCCGCGGTCATAATTAGTCTCGAAACCCCACGCCGAGGGGGCGGCGAGGCTGCCGCAGAATAGCAGCCACGCGATAGTGTGTTTCGGCAATCCCTTCATTCCCCCTCCCGTATTAATCGTACGTCAGGTTAAAGATCATATGCGACTCCACCTCGCCGGTGCTGGTCGTCGGGCCATACTGATAAAAGCGCGCGTGCAGCGGTATGGTGATGTAGCGGATCTCCTGATTATTCAAGCGGCCAACGGTGTATTTCTTATTAAACTGCAGCGGCGATCCATCCTTCAGTACCTGAATACCGACGCCTTTTGCCATACCGCTACCGGCCTTTTCATTGAGCAACGCGCCCATAGTCGCCGTCGTGCTGGTAGCCAACGTTCCGGAAAACGAGGTGCTGATGTTGGCATACCCGGTTTCGCTCAGGCCGCCGCTGCACTGCAGATCGATATTAAAATCTTTCCCGCCCGCGGTAGTGCCCACCCCTTTCAGGTCACTGCGCCGGATGGAGCCCACATCGACATTCATATTCTTCCCGCTCATCACCGTACAGGAGGGCGAGACCACGGTGATGGCGTTGGCGCTCAGATAGGTTTCGAGGATCGGGTTGCCGCCGCTCTCCCAGTCATAGGAGGTGTATTTCCCTGTTGCCAGGGTGCCGCTGCCGGTGGTTGCCGCGGTTTTGATTATCTCCAGGGTAAAGCGCGATCCCTCCAGCGAATAGTTGGTGGTACCCGATACCCGAGACGAAAAGACGTCGGGATAGACGATATTGACTGTCGCGCCGCCGCGGCTGAAACGCATGCCGATACCCGGCACGTTGGTGGAATAGATTTTATTCCCGAGGTCCGTGGCCCCTGGCGCAACAATCTTTGCCGCGAAGCGGTTGGTGCCGGAGGTACAGCGATAGCTCGCGCCGCCGGGGGCGCTCATCGTCCAGTCGCGGGTGAGGATCACCGACCCCACCGGCAGATCCGGAGGCACCACCACCCTGCCCACCACCATGTCCAGCATCACCGTTGGCGAAGAAAGGCGCGTACAGACGGCCCAGGACGAGGTGGTTCCCAGCGCCATTAAGACGATAAAAAGCGTTAGTAATTTCCTCAGCGACATACGCTATCCTTTGTTGTTTGCGGTCCCAGATCCACCGAACACTGCCCGCCGCTCCACTTCACAATCGCGCGTTTGGCATTCGCATCGCTGATAAACATCATGCTGCCCTGGCCGACAACGCCGATCTCCTTACCATCAGGAGAGAAAATACTCGCCGCAAACGGCAGCGGCTCATGGTTCGCCTGGCGCACCTGCAGCGTGAGGTTGTTCTGCACCGTGGTGCCGAACGCCACCTTAACCACGCTGCCTTCCCACGGCACAACCTGCGCCACGGTGCGATCGAAGGCGACATCGTCAAGGCTACCTTTCGGGTCGATCTCGACGGCGTTAATCCGGTACGGGCGCAGATACGGCAGGATGGCGTAACCATTGCTGTCCACACGGGTGCCCGGCGACCCCGGGAGCATGGCGCCGGCAGCGTCTTTGGCTTCAATCAGCGCCATCGTCGAGCCGCTTTCCGGCGAGAGCACCACGCCGCCGCTATGGGCGATCATCGTCCCGCTGGCGCCCAGGCCGCTCTGACGATAGCCTTCGCCCTGGCTGTAGCTGCCGTTGAGCGTGGTCCATGGCGTACGGTAGCTGCCGTTGAGCGCCACGTCGTGCTGGCCGCCGGTGGCCGTGGTGGTCGACACGCCGTAGTTAAGGTTGTTTTCACTGTCCAGCGAACCGTTGATACCAATCTGCGAGCTGGCAAAGCGCGAGTTGTTGAACGAGGTGTTCGACGTCAGGTTGGCAGTGCGGTTATCGCCAAACCACAGCGGGTAGCTGAAGTTAAGTGAAATGCGATCGTCGCGGCGATGACCGGAGCTGTCTGGCGTGTAAACGCGCTGCGCGCTCGCCGACCAGGAGAGACGACCAAATGAGTTGTTGTAGCTGACCTGATACTGCTTCTCGGTCCCGGAGCGGTTCCAGTAGTCGGAGATACGACCGCTCAGATAAAACCCGCCCCAGCCGTCCGGCAGGTTCTGGTTCACGGTGAAGGTCATGCCGTTTTTCTGCCGCCACAGGGTGTAGTTGCTGCGGCTGTTTTTTTCCTGATCGACGGCATACAGCGCGTCGTTGAGGTTGTAATAACCTTTCGTCGAGTAACGATACGCCGCCAGCACGATGCTGGTCTGGGTATCGGTAAACATGCGGTTAAAGGTGGCGCGATAGCTCTGCCCCGAATCATCATGGGTATCACTCTTCAGCCGCGAATGGGTCACGTCAAAGGAGAGCGCGCCGATGCCGGTGTTCATCCCGGTCCCCACCAGGAAGGCCTGATAGTCGTCGAAACCCGTGACCCCGGTATAGCCGGTCAGCAGGTTGTTGATACCGTGCTGCCAGGTGGCCTGATAGAGCATCGGCTTGTTACGCAGAGAACTGTCGTCCACTTTACCGACGGAGAGCGCGTAGCGGGTCATTCCCGGGCGCAACAGTTGGGCGACGGAAGCGTAAGGCACGCTAAACACTTCCACCGAGCCATCCGCCTCTTTCACCGAGACCTCAAGGTCGCTGCCATAGCCGGAAGGATAGACATCCTGCAGGGTAAACGGCCCGGGCGGAACGGTGGTCTGATAGATAATGTTGCTGCCCTGGCGCACGGTGACGAGGGCGTTGCTCTGCGCCACGCCGCGAATTTCCGGGGCATACGAGCGCATGCCATCCGGGAACATATTGTCATCGGTGGAAAGGTTGACCCCACGCAGACCGATGGTGTCGAAAAATTCACCATTGGTAAAAATCTGCCCGCCGCTGACGATGGAGTTGAGCTGCGGAATGGGGCGCTGGAGATAGGTCTGGTTGCTGTTCCAGTGCGCTTTACCCTGCTGCTGTTGCCAGTTCAGGTTGCCGATGTGCTTCAGCAGCCAGCCGTCCCACGACAGGCCGGCGTTGACGCCAAGATAGGCGCTGCTGTTATCCGAGCCGCCGACCGAAGAGGTGTGGCTGTTCCAGGCGTTGGCCATCCAGCCCAAATTGAGCGCAGTAATGCCTTTGTCCCAGAACTCCGGGCTGACATAGTTTTTCAGACGTTGATCTTCATAGATCTGCGGCACCGAAATGTTCAACCGCAGGGAGGACTGGACCAGGTTGTCTTTGACGTTTTCTTCGTTACGCCAGGATTTGAGGCTACCACAGTACCCCTCCTGTTCGCTGAGCTTTGGGTTAAGCTTTTCCGCCGCGATGCCGTACTGCGTCAGCATCGCTTTGGTGTAGCAAACGCCAAGGTTACCGTCTTTGTCGCGCGCGATGCGCAGGTCGTAGCGCCCTTTCCACTCGTCGTTGGTGTAGACGTCAAGGGAGTAAGTGCCTTCGGTAATCGCGCTGGTCGAAAAGCGAGACAGATCGACCTTCTCGCGGCTACCGACAATAAAGCCGTCGTTAAATTGATATACCGTTCCCGGGTTTTCCTGTCCGCTGGAAAATGGCGGAAAGCAGCACAGCGCGATGGCTATCGCGGTGCTTAATCTTCCCGGGCAGAATGACCTCTGCTTCATTAGCTTTTCCCTTATTTAACGGCCACTTTCACTGCGACATCGGCGCCATAGTCATTAATGTTGTTAACGGTCAGGGTTTCGCCGCGGTTGACGGCGGAGGAGAGTGCTACCGTCTGGCTGGACTGCGGCGCCAGCATCACGGTTTTGCTGTTCAGGGCTTTACCGCCGTCGCGGGAAATACGGCTGACGGTAATGTAGAACGGCGTCGGGTTATTGATGGCGAGACTGCTGCCGTTGGCAGTCAGCGTCAGCTTCTCGGCCGCCGCATCGCGGTTGCCCAGTCCGGCAGGGCGGTAAATAAATTTAAAGCGGGAACGGATCGCCAGCTGCAGCACGTTCTGGCCTTCATTTTTCTGATTGGCCACTACCGGTGGAATTTCCAGCAGATTCAGCCACCACAGTGTCTCTTTATCTTTCGCCAGACCGGCGCTGCTGCCGAGCTTAATACGCAGCGTCTGGCCACTTTTGGCGTCAACGCGCGAGATCGGCGGGGTGATAATAAACGGGGTGGTAATGGTATCCGGTGTGGCATCGGCATCGCCATTATCCAGCCAGGCCTGCGCCAGTGCCGGACGGTCGGCGTTATTTGAAAGCTGTACCGTTATTTCTTTTTCATTTCCTGGATAAATAAAGCGGGTACCGTTAACAATAATGTTGTTGGCATGGGCCGCAAAACTAAAAATGAAACAGAAAAAAAGGGCAATACGCTTCATGCTGACCTCAGAATAAAAATACAAGCGGCGGACATCGCCGCTTTATTATTGTTATTAACTGCCCCGGAGCGGGGCAGTTTTATTTTCTGGCGGAATTACTGATAGGTAATTTCGTAAGTCGCGTAGCTGTTGACCACACCGGTAGTTACTGTGGTCGGTGCGCTGGTCGCATAACCAACGTAGTAGGTGAAGCGCGCGCCATCGGCTACAGCAGCAGCATCGCCTTTTGCTTTCGGCTGAGTGCTGTCACCCGGGATGATTTTGTTGGTCAGCGCGGTGGCGTTGTCAGTAGACAGCACCAGCTGGATGTTCTGGGCACCGGAAGCTTCGGTGTTCGCCAGGTAACCCTGCTGTTTGCTGGTTGCGCCAGCCAGCAGGTTACCGCCGGTCCAGTTCACGCCCAGTTTGGTTACGTCATCCTGTTTGGTGCCGTCAGCAGCCTGGCAGTTAGAGACGTCAATGGTGAAAGATTTCGGTTTCAGATAAGTATCCGCTGCTGCCGCTTTAACTTCAGTCAGGGTTACCGGAGACAGGTAAACGTTCGCATCGCTGCCCTGGCCGTTAACAGAAACAGTACAGGATACATCGGTAACTTTACCGAAGAAATTAACCTGGCCGCCGCCAACATTGGTATCAGCTGCATGGGCAGCAGTCATACCAAAAAACGCGGTTGCCATTGCTGCAGAGAGAAGAACCTTTTTCATTGCCATTTCCTTGTCAGAGTGAATTACGAATCAATGAGCACACTGTGAATTCGCATAGAACCAGAAACATCAGGCGATGCTGATTTATGCCACTGCTAATAGAATCTTCGACTGACCGGGAGCCGCAATATTTAAGGCGTCAGGTAACGAACTTAAAAATATCAGTTCGCTGGTGCTATCGGCGTCAAAGAATGCTATTTATTCGCCGACAAATATACATTTGTTCACGTTTCATTAAGTTATATAACAGATAACCATCAACTATTAATAAACAGTCATTGATAGATGAAAACGAGAGGGTGGTTGTTTACAGCGCAGCAAGCCTAACGCCAGTGCGAGAGAAAGTGACCGCAACAGCATGCAGAAAAAGCCCTCGGAAGGCCATCGCGATAAGTCTGAATCTGCCTTTGCGGTGGTGAAAACAGCACCACACCATTCATACAACGAATGATGAAAGCATGAATGAGGCGCATTCCTCTCCCTGAACAAGGGCAGCCCATGTGATATCCCCTTCCAGAAACAAATCATTAATCCATTGTTTTTAAATTAAAAAATCGATAAACAATCATATTTCCGCCATCAAACCGCCATAAAAATGTGATCTAAATCGCACTTTTTGCAACGCACGTTATAGTTAGCAGGCTTATTATAAGTCCATCGAAAGCAAACACGCTTTCCACCATAAAAGTTAAAAGGACAAACACCATGAAAAACGTAAAATTACTCGCCGCTGCCGGTATGCTCTCCCTGGTTTCTTTTGCTAGCTTCGCGCATCCGGTGAGCGTGACTGCCGACACCCTGGACAGCGCAGAAGCGAAAATCGCGACCATTGCGAAAGAACAAGGCGCTTCCTACCACATCACCGAAGCGTACACCGGCAACCAGGTCCATATGACCGCCGAGCTGTCTAAATAAGCGAATGGTTGCAGAGGGAGCTGCCGGACAGGCCGCCTGCGGGTGGCTGGTCTGGCTCCCGCCGCCCCCCCCGCACGCAGCAATGTCGAGCCCCGTTATGGGGCTTTTTTCGTTTTTGCTCCCGCCGCCTGGCGCGCCAGCGCGCGCTGGATAGACAGCACGCTCGCCAGCACCACGATCAACCCCACCAGCGCCATCCCCTGGATCTTTTGTCCAAGGAAAATCCATCCCAGCACCACGGCGGTCACCGGGCTCAGCAGACTCATCGCCGACACCGCCACCGGCGAGAGGCGGCCAATCCCCCGGAACCACAGGCCATAGGCCAGCATGGCGCCCGCGACGCACAGCCACAGATAGCCTGCGACCTGCAGCGCTGTCACCTGATGCAGAGGGGGGTCAACGATCAGCGCCACCGGGGCCAGCACCACTCCCCCAATCGCCAGCTGCCAGCCGGTCAACGCGACAATCGGCAAGGAGAGCGCCCAGCGGCGGGAGAGCCAGGTGCCCAGCGCCATACTGATCGCGCCGAGAAACGCCGCGCCGATCCCCAGCGGGTCGAGGACGGTGTGCGGCGACAGCAGCAGCATGGCCATACCGAGTATACCGGCGATGGCGGAGAACACCGCCAGCCAGGGCGAGCGCTGCCGATCAACGCACCAGGCGAGGAGCATCACCAGCAGCGGCTGGATCGCGCCAATCACCGCCGCCAGTCCACCGGGTAAGCGATAGGCAGCGATAAACAGCAGCGCCTGGAAAGCGCCGATATTTAAAATGCCGGTAACGATAAGCTTTGCCCACTCGCCGCGCTGCGGGAAACGACGGCTCCAGATCAGCAGGGCGATGCCTGCCGGCAACACCCTCAGCAGCGCAGCGATAAATGGCCGATCGGGAGGAAGGAACTGGGAGGTGACGATATAGGTCGTCCCCCAGATAGCGGGCGCCAGCGCGGTGAGCAGTAAGTCGATCATCAGACTACGTGAGAGAAAAGCCATGATTTTATCTTCACTTCAAGCTAAATTGGTGACTGAAGTATGTACCGACAAGTATCTTGATATCAAGACAAGTGAGCACTGATGGACAAATCACCCGCGATCGACGCCGTGGATCGCATTCTCGCCCAGTGGCAGCGGGAGCGACCGGATCTGGACTGCAGCCCAATGGGACCGATAGGCCGCCTGAAACGATGCGCCATGCTGCTGGAGCCGCAGGTGGAAGTGGCCTTTACGCGCCACGATCTGGTGCGCTGGGAGTTTGATATGCTGGCGACGCTGCGCCGCGCCGGCCCCCCTTTCACTCTTTCGCCGACCCAGCTCTTCTCCACGCTGATGATCACCTCCGGCACCATGACTCATCGCCTGAAGGCGCTGGAGAAACGCGGATTTATTACCCGCCTGCCGAACCCGGAGGATGCCCGCAGTATGCTGGTCGCCCTGACTCCTGTCGGGCGTGAGCGGATCGATGAGGCGGTGGAAACGCATGTCGATAATGAACGGCAGCTGCTGGCAGGACTCAGTGACAGCGAACGCCTGCAACTGGATCAGGCGCTGCGGGTATTGATGCACCTGCTGGAAAGTCGTTAACAGCCGGCGGCGATAAAGTCGCCGTTGGCGCTGATCGGCACCACGGTGAAAAACAACCCGGCGGCAAAGAGGATCAGCGCCAGCCCGCCGAGGATCTTCACCAGCGGCACCAGCCAGGGCCGCGGACGACTCCCCACCGTCAGCCTGTTGGCCATACGGTGACGGGCATAGTGCACCGTCAGTGACAGACCGAGGATCGAAAGTCCGGTGCCCAGCGCCATGGTCATCACCGCGGCGATGCCCCAGCTGACAATCCCCAGCGCGTTGGCGAACAGCAAGATCATGATTGCCCCGCTGCAGGGGCGGGCGCCGATGGCCAGCACCACGCCAAGGCGTGTTTTCCAGTCGGCGCCGTGCAGGTTGTGCCCCACGCCGTGGTGCCCGCAGCCGCACGAGGCATCATGCTGATGCACCGGCGTCATGGCGCGAATCACTCTCTTGCCCGGCCCCAGGTTCTGCAGCGCGCGAAAGATAATGTAAATTCCAAAGGCGCCGATGGTCAGGGCGCTGATCTTCTCAACGTACCAGCGGCTGGCGCTGAGATCGCCGGCGGCCAGATTCAGTCCTACCGCGAGAATAAAGACAAAGAGGATGGCGCTGACGCCCTGCAACAGGCTGCCGAGAAAGGGCACCACCCGCGCCGCCATCAGGCTCTCCGGATTGGTGCTCAGGTAAGTCGTGACGATAAACTTGCCGTGACCCGGCCCGATGGCGTGCAGCACGCCGTAGAGAAAGGCGCCCACTAACAGCCAGACGCCGCCGCTGTACTGGTGATTATTCAGCAGTAAAAGATACATCACCAGATAGCGATGTAAGGTTATTTGGGTGGCGAGGCACCACTGGAGAAAATCGCCCCAGTGGCTGTGCAACATGATGCCGGCCACCAGCAGAAGGAGCCCGCCGCTCCCGGCCGCCAGCAGGCGCCAGTCGCGCTGCGCAATCGGAGTATTCATCATTATGCCATTGCGTAAAGAGTTTATCTCACCGGGCGGCGAACCGTTTGCCTGCCCTGTCGGCCAGGGGAAGCGGTATGCCCCCTGACAGATAGAGATAACATTAGCCTGGGCTGGCGTCGACAGGCAAAGCGGGGTTAGTTATTGTTGACCACGATGATGACCCGGCTTTTCATCTCCCCGGTACGTATATTCTCGCCATACTTCATTGGCTTGATATTAAGGGTAATTGGGTTTTTGCCGTGCACGGCTTCCTGAGGCGTTTCGTACAGGTAGCCATTGTCATACTGGATATCCGCCCCGCTGGCATCCTGAATATGGAACCCGACCTCACCGGCGCCGGTGGCAGATAATTCCTCATCGTTGGCTAACACCTGGCCGTTTTTCAGTCCCGATGCGCTCCTGAACGAGTACTCAATCTTGCCCGGCGTCAGTTCCAGTACACCGGACTCTCCCTGGCGGCAGTCGATATAGATCACCTCCGGGCGGTACGCTACGGTTCCCTGTTTAATATCGATGAAATTATATTCACCCATGTTGATTTCCGTCGTCGGATTCTCAAAACCACAGGTCATCACGTTGATTTGCAAAATGATATGATAAATATAGGTAATGGGGATATCGGTGCACTCTTTATCCTTATTCTGACAATATCTTAGATTGAGTTTATAACTTACCGTAAAGGGCTGACCGGGGGTGATCACCGGCCTGCCTGCGACCTCTCCCTTACTGATGGCATAGCTAATCGAGGCGGTATCATTAAAAATGTCAGACAATTTATAGTGAATTTTTTCGGTCAAATCGGTGCCGGAAATATTATGCGGCGACAGGTCGAATTTAATTTTATATTTTTCGTGGCCCACCAGGAAATTATACTCGGTGCTGTGCTGCGCTTCTCCTGTCAGGGTAATCACGACGTTCTGTAATGACTGACAAACAAACAGCCAGTCATCATTGGTAAAGGTGCCTTCGCGTAACGCCAGAGTACCGGAGAGGGTGACGGGTTTGAAAATATAGGTACCGTACCCCTCAATCCCTTTCTGGATATGACTGGTGTTCAGGTCGCAGTTCCCCGCCCAGGCGCCAAAGGTACTGAAGGTGAATAGCAGAAACAGTAGCCATCTCATCGTAATATTCCTTTACCGGCAGACATAGGTCTGCTCTTCATCAATGGTTTGTTTAAAGGTGATCGTGCAGTACTGATTATTTGCTTTATCAACAGCCACTTTCAGCGTCGACGGAACAGTATCCGTGCGGATGTATAATAAGCTGCCCTGGCCCACGACCCCGACATTCTGCCCCCGGTTATCCTCGATTTCATAACCAAACGGCAGCGGCTCACCCGCGGCTTGTCGGGCATGAATCAACCACGGCTTACGCTGGTCGGTATCAAAGTGGCTGACCACCACAGCCCCCCGATACAGAGCCACCATTTTCCGGTTGCCTTTCAGTTCCGTCGTACTGTGGGAATCCGACACATCCAGCATCAGGGCGTTTTCACGGAACGGCGTGAGGTTGTCGTAGAGCACGATCCCTTTCCCGTTGGTGGTGCGGTATTTCTGACCATTGACATAAGCCCCCTCCAGCCCCGGCGCCTGCAAAATCGCGAAGGTGTCTGATAACCGATTCGCCAGGTTCACGCCCCCGGACCAGAGCACCATGCCCCCGGACAGGCTTCCGCTGGCCTGGGTGTAGTTTGACGACTGGCTGTAACTTCCGCTCAGTGTGGCCAGCGGGGCATTCCAGGTAAGGTTGGCCCCGGCAGCGGTTTCATTATTTTGCTGCTGATGACTGAGATTAACGCCGTAGCTGAACTGATCGCGGGAGCCGGCAATGCCGTTCAGTCCGGTGTTATTGGATGCAAAGCCACTGTTATCGAAGGTGGTGGAGTTAGACAGATTCAACCGACGGCGCGGCGCGGTCAGGTCGTCCCCCCAACTGAACGGAATGGAGAAATAAAGATTAAATCGCTTATCCTGGTGATGATATTCGTCATAGGTTTGGCTGGCCGATAGCGTATAGGTCAGCCGCTGCCAGGTATTCGAGTAGCCGAGCTGATAATCTTTATTGCTGCCGCTTTTTCCCCAGTAGTCGCGCCACAGGGCGCTCAGGGAAATCGCGCCATAGCCCGCCGGAAGCGCCTGACTCAAACTGGCCGACAGGGAATTTTTCCTGCCGAAATCATATTGATAATAATCGGCAATATCGTAGACATCATTTTCGTCGCGGTGATAGTGGGTTCTGTTCTTCGCCCACACGTGATCGTTAAAGGTGCGGTAATCGCGGCTGGAATAGCGGTAGGCCGCGAGGCCAAAACGGGTCTGGGTTGGGGTGAGGAATTTACTGTAAGCCACCTGATAGCTTTGTCCATCATAGGTGCCGTTATCCTGCTCGCTGTGCGACTGGGTGGCATCGACGGAAATAGCGCCGAGCCAGGTATTCCAGCCCGTCCCGAGGGTAAAAGCCGAATAGTGATTCGACAGCATCGAACCACCATACAGCGTCAGCAGATTGTTCAGACCATACTGATAGGTCCCCTGGATAAAATCAGCCTGCCGATCGGCCCCCTCAATATGGCTGCGTCCGGCAGCAAGATCGTATTTCGAGACGCCTGCCTGCAGCATATTGGGAACGGAAGAAAAGGGAACCAGATAGCTGGTGACCGTCCCGTCTGCTTCTCTGATGCTCACGTCAAGATCGGCCCCGCCGCCGGCCATCTGTAAATCAGCGATGGCAAAGGGACCGGGCGGCACCTCTTTCTGATAAATGACAAAGCCATTTTGCTCAATAGTGACCAGGGCATTGCTTTGCGCAATCCCCTGGACGATCGGCGTAAAGTTGCGTCTGGAGGTGGGCAACATCTGCATATCGCGATATAAGCGCACCCCGCGAAAGCGCACAGTGTCGAATATATCGCCTGATGTGTACATATCGCCAGCGCGCAGCGTACTCTCTATCTCGCCGAAGCCTCGCTCCAGATAAAGGGTGTTACTTTTCCACTCACCGGCGCCAGAATCATTATTGTTATAGCTGGCGTCAGAGTGCAGTTGCCATCCCAGGAGATTTAAACCGCTGGTAAAACGGGCAAAGGTACTCTTGTTATTCCCGGCGCTTTTATAATCGCTGTAATACTGACTGGCATAATAGGACGTATAGAAGGCGTTGACCCCGCGGTCCCAGCTTTCCGGGGAAGCATAGCCCGCCTCCAGCTCATTAACAAACGCCTGCGGGACAGTGAGCTCGAGGGTCAGGGTGGAGATATCAAAATGATATTTCCCCCCCTGCACAGCCTCGCGTAGCGTGATGCATTGCGCCAGATCCTTTTTGTCCAGCCTCTCGGCTTTAATACCGAGCTGCTGCAGCTGGGAGTGTGACAAGCAGCTTTCCCCTGGCTGCTCCTTCACTGTCAGGTCATATTTCCCACGCCACTTGTTATTGACATACACATCCAGGTTATATTCACCCGCAATCGGTGCGTCATCTGTAAACTGATAGTGACTGTCTTTGACCCCTTTCATCCCGCCGAACATAAAGTTGGTATCAAAGGTCTCTTCTGCCGCCAGGGCTTCAGCAAATAATGATGCAATAATTGCCAGGGCCAGTGATGTCATCCTTAACATAACCACCTCTTTTTATTTTACGCTGATGCTATCACTAATATAATTTCCATAATCATCAATAAGAGTTATTTTGTACTGTCTGGCAACGCTGCCGCTGAGGGTGATCATTTGCTGTGAAAATGGCGCCAGCATAATGGCTTTACTGTTTCCTTTCACATTATTCACTTTAATTTCAGGGATCGTTATCCAGTTTGCGCTGTTATTTTTAAGCAGTACATTTTTACCTTTTTGCTGCAGGTCTAAATGATGAAAACTGACCTGCGTAACGCCAGCGACACCTTCCGGGCGATAAAACAACTTAATTCGATTTTGGATCGCAAATTTCACCACATTTTTACCATCATTCACGCTGGCATTGGGTGGGATATCGAGGACATTCAAATAAAATAAACTTTCCTGATTTTGCGGTAACGTATTGGATAATGCTTTTATTTTAAGCTGCTGACCGGTATTGGCTCTGACGCGCACCACCGGCGGTGAAATAAGAAAAGGTACGCGGATATTTTCCGGGGCAATGGAAGTATTACCGTCGTCGATCCACGCCTGTACCAGGGCGCCGCGATCGCCGCGATTCATTAACTGCACCATCACCTCATTTTTACCGGCCGGATAAATAACGCGCGTCCCATAGATCACAATACCCGCCTGCGCGGGGATAATGAAAAAGGTCAGTAGCAGCAGAATGAATCCTTTCATCTCTTTCACTCCATGTAAACAGAGACCCGGCGAACGCCCTGCGTCTCGCCGGGTGACAGCATCACTCGGTTACCACGGTCAGCGTAAGGGTTGACTCAACATCGCCCTGGGTGACTGCGTTACCTGCGGCCACCACCGCATACTGTGCTGAAAAATCAATGGTATATACACCGTTTTCATCAGGATCCCCATTAAGAGGAATCAGCGAGTTGGCGTTTAGTTCGGCGTCATTCGCTGTCACCACAAAGCCGACGCCGGATGCGCCACCCGCTACGGTATTTTTCGTAATGTTCGGGTAAGTGGTATCAAACTGGTTACGTGCCAGGCTGATTTTCGGCGCAGCACCGGTACATTTTAATTTTAATGGCACCGTGGTGCTGTTTTTAATGCCGGTATAGGTGGCGCCGGCACCCAGACTTGCAAGACTTTCCTGCCCGACCTGGTTCATCGTAATAGTGGTAGAGTTGTTGCCATCAAGAAACTGACACGTGGTTCCCACAACGCGTCCGGTGATAATAACTTCACCCTGGTCAGTATCCGCAAAAGCACCGGCACTCATAAATACGGTGGACAGGACTGCTGCAGCAACAGTTAAACGCTTCATAATATAGTTCCTTTTATTTGTTTATCCATTTGGCTTATGAGATGAGAAAAAACTCATGCGGTAAATATTGCACGCGACTTAATCATTCACAACAGACGTATTTAATTCACTTGACTAATATCAAGCCAAATAATTCATTATATCTACGACTCATCCAAAAGTTATGTTGCTTATATCGCATTAAAACACAATAAAAACATAGACATCAGAAACGACGAATTCATTTAATAAAAAACAACGTTATCGCTGGCAGCGACGCATTTTGTGCTATCCTCACTTAAGCTATATGATAATTTTATAATTACCTGCTAATTATTTATTGTGTTTATAAAAACAGAAGGCCATCTCCATGAAAAGAGGCTTACTTGCCCTGGTCTGCGTCGCGCTGCTGGCGCCATCGTTTTCGGCGCAGGCGACCTGGCGTGGCGACAAACGCCAGGACGCCCGCGATATCCGACAGGATAGCCGCGAGCAAGGTCGTGATACCAAGCAGGAATGCGTCCGCAATAACAATCAAAGCAACGCCAGCTGCCGTCACGATAAACGGGAAAACCGCCGCGAAGGTCGCCAGGAAGCACGTGACGAAAAATGGTGAAACTGAGGCTTCGGCGTCTTCAGGACGTCATTCCTCCCGCCGCCGGAGCCTTTAACGCCCCCTCATACTTCAGTTGTCTGGCTGACGTTTGTGGCATGCGCCTTATTCTTAGCATAGCGCAGAATATTCCCGCGCCCCCTCAGACCGTATCCCGGTCCTCATCATATCCCCCTTTTTTCCAGCCCACTAATATCGCCGCCACTAGCGCTTACCGTGCCTGATACCACTCCACTTCGACCACATGCTTTAGATTAAACTGAATTACTGAAATACAGCGTAAAGTGCCCTCATACAGACAATGGCTATTATCCCCAGGCTTTTTGCAGTATGGTTTAATCACTGTTGTAGTTTTGCAGTGAATGCTATCCAGACGATGCAGAGTTGTATTCTGTCTGAGAAATTTCTCATGCTATTCCCGAAGGTTGTTGGCGCGGGAGGTTGGTTTGCTGGCGCAATGATGTCCAGCAGGCAGGCAATAAATCATGACGGCATTGATGGCCGCCTTGCCGCGGCCGGAAGCCCGCGCCTTCATCATCATGCGGGCATCATCAAGAGGATCAGGGATGTACAGGACGTGGAAACCACCAGGAAAGCGACGCCACTTCAACCCGCTAACCCTTTCTTTACCCTTCAGCTTGCGGCGCCTTATCGGTGGCGATGGAGATAGCCTATGATACCGCACGCTCACTCAGCGATAGCATTCAGATTTTGCCTTCACCAGGTGAAACGCTTTCGTATGAGATTAAAACGTTATCAGCACGCCGTTTCAAAATAAAAAGGCAGTCGAATTTAACAATGACCTGACGCAGGCCTGGAAAGAGAAAAATATGCCTGCAATAAAAGGGAAAACCATGACGAATAACGCCGATATAAAAAAAAGGAACTTCCTGACTCAGAATGAGATCGAGTCTTTACTTAAAGCCGCCGATACCGGTCTCTATGCCGCACGGAATTATTGCCTGACATTACTGTGCTTCATTCACGGTCTGCGAGCCAGCGAGATCTGCCGTCTACGAATATCGGATATCGACCTTGCTGCCCGCTGCGTTTACATCCATCGACTCAAAAAGGGGTTTTCAACTACCCATCCGTTGCTGGAGAAAGAGATCCACGCCCTAAAGCGATGGCTGGCCATTCGCAGCAGCTGGCCGCAGGCAGCCAGCGAATGGCTGTTTCTCTCCCGCAAAGGTAATCCCCTTTCTCGCCAGCAGTTTTATCAGATTATCGCCTCATCAGGGGATCTGGCGGGATTACCGCTGGAGATCCACCCACACATGCTGCGTCACTCCTGTGGCTTTGCGCTGGCCAATATGGGGATCGATACCCGTTTGATCCAGGATTACCTTGGGCATCGCAATATCCGCCATACCGTCTGGTATACCGCCAGCAACGCGGGACGTTTCTATGGCATCTGGGACAATACGCGCGACAAACAGCGATCGTCTTTGATCCAATAACCTTGACGCCAAGGATGGCGTTGTCTCGCAACCTGCTCGCAAATTATAACATTTATTATCATTAACCCTGCGTTAATTATGATTACTGTTCCCGCAAGTTCTTATTTATCCCTGCCAGCTCCGCGTCAATTTAACCCTGCGTTCATTCTGGATTTGACCGAATTATTTATTGCTCGAGTAAAATTTCCGCACCGTTTTTTTAATGACAACGTGCGCCAGAAAAAAATCCTTTTATTTTATGCACCTGGCGATAACATCTGGAGATGCTATTGAGACAACGATTAAAATCTTTAAAATTAAGAATTATCGCCCGGCGATATTTTTAGTATCAGTCAATGTAATGTGCTATCTATTCGTGGTTAATCAACTTCACCCTACAACGTTTTAGCATTACGCATTCTTTTCGTCATGGCGTAAGGTTTCGCCGTGACGGTCATTCATCCTTTTTTCAGGAGCTAATATTGTGAACCGACGTCGTTTTCTTACCGCCAAAGAAGTTCAGGCAATGATGCAGGCCGCTCGCCAGGGCCCAACCGGTGAACGGGATTACTGCCTCATCCTGCTTGCCTTTCGCCACGGCATGCGCATCAGCGAACTGCTGGATCTGCACTATCACGATCTGGATCTGCATGAAGGACGGGTCAATGTGCGGCGGCTTAAGAACGGTTTTTCGACTATTCATCCGCTGCGCTTTGATGAGCGCGAGGCAATCGAACGCTGGAGTCAGGTCCGCGCCGGCTGGAAAGCGGCGGCAAAAACCGACGCGCTGTTTATCTCTCGTCGCGGTACGCCGCTCTCACGCCAGCAGGCATATCGTATTATTCGATCCGCCGGTGAAAATGCGGGCACCGTTACGCACACGCACCCTCATATGCTGCGTCACGCCTGCGGCTATGAACTGGCGGAAAGAGGTACAGATACCCGTTTGATACAGGATTATCTGGGACATCGTAATATTCGTCACACGGTACGCTACACTGCCAGCAATGCGGCGCGTTTTGCCGGGATTTGGGAAAGAAATAATCTTTTAGAGGAAAAAGGCCTGTCAAAGGAAAATGATTTAAGCGATTGATTTAATACAATAAAATCAATTGCTAACAGGTCAATTGGGGCCAAACTGTTTATATCATAAAAATGTTTTGTAATGTTTTGCAACTCACCGCGCTATATTTCTGCAGAAAAAATCATAGTTTATTGATTATTATATATTTTTAATCACGCAATCACTCACTTTTCTCCCACCATACTCCCGTTGCACCGGCGATCCTTCGCCAGCGCCATCGCTATTCCTTTTGCACTCCCGCCCACCACTCCAGATTATATACCCACAAAAAGCCAAATAAACAGAATTTAAAACCACAAATAAACCATTCAAAAACCAAAAACAGATCATTTATCCCAACGAGTCAAAATGGCCCCAATTGTCTCATCAGTTGGGTAAAAACTGTGCAGAGCCGGCAGCCTGACTACTCGGCTGAAATCTGACATGCCTGGAAGGCACATCGGCTGCCAATCCGGTTCGTTATTTCGACATCGTTCAAAGGAAAACAGTATGAAAATCAAAACACTGGCAATGGTTGTTGTGTCAGCCCTGTCCCTGAGCTCCGCGGCGGCGCTGGCCGATACCACCACGGTCAACGGCGGGACAGTGCATTTTAAAGGGGAAGTCGTCAATGCGGCCTGTGCGGTAGATGCCGGCTCTATCGATCAAACCGTCCAGTTAGGTCAGGTGCGTTCCGCGAAACTTGCCACCGCAGGTAGCACCAGTTCCTCCGTCGGTTTCAACATTCAGCTGGATGACTGCGACACCACAGTGGCGACCAAAGCTTCTGTCGCATTCTCCGGTACCGCTATCGACAGCAGCAACACCACCGTTCTGGCACTGCAAAACTCTGCCGCCGGCGGCGCAACCAACGTTGGCGTGCAGATCCTCGACAGCACCGGCACGCCGCTGGCGCTGGACGGGGCCACCTTCAGTGCCGCGACCACGCTGAATGACGGCACCAACATCATCCCGTTCCAGGCGCGTTACTACGCGACCGGCGCAGCGACCGCCGGTACGGCGAACGCGGATGCCACGTTCAAAGTGCAATACGAGTAAGGCCCGATCCACGCAGGGAGGCAATCAGGGCCAGGAGGGCCCGCTCTCTATTTCCAACTGGAGTGAAACGATGCAGGGAATGAAATCAGGTCTGCTGCTGCTACTACCCCCGCTGGCCCTGGCCGGTAATCAGTGGAACGTCACGCTGCCTGGGGGCAGCATGCGTTTTCAGGGCCTGATTATGGCGAGTTCCTGTCGCGTCGAAGCGGGCGATCGGCAGATGACGGTCAATCTGGGGCAGATCAGCAGTAACCGATTTCATGATGTCGGGGAAGACAGTAACCCGATCCCTTTCGCGATTCATTTACAGGATTGCAGTACCGCAGTCAGCCAGCATGTGGGGGTGGCATTTCACGGCGTGGCTGATGGTAAAAATCCCGATGTGCTCTCGGTGGGCGAAGGCCCGGGGATCGCCAGCGGGATTGGCATTGCGCTGTTCGACAGTCAGGGCCAGCAGCTGCCGCTCAATCGTCCGCCCGACCGCTGGGTGCCGCTCTACCGCGGACCGACGACGCTCAATTTTGTCGCCAAATATCGGGCGACCGGACGCCAGGTCACCGGCGGCGCGGCCAACGCCCAGGCCTGGTTCTCATTGACCTATCAGTAATTAATCCGCAGACAAACAGGACAACACGGTGAGCAGACAAGGAGATAACGTGAGAAAAATGGCAACGACGACACGCGGCATACTGGCGGGATGTTTACTTTTCGTCGCCGGTGCGTTGAGCGCCAGCGCGCAGGCGGGCGTCGCGCTGGGCGCGACCCGGGTTATCTACCCGGCGGGACAGAAGCAGGTCCAGCTCGCGGTGACCAATAATGACGACAACAGCACCTGGCTTATACAGTCATGGGTGGAAAATGCCGATGGTCAGCGAGACGGCCGGTTTGTCATCACTCCCCCGCTGTTTGCCATGCAGGGCAAAAAAGAGAACACCCTGCGCATTATCGACGCCACCAATAACCAGCTGCCACAGGATCGGGAAAGCCTGTTCTGGATGAACGTGAAGGCGATCCCCTCGATGGATAAATCCAAGCTCAGCGACAATACCCTGCAGCTGGCGATTATCAGCCGCATCAAGCTCTACTACCGTCCGGGAAAACTGGCCCTGCCCCCGGATCAGGCGGCGGAAAAGCTGACCTTTAGCCGCAGCGGATCGTCGCTGACGCTGACGAACCCCACCCCTTATTACCTGACGGTGACCGAACTGAACGCCGGGACGCGCATTCTGGAAAACGCCCTCGTGCCGCCGATGGGCAAAACCAGCGTCAAGCTGCCCGCGGATGCCGGGAGCACCATCACCTATCGCACGATTAACGATTACGGCGCGCTGACGCCGAAAATGAATGGCGTACTGCGTTAACCCAGAGTACCCCGCCGCGCGGGCCACGCTGCGCATGACCAGAAGCACTGACAGCCGGGCAACGTCGGACCGGAGGGATTATGTCACATCGAAAATATGGACTGGACCATTGGGGTTGCCGAAGCGCCCGGCGCCTGATTACGCCGGCGCTGACGCTGTGGCTCTGCTCACAGCCGTTTGCCGCGCGGGCGGACCTCTATTTTAACCCCCGCTTCTTAGCTGACGATCCGGCGGCGGTGGCTGACCTGTCGGGATTTGAAAAAGGCCAGGAGGTGCCGCCAGGCACCTATCGCGTCGATATTTATCTCAACAATGGTTTTATGACCACCCGGGACGTCACTTTCCAGGCCGACGCGCAGGGCCATGGCTTGTCGCCCTGTCTGACGCGCGGCCAGCTGGCGAGCATGGGCGTGGATACCGGTCGGGTGCCGGGCATGGCGACGCTGGACAGCGCAGCCTGCGTGCCGCTAACGACGCTTATCAGCGAAGCCACTACGCGCTTCGACGTCGGCCAACAGCGTCTGTATCTCACCGTGCCTCAGGCATTTATGGGCACCCGCGCGCGCGGCTATATTCCGCCGGAGCTGTGGGATAACGGTATCACCGCCGGGCTGATTAACTATAACTTCACGGGCAATAACGTCCATAACACCACGGGTGGCAGCAGCCGTTACGCCTATCTGAATCTGCAGAGCGGCCTGAACGTTGGCGCCTGGCGTCTGCGCGATAACAGCACGTGGAGCTACAGTAGCGGCAGCGGCAGCGCTTCCTCCAGTGAAAACCGCTGGCAGCACGTTAACAGCTGGCTTGAGCGGGACATCACGCCTCTGCGTTCGCGGCTGACCCTCGGGGACAGCTATACCAACGGCGATGTCTTCGACGGGATCAACTTCCGCGGCGCCCAGCTGGCCTCGGACGACAATATGCTACCGGACAGCCAGAAAGGCTTCGCGCCGGTGATCCACGGGATCGCCCGCGGCACGGCGCAGGTGTCAATCAAACAAAACGGCTATGAAATCTACCAGAGCACAGTGCCGCCGGGGCCGTTTACCATCGACGATCTCTACGCCGCGGGCAATGGCGGCGATCTGCAGGTCACGATTAAAGAAGCGGATGGCTCCCGCCAGGTCTTCAGCGTGCCCTGGTCAACGGTGCCGGTGCTGCAGCGCGAAGGCCATACCCGCTTCGCCCTCACTGCCGGAGAGTACCGCAGCGGCAACAGCCAACAGGAAACGCCCGATTTTTTCCAGAGCACGGCCATGCATGGCCTGCCGGCCGGCTGGACCCTGTACGGCGGCACTCAGCTGGCGGACCGCTATCGCGCCTTTAACCTTGGGGTGGGGAAAAACATGGGCTATTTCGGCGCCCTGTCGCTGGATATCACCCAGGCCAACGCCACGCTGGCGGACGACAGCGAGCATCAGGGACAGTCGGTGCGTTTCCTCTATAACAAATCCCTGGATGAGACCGGGACTAACCTGCAGCTGGTGGGCTACCGCTACTCCACCCGCGGCTACTATAACTTTGCCGATACCACCTACCGCCGGATGAGCGGCTACAGTGTGGAAACTCAGGACGGCGTTATCCAGGTGAAACCCAAATTTACCGACTACTACAATCTGGCTTACAGCAAGCGCGGCAAGGTGCAACTGAGCGTGACCCAGCAGCTGGGGCGCACCGCCACCCTCTATCTCAGCGGCAGCCACCAGACCTACTGGGGCACCGACGATGCCGATGAGCAGCTGCAGGCCGGCCTCATCGCCGCCGTAGACGATATCAACTGGTCGCTAAGTTACAGCCTGACCAAAAACGCCTGGCAGCAAGGGCGCGATCAGATGCTGGCGGTCAACGTCAATATCCCCTTCAGCCACTGGCTGCGTTCCGATAGCCGCTCAGTCTGGCGGCACGCCAGCGCCAGCTACAGCCTGTCGCACGATCTCAATGGCCGCATGACTAACCTGGCGGGCCTGTACGGCACCCTGCTGGAAGACAACAACCTCAGCTATAGCGTGCAGACCGGCTATGCCGGCGGCGGCAACGGCGACAGCGGGAGCACAGGCTATACGGCGCTCAACTACCGCGGCGGCTACGGCAACGCCAACGTCGGCTACAGCCGCAGCGACGGCTTTAAACAGCTCTACTACGGGGTCAGCGGCGGCGTGCTGGCGCACGCCAACGGCATCACCCTGAGCCAGCCGTTGAACGATACCGTGGTGCTGGTGAAAGCCCCCGGCGCCGGCGGCGTGAAGGTGGAAAACCAGACCGGGGTACGCACCGACTGGCGCGGGTATGCCGTCCTGCCCTATGCCACCGAGTATCGCGAAAACCGGATCGCGCTGGACACCAACACCCTGGCAGACAATGTCGACCTTGATGATGCAGTGGTCAGCGTGGTGCCGACCCATGGGGCGATCGTCCGCGCCAACTTTAACGCGCAGGTGGGAATGAAGATCCTGATGACGCTGACCCATCGCGGCAAACCGGTGCCGTTTGGCGCCCTCGCCACCGGCGACAGCAACCAGAGCGGCAGCATCGTCGCGGATAACGGCCAGGTCTACCTGAGCGGGATGCCGCTGGCGGGCAAGGTGCGAGTGAAATGGGGCGATGGCCCGGACGCTCAGTGCGTGGCCGATTATCGTCTGCCGCCGGAGAGTCAGCAGCAGGCGCTCAGCCAGCTGTCGGCCGCGTGCCGCTAAGGAGATCATGATGAAAAAACTGCAGTATCTGCTGGGCGCCCTGCTCACCCTGGTGACGCCGTTTGCCTTCGCTGCCGATAGCACGATCACCATCAGCGGCTATGTGCGCGACAACGCCTGCGCAGTGGCCGGCGAGTCGAAGGATTTCACCGTCGATTTTCAGGACAACGCCGCGAAGCAGTTTTATGCCGTCGGGGCGACGACGCCGCCGGTGCCGTTCCGCATCGTGCTGTCGCCCTGTGGCACTTCCGTCACCGCGGTGAAGGTCGGTTTCACCGGCGTGGCGGACAGCGTCAACACCAGCCTGTTAAAACTCGATGCCGGCGCCTCGGCGGCGGCGGGAATGGGGGTGGAAATTCTCGATCAGCAGCAGTCCCGGCTGCCGGTCAATGCGCCGTCGTCAGCCATGTCCTGGACCACGCTGACGCCGGGCCAGACCAACATTCTCAACTTTTACGCCCGTCTGATGGCCACTCAGGTGCCCGTCACCGCCGGGCATGTCAATGCGACAGCGACATTCACGCTGGAATTTCAGTAAGCGGAGGCTGAAATGAAATGGACCCACGTGGGCTGGCTGCTGGCCGGCCTGTTAACCGCGAGCGCTTCCCTGCGGGCGGCCGACGTCACCCTCACCGTCAACGGGAAGGTGGTGGCCAGACCCTGCACGGTTTCCACCGTCAATGCCACCGTCGAGCTGGGCGATCTCTATACCTTTAGCCTGATCGGCGCGGGCTCGGCATCGGCCTGGCACAGCGTGGCGCTGGATCTCAGTAACTGCCCCGTGGGTACTTCACGGGTGAAGGCCACCTTCAGCGGGACGGCGGACAGCACCGGCTATTACAAAAACCAGGGAACGGCGGGCAATATTCAGCTCGAACTGCAGAGCGAGGACGGCACCACGCTGAACAATGGCAGCAGCCAGTCGGTACAGGTGGATGAGGCCAGCCAGTCCGCTCGCTTCCCGCTGCAGGTTAGAGCCCTGTCCGTCAACGGCGGCGCCACGCAAGGCACCATTCAGGCGGTGATTAACGTCACCTATACCTACGCCTGAGCCAGGAGAGCATTATGATGAAAAAAATTATCCCCCTGTTCACCACCCTGCTGCTGTTGGGCTGGTCGATGAACGCCTGGTCCTTTGCCTGCAAAACGGCCACCGGGGCGACGATCCCCATCGGCGGCGGGTCAGCCAACGTCTACGTAAATCTGACACCGGCGGTTAACGTCGGGCAAAACCTGGTGGTCGACCTCTCCACGCAGATTTTTTGCCATAACGACTATCCGGAAACGATCACTGACTACGTCACCCTGCAGCGCGGATCCGCCTACGGCGGCGTGCTGTCGAGTTTCTCCGGCACCGTGAAATATAACGGCACCTCTTACCCCTTCCCGACCACCACGGAAACGGCGCGGGTGGTTTACGATTCACGGACCGATAAGCCCTGGCCCACCGTCCTGTATCTGACGCCGGTCAGCACCGCCGGTGGGGTGGCGATCACCGCAGGATCGTTAATCGCGGTGCTGATCCTGCATCAGACCAACAACTATAATAGCGACTCCTTCCAGTTCATCTGGAACATTTACGCCAACAACGACGTGGTGGTCCCCACCGGCGGCTGCGATGTCTCCGCCCGCGATGTCACCGTCACCCTCCCCGACTACCCGGGATCGATGGCCGTGCCGCTCACCGTGCACTGCGCGCAAAGCCAGCAGCTGGGGTATTACCTCTCCGGCACCACCGCGGATAGCGCCAACGCGATCTTCACCAATACCGCCTCCGCCTCGCCGGCGCAGGGGATAGGCGTTCAGCTGACCCGCAACGGCAGCGCCGTGCCGGCGAACAGCACGGTCTCGCTGGGCACCGTCAGTACCTCGCCAGTTAATCTCGGTCTGACGGCAACCTATGCCCGGACCACAGGCCAGGTCACTGCCGGCAACGTGCAGTCGATCATCGGCATCACCTTTGTCTATCAATGATGACCGACTATATCCTCTCACCCTGCTCGCTGGCCGCCCGCGGGTTGAGCCAGCTGATGGTGAACGCCGCGAAGCGGCCCGTTGAGCTGCCGGTCGAGGGCGTGTCCCTGCGGGAGCTGACCGCCGTGAAGCGGATCGTGGTGTTTCTCCCTGACGATCCCCTGTGGATGCTCACCACGCTGCGCCAGGCGGCAAGGCTGCTCGACCAGGCCTTGCAGCCGTTACCGATGTTGATTCTGGGCCGCAGCCCGGCCATCTGGCTGTGGCAAACGCTGCTTTATCAGGTGAGCCATCCGGATCGTCTGCGTAACGTCCATACCGCCCCCGCCGATCTGTCCTGCACGGAGCTGGCCGATCGGCTGGAGAACGCACCGCGACTTGAGCGGCTTGCCAGTGAAGCCGCCCTGCTCCACGACAAACGAGCCGCCGGATTGAGCCATGCCGAGTTCAAAGTGATCCTCGCCCTGCTGCAAGGGCAGACGATAGGCGAGCAGGCCCGGCGTCTCCGATTGAGCCAGAAAACGCTCTACACCCAGCGGCTGGCCGGGGTGAAAAAGCTGGTGGAATATCACCCGCATCTGGCCCCCCGCTTTCCGCGTACGCTGCTACCGCGCTCATCCGCCAGCTCACTGTCGGCGTTTGAACAGGAATGGGTACAAGCGATCCACGATCGCCAGGTCTTCCCGGTTTTTCAACCTATCGTCGATAGTCGCTCACAGCTACAGGGGGTGGAGATCCTGATCCGCTGGCGCCACCGCGGCCAGGTTCTCCATCCGCAGGCTTTTTTGCCGCAGTTCCGCGCCGACTACGCCTGGCTGCTGCTCACGGCCTTTGTCCTGCAGGAGGCCGTGCAGAATATTAATGAGCATCCGGGTACTTTCTATTTTTCGGTCAATATTCCTTCCTAGCTCGCCGCCAGCGATAGCCTGCTGCGGATGGTGGAAGCCGCTCGCCAGCAGCTCCGGCAGCCAGAGGGCGTGGAAAGGCTGGTGCTGGAATATGCTGAAACCATCGATTTTCGCCGTCAGAGCCGCTCCACCGCCCAGGTGGAGGAACTGCAACGTGCTGGCGTGCGGGTGATGCTGGACGACTGCTTTTCTCAGGGGAGCGTCATCTTTCCGGCGCGTCGCCTGCACTTCAATGCCTATAAACTGGATATGAGTATCGTCAACGACGCTCAGCACGATCAGAAGGCGCTTGCGCTGATAAAAAGCCTGGCCTACTACTGCCAGTTGAGCGGCAGCCGCTGCGTGGCGGAAGGGGTGGATTCGCTGGCGAAGTTTACGCAGTTAAAATCGCTGGGTATTGACCGTTTCCAGGGCTATCTGTTTTCACCGCCGATGCGGCGCGAGCATCTCCCGGATCTGATCCGCCGCTTTTCCCATCAGCGCGATCCGGCGGATCGTTGATGGCGCGAGAAAAGCGCACCGGTTGGCACCGGTGCCGGTACGTCAGGCGCGAATATCGTCGTATTCGCGGGTGTTATCGAATTCATGTTTGGCAAACGGGCAGAGAGGGATGATCTTCCGCTGCTCCTGGCGCATTTTTTCCACCACCTTCGCCACCAGCTGTTTCCCCACGCCCTGGCCTTTCAGGCTGGGATCAACATCGGTATGTTCGATAATGCTGAGGTGGTCGCCGGTGGGAACAAAAACAATTTCCGCCACCTGGTTTCCCTGCGCGTCGTTAACATAAAACTTGTTGTGCCCTTCCAGTATTTCCATCTTCTCCTCGCTTATTTATGACGATAGTGCAGGGCGCCGCTCGGGCAGGTATCGATCACTTTTACCACCGTCGCCACATCCACTTCATCCGGGATAATCCACGGTTTACGCTTCAGGTTAAAAAGCTTCGCGCTGCCGCGCACGCAGTTCCCCGAATGCTGACAGATCGCCGTATTAAAATAGACGTCGATTTTCTCTCCGGTGTAGGCCCGGTAGCCCGCTTCCAGTAATTCCTTATCCATGACATTGCCTCGTTCTTTTTTTATGTTTCAGGCTAAGCATAGTCCTACACGTCGCGGCTGACTACGCGTAAGCGTGGGAATTGGCGCCTCACATCATGCTTTCCCATCGGGTAAGGATCCCGCAGTCGGCGATCCGTTGACTTTCATTCCCGCAACGAGGCGATTACACTCATCACACACTGGTATGATCACTCAGGGATGCTCTATTGAATCATATTGCCACCATCGCCCGCCCGGCGCGGTTACTGCTCGTCTTGCCGCTTTCCGGCTGCTCACTTTCGCCCGCGATCCCGGTATTGGGCGCCGCGTTCCCCGGCTGGTTTTTCTGCTTATTGGGCGGTGCGTTTTTACTGATCCCCTGCCATATCCTGATTACCCGTAAAGGCTGGCAGCCGCGCTTTTCTCCTCTGGTCTTCAGCTATGTCGCGCTGATGTTCCTGTTCGCCACGCTGCTGTGGTTTCTGTTTTTTGTTCACTGATCGCTTATGACAACTTCCCGCACTCCCCTGTTACGCAAAAAGTGGCCTCTGCTGGCGCTGGTCCTTGCCGCTATCCTGGCGCTGATCCTGGTTATCTGGCAGTTGCAAACCTCGCCGGAGACCAATGACGCCTATGTCTATGCCGATACCATCGATGTGGTGCCCGAGGTCAGCGGACGCATCGTGGAGATGCCCATTCGCGATAACCAGCGGGTGAAAAAAGGCGATCTGCTGTTCCGCATCGACCCCCGTCCCTATCAGGCGATGCTCGATGACGCGAAAGCGCGGCTGACGACCCTCGACGCGCAGATCATGCTGACCCAGCGCACCATCAAAGCGCAGGAGTATAACGCCCAGTCGGTGGCGGCCGCCGTCGAGCGCGCCAGAGCGCTGGTCAAGCAGACCACCTCCACGCGCACCCGCCTTGAGCCGCTGGTGCCGCAGGGGTTTGCCTCCCAGGAAGATCTCGATCAGGCGCGCACCGCTGAGAAAGCGGCGCGGGCGGAGCTGGAGGCCACGCTGCTGCAGGCCAGACAGGCCTCGGCGGCCGTGACCGGCGTGGATGCCATGGTGGCGCAACGCGCCGGGATCCTGGCGCAAATCGCCCTCGCCGAACTGCATCTGGAATTTACCGAAGTGCGTGCGCCCTTCAACGGCGTGGTGGTGGCGCTGAAAACCACCGTCGGCCAGTACGCCTCGGCGCTGAAGCCGGTCTTTACCCTGCTGGATGACGACCGCTGGTATGTGATCGCTAACTTCCGCGAGACCGATCTGAACAACGTGCGCCCCGGCGTGGCGGCGCGGATCACCGTGATGACCAACCACAACCGGACCTTTAACGGGGTGGTCGATTCGGTCGGCTCCGGGGTCCTGCCCGAAGGCGGGAGCGTCATCGAAGGGCTGCCGCTGATCCAAAAAAGCATTAACTGGGTTCACGTCTCGCAGCGCTTCCCGGTGAAAATCGCCGTCAGCGATCCCGATCCGGCGCTGTTCCGCATGGGCGCCTCGGCCAGCGCCGTGCTGCAGCCGTAGCCGGGGGACGCGATGTTTCCTCTCGCCCATTTTTTACGCCAGGAGCTGCGCGACGCGCCGGGACGCGCCAGCTACACACTGCGCCTGACGCTGAGCTGCGCGGTGCTCATCACCCTGTTTATGACCCTGCAGATCCCCTTCCTGGCCGTTGCGCTGATCGTCGTGTTCTACGTCAGTCAGCCTAACGTGTTGATGATCAAGCTGGTCAGCGTGGTCTTTTTTGTCACCGTCACCGTGGCGCTCGGCGGCGTGCTGCTGATCATCAAGTGGACCTATGACTACCCGCTGATCCGCCTGGCGGCCTCCGTGGCGCTCTTTTTCTGCGCCATCTACCTGATGCGGGTGCTGGGTAAGCTGGGACTGGCTTTTTTCGTGGTGGCGCTGGCGGTGATTTACGCTCAGACCTTCCCGTCAATGACCAGTCAGAGCGAGATCCTGGTGCGGCTGCTGCTCTGGCTGTGGGTGGCGATTAACACCGCGATCCTCGTCACTTTGCTGGTCAACGCCTGTTTTCAGCAGGCCTTTCCCGGCAACCAGTTTAAGGCGCGCCTGGCGGGGATGCTGCACGAGGTCGCCCGGCGGCTGACGGCTCCTGGCGATGAAGCGCCACCGACCTTCGGCGAGACCGCCGCGCAGTTCAACCAGCTGCAGTCGCTGTTCGCCCAGGCCAGCCGGGCCACGCCGGAGATAGCCGCCGAACCGCAGGCCTGGCGCTCGCGGCTGGCCGCCACCCTGCGCTGCTATCAGCTGGCGGCGCTGCTGCAAGCAGACGAGGCAGATAGCGAAGATCGCCAGCAGCTGTCGCAGGCGGTACTGAAGCTGAAGAGTGCCCTCAGCGAGGAACAGTTTGACGGCGCCATTCCTCCCCTGGCGCTCAGCGGTCGTGGCATTAATCACGCGGTTCTGCAGGAGATGGCTACCCTCCTGCAGCAGCTGGCGCAGGGTGAGCCCGTCGCCCTGCCGCAGGGTGAGGTGGAGAAGGCGCCCCTGCTGGCGCCGGACGCCTGGCGCAACCCGGCTTATCTCCATTTTGCGCTCAAGACCCTGCTGGCGACGCTAATCTGCTATGTCTTCTATACCGCTGCCGACTGGCAAGGGCTGCACACCATTATGCTGAGCTGCGTCATTGTCGCCCAGCCCGGGCTGGGCGCCACGATGCAAAAGACATGGCTGCGTATCGGCGGGGCGCTGCTCGCCACCCTGCTGGCGCTGCTGTTAATCGTCTTTGTTCAGCCCTGGACCGATTCGCTGTCGGGCCTGCTGGCGATGTCCCTGCCGGTGCTGGCGCTGGCGGCGTGGATTGCCGCCGGCTCGGAGCGTATCGCCTACGCCGGGATCCAGATTGGTTTCACCTTTGCGCTGGCCTTCCTCAGCTGGTTTGGCCCGCTGACGAACCTCACCGAGCTGCGGGATCGGGTGCTCGGCATCCTGCTCGGGGTGCTGGTCTCCTCCATTGTCCATTTGTATCTCTGGCCGGACAGCGAAGCGCCGCAGCTGAAATCCTGTCTTGCGGCGCTTTATCGCCGGCTGGCGGACTGTCTCGCCGCCCCGAAGGAGGCGGTGCCGCTGGCTCCCCTGTTTGTCGCCTTCACCGACAGCGAAGCGCTGCTCCATCGGGTTCGCGCTGAACCGCTGGGCACCTGGGCCCATCCCTGGCCCCAGGCGAAAGGCTGGCCGATGCGCGCCACCCTCGCCCAGGCCGAGGAGATCGCCCGCCTCAGCGAAGGCTACCGGCTCAACGCCGCGCCGGGAGACCCGACGCTGGCCCGCTGCGCCGAACAGCTGCGGCGCTACGCCGAACGTATCGAACAGGAGGCGGCAGCGCCTGACGGGACGCTGGCCGCCGATCTCCGCAACCCCTTTGGCCCGGCGCTGGCTACCGCGCTGGCCGCCCTGCCCGACTGGGGCCCGACACCGATAGCGACTGAGCAACAGGCTAAAACGTCATGATGATGCTTCCTTTCCCCGCGCGCCTGCGCGGCACTCTCTTTACCCTGACGCTGACGCTGCTCAGCGGCTGCGCGCTGATCCAGGATGAGCCTTCCCAGGTCGCCATCGTCAATCCGCAGCAGGCCCAGCTGGCGCAGGTGATCCACCTGGCGAACAGCGACTGGCCGGCAGCCCGCTGGTGGGAGGCCTATGATGATCCTCAGCTCAACATGTTGATCAACCGGGCGCTGCAGAACTCGCCGACCATGCAGGCCGCCCGACTGCGTATCTCCCAGTCGCAGTCCACGGTGGAGCTCGCCCGCTCGGCGATGGGCCTGCAGGCCACCGCCGTCGCGGCGCAAAACCGCCTGCGGATCACCGACAAATCCTTTAGCTGGCCCTACTCGTACTCCCTGCCGGTGGATAAGAACGGTCCCTGGTATACGCTGAATACCGTTGGCGTCGGGGCGCAGCTGAATATCGATCTCTGGGGAGCCGATCGCGCCCGGGTCGCCGCCGCCATTGGCGAGAAAAATGCCCGGCTGGCGGAAACCGCCGGCATTGAGCTCGACATCGCCAGCAGCGTGGCGCAGCTCTATTTCGCCATGCAGGCGACGTTCCAGAAAATCGCGCTGCTGCAGGAGCTGGAGGGCATTGCCCAGTTCTCGGTGGCAGCCCACGAACACCGGACCCAACGCGGCGTGGAAGACAGTGTGGATGTGGCCAATGCCCGGGCTGAGCAGCTCGCCGCCCGCCAGCAGATCATTAGCGCCGAGGGGATGCTGACCCAGTATCGTGAAACCCTGCGGGCGCTGATCGGCGCCGATGCGCAGAGCATGCCGGCCATCCATCCGGTGGCGCTGCCGGCGCTCCAGGAGACGCTGCCGCCATCGCTCTCTTTCGAGCTGCTGGCCCGCCGCCCGGACCTGCAGGCGCTGCGCGGCTACGTGACTGCCTCCCTGAGCCAGGTCGATGCGGCGAAAGCGGCCTTCTATCCTCATTTTGATATCAAAGCGTTCTGGGGATATAACGCCCTGAGCGTCGGGGATCTGTTTAAGTCCTCTTTCCAGCAGATCAACCTGCTGCCCGGGCTGTATCTGCCAATCTTCGACGGCGGTCGTCTGAACGCTAATCTGCAGTCGGTGCGCACCGCCAGCAACATCCTGATCAAACAGTACAACCAGGCGGTGCTGGACGCGGTGCGCGATGTCGCCATCAGCTCCAGCCAGCTTAACGATCTGAACCAACAGCGCGCGCTGCAGCAGCTAAAGGTCACCGCGGCGCAGACCACTACCGACAGCGCTCGCGCCCATTATCAGCGCGGCCTGCTCAGCCGCTACGCCGCCGAAGAAGCTCGCCGGGCGGTCCTCGCCCAGCAGCTGTTGCTGCTGGACATTGAGTCCCAGCGGCTAAGCACCGACATTACCCTGATCAAAGCCCTGGGCGGCGGCTATCGCGGGCAGTAACAAAAATGCCTTCCCGGATGGGGAAGGCATTTAACAGAAGAGGCGGGGTGGCTGCGCGGCGATTACACCAGGGCGCGCAGCTCCTCCTGCATATAGGTGGAAAAGAATTCCGGATGCTTGATGACCATCCGCTCGCCGGCGGCGATCCGTTCAGCCCAATCCGCCACTTTGTCGGTAAACCCGGCGCTCCAGCCCTGCTGCTGCCCGCGTTCAGCGACGTCGGCCGGGGTGGCGGGCACGCCCAGCTCTTTCAAATATTTGAGAATTCCCTTCGCGGTACTTTCATCCATAGACTGTGGTACTGGCTCAGACGTATTCATACCACCGATGAAATCCAATGCTTTATCAATGACTGCTGGCATAGGTGTGTCCTTATATTAACCACATAGTAAACCTGACTACACTATGGACCGGAAAGTGACGTGATTTCAAAGAACACGCTCACGTTATGGGACATCGCGCATTGTGAAAAAGGGATTTTGTTCTGCTGAGGCGGGTTTCGTACAAAAATAAGCCGGCCCCGTAGGGCCGGCCTGAGGATCGCGTCAGGCGTTGCTGACGGATGTTTGCCCGGCGCTGGACCGACTGTTCTCCAGCATCCGGCGGACCGGGACAATCAGCACGGCCAGCACGGCGGCGCAGATCAGCAATGCGATGGAGCAGCGGGCGAAGAGGTCCGGCAGCAGCGACAGCTGATCGGCCTTCACGTGACCGCCAATCAGGCCCGCCGCCAGGTTACCCAGCGCGCTGGCGCAGAACCACAGGCCCATCATCTGGCCGCGCATTCTCTCCGGCGCCAGCAAAGTCATGGTCGCCAGACCAATCGGACTCAGGCACAGCTCACCGAGGGTCAGCATCAGGATGCTGCCCACCAGCCACAGCGGCGACACACCGGCCCCGCCGTTGCTCAGGACGTTCTGCGCCGCCAGCATCATCAGGCCAAAGCCCGCCGCTGCGCACAGGATGCCAATCACGAATTTGGTCATACTGCCCGGACGCACGTTTTTACGCGCCAGCGCAGGCCACGCCCAGCTGAATACCGGCGCGAGCAGAATGATAAACAAGGCGTTAATCGACTGGAACCAGACCGCGGGGATCTCAAAGTCGCCGATCATCCGGTTGGTGTAGTCGTTAGCAAACAGGTTAAAGGAGGTCGGTTTCTGTTCAAACGCGGACCAGAAAAAGGCCGCCGAGACCAGCAAAATAAAGCACACCAGCAGGCGCGCCCGCTCTTTACGGTTCAGCCCAGCGAAGACGAACAGCCAGATGAAATAGAGCGCCACGGAGGCGGCAATCACATAGACCAGCACGCTGGCCACCGCCACCGGGTTAATCACGATCGTGCCCAGGCTAATGAGCGTGACCAGCACCGCCACTCCCAGGGCCAGCGCCAGCAGCCACGCTCCGACGCCATTCTTTTTCGCCACCGGGCTGTTCCAGGTGGAATCGAGGCCGACCTCCGCGTCATAGCGCTTCATTGACGGCACGGCAAAGACGCGGAAAATGACCAGCGCCACCAGCATCCCGATCCCCCCGATACCGAAGCCCCAGTGCCAGCCATGCGATTTAATCAGCCAACCGGAGATCAAGGGCGCGATAAACGAGCCGATGTTGATCCCCATGTAGAACAGCGAAAAACCGCCGTCGCGGCGCGCGTCGCCTTTTTTATACAGGGTGCCGACCATCACTGAGATACAGGTTTTAAACAACCCGGAACCCAGGACGATAAACATCAGACCGATAAAGAACAGGTCGTTGCCCAGCCATGCCGACAGGGCGATCGACAGGTGCCCCAGGGCGATCAGGATAGAACCGTACCAGACGGCCCGCTGCTGGCCAAGCCAGTTATCCGCCAGCCAGCCGCCCGGCAGAGCCGCCAGATACATACTGCCGGCAAAAATCCCGACGATCGCCGAGGCGTTCTCCCGCGCCAGTCCCATCCCGCCGTCGTACACCGTTGCCGCCATAAACAGGATCAGTAAGGGACGGATCCCGTAAAACGAGAAGCGCTCCCACATTTCAGTGAAGAACAGGGAGCCCAGCGGATAAGGATGGCCGAAAAAGGTACGGCTTTCATTTTTATTAACAGAGGAATGCATAAATTCTCCAGGTAAGGTGCGCCGCAGCGCAAGTTAACCGTATAAAGCAGGCTGACGATTTATAATTTGTTTGCATTAACATCAAACGCGAGCATTTTTAACCATTTGATAACCACACAATGGTTTTGTCCAGCCCCTTACCTTCCCTTTTTAGATGAAAAGTCGACAAACATCTAGTTTTGCAGATTTAACGTTCATAAAAAGATAAACAGCATTGACTTTATATTAGTGCAGAAAATCCGATTATTTTTATTAAAAAACAGAAAGTTAACACTAAGACGAGGATCTATAGCGGCTCAGTTCGGCTGCCAGGATAACGACAGAAAAAGTAAGGAAAACAGGTGGAATGATGTAGAAACCACGCTAAGTGGCAATATTTCTCTATCAGGGACTATCCTGGCCCACGGTGTTTGTCGCGGAGGATGACGGGAGGGGAAGTGAGGCAGCCGGGAGTCAAAGCCGGCGCCTTTCGCGAGTTATTTCACACGCTGCCCTGCAGCATCAATGACTGGCTCACCGTCTTCCTTCACGAACGCGCCTTTTTGCGACGCCGTCAGGATCTCCAGCACCACCTCTGACGGGCGGCAGAGTCGGGTGCCCCGCGGCGTTGTCACGATCGGACGGTTAATCAGGATCGGATGCTGAAGCATAAAGTCGATTAACTGATCGTCAGTAAACCGGTCTTCCGCCAGCCCCAGCGCGTCGTAGGGTTCAACGTTTTTCCGTAGCAGGGAACGTACCGGGATCGCCATCGCGGCGATCAGCTGGCGCAGCTCATCGCGCGATGGCGGCGTCTCCAGATAATAGATAATGGTGGGCTCAGCGCCGCTGTTGCGGATCAGCGCCAGGGTATTACGCGAAGTGCCGCAGTCAGGGTTATGGTAAATGGTGATGCTCATAGTACGTTCTCATGGCTGGTTGAAGGAGAGACGCAGCGCCAGCGCGGCCAGCGTCACAAGCAGCACCGGCAGGGTCATGGTAATGCCACAGCGGAAATAATACCCCCAACCGATGGTGATGTGCTTCTGCGCCAGCACATGCAGCCAGAGCAGCGTGGCCAGGCTACCAATTGGCGTGATCTTGGGCCCCAGATCGCAGCCGATGACGTTGGCATAAATCATGGCCTCTTTGATCGTCCCTGTTGCCGCGCTGCCATCAATCGACAGGGCGCCGACCAGTACGCTGGGCATATTATTCATTATTGAAGAGAGGAAGGCCGACAGGATACCGGTGCCCAGCGTCGCGGCCCAAAGCCCGCGCTCCGCCAGCATGTTCAGCACCGTGGTCAGATAATCCGTTAACCCGGCGTTTCGCAGGCCATACACCACCAGATACATTCCCAGCGAGAAGATCACGATCTGCCACGGGGCGCCGCGCAGCACCTTGCCGGTGTTAATCACCCGCCCGCGCTTCGCGACAGCAAACAGGATCCCCGCTCCCGGCGCCGCGATGGCGCTGACCGGGATCCCCAGCGGGTCAAGAACGAAAAAGCCGACCAGCAACAGCAGCAGCACGCCCCAGCCGGTGCGGAACGTCGCCGGATCTTTTATCGCCGTGACCGGCGCTTTCAGTAACGCCATATCCCAGGCCGGCGGGATATCCCGGCGAAAGAACAGGTGCAGCATCGCCAGGGTGGTGAGGATCGCCGCGAGATCGACCGGCACCATCACCGAAGCGTACTCCCTGAAGCCGATGGCAAAGAAATCTGCCGAAACGATATTCACCAGATTCGACACCACCAGCGGCAGGCTGGCGGTATCGGCAATAAATCCGGCGGCCATGACAAAGGCCAGCATCGTTCCCTTGCTGAATCCCAGCGCTCGCAGCATGGCAATCACGATGGGGGTGAGGATCAGCGCCGCGCCGTCGTTGGCAAACAGCGCCGCCACCGCGGCGCCGAGCAGGATAATCCAGGTAAATAGCAGACGACCCCGCCCTCTTCCCCAGCGGGAAACGTGCAGCGCGGCCCATTCAAAAAAGCCAGACTCATCAAGCAGCAGGCTGATAATGATAACGGCGATAAAGGTGGCGGTCGCATTCCAGACGATATGCCACACCACCGGGATATCGGCTAGTTGTACTCCACCGGTGGCCAGCGCCAGCGCCGCGCCAAAGGCCGCGCTCCAGCCGATCCCTAAACCCCGCGGCTGCCAGATCACCAGCACCAGGGTCAGGACAAAAATCGCGCCTGCCAGCAACATGATTACCCCCGTCAATCACATTCGAAAAAACAGATATGTTTAGATAAAATTTTTACTGACAACCCGCCCCGTCAGCCAGTCTGCAAACCATCATCCGCACATCGTCCTGCTGACTGAGCCAGGCCTGCTCAATCACCTGCGCCGCCCAGGCCGGCATCTGCGGAGAGAGGCGGTAATGGACCCATTTACCCTGTTTACGATCCAGCAGCAGCCCGCTTTCCCGCAGCATCGCCAGATGGCGGGAGATCTTGGGCTGGGACTGGGCGAGCGCCGTACAGAGATCGCAAACACACAGCTCTCCACGCGCCTTGAGCAGCAATACGATCCCCAGCCGGGTTTCATCGGCGAGGTTTTTGAACAGTTGCAGGGGCAATAAAGACATGATTTCTCCTCAAGCGTGACGGACAGCATACGGAACCACCAATAAAGATCAATATACATTCGTAAAAACATATGTGTTATTTCACGCCTGCGATAAGCCCCCGTTGAGTGGCTACACGCCCTCCCTTGCGCAATAGCACGGAAAAATGCCGCGCTTTCTTTTATCCCTCATCGAAATGTGTCAGGCTGGCTATCCCATCGGATTGACAGGGTTTTCAGGATGAGTACGATTTATGTGGTTGTTTTAACGTATATAAAACCGCTCGAAGAGGTGGACGACGCCATTCCCGCCCACGTCGAATGGCTCAAAAAAGGCTATGCTGACGGCCTCTTTCTCGCCTCCGGCCGCCGCCTTCCCCGCACCGGCGGGGTGATTCTGGCGAAATGCGCCAGCCAGGAAATGCTGGAATCGCGTCTGAGTCAGGATCCCTTCCAGCAGTTGGGTCTCGCCCGTACCGAGATTATTCCCTTTGAGGCCAGCATGGCGTCACCCGTACTGCAGTCGCTGTTATAAGCGTATCCCGGAGGAAAAATGCAGCCGTCCTTTCACTGGATCAATGAACCTGCCGAGTGGCGCCGCGATACTGACGGCCTGACGGTGGTCACCGATAAGCATACCGACTTCTGGCGCCATACCTGGTATGGCTTCGAGCGTTTCTCTGGGCATCTTTATGCTACTGAGGTGGAAGGTGATTTTACCCTGCAGGCAAAAATATGTGCCGATTTCACCACGCTTTACGACCAGGCTGGACTAATGATGATGGCGGACGAGCAGACCTGGCTGAAGGCGGGGATTGAATTCAATGACGATGCCCCGGCCATCGGCAGCGTACTGACGCTAACCCACTCCGACTGGGCCACCGGGCTTTTTCCCGGCGACCCGCGCACCTTCTGGCTGCGGCTGACCCGCAAGGGCGATGCGTTAAGGCTGCAGTATTCGACCGACGGCGAGCGCTGGCCGCTGCTGCGGCTCGGCTACTTTCCGCCAGGCCCGGTGAAAGCGGGCGTCATGTGCTGCTCACCGGAGTGCGGGGGACTGGCGGTTGAGTTTCAGGATATTCAGCTTTCCCCGCCATCAGACAAAGCGCTGCACGATCTGAGCTGAATGCTAGCGGGAAGACCCGACTTTCTCTGCATCCTGAGGGCCAGGATTGCAGGGTTCGCGGGTGCCGGGCAGGTAAAAATGGCCGTGCTTATCAGGATCGGTGCCGCCCGGGCACCCTGCCCGACCCGAGGAATTATCGCTATCGCCGCCGTTCGAACCGTTGCCGCCGTCGGCGCCAGCTATTACCGACTGCCCGTTATGGCCACCGTGAACGCCCTGCGCTGCACTGGCCGAAAACGCCACCAGCGCGAACATACAGACCATGAAGCGTCTGCCCATTGCTGCCTCTCCCTTATTGATATTCCCCGTCCATCGCGTTGACGATGGGATGAGCCGTTGCACGGCAAAATGCACCGCGATAAAAACGCGTTATCCGCAGGGAGTATAGGATTAAGGCTGAGAGAAAGACAGGGCCGGTGCCTTCAGACATTTCGCACGCAAATAACCTCTATTCCGCGGTATGCGCTATCAGAAAATCAATCATGGCTTTCACCCTTTTCGTTCTGCCCGCGTTTTTCGGGTAATAGAGATAAACCGGCGGATAGGTTTTCCAGTAGTCCTCCATCACCGGTAGAAACTGTTCACGATCGGGCTGTAGCCGCCAGATGGGTTCAAACAAGCGGCCAATCCCCAGTCCATGGCGGATACCGTCGGCCATGACGTCAATATCATTGCTGATTAACTGCCCCGGCATCTCGACGGTGAGCTGCTCGCCGTGGTCATTGAGGATCAGCGGCAGGATGCGGTTGTTGGTAATAAAGCGATAGCCAATCAACCGGTGATGGTTAAGATCGGCGGGCACCGCAGGCACGCCATATTCGGCCAGATAGGCTGAGGAGGCATATAACCCTTCCCGAAACGGCTTCATTAACGGGCGGGCGACCACTCCGCCTTCGAGAATATCGCCAAAGCGGATCCCCAGGTCGAATCGTTCTTCAATAATATTGACGGTACCGTCATAGACCGATATTTCCAGCTGGATCCCCGGATATTGCTGACAAAATGCCGCCATCGCCGGTTTCAAAATAAGCAGGTAGGCAAAGCGCGAGAGGGTTATTCTCACTGCTCCGGAGGGTTCCTGATTCTGGTCGCGGAGGCTCTCCAGCGATGTTTCCAGAACCTCCACCGCCGCCGCAGTCTGCTCCAGCAGCTGTTGCCCGGTTTCCGTCAGCTCGATTCGCCGGGTCGTACGCACAAAAAGCGGATGACCAATGTGCTCTTCCAGCAGCTTGAGCGCATTGCTGACCGACGGCGGTGTGATTTCTAATTTCCTTGCGGCGGCCGAGATAGTGCCTTCGCGCGCAATGCTCTGAAAAATGCGTATCTGATTATAAAGCGCGTTATTCATAGCATCTCCTTAAGCCAACCTCGCCTGATTATTAAGTACAGGCTAAATATTCTTAAGTCAATGACCGCCTAATCTTCGCCACCAGGGGCTCGTATACTTTTGTCTCTTCCCGCTGATAACGACTTTCCGGAGACAACGATGCGAATTTTATGTCTGGATATCCCTGCGCCCGGCGCGACGCTGGAACACTATGCGCCGCACCTTACCGCGGAAGCCCTGCATGCCTGGGGACTGTATAAGTCTGGCTTTATCCGCGACATCTATTTCCGTCAGGACCGACCCGGCGTCGCTATTTTCCTCGAATGCGACACCGTGGAAGAGGCGAATAACGTCATGGCCGAATTTCCGCTGGCAAAAGCGGGCTTATTAACCTTCGAGTGTATTCCACTCGGCTCGTTTATTAGCTGGGAAAATCTCTTCTCAGCCGAATTTAAACATCAGGAGTAACGATGGGAACGCCTCATATCCTTATCGTTTCCGGACATCCGGACCTCAACCATTCCATCGCCAACGCCACCATCCTCGACGAGGTAGAGACCGCCCTGCCCGACGCGGAAATCCGCCGTCTGGACAGGCTCTATCCGCACGGCAACATCAACATCAGCGCAGAGCAGGAAAGCCTGCTCAGGGCCGATGTGATTGTCTGGCAGTTCCCTTTTTCCTGGTATGGGCTGCCCGGGTTAATGAAACAATGGCTGGACGAGGTCTTTGTTCACGGCTTCGCTCACGGCTCAACGGCGAAACTGGGCGGTAAAAAACTGCTTCTCTCTTTCACCACCGGGGCGCCGCAAGCGCTCTACACCACTGACGGTTTCTTTGGCCACGCCATTGAAGAGTACCTCCTTCCTTTCGAGACCACGGCCAGGCTGTGCAATCTTGAGCTGCTGGCGCCAGTTTATACCTGCGGCATCAGCTACGCCGACCGGGATGCCGACAAAATCGCCCAGCAAAAAGCGCGTGCCCGGGAGCACGCGGCCAGACTGATCGCGCAGCTGAAAACTCTGGTGGAATAATCCAAAGGGAGAAAATAACGATGCAGTATACCCGGCTCGGTAAAAGTGACTTACTGGTCTCCCGCATCTGCATGGGATGTATGGGGTTTGGCGATCCGTTGACGGGTCAGCATCGCTGGACGCTGGACGAAACAGCAAGCCGGGACATCATTCGCTACGGCCTCGAAAAGGGCATCAATTTTTACGATACCGCTATCGCCTATCAGAACGGCTCCAGTGAGCGGTACGTTGGCCGGGCGCTGCGGGAGATGGCAAAACGCGAGGAGGTGGTGCTGGCCACCAAGTTTCTGCCACGAACCGCTGCCCAGATAGCCGAGGGGATCAGCGGAAAAGAGGCGATAGCCCGCTCGCTCGACCAGAGCCTGCGAAACCTCGGGATGGACTACATCGACCTCTACATCTACCACATCTGGGATCACAACACCCCGGTTATCGACGTGCTGGAGGCGCTGCACACCGCCGTGACCGCCGGCAAGGTGCGCGCGATTGGCATTTCCAATTGCTATGCCTGGCAGCTGGCGAAGGCGAACGCCCTTGCTGAACGCGAAGGGCTGACGCCCTTTGTCTCCATGCAAAGCCATTACAACCTGATTATGCGTGAAGACGAACGAGAACTCTTCGGGCTGTGCGCAGAAGATAATATCGCCATGACCCCCTATAGCGCGCTGGCCAGCGGCCGTCTCTCGCGTTTAGAAGGCTACACGCGGCGAGCGGTGGAAGATGATTATGCCCGGGGCAAATACGACGGCACGGCAGAACAGGACCGGATCATTATTGCCCGCGTCGCCGAACTTGCCGAACGGCATCAGGTCTCCATGACCGAAATCTCGCTGGCCTGGCTGCTGACTAAAGTCACCGCCCCGGTGGTCGGCGCCACGCAAAAGCACCATGTTGACGGTGCGGTCAGCGCCGTGAACCTGCGGCTCAGTTCTGAGGAGATCCGCTATCTGGAAGAGGCCTACCAGCCGCACGTTCTCACAGGCGTGATGGCGCAAAACACGCCGCAAGCCAAAGACCATCCTCAGGTGTGGACGCGGTAACCCTCTGTCCTGTTCAGCAGGGAGAATAAAACATGAAAAACGTGATTGCCGCGGCAGCCTTGTCGCTTGTGCTGTCTGATTTTACTTATGCCAACGAACAAAGAGATGAAGCTATGATGAAAATTCCCCCCTCCACCCTTGTGGACGCTGATATTCACGCGGTCTCACCGGCGCTGGCGCGCTTCGGCCGCGAGGCCATCAGCAACGACCTCTGGCAACGTGACGCCCTGTCCACCCGCGACCGCAGCATCGTGACTGTGGCCATGCTGATTGCCCGCAACCAGCCAGGCGAGCTGAAGCACTATATTGAAGTCGCTCTCGATAGCGGCGTGACGCCAGCGGAAGTATCAGAGATCATTACCCATCTGGCGTTCTACTCAGGTTGGCCCAATGCAATGTCAGCCGTCAGCGTGACCAAAGCGATCTTTGCAGCCCGCGGCATCACGGCAGAGGCCCTGCCCGCCGCCTCGCCAACGCTGCTGCCACTCAATGAACAGGTAGAGAAACAGCGTGCAGAGACCGTGGAAAAAAATGTCGGCCCCATTTCGCCTGGCCTGGTTAAATTTACCGCCGACCCGCTGTTTCTCGACCTCTGGCAACGGCCCGCGCTTACGCCCCGCGACAGAAGTCTGGTGACGGTCAGCGCGTTAATCGCCGCCGGACAGAGCGCGCAGATTGGCTACCACCTGAACAGAGCCATGGATAATGGGCTTTCGGCTGAAGAGGCCGGAGAAGTAGTCGCCCAGGCGGCGTTCTACGCGGGATGGCCAAATGCGTTTACCGCCGCCCCGGTGGTCGGCGAGGTATTGCGATCGCGCGAAAGCAAAACTGAATAAAAAAGAATAAAGGACAGGGAAGCTGTCCTTTATTTATCGTTAACTGTTAATTTAAAGGTACCAGGAGGGCTTTCGATTAGGTCTCGCGGAAAGAACATAAACGGTCTATCGAAGTATGGAGACTTCGATAGTGAGTCTGTTCACATCGCTCATTGAGAAAATTTCCGTTCCGTATGCCGTCATGAGTCTCATCCTTTGAAAGCAGCGATCGCTGTGGCGAGACGGTAGCGCGGACATGTCTATTTGGTCAGAGATGGACATCTCAATTTAGCTACTACACCGCTACTTCGCTTTATTTTTTATATTAAATATCAATAATTTGAATTATTCATTTAATATAAATTGATGTTATAGCAATCGCTATACAGGCTCCTTAGTCATGACTGACCTCCCCACACCGCATATCGCAAGAATTTGCTCTCTCAGCCAGCGGTGACCGGGGTCGCGTTCCATTCTGGGGTGCCACATCTGCGATACCGTAATACGACGGCTTTTGAACGGCAGCTCGAAAACATGTACCTGGTCCGTTACCTGCTGATTGAGTAAATAGAGTGCGGGTATCATGGCGATAAGATCCGATTCCAGCGCCACGGACAGGGCTGTCGGAAATCCCGGTACGACGCTCGCAATTTTACGTTTTGTCCCCAGTTCGGCCAGCGCATCGTCGACGGATCCGTGCAACGCGCCATCGGGTGACGCTACCACATGGCCCCAGGCGACATAATCACCCACGCCTATTTCTGCCTGCTTAGCCAGCGGGTGCCCTTTACGCACGACGCCAACAAACCGATCCTCAAACAGTCGTTGCAGCCGTATTTCTGGCCCCATATTACTCTGAACGCCAATCTCCAGATCAACCAGCCCTTCCCGAAGATAGCGCGACGTTTTTTCCGGCTTAGGCGCGAAGCGTATACAGACGTCCGGCGCGGCGTCGGCAACCGCTGCTATGAGCGCAGGCCCAAACGCCACCACAAAACCATCGTTTGCCCTGATGGTAAAAAGACGCGCCAGACTTCTCGCGCTGAACGTTTCCATTGAGGGCTGCAATACCGCCCTGGCCTCGTGCACTGCACGCCTGGCGCGATCCCGGGTCGCTTCGGCCCACGGGGTCAGTACCATGTTACGCCCGGCGCGCACCAGGATCGGGTCTCCTGTGACATCGCGTAACCTGCTTAACGTCCGGCTCATGGCCGAGGTGCTGAGGTTCAGACGACGTGCCGCACCTGCGACACTCGCTTCACTCAGCAATATGTCGAGTGCTACCAGCAAATTAAAATCGGGATCAGACATTACCCTTCCTCCCAGCACATTAAGATAAGGCGTTTGATGCAACAATAAAGTGAAAGTAGTGCGCCTTCCGCCCAGTAAAAGCCATCTTTATAGTTTTGTCATCCATACACTCTTCTCAGAGGACAAATGATGACGCTCTTTTCCAGCCAACCCGGCGACGAAGGACTGCCTGGCCCGGCGCGTGCACGGGTGATGGCCGCAATAATGACCACCACCTTAATGGGCGTGTTTGATGGCACCATGATCAACATTGCCCTGCCCTCAATGGCTCAGGAGATGCAGGTACCTGCCAGTATTGCCGTCTGGTTCGCCAACGGGTATCTGCTGGCGGCTGCGATGACGCTGGCGATATTCGCGGCGCTTGCGGCCCGTCTGGGTTATCGCCCCGTATTTCTGGCGGGCCTGACGACCTTTACCCTGACATCACTGGGTTGCGCGCTGGCGAATAAGCCCGAAGTGCTTATCGGTATGCGCGTGCTTCAGGGGATCGGCGGCGCGGCGACGCTGAGTATTGCCCCCGCAATACTCAGGTCCGTATTTCCCGGACGATTACTTGGCCGCATTCTGGGGTTCCATGCCCTGCTCATTGCCTCCAGCTCCGCTATCGGCCCGGTTTTGGGCGGTACGATCCTTCACACCCTTAGCTGGCAATGGCTGTTTGCGATAAACGTTCTTCCCGGCACCCTCGCCTTACTGCTGGCGGTCAGAGCGCTGCCGCGGGATGCGATCCGTATGCAGGCGCCCTTCGACACCGTGGGCGCCATATTGTCGGCGCTGCTGTTGGGTTCGACGATCATGGCGGCGAACAGCCTACAGGACGCTACTTATCAATTCGGCAGCCTTTGCTGGATGGCTCTCGCTGCGCTGAGCGGCATGGCTTTTATCTGGCAAATCCGCCGCACGGATCATCCCTTACTGCCGCCGACCATGTTTAAAAATGAACGTTTTACCCTCGCGGCCTTCACGTCGATGATTGCTTTTGTCAGCCAGGGGATCACCTTTATTGCGCTGCCCTTCCTGTTTCAGAGCGAATACGGCTACAGTCCGGTAGTGTCTGCCCTGCTGTTTACGCCGTGGCCGTTAGGGATCGTGCTGATTGCGCCGCATGCAGGCCGTTGGGCGGACACGATATCAGCCCCGGCGATATCCACCCTGGGGCTGGTGATTTTTGTCGTCGGTTTGATCCTGCTGGCGACGTTACCCGCCGGCCCTTCAATGTGGGATATATGCCTGCGAAGTCTGGTGTGCGGAATAGGGTTTGGCTGCTTTCAGAGTCCCAATAACCGGGAAATGCTCTCAAACGTTATTCGTGAGCACGCGAGTTATGCGTCCGGTGTTTTATCCATTATGCGCACTTTCGGGCAGTGCCTGGGAGCCGCCGCCGTAGCCGTTCTGCTGGCAGCAGATGAAAGGTCAATTCATGTTGCGCTGTGGAGCGCTGCCGCGGCCTCTGCGGTATCGGTCATCGTCAGCGCGAGCCGGTTGCGTAAAATTACTCATCCTGCGGAAACAGGATAAATGCGAAAATATCACTAAACGCGACTACTCCAGCGCCAGCAGCGCAAAACGCTGATCCCGCAACCAAAGTGGAGTCCTCCGTCGGAGTTCAATAGACTGACAGAAAGCTATAACCGCTGATTTTTCAAGGGAAAATTGAGTTGGGTAGACTTCAGGAGACTGGAGTTTGGAGCGGGCGAAGGGAATCGAACCCTCGTATAGAGCTTGGGAAGCTCTCGTTCTACCATTGAACTACGCCCGCGAAGAGGTGCGAGAAGCATTATAGCCCTTACGCACCCTGTGACAAGCCTGCCAGATGCTGACTGGCGATAAAATAACCTTTTAGCACTTAGGTTTACTGCCCTGCGGCGGCAGATAGCGCAGCGGATCGATGGCCGTGGCCCGATAGCGGATCTGGAAATGCAGGCGCACAGAGTCGGCATCCGTACTGCCCATGGTGGCAATTTGCTGGCCGGCCTTCACGCTCTGGCCATTATTCACCATCAGCTTATCGTTGTGGGCGTAGGCGGTGATGTAATCCTCGCTGTGCTTAATCATGATCAGGTTGCCATAGCCGCGCAGCTGGTTGCCGACATACACCACCTTGCCCGCCCCGGCGGCATACACCGGCTGCCCGCGGGTCCCGGCAATATCAATGCCCTTATTGCCGCCATCGGCGGTGGAATAAGGCAGGACCACTTTGCCACTGGTCGGCCAGCGCCAGCAGCGCTGTCCCACCGGCGGCCAGGAGGATTGAGGTACCGCAGATGAAGGGGTGACCGCCGCCGTGCGCGTAGAGGAAGATTTTTTCTTCGTCGTCTTTGACGAACTGCTGCCGTTAAGCTTCAGCTTCTGCCCCACTTCGATGGTGTAAGGCGGGGAGATGTTATTCAGACGAGCCAGATCGCGAACGCTGGTGCCGGTGGTGCGCGAGATGCCGTACAGGGTATCGCCACGTTTGACGGTGTAGGTGGCACCGGAGTCGGAGGTGCTGGAGCAACCGGCCAGCACCAGGCTTGTCGCCAGCATCAGTGTCATATAAAAGCGTTTCATCATCAGGCATCCTGCACTTAACACAACCACTTACCTCGCAATCAGGGCGAATATCATACCAGCCCGCGGCGCAGGGCGTCATCCCTGAAGGCTAACAGATGACCCTCTGGCATCACGTTCGGCCAGCGACGGAAAGATTCACGTTCATACCGCACGTCGTGGAGGGCACGCCCCGCAGTCCCAGGCTGCCGCTCGCAGACCAGCCTCCAGGGCTTGTTTTGGTAATGCCTTTCTCCCATTTATGGGCTACCCTAGTGGCCTGAGTACATGACCCGGCGGGTTTGTGCCGGGTCATTTTTTATTTTCAGGAGTCGTCATGGCCGGGGAACACGTCATTTTACTGGATGAGCAGGATCAACCTGCCGGTATGCTGGAGAAGTATGCCGCCCACACGCTTGATACCCCTTTACATCTCGCGTTTTCCTGCTGGTTGTTTAATCAGCAGGGTCAGTTTCTGGTCACCCGTCGTTCGCTGGGCAAAAAAGCCTGGCCCGGGGTGTGGACTAACTCGGTCTGCGGACACCCCCAGCAGGGCGAGACCTTCGAGCAGGCCGTCACGCGCCGCTGCCGCTTCGAGCTCGGCGTGGAGATCGCCGATATCGCGCCGGTTCACCCGGCCTTCCGCTACCGGGCGGTCGCCCCCAACGGCATCGTTGAGAACGAAGTGTGCCCGGTGTATGCCGCGCGCGTGGTCAGCCAAGTGCAGCCTAACGACGATGAAGTCATGGATTATCAGTGGGTTGACCTGGCAACGATGTTAAGCGCGCTGGCCGCCACGCCGTGGGCGTTTAGCCCGTGGATGGTACTGGAAGCGGAAAACCAGGACGCCCGCCAGGCGCTGATCGATTTCGTTGCGCGTCTGCGCGGGTAAGCTGACTATTCTCCAGGCCAGGCGCAGCCCTGTGCCTGTCATTAATGCCTGGCGGCGCTACGCTTGCACAGGCCTACGGTTCTGCGCCATTGCGTAGCCCGGATAAGGCGTTTATACCGCTATCCGGGATCCCCTGGCTTGCGCTGCACTGAGCCGGACTACGTCAGGCTTCGGCCCTCACATCAGACATAAAAAAACCCGGCAAGCCGGGTTTTTTGTATTTCGCGAAGGGCGATTATTTCTGCGGACGCATCGCCGGGAACAGGATCACGTCGCGGATGGTGTGGCTGTTAGTGAACAGCATGACCATACGGTCGATACCGATACCCAGACCAGCGGTCGGCGGCAGGCCGTGTTCCAGCGCGGTGACGTAGTCTTCGTCGTAGAACATCGCTTCGTCGTCGCCGGCGGCTTTCGCATCAACCTGATCCTGGAAGCGCTGCGCCTGATCTTCAGCGTCGTTCAGCTCGCTAAAGCCGTTACCGATTTCACGGCCGCCGATAAAGAACTCGAAACGGTCGGTGATTTCCGGATTCACGTCGTTACGGCGCGCCAGCGGAGAAACTTCCGCCGGGTATTCGGTGATGAAGGTCGGCTGAATCAGATGCGCTTCCGCCACTTCTTCGAAGATCTCGGTCACGATACGGCCCAGACCCCAGCTCTTCTCAACTTTTATGCCGATGGACTCAGCGATCGCTTTCGCGGAATCGAAGTTATCCAGATCCGCCATCTCGGTTTCCGGACGGTATTTCTTGATAGCTTCACGCATGGTCAGTTTTTCAAACGGCTTGCCGAAGTCGAACACCTGGTCGCCGTAAGGCACTTCAGTGTTGCCGAGGATGTCCTGCGCCAGGGTGCGGAACAGGGATTCGGTCAGCTCGATCAGATCTTTGTAATCCGCGTATGCCATATAGAGTTCCATCATGGTGAACTCTGGGTTATGACGAACGGAGATCCCTTCGTTACGGAAGTTACGGTTGATCTCGAAGACGCGTTCGAAGCCGCCAACCACCAGACGCTTGAGGTACAGTTCCGGCGCGATACGCAGGTACATGTCCAGATCCAGCGCATTGTGATGGGTGATGAACGGACGCGCGGAAGCACCGCCCGGGATCACCTGCATCATCGGGGTTTCCACTTCCATAAAGCCGCGGCCAACCATGAACTGACGAATACCCGCCAGGATCTGCGAACGCACTTTGAAAGTGTTGCGAGATTCATCGTTGGAGATCAGATCGAGGTAACGCTGACGATAGCGCGCTTCCTGATCCTGCAGGCCGTGGAATTTGTCCGGCAGCGGACGCAGGGCTTTGGTCAGCAGACGCAGCTCGGTGCAGTGGATGGACAGCTCGCCGGTTTTAGTCTTGAACAGCTTACCGCGGGCGGCGATGATGTCGCCAAGATCCCATTTTTTGAACTGGTCGTTATAAACGCCTTCCGCCAGGTCATCACGCGCGACGTATAGCTGAATGCGGCCGCCAACGTCCTGCAGGGTAACGAAAGACGCTTTACCCATAATACGACGGGTCATCATGCGGCCAGCAACGGCCACTTCAACGTTCAGCGCTTCCAGCTCTTCGTTTTCTTTCGCATCGAAGTCAGCGTGCAGTTGGTCAGAGGTATGGTCACGACGGAAATCGTTCGGGAAAGCGACGCCCTGCTCACGCAGCGCGGCCAGCTTCTCACGGCGGGTTTTCAGTTCATTATTAAGGTCAATTGCCGCGTCAGCGCCCTGTGCTTGTTGTTCAGACATGTTGGTTCCTCATAACCCTGCTTTCAAACTTGCTTCGATAAATTGGTCCAGGCTGCCGTCGAGCACCGCCTGAGTGTTGCGGGTTTCCACCCCGGTACGCAGATCTTTAATACGCGAGTCGTCCAGCACGTAAGAGCGGATCTGGCTGCCCCAGCCGATGTCGGACTTGTTGTCTTCCATCGCCTGCTTCTCGGCATTTTTCTTCTGCATTTCCAGCTCATAAAGCTTCGCTTTCATCTGCTTCATGGCCTGGTCTTTGTTCTTGTGCTGCGAACGGTCGTTCTGGCACTGTGTCACCAACCCGGTCGGAATGTGGGTAATACGCACCGCGGATTCCGTACGGTTAACGTGCTGTCCACCGGCGCCGGATGCGCGATAAACGTCGATACGCAGATCGGCCGGGTTAATTTCGATATCGATATCGTCATCCACTTCCGGATAAACGAACGCCGAGCTAAAGGAGGTATGACGACGGCCACCGGAATCGAACGGGCTCTTACGCACCAGGCGGTGAACGCCGGTTTCCGTACGCAGCCAGCCGTAGGCGTAATCGCCAATGATTTTGATGGTCACGGATTTAATGCCCGCAACTTCACCTTCGGATTCTTCGATGATTTCGGTCTTAAAGCCGCGGGCTTCCGCCCAGCGCAGGTACATGCGCATCAGCATGCTGGCCCAGTCCTGGGCTTCGGTGCCGCCGGAACCGGCCTGAATATCGAGGTAGCAGTCGGCGCTGTCGTATTCGCCGGAGAACATGCGGCGGAACTCAAGCTGTGCCAGCTTCTCTTCCAGCCCGTCCAGCTCAGCAACCGCTTCGTTGAAGGTCTCTTCGTCTTCGGCTTCAACCGCCAGCTCCAGCAGACCAGCCACGTCTTCCAGCCCCTGGGACATCTGATCCAGGGTATCCACAATGGCTTCCAGAGAAGAACGCTCTTTACCCAGCGCCTGGGCGCGTTCAGGTTCGTTCCAGACGTCCGGCTGTTCCAGCTCGGCGTTTACTTCTTCGAGACGCTCTTTCTTGGCATCGTAGTCAAAGATACCCCCTAAGAACGTCGGAGCGCTCCGTGAGGTCCTGAATGCGGTTTTTTACCGGATTTATTTCAAACATGGTCGGTTTCTTTTAATGGATTTGTCAAAATGCGGTGATAAGAGCGGAATTCTACCGGATTCGCGCCCTTATTCATACACTGTTGTCAATTTGGCCAGAGGTGATCGATGATCAGCTGCAGGCTGCGGTTGCCGCGGAACTCGTTGATGTCGAGCTTGTAGGCTAACTGCACTTCGCGCACGCCGTTGTCCGGCCAAATGGAAGTATCAACGTTGAAAGCAATACCGTCCAGCAGCGGGCCGCCGCCAACCGGTTCGACCATCACTTTCAGGTGACGCTCGCCCACCAGCCGCTGCTGCAGCAGGCGAAAACGGCCATCAAACAACGGTTCCGGGAACATCTGCCCCCATGGTCCGGCATCGCGCAGCATCTGCGCCACTTCCATGCTCATCTCCGTCGCCGCCAGCGGGCCGTCGGAGACCACCTCGCCCTGCAATAATGCGGGATCCAGCCACTCAGTCACCAGTTCGCCGAAGCGCTGTTGAAACTCCTCAAAGCGCGCCTCTTCCAGCGATAAACCCGCCGCCATAGCATGGCCGCCGAACTTCAGGATCAGTCCCGGATAGAGCGTATCCAGGCGCTCCAGCGCATCGCGCATGTGCAGCCCCTGAATAGAGCGGCCGGAACCTTTCAGCGTGCCGTCGCCGGTCGGCGCAAAAGCGATAACCGGGCGATGGAAGCGCTCCTTAATGCGTGATGCCAGAATGCCGACCACCCCCTGATGCCACTGCGGATGGTACATCGCCAGCCCGCCAGGCAGGGTGTCGCTGCTACGTTCCAGTTGCTGACACAGGGTCAACGCTTCGGCCTGCATCCCCTGTTCAATCTCTTTACGCGTCTGGTTGAGCGCATCAAGCTCATTGGCTAACACGCGCGCTTCGCCGATGTTATCGCACAGCAGCAGCGCCACGCCGACGGACATATCATCCAGCCGCCCCGCCGCATTGAGGCGCGGCCCAAGGGCGAAACCGAGGTCGCTGGCCGCCAGTTTTTGCGGGTCACGGTTGGCAATTTCCAGCAGCGCTTTAATGCCTGGCCGACATTTGCCGGCGCGAATGCGGCTTAACCCCTGCCAGGTCAGGATGCGGTTGTTGGCATCCAGCGGCACGACGTCCGCGACGGTGCCCAGCGCCACCAGATCCAGCAGCTCGGCAAGGTTCGGCGCGGCTATGCCGCGGGCGTCGAACCAGCCTTTATCGCGCAGGAAAGTACGCAGCGCCAGCATCAGATAAAACGCCACCCCCACCCCGGCCAGTGATTTCGACGGGAAGTCACAATCGCGCAGGTTAGGGTTAACGATGGCCTCGGCCGCCGGTAGCGTCTCGCCCGGCAGGTGGTGATCGGTCACCAGCACCGGAATGCCCAACGCATGGGCGTGATCGACACCGGCATGTGACGAAATGCCGTTATCAACGGTCATGATCATCTGCGCGCCGCGAGCGTGCGCCTGATCGACCACTTCCGGGCTTAAACCGTAGCCGTCTTCAAAACGGTTGGGCACCAGATAGGAGACGTTACCGTAGCCCAGCGCGCGTAGCGCCAGCACGCTAAGGGCGGTACTGGTGGCGCCGTCGGCATCAAAATCGCCGACCACCACAATATGTAACCCTTTCTCGAAAGCCTCATGCAGCATTTCAACCGCTTTTTCAACGCCGGTGAGCTGCGTCCACGGCAGCATGCCTTTGACGCTGCGCTCCAGCTCCTGCGCGCTGCGCACGCCGCGGTTGGCATACAGCCGCTGCAGCAGCGGCGGCAGGTCGGCAGGGAGATCGACGCCGTCAACCGCCTCGCGGCGGCGTAGTTGTATCTGTTGTTTCACGCGAATCAGTTACCGCTTGTCTGTTTTTTATGCTCGTCGAGGAACGCTTTCAGCTCTTTCGGCCCCTGATAGCCCGGCAACACCATACCGTTGCTGAGAACCATCGCCGGGGTGCCGTTGACGCCCATTTGCACGCCGAGGGTGTAATGTTTGGCGATATCCACATTGCAGCTTGCCGGCTGCACGCCTTTGCCGTTCATGGCGTCATCCAGCGCTTTGTTGCGATCTTTCGCACACCAGATGGCCTTCATGTCCTGCTCGGCCTGGCTCTGCAGCCCCTGGCGCGGGAAGGCCAGATAGCGCACGGTGATGCCCAGCGCGTTGTAGTCGCTCATCTGCTCGTGCAATTTATGGCAGTAGCCGCAGGTGATATCGGTGAAGACGGTGATGACGTGCTGCTCCTTCGGCGCTTTATAGACAATCATCTCGTTGCTCAGCGCGTTCAGCTTACCGACCAGCAACTGGTTGGTGACGTTGACCGGCTGCGCGCCGCTCACATCGTACATCGGCCCCTGGATGATGTGTTTGCCATCGTCGGTAACGTACAGGACGCCGCTGTCGGTCAGCACCGTGCTCATCCCGGAAACCGGCGACGGTTGGATATCGGTACTCTGCACACCCAGCTTCGCCAGCGACTGTTTGATCGCCGCGCTATCGGCATGCGCCGCGCCGGAAAGCGAGGCTGCCAGCAGAGTGAACATCAATAAACCTTTTTTCATACTCAGTCCTTTTGTTCAGCACTCACGCCCGCGGGTGGTGCTGTTGATGAAGTTGTCGCAGACGCTCGGTCGCCACGTGGGTGTAGATCTGCGTGGTGGAGAGATCGCTGTGTCCTAACAGCATCTGCACCACGCGCAGGTCGGCGCCGTGATTGAGCAAATGCGTGGCGAAGGCATGGCGTAATACGTGCGGGGAGAGTTTCGCGCTGTCGATCCCCGCCAGGACGGCATAGTGTTTAATGCGGTGCCAGAAGGTCTGACGCGTCATCTGCTGTGCGCGCTGGCTGGGAAATAAGACATCCGACGCCACGCCATTCAGTAGCCACGGGCGACCATATTCGAGGTAATTTTCTACCCACATTACCGCCTCTTCACCCAGCGGCACCAGCCGTTCTTTGTTGCCTTTACCAATGACCCGTAACACGCCCTGACGCAGGCTGATATCGCTCATCGTCAGGCCAACCAGTTCCGAGACGCGCAGGCCGGTGGCATACAGCACTTCCAGCATCGCCTTATCGCGTAACTCCAGCGGCTGCTCCACCAGCGGCGCCTGCAGCAGACGTTCAACCTGCGCCTCGCTGAGATCCTTCGGCAACCGCTGCGGTAGCTTCGGCGAAGCCAGCAGCGCGCTGGGATCGTCCGGGCGAATTTTTTCCCGGTACAGATGCTGGAAGAACCGGCGCACGGCGCTGAGCAGACGTGCGGTGCTCGTTGCTTTGTAGCCGCCGGTTTGCCGCTCAGCCAGCAGCGCCTGCAGATCGTCGCTGCCGACGCTGGCCAGCGACAGGCCGCGATGGTGCAGCCACTCGACTAACATCGTCAGATCGCGACGGTAAGCGCTGAGCGTATTCTCCGCCAGATTCCGCTCCAGCCAAAGGGCATCGAGAAACTGTTCGATTTGTGCCAGATCCTGTTTCACATCGGCCTCTTTGTTCGTTATAGGGTCTCATTATGCCTTAAGAGGCCGCCTTTCTGGTACACTAGGCGCAATTCACGGCAAGAATTGAGACGTTTACGCGATGAATATAGGTCTTTTTTACGGCTCCAGTACCTGCTATACCGAAATGGCTGCGGAGAAAATCCGCGATATCATCGGCCCTGAGCTGGTGACGCTGCACAATCTGAAAGACGATTCCCCCGCGCTGATGAGCCAGTACGACGTACTGATCCTCGGCATCCCGACCTGGGATTTCGGCGAAATTCAGGAAGACTGGGAGGCGGTCTGGGAGCAACTGGATACCCTGGACCTGGAAGGCAAAATCGTCGCACTGTACGGCATGGGCGATCAGCTGGGCTATGGCGAATGGTTCCTTGACGCACTGGGCATGCTGCACGACAAGCTGGCGACCAAAGGCGTGAAGTTTGTCGGCTACTGGCCAACCGAAGGCTATGAGTTCACCAGTCCAAAACCGGTTATCGCCGATGGCCAACTGTTCGTTGGCCTGGCGCTGGATGAAACCAATCAGTACGACCTGAGCGACGAGCGCATCCAGAGCTGGTGCGAGCAGATCCTCGGCGAAATGGCCGAACACTTCTCCTGACGCCGCTTACTCCTGCGCCGGTTTTTGCAGCACCAGCCGGCGCAGATCGCGCCATTCTCCGGCATCCATGCTATCCGCCGCCAGCCACAGATGCTGCCCGCGCCGGGTATCGACATGGCGTAAACGCAGCAGCATACCGCTATTGATGACCCACGGCGTCCCGAGGATCTCCCATTCGGCGTTTTGCCAGCGAAGACGGGAATCGGTGAGCAGTTTTATCTCTCCGCGACGGGCATGGATCCGCCGCTGGCTGCGTACGCAGTCAAACACTACCAGCGACAACAGCAGCAGCCAGATCGGGGTGTAGCTTAGCGGCCAGGGAACCAACAGCACCAGCGCCGCCACAACGCCGTGGAGCAGCAGGGAAAACCACTGCGCGCGCCAGGAGATACGGAGATCAGATTGCCACAGGACCACGTTCCCGATTCCGTGTCTGAATTAAGGTTACCATCCGCTGCAGCTCCGCATCGGCCGGTTTGCCGTGGTTCATCAGCCAGTTGAACAGATCCGGATCGTCGTTTTCCAGCAGGCGAATGAACAGCTGTTTGTCAGCGTCGCTGAGGGTATCGTACTCATACTCAAAGAACGGCATGATGGAGATGTCGAGTTCGCGCATCCCGCGGCGGCATGCCCAGTGGATACGTGCTTTATTGTTAATGTCCATGTTGACCTTCCAGCAGCAAAATATAGGTTAGTTTAACCCGTTTTCTGCCGTAACTTTACAGGAATATCGCTGAATGCGAGCATCCTTCCATAAAAACCATAAAATAATGATGGGCTTATTGATTCCCTGCGTCAGGCGGCTGTCTCACGCCAGCGCACAAATGGCCTGTTGAAAGCACTTGCAATGCACTATAGCTCTTTTACCATTGGTCACACACACTGCGTTAAGCGATTCAGGATATGACTATGGCTTTTACACCTTTTCCTCCGCGTCAGCCTTCCTCTTCCGCTCGTCTGCCGTTAACGCTGATGACCCTGGATGACTGGGCGCTGGCGACGATTAGCGGGCCGGATAGCGAAAAATATCTGCAGGGGCAGATTACCGCCGATGTGAGCAATCTCACCGATGCTCAGCATCTGCTTGCCGCCCACTGTGACGCCAAAGGCAAGATGTGGAGCAATCTGCGCGTATTCCGCCGCGACGGCGGCTTCGCATGGATCGAGCGCCGCAGCCTGCGCGACGTACAGCTGACCGAACTGAAAAAATATGCCGTCTTCTCTAAAGTCACCATCGCCGCCAACGACGATCTGGTTCTGTTGGGGGTGGCCGGCTTCCAGGCGCGCGCCGCGCTGGCGCCGCTGTTCGCTGCCCTGCCCGACGCGGCCGCCCCGGTGGTCAGCGAAGGCGCCACCAGCCTGCTGTGGTTTGAACATCCAGGTGAACGCTTCCTGCTGGTGACTGATGTCGACACCGCCAATCGCGTTACCGATGCGCTGCGCGGCGAAGCGCAGCTCAATAACAGCCAGCAGTGGCTGGCGCTGAATATTGAAGCCGGTCTGCCGGTTATCGACAGCGCCAACAGCGGGCAGTTCATTCCGCAGGCGACCAACCTGCAGGCGCTGGGCGGTATCAGCTTCAGGAAAGGCTGCTACACCGGTCAGGAGATGGTGGCGCGGGCGAAATTCCGCGGCGCCAATAAGCGTGCGCTGTGGACGCTGTCAGGGACCGCCAGCCGGGTGCCGGAAGCGGGGGAAGATCTGGAGCTGAAAATGGGCGACAACTGGCGCCGCACCGGGACGGTGCTTGCGGCGGTTCAGCTGGATGATGGCCAGTTGCTGGTGCAGGTGGTGATGAATAACGATATGGAGCCGGACAGCATCTTCCGCGTGCGCGACGATGCCGGAAGCCTGCGCATCGAACCGCTGCCCTATTCGCTGGAAGACGTGTAATAAAGCGTTATGACTCCCGGCTTGCGGCGCTCGCGCCTTAGCCGGGCTACTTGACTGCAAATACCGTAGCCACGGTAAGCGTAGCGCCACCGTGGGATTTCCAGGCCGCAGATAACCGTAGCCACAGTAAGCGCAGCGCCACCGTGGGATTTCCAGGCGGCAGATAACCGTAGCCACAGTAAGCGCAGCGCCACCGTGGGATTTCCAGGCGGCA
>NZ_JANCOB010000002.1:328223-328412 GCF_024296565.1 Klebsiella sp. SWET4 | reverse complement strand
GATAACCGTAGCCACGGTAAGCGTAGCGCCACCGTGGGATTTCCAGGCGGCAGAGTATCGTAGCCACAGTAAGCGCAGCACTACCGTGGGATTTCCAGGCCGCAGATAACCGTAGCCACGGTAAGCGCAGCGCCACCGTGGGATTTCCAGGCCGCAGATAACCGTAGCCACGGTAAGCGCAGCGCCACC
>NZ_JANCOB010000002.1:140116-328123 GCF_024296565.1 Klebsiella sp. SWET4 | reverse complement strand
GTGGAATGTTTATCAGGACTGGCCGACGTACAGATAGATCGCCAGGAAGTGACACACGCTGCCGCCGAGCACGAAGCCGTGCCAGATAGCGTGGTTATAGGGAATACGTTTGCAGACGTAGAAGATGACCCCCAGCGAGTACACCACCCCGCCGACCGCCAGCAGCGTTACGCCGCCCACCGCCAGCTTCACTGCCAGCTGATAGACCACGATAAGCGACAGCCAGCCCATGGTCAGATAAGTCACCAGCGACAGAATTTTAAAGCGGTGTGCGATGGTCAGCTTAAACAGGATCCCCAGCAGGGCCAGGCTCCAGATGACGATCATCAGCCCCTTTGCCAGCGGTGAATTCAACCCCACCAGCAAAAACGGCGTGTAGGTCCCGGCAATCAGCAGGTAGATAGCGCAGTGGTCGAACTTTTTCAGCCACTGTTTCGCCCGCTGATGCGGGATCGCGTGATAGAGCGTAGAGGCGAGGAACAGCATAATCATGCTGCCGCCGTACAGGCTGTAGCTGGTGATCGCCGTCGCGCTGGCGTTGGTGTCTACCGCCTGCACCAGCAGCAACACGAGGCCGACAATACCGAACACCAGCCCGATCCCGTGGCTGATGCTGTTGGCAACTTCCTCTGCCAGAGAATATCCCTGAGTGATTAATGGTTTGCGCACCATATTTGACTCCGTGAAAACAAGAACGCTTTCATTGCCCACTTAGGGTAACTGAGAATGATTCCAGTGAACACCTGTTAGCTAAAATAAAACGATGTATATTTGTAAATACATTAAAATCATAATGTTACAATGTTATTTCAACTAACAGCTGTGCCGGTTTTATTTAAAGGCGTTTGAATTCAATAACATAAAACCGATCTTCCGCAGGATAGATTTCCCTAATCACCTGCCGCAGTTGTTCGAGGGTCATATTCTCCTGTTGAGCATGCTGTTCAGTTAGCGTATCGAGCGTCACCGTCGAGGTGGCGGTCACGGCGATGGTGCAAAAATAGCCGTCATCTTCATAGCGCCCAACGCGCAGGACGTCACCCGGTTTAAAATGCGATTCCGCCGCATCGCGGATAGTAATCGTTTTGCGCCCGGCAAGGATGTCCTCCTGAAAACGCTGAAAAAAGGTAATGTCATTGGCCTGCATGATATAATTCCGTCCTGGTCATTATGAATTGTGAGTTCGCCACTGTGAGTATGTTCTCCCACGCCGCTGTCGCCAGTCTCAATAATCTTGAGATGATGGTCTATCACTATGTCATTAAGAATCGTGACAAAGTGATGTACATGACCATCCGCGAACTGGCCGAGGCCGCCGGGGTCTCCACCACCACCGTGTTGCGCTTCTGCCGCAAACTGCAGTGCGAGGGCTACTCTGAATTTCGCGTACGCTTTAAATTATATCTTGAGCAGAATGAGCCTCAACAGGCAAATATCGGCGCCAGCGAAATTATGAGCTTTTTTAAAAGCGTCAATAATGACGAGTTCGATGAATTACTCGAGCAGGCCGTGGATATTATTCTCGCTTCGGAACGTATTATTTTCGTCGGCGCCGGCACCTCCGGCGCGCTGGCGAAATATGGCGCACGCTTCTTTTCCAACGTCGGGAAATTCAGCAACCATATTGACGACCCCTATTTTCCGGTAACCAATGATATGGCCCGTAACGCGCTGGCGATCGTGCTTTCCGTCTCCGGCGAAACCGAAGAGATCCTGCGCTTCGCCAGCCAGTTCAGCCTGCACCGCTGCAAGGTGATGTCGATTACCAGCCACGAGCATTCGCGACTGGCGAAACTGGCTGATTTCAATCTCTCCTGGCACGTGCCGCAGACGCGCATCGGCGGCGTCTACGATATTACAACGCAAATTCCGGTGATCTATATCCTTGAATCGCTAGGACGTAAATTAGCGCGCAAAATCAGCTAAAAATAACAGCCTGTTTTTTCGATGTAACATATTACGTTTAGCGGAATTTGTTATATCGTGACATTCAATTTCGCTTTGCTAGACTCAATCGCAATAGTTATTCAGAGAGATTAGCACAGATGAAAAAATTGACTCTTCCCAAAGACTTTTTGTGGGGCGGCGCGGTCGCCGCGCATCAGGTTGAAGGCGGCTGGAATAAAGGCGGCAAAGGCCCGAGCATCTGCGACGTGCTGACCGGCGGGGCGCACGGCGTACCGCGCGAAATCACCCACCAGGTCGAAGCGGGTAAATATTACCCTAATCATGAAGCGGTCGATTTCTACGGCCACTACAAAGAAGACATCAAACTGTTCGCTGAGATGGGCTTCAAATGCTTCCGCACCTCTATTGCCTGGACCCGCATCTTCCCGCAGGGCGACGAAACTCAGCCGAATGAAGAAGGGCTGAAATTCTACGATGACATGTTCGATGAACTGCTGAAGTACAACATCGAGCCGGTGATCACCCTTTCCCACTTTGAAATGCCGCTGCATCTGGTACAGCAGTACGGCGGCTGGACCAACCGCAAAGTGGTCGATTTCTTTGTACGCTTCGCCGAAGTGGTCTTCGAGCGCTATAAGCACAAAGTGAAATACTGGATGACCTTCAACGAGATCAATAACCAGCGCAACTGGCGCGCGCCGCTGTTCGGCTACTGCTGTTCCGGCGTGGTCTATACCGAGCATGAAAATCCGGAAGAGACCATGTACCAGGTGCTGCATCACCAGTTTGTCGCCAGCGCGCTGGCGGTGAAAGCGGCCCGTCGTATCAACCCGGAAATGCAGGTCGGCTGCATGCTGGCGATGGTCGCCCTCTACCCTTATTCCTGCAAACCGGAAGATGTCATGTTCGCCCAGGAGTCGATGCGCGAACGCTACGTCTTTACCGATGTCCAGTTGCGCGGTTACTACCCGAGCTATGTGTTGAATGAATGGGAACGCCGTGGCTTCAACATCAAAATGGAAGACGGCGACGCGCAGATCCTGCGCGAAGGCACCTGCGCCTACCTCGGCTTCAGCTACTACATGACCAACGCGGTGAAAGCTGAGGGCGGCACCGGCGATGCCATTTCCGGTTTCGAAGGCAGCGTGCCGAACCCGCACGTCAAAGCCTCCGACTGGGGCTGGCAGATTGACCCGGTTGGCCTGCGCTACGCCCTGTGCGAACTGTATGAGCGCTACCAGAAGCCGCTGTTTATCGTGGAAAACGGCTTCGGCGCCTACGACAAAGTCGAAGCTGACGGCAGCATCAACGATGACTACCGCATCGATTATCTGCGCGCCCACGTCGAAGAGATGATCAAAGCGGTGACTTATGACGGCGTCGATCTGATGGGCTATACCCCATGGGGCTGCATCGACTGCGTCTCCTTCACTACCGGGCAGTACAGCAAACGCTACGGCTTCATCTACGTCAATAAACACGATGACGGCACCGGCGACATGTCCCGCTCGCGCAAGAAGAGCTTTAACTGGTACAAAGCGGTTATCGCCAGCAACGGTGAGAATCTGTAACTGACCGCCCTCTCCCGGCCGGGAGGGGGCAAATCACTTATCCGCCAGACACTTCTTTACAGCTTTACCATTGCCAAAACGCGTTCGCCCGATAAGATAGGCCGCGTGAATATTTGAGGCGATCATGATTAAGCGACAACGCAAAGCCATTCTTTTTGTCCTCCTGGCCTGTCTGGTGGTGCTGACCTGCACCGCCCAGCGGATGGCCGGGATGCACGCGCTGGTCATGAACCTCACCGCCGACAGCCCGTCGCTACAGCAAAACCCGGATAAGGCCGAGGCGCCGGTCACGCCGTGCGAGCTCAGCGCCAAGTCGCTGATGGCCGTTCCGCCGATGCTGTTTGAAGGGGCGCTGTTGGCTATCACTCTGCTGCTGGCGGTGCTGGCGGCGATCCCGCCGCGTATCGAACGCCAGTGGCCTCCCCGCGTTATCTCCCCACCCCGATTGCGGGTGCATCTGCGATTATGCGTCTTCCGTGAGTGATTAATTCTCCTGACAGCTCAGGTTAATTTATTACTTACGGAGAAAATTTATGTTTATGGTATTCAGGCGACTGCTGGTCTGCCTGCTTTGGCTATGGCTGCCCGTCAGCCAGGCCGCCGATAGCGGCTGGCTGCGCGTCGCCGACAATCAACACGCCAGCGTGCGCCTGCGGGCGCAAAGCGGAAGCAATGGCGACACCCGCCTGCTTTTAGACGTAGCGCTGGGTAAGGGCTGGAAAACCTACTGGCGTTCGCCGGGCGAAGGCGGCATCGCGCCAGCTATCGCCTGGCACACGCCGCTGGAGGTTAACTGGCGCTGGCCGACGCCGCAGCGCTTCGACGTCGCGGGTATTTCCACTCAGGGGTATCACGGCAACGTCAGCTTCCCGATGACCCTGCGCGGGAAAATACCGCCGACGCTTAGCGGCGTCCTGACGCTCTCTACCTGCAGCAATGTCTGCATTCTCACTGACTACCCCTTTTCGCTGGATATGACGGCTCCGGCGGGGGAGCGATTTAATTACGATTTCACCCGCGCGATGGGCACGCTGCCGCTGCGCGACGGTCTCACCTCGGCGCTTAGCGCCAGCTACGTCAGCGGCAAACTGACGGTAACCGCCCGCCGCGATGCCGGCTGGCAGCAGCCAGCGCTATTTATCGACAGCATGGAGGATGTCGATTTCGGCACGCCGAGTTTTACCAGCCGCGGCGATACGTTAACCGCCACCGTACCGGTCACCGATAGCTGGGGCGAAGCGGCGCCGGATCTGAGCGGCAAAACGCTGTCGCTGGTGCTGGCCGATAGCGGCCAGGCGCAGGAAAGCCAAATCGCCGTCGCCGCCGGCAGTACCGCGCCGGGGCTGGCGTTAGGCTGGGTGCTGCTGATGGCGCTGGCCGGCGGGCTTATTCTCAACGTCATGCCTTGCGTGCTGCCGGTGCTGGCGATGAAACTCGGCTCATTGGTGCAAACCGAACGTCGTGAACGCGGCGCGGTGCGGCGGCAGTTCCTCGCCTCGGTATGCGGGATCGTCGTCTCCTTCCTGGCGCTGGCGCTGATGATGACCGCGCTACGCTTAGGTAATCAGGCGCTCGGCTGGGGGATCCAGTTCCAGAACCCGTGGTTTATCGGCGCGATGGCACTGGTGATGGTGCTGTTCAGCGCCAGTTTATTGGGACTATTCGAAATCCGTCTCTCCTCCAGCGCCAGTACCTTCCTCGCCACCCGCGGCGGCAACGGCTTGATGGGCCATTTTTGGCAGGGCGCCTTCGCCACCCTGCTGGCGACGCCCTGTACCGCGCCGTTCCTCGGTACCGCCGTGTCGGTGGCGCTGGTGGCGCCGTTGCCGCTGCTGTGGGGGATTTTCTTCGCCATGGGGATCGGCATGAGCCTGCCGTGGCTGCTTATTGTCGCCTGGCCGGGTCTGGCGCAACGACTTCCACGTCCAGGCCTCTGGATGAATCATCTGCGCGTGGTGTTGGGGCTAATGATGCTTGGTTCAGCGCTATGGCTGGTTAGCCTGCTGACGATCCACATCGGCCGTACGCCGGTGCTTACCCTGCTGGTGATTCTGGCCATCGTCCTGCTATTGGCCACCGCCTGGCGCTACCGCTGGCGTACGGCGCTGCGCGCGGGCGCTCTGGCCATCGTTGTGGCGGGCGCCGTCGCCTTTGTCGTCCAACAAGACGGCCAGGGCCCGCGCCGCGACCGGGTTAACTGGCAGCCGCTCAGCGAGCAGGCTATCGCTAACGGCCTTGCGGAGCATAAACGGGTATTTATTGATGTCACCGCCGACTGGTGCGTGACCTGTAAAGCCAATAAATACAACGTGCTGCTGCGCGACGACATCCAGCAGGCGCTATCAGCGCCAGACGTGGTCGCCTTACGCGGCGACTGGAGCCGACCCTCCGCCGACATTAGTCAGTTTTTAACCGCACGCGGCAACGCCGCGGTGCCGTTTAACCAGATTTACGGACCGGGATTGCCGCAGGGACAAATTCTGCCTGCGCTGTTAGACCGCGAACAACTTCTCGCCACCCTGTCCGCCGCTAAAGGAAAATAACATGAGAGCTATCACCGCCTTATTACTGCTGTGCGTATCGGCCTTCAGCTTCGCCGCACCGGCGGAAGAACCACAATCGAACGGTAATGACCAGTTAGCCCAGCTGCTGTTTAACGATCCGAATAGCCCGCGCACCGGCGCGAAAGAGCCAAAACTCACAATCGTCTCGTTTACCGATTACAACTGTCCTTACTGCAAACAGTTTGATCCGCTGCTGGAAAAAATCGTCCACGATAATCCGGATATTCAGCTCATCGTTAAGCTGCTGCCGTTTAAAGGGCAGAGTTCGGTGAATGCCGCTAAAGCCGCGCTCTCCACCTGGCGTCAGCAGCCCGATAAATTCTGGGCGCTGCATCAGCGGCTGATGGCAAAAAAAGGCTATCACGATGACGCCAGTATCGCCGCCGCACAGAAGAAAACCGCCACCGATGGCGTCAGTATTGATGACAAGACCATGGATTCGCTGAAGATGAACCTGATTTTGTCGCAGGTGCTGAATATTCAGGGCACCCCGGCGACCATCATCGGCGATCAGATGGTGGCCGGCGCGATCCCTGCTGAAGACCTGGAGGGGCTGGTGAAAGAACAGCTGGGGAAAACCCGTGGCCAGTAAATTCAGGCGCTGGCTGCGCGAGCTGGCGGTGTGGCTGCTGATTGGCGCGGCGGTGAGCCTGGCGGTGGATTATTTTCGCCAGCCCGCGCTGCCGCAAAACGTCAGCGCCACATCGCTGCAGACACTCGACGGCAGGACGCTGGATCTGAACGCCATGAGCCAGCAAAAGCCGCTGCTGCTGTACGTCTGGGCGACCTGGTGCGGAGTCTGTCGCTATACCACGCCGTCGGTGGCATCACTTGCCGCCGACGGCGGCAATGTGCTGACGGTAGCCCTGCGTTCCGGCGATAACGCCGCGCTGGAGAAGTGGCTGACCAGGAAGAAAATGACGCTGCCGACGGTGAATGACCCGAGCGGCCAACTGGCGCGGCAGTGGGACATTCGGGTGACGCCAACGCTGGTGGTCATTTCTCAAGGCGAGGTGAAGTCGGTTACCACCGGCTGGACCAGCCGTTGGGGAATGCGCCTGAGGCTGTGGCTGGCCTCCTGGTAGACCGTCGGTTTCCCCGGCTCGCGCTGCGCTTAGCCGGGCTACGGGTAGGCATCGTTGGGTAGCCCGGATAAGGCGTAGCCGCATGCGGGAAGGTTACCCGGCTCGCGCTGCGCTCAGCCGGGCTACGGGTACGCATCGTTGGGTAGCCCGGATAAGGCGTAGCCGCCATCCGGGAAGGGTTACCCCGTAGGCCCGGCAAGCGCAGCGCCGCCGGGCAATAGACATCTATGGGTTATTTACCGCCCGCCAGTTCAAGAAAACTGCCCGTCACATACGACGCTTTGTCGCTCAGCAGCCAGGCAATGGCCTGAGCGACCTCTTCCGGCTGGCCGCCGCGCTGCATCGGCAGCGAATTTTTTACCCGGTCCACGCGTCCCGGTTCGCCGCCGGAGGCGTGCATCTCGGTATAAATCAGCCCCGGACGCACGCCGTTCACCCGGATCCCTTGCGCCGCCACTTCCAGCGCCAGCCCGGTGGTCAGGGTATCTACCGCCCCTTTCGACGCGGCATAGTCAACGTACTCGCCCGGCGCGCCAAGGCGCGAGGCCGCCGACGACACGTTAACTATCGCCCCGCCCTTGCCGCCATGCCGATGCGCCATGCGCTTTACCGCCTCACGACAACAGAGGAAGTAGCCGGTGACGTTGGTGGCCAGCACGCGGTTAATACGCTCGGCGCTCAGGCTCTCCACCGTACATTGGGTAAACAGGATCCCGGCATTGTTGACCAATGCCGTCAACGGTTCGCCCATGCGGTCAACCGCCTCAAACATCGCCATCACCTGCGCTTCATCGCTGATATCCGCCCGCAGCGCCGTGGCTTTGCCGCCAGATTCAACAATGGTATTGACCACTTCGGTGGCGGCGTTAATGTTGTGATGATAATTAACCGCGACGGTATACCCTTCCTGCGCCAGCAGCAGCGCCGTCGCCCGGCCTATGCCGCGGCTCGCGCCGCTAATCAGAGCTATCGCCATACCTTCCCTCCAAAAAATAAAGGCGCCGCAGCGCCTTTAAAAGTTTAGCTAATTCACCACTTACTGGTATTCGCTCATCGGCACGCAGGAGCAGAACAGGTTGCGGTCGCCGTAGACATCATCCAGACGTTTCACCGTCGGCCAGTACTTGTTGTGCAACCCAGCCGGGAATACCGCCAGCTCGCGGCTGTACGGATGGTTCCACTCGCTCACCAGCTCACCCTGGGTGTGCGGCGCGTTCACCAGCGGGTTGTCTTCCAGCGGCCATTCACCGGCTTTGACGCGGTCGATTTCCGCGCGGATCGCCAGCATGGCGTCAATAAAGCGGTCCAGCTCTACCTTGCTTTCCGATTCTGTCGGCTCAACCATCAGCGTCCCGGCAACCGGGAAGGACATGGTCGGCGCATGGAAACCAAAGTCGATCAGGCGTTTAGCAATATCCAGCTCGCTAATGCCGGTCTCTTCTTTCAGCGGACGAATATCGAGAATACATTCGTGCGCCACGCGACCATCGCGGCCGGTATAGAGCACCGGGTAAGCCTCTTTCAGCCGGGTAGCGATATAGTTGGCGTTAAGGATCGCGTTCTGGCTCGCCTGCTTCAGGCCTTCCGCGCCCATCATGCGGATATACATCCAGCTGATCGGCAGAATGGAAGCGCTGCCGAACGGCGCGGCGGAAACCGCGCCCTGACGGGTCAGCATACCTTCAATCTGTACCACGCTGTGGCCCGGTACAAACGGCGCCAGGTGCGCTTTCACACCGATAGGGCCCATACCCGGACCGCCGCCGCCGTGCGGAATGCAGAAGGTTTTATGCAGGTTGAGGTGCGAAACGTCGGCGCCGATAAAGCCCGGAGAAGTGATCCCGACCTGGGCGTTCATGTTGGCGCCATCGAGATAAACCTGGCCGCCGAACTGGTGCACGATCTCGCACACTTCACGGATGGTCTCTTCATACACGCCGTGGGTTGACGGATAGGTGACCATGATGCAGGAGAGATTCGCCCCTGCCTGCTCTGCTTTTTCACGCAGGTCGGCAAGATCGATGTTGCCGTTTTTGTCGCAGGCAACGACCACGACCTGCATACCCGCCATCTGCGCGGAAGCCGGGTTGGTGCCGTGCGCGGAGCTTGGGATCAGGCAGATATCGCGATGGCCTTCGTTGCGGCTTTCGTGATAGTGGCGAATCGCCAGCAGGCCAGCATACTCGCCCTGCGCGCCGGAGTTCGGCTGCATACAGACGGCGTCATAGCCGGTCAGTTTCACCAGCCAGTCAGAAAGCTGGGCGATCATCTGATGATAACCTTCCGCCTGCTCGACCGGACAGAACGGGTGCAGCTCGGCAAATTCCGGCCAGGTGATCGGGATCATCTCCGCCGCGGCGTTCAGTTTCATGGTGCAGGAGCCCAGCGGGATCATCGCCTGGTTCAGCGCCAGATCTTTACGCTCCAGCGCATGCATGTAGCGCATCATCTCGGTTTCGCTATGGTAGCGGTTAAACACCGGATGGGTGAGGATCGCATCGTCGCGCAGCATCGCCGCCGGGATCGAACGGCTATCCAGCGCCACGTCTTTATCCAGGGTATCGATATCCAGACCGTGATCGTCGCCGACGATGGCGCGGAACAGGTTCAGCACATCTTCGCGGGTGGTCGCTTCATCGAGCGTAATGCCAACCGCGCCGTGAATATCGCTACGCAGGTTAATCTGCAGCGCTTCGGCACGCGCCAGCACCGCAGCTTTATCCGCCACTTCGACGCACAGGGTATCGAAGTAGTGCGCATGACGCAGCTTCAGCCCTTTCTTCTGCAGGCCGTCGGCCAGAATATCGGTCAGGCGATGAATGCGGCCAGCGATACGTTTCAGGCCCGCCGGGCCGTGGAATACCGCGTAGAGGCTGGCGATGTTGGCCAGTAGAACCTGCGAGGTACAAATGTTGGAGTTCGCTTTCTCGCGGCGGATATGCTGCTCGCGAGTCTGCATCGCCATGCGCAGCGCGGTATTACCCGCCGCATCTTTCGATACGCCGATAATCCGGCCCGGCATGGAGCGTTTGAATTCATCTTTCGCCGCGAAGAAGGCCGCGTGCGGGCCGCCATAGCCCATCGGCACGCCGAAGCGTTGGGCGGAACCGAAGACAATATCCGCGCCCTGCTTGCCCGGCGCCGTCAGCAGCACCAGCGCCATAAAGTCGGCGGCGACGCTGACAATCACTTTGCGCGCTTTCAGCTCGGCGATCAGTTTGCTGTAATCGTGGATTTCACCGGTGGTGCCCACCTGCTGCAGCAGCACGCCAAAGACATCCTGGTGATCGAGCACTTTGTCGGCGTCATCGACGATCACGTCGAAGCCGAAAGTTTCCGCACGGGTGCGCACCACGTCCAGGGTTTGCGGATGGACATCGGCGGCAACGAAGAAACGGTTGGCGTTCTTCAGTTTACTGACGCGTTTGGCCATCGCCATCGCTTCGGCGGCGGCGGTGGCTTCATCGAGCAGCGAAGCGGAAGCGATATCCAGCCCGGTCAGATCCAGCGTGACCTGTTGGAAGTTGAGCAGCGACTCCAGACGGCCCTGGGAGACTTCCGGCTGGTAAGGGGTATAGGCGGTGTACCAGCCCGGGTTTTCCAGCATGTTGCGCTGAATGACCGGCGGCAGCTGCACGGCGGTATAGCCCATGCCGATGTAAGACTTGAAGCGCTTGTTGCGACCGGCAATCGCCTTCAGCTCCGCCAGCGCGGCGAATTCGGTAGTCGCGTCGCCCACCTGCGGTGGGGTCGCCAGCTGGATATCCTGCGGCACAATCTGGCCAATCAGGGCGTTAAGCGAATCCGCGCCGACGGTCTTCAGCATCTCTTGCTGCTGCTGAGCGTCCGGGCCAATGTGACGTTCAATAAAGGCGTCGCGGTTTTCAAGCTGACTTAAAGTCTGAGTCATGAGCGATGGTTCCTGAAACGTGCGGTGAATCGTGATTGTCTGACTGGTTTGCCCGGCAAGCGCTGATGCTTACCGGGCCAGAATACGCAAAATCATTCGCGTTGCAGGAAGGCGGCGACACAGCGACTCCCCGGGAGCTTACAAAAGTAAGTGACCGGGGGGAGCCAGGAAGCCAACGCCCCTGCAGCGTGAAGGATGAAGCGTATTTATTCGTCTTCTAACAGAGCTTCATAAGCGGTCGCATCCAGCAGTGCGGCAACCTGCGCTTCGTCGCTGGCTTTAATTTTGAAGATCCAGCCGTCGCTGTACGGGTCGCTGTTGACCAGTTCCGGCGAGTCGTTCAGCTCTTCGTTGACGGCAACGATTTCACCGCTAATCGGCGCGTAGATATCAGAAGCCGCTTTCACGGATTCAGCAACGGCGCAATCAGCGCCCGCTTCAACGGTGGCGCCCACTTCCGGCAGGTCAACGAAAACCATGTCGCCCAGCAGCTCCTGCGCATGCTCGGTGATCCCGACGGTATAGGTGCCGTCCGCTTCTTTACGCAGCCATTCGTGTTCTTTGCTGTATTTCAGTTCTGCTGGTACGTTGCTCATCAATTCATCTCCAAAAAAGGGAAATCACACAATGGCTTTGCCATTGCGTACAAAACCAGGTTTAGTCACTTTTACCGGCATTTCACGGTTACGAATTTGCACCACCGCGGTGTCGCCAATCCCGGCCGGTACGCGAGCCAGCGCGATGCTGTAGCCCAGGGTCGGCGAGAAGGTGCCGCTGGTAATAATGCCTTCTTTTTGATTACCGTCGCTATCGGTAAAACGGACCGGCAGGCCGCCGCGCAGGACGCCTTTCTCGGTCATCACCAGGCCAACCAGCTGCTCGGTGCCTTTTTCGCGCTGCATCTCCAGCGCTTCGCGACCGATAAAGTTACGATCGGCGGGCTCCCAGGCGATAGTCCAGCCCATGTTCGCCGCCAGCGGGGAGACGCCTTCGTCCATCTCCTGGCCATACAGGTTCATCCCGGCCTCCAGGCGTAGGGTGTCACGCGCGCCGAGACCGCACGGCTTAACGCCAGCGTCCAGCAGACCGCGCCAGAAATCAGCCGCCTGCTCGTTCGGCATCGCAATTTCATAGCCCGCTTCGCCGGTATAACCGGTGGTGGCGATAAACAGGTCGCCGGACTGCACGCCAAAGAACGGCTTCATGCCTTCCACGGCCTGACGCTGCGCATCAGTAAACAGCGTCGCCGCCTTCGCTTTCGCCTGGGGGCCCTGCACCGCGATCAGCGACAGATCGTCGCGAACGGTAATTTCAAGGCCGTAAGGTTCAGCTTGCTCGGAGATCCAGGCGAGGTCTTTTTCGCGGGTGGCGGAGTTAACAACGAGGCGGAAATAATCTTCAGAAAGGAAATAGACAATCAGGTCATCGATGACGCCAGCGGAGGCGGTAAGCATTCCCGTGTAGAGCGCTTTGCCTGGGGTGGTCAGCTTCGCCACATCGTTGGCCAGCAAATAGCGCAAGAACTCGCGGATCCGGCTGCCGTGGAAATCGACGATGGTCATATGCGACACATCGAACATCCCTGCATCGCCGCGCACCGCATGGTGCTCATCAATCTGGGATCCGTAATGCAGCGGCATCATCCAGCCATGGAAATCCACCATGCGAGCGCCGCATAGCGTGTGTTGTTCATACAACGGAGTCTGTTGAGCCATCTTTTCCTCATCGAATAAAACGGAACCAGCCACGAGATTGTCGGCGATTTTGCGCCACGAAATTCGGCGACGGCACCGCTGACGGACGCCGACGCAAACGTTCTCTTTTGCCTGAACTTACCACCGAACCCGGCGCTAAACCATAAGCTCATTCAGGGCATCACATTAGCTTATGACTAAAATCCGCCGAAAAGCCTACAGAGTTATTGACTGGAAAAAAGCGATTTATGCCACATAAAATTAACATAAAGCTTTCATCGATAAGGTAATGATGGTGTTTTATGCGATTTTACGGGCCTAATTTCTTTAACAAAAAAAAGAACGCATTAATAAAACTAATGCGAAAAAAGAGGTGAAATTAGAATATTTCAAATGAGGGAGAAAACCCGGCGCGCAGGCCGGGTAAAAGAAGTGTGACGGGGTTAACGTAACCAGGCGGGGAGATCGTTGAGGCCCATCGCCTGACGAATCAGCTGCGGTTTTACGCCAGGCAGCGAATCGGCCAGTTTGAGCCCCATGTCGCGGAGGAATTTCTTCGCCGGATGGCTGCCGGAGAACATTTCGCGGAATCCCTGCATACCCGCCAGCATCAGCGCGGCGCTGTGTTTGCGGCTGCGCTCATAGCGGCGCAGGTACAAATGCTGGCCGATATCTTTCCCCTGCGCATGCAGGCGCCTCAACTCGTCGATAAGCTCGGCGGCGTCCATAAAGCCAAGGTTCACCCCCTGCCCGGCCAGCGGGTGGATGGTATGCGCGGCATCGCCGACCAGCGCCAGGCGGTGGGCGGCAAACTGACGGGCATAGCGGCCGGTCAGCGGGAAAACTTCACGTTCGCTTGCCAGCTGGCAGAGGCCGAGGCAATTATCGAAGGCGATATTCAGCGCCTGGTTGAAAGTGGCTTCATCAGCCTCCTGCATCCGCTTCGCTTCCGCTGGCGACAGCGACCAGACGATCGAGCACAGGTGCGGATCGCTGAGCGGCAGGAAGGCCAGAATACCCTCGCCATGGAACGCCTGGCGTGCCACCGCCTGATGCGGCTCAGCGGTGCGAATCGTCGCCACCAGCGCATGATGGTGGTAATCCCAGAAGGTCAGCGGAATATCGGCCTTATTACGCAGCCATGAATTCGCGCCATCAGCGCCCACCACCAACCTCGCGGTCAACATGCTGCCGTCCTGCAGGCTGAGAAAGGCTTCGTTTTCACCCCACGCCACCTGCTGTAGTTCCGCAGGCGCCAGCAGGGTGACGTCAGCGCAGCGCTGCGCTTTCTGCCACAATGCGTGATGCACCACGGCATTTTCAATAATATGGCCCAGATGGCTAAAGCCCATGCTCTGGTCATCGAAGCTAATGCGGCCGAAGCTGTCTTTGTCCCACACTTCCATACCGTGATAGCAGCTGGCGCGCTGGGCGACGATCTCGCGCCAGACATCCAGCTTAGTCAGCAACTTTTCGCTGGCGGCATTGATCGCCGAAACGCGCAGCGCCGGCGGCGCATCGGCGGCCAGAGGCTGCGGCGCTGCTTTCTCCAGCACCGCGACGCGCAGGCCGCTGCCCTGTAAACCGCAGGCTACCGCCAGTCCCACCATTCCACCGCCAACAATGGCAACATCAACACTTTGCACGTTTTACTCCTTAACGGGGAACCCAACCGAGGGTACGCTGCGCCAGCGCATCGCGCGCCGGGGTAAATAAGTCCATGGCCATCAGACCGACGTTGCGCCCCGCCACCAGCGGCGCCCAACGGTTGGCAAACAGATGCACCAGCCCATCGGTGACACCGATAGTGGCGGCTTTATCACCTGCCCGCCGTGCCTGGTAGCGGCACAGCAGGGAATAATCGCCCACATCGTCGCGGGCCACATGCGCATCGGCAAGCATCTCCGCCAGGCTCATCACGTCGCGCAGGCCGAGGTTAAAGCCCTGCCCGGCGATCGGATGCAGCGTCTGCGCCGCATTACCGACCAGCGCCAGGCGATGCGACACCGCACGGGTGGCGGTGGTTAAGGCTAACGGATAGACGCTGCGCTTACCGGCATGGGTAATACGCCCTAGCCGCCAGCCGAATGCCTGCTGTAACGCCTGACAAAAATGTTCGTCAGACCAGCTCTGTACCTCGTCGCGCCGCGACTGCGGATGGCACCACACCAGCGAACAGCGCCCTTGCGACATCGGCAGCATCGCCAGCGGACCATGCTCGGTAAAGCGCTCGAAGGCGCGGCCTTCGTGCGGCAACGCAGTGCTAACGTTAGCAATGATCGCTATCTGCTCATACGGCTGCTGCTGCCAGCTGATGCCGCAGTGAGCGCCCAGCGACGAACGGGAACCGTCCGCCGCCACCAGCAGCTTACCGTTGATGATTTCGCCGCCCTCAAGCGTAAGGCTGACGCTCTCCTCGCGGCGGCTGACCGCTTCCACTTTCGCCGGACAGTGCAGGGTGACGCCCGGCGCCTCGCGCAGCAGGCTAAACAGCCGCTGGCCGACATCGTGGAGTTCAACTACCTGCCCCAGCGCCGACAAGCCGTAATCGGCCGCCGCCAGGTTCACAAAACCAGCGTGACCACGGTCGCTGACGTGGACCTGCTGGATGGGCGTCGCTCGTTTAGCCAGGGTCTGCCAGATACCAATGCGCGCCAGCTGCTGGCAGGTACCGGCCGCCAGGGCAATTGCCCGATCGTCAAAACCGGGATGGCGTGACGAATGCGGATCCTGCGCCTCAATCAGATGGACCGGCAGGGCGCCGCCGGTCAAACGGGAGATGGCCAGCGCGAGCGTCGCCCCGGTCATCCCGCCGCCGACGATCAGCACGCTCATGACTGGCGCGCCGCCGCCATCAGCGCCTCGATCTCATCCGCCTTCTTCACCACGCTGGCGGTGAGATTTTCGTTGCCGTCTTCGGTAATGACGATGTCATCTTCAATACGAATGCCGATGCCGCGATATTGGGCCGGCACGTCGGCATCGGTGGCGATATATAACCCCGGCTCGACGGTCAGCACCATTCCCGGCTCCAGTATGCGCGAACGGTCGGTGTCGTAGTTACCGACATCGTGCACATCCAGCCCCAGCCAGTGGCTCAGGCCATGCATAAAGTACGGACGGTGGGCGTTATTGGCGATGAGCTCGTCAATCTCGCCTTTCAGGATCCCCAGCCGCACCAGGCCGGTAACCATAATGCGCACCACTTCCTGGTTAACCTGATAGATCGAAGTGCCCGGACGATAAAGCTCCAGCGCGGTTTCCAGCGACTCCAGCACGATGTCGTAGATTTCACGCTGCGGTTTGCTGAATTTACCGTTAACCGGGAAGGTGCGGGTGATATCGCCCGCATAGCCGCGATATTCGCAGCCGGCGTCAATCAGCACTAAATCGCCATCGCGCAACTCGGATTCGTTTTCGGTGTAGTGCAGAATGCAGCCGTTTTCGCCGCCGCCAACGATGGTGTTATAGGACGGGAAACGCGCGCCGTGGCGGTTGAATTCATGGAGAATTTCGCCTTCCAGCTGATACTCGAACATGCCAGGACGGCATTTTTCCATCGCCCGGGTATGGGCAAGGGCGGAAATTTCGCCGGCGCGGCGCATCACTGCCAGCTCTTCCGCAGATTTAAACAGGCGCATCTCATGCACGATGGGCCGCCAGTCGATGACCGAGTTCGGCGCCTGCAGATTCTGGCGAGAGCCTTTGCGCAGTTTTTCGAGGGCGTTAAACACAATCTCATCGGCATAGACATATTCACCCTGGGCGAAGTAGATAGCATCCAGGCCGTTGAGCAGCTGATACAACTGCTGGTTGATTTCGCTAAACGCCAGCGCACGATCCACACCGAGCTTCGCCGGTGCGGCATCCTGGCCCAGACGGCGACCGAACCAGATCTCAGCGGTCAGATCGCGAACCCGGTTAAACAGCACGCTATGGTTGTGCGTTTCATCGCTTTTAATCAACACCAGCAGCGCTTCCGGTTCGTTGAAGCCGGTGAAGTACCAAAAATCGCTGTTCTGCCGGTAGGGATATTCCGAATCTGCGCTACGCACCGCTTCCGGTGCGGCGAAAATCAGCGCCGCGCTGCCTGGCTGCATCTGCGCCAGCAGCGCCTGGCGACGCGAGAGAAATTCCTGCTGAGTCATGACGCCCCCTGAACGAATTTTAGTTAGTGTAATGTCGGTTTGCGGACTTCCGGTGCGGTTGGCTGCTGACGAGAAAATGTGTCGTGGCACAGCAGTGCGGCAACGCGGACATACTCGATAATCTCCTCCAGAGACATCTCCAGCTCTTCCTGATCTTCGTCTTCATCGTAGCCCAGCTGGGCAATATTACGCAGATCGTCAATCGCTTCCCCGGTCTCGTCTTTCACTTTATCCAGCTTCGGTTGGCTGACGCCAAGGCCGAGCAGGAAATGGTTGACCCAACCGGCGAGAGCGTCGGCGCGGTCGAAGACGCTTACCGCATCGCCTTCCGGCAGATACAGTTGAAAGAGGAAACCGTCGTCATCCAGTGAATCGCTGATGGCGGAATGCATGTTACGCAGCGCCTGGGCCAGTTCATGACCAAAGGCGAGCCCTTCGTTGGTCAGGTCGTGCACCAGCGGCAGCCAGCTGCTGTCCGTGTTGCCGCCGCACAGCAATCCGCTGATCAAACCGTGCATTTCGGCTGGGGTGAGGCCGACCCCTTGTTGGTTCAGTAACTGGTCTACATCGTTGTAACCAGGCATTTCGTTCTGTATAGACATGCGCATTCGTCATCGTTGGGAGGAATATTCATGATATGCTACCACTTTGGACCCTGGTGAACCAGAAAAGGGCTTGTATCCCTGCACCAGGGTAGCTATAGTGTCGCCCCTTCGCAGACCCAGGCTCGGATGTGAAGGCAGCGCAGTCAATCAGCAGGAAGGTGGCATGTCTGCACAACCCGTAGATCTCCAAATTTTCGGCCGTTCACTGCGAGTGAATTGCCCGCCTGAACAAAGGGATGCCCTGAATCAGGCAGCTGAAGACCTTAATCAGCGGTTGCAAGATTTAAAAGAACGCACTAGAGTCACAAATACTGAGCAGCTGGTCTTCATCGCCGCGTTGAACATCAGCTATGAGTTGACTCAGGAAAAAGCGAAGACCCGCGACTACGCTTCGAGCATGGAGCAGCGCATTCGGATGCTTCAGCAGACCATTGAACAGGCATTGCTTGAGCAAGGTCGCATAAGCGAAAGACCAGGGTCAAAGTTTGAATAACACTTTGCAGTTAACTGTGTTAGAGTAATTCCAGAACAAAATTTCTCTGAGATGTTTGCAAGCGGGCCAGTCCCCTGAGCCGATATTTCATACCACAAGAATGTGGCGCTCCACGGTTGGTGAGCATGCTCGGTTCGTCCGAGAAGCCTTAAAACTGTGACGACACATTCACCTTGAACCAAGGGTTCAAGGGTTACAGCCTGCGGCGGCATCTCGGAGATTCCCTTCTTTAGTTCGCATTATCCCAACGCTCTAGTTTTCGGCTGCTGCCGCCCTGTATTACACTTCCTCGTACTGTTTCGCTTGCTCGTAATGAGACCTGTATGACCCTACAGCCTGATATCCCGCTCTCCAGACAGCATATTCGCCAGCAGATCCGCGAGCGTCGCCGCGCGCTCAGCCCGGAGCAACAGCGCCTGTTTGCCCAACAGGCCGCGGAGCGGATGATGGCCTGGCCGCCGGTCATACTCGCTCATACCGTGGCGCTGTTCCTCTCCTTTGACGGCGAGCTGGACACCCAGCCGCTGATCGACCAGCTCTGGCGCGCCGGCAAGCGGGTGTATCTCCCGGTGCTGCATCCGTTTAGCCCCGGAAACCTGTTGTTTTTACACTACCATCCTCAGAGCCAACTGATAGTGAATCGCCTGAAAATCCGCGAACCGAAGCTCGATGTGCGGGACGTGCTGCCGCTCGCTGAACTCGATGTGCTGGTGACCCCGCTGGTGGCCTTCGATGTCAGTGGCCAACGGCTGGGAATGGGCGGCGGTTTTTACGACCGTACGCTGCAAAACTGGCAGCAGTATCGCCTGCAGCCGGTAGGCTACGCGCACGACTGCCAGCAGGTGGATAGCCTGCCAAGCGAAGAGTGGGATATCCCGCTGCCGGCGGTGATCACCCCGGGAAAAACCTGGAGTTGGTAGGTACGCGAGGACGAGAATTTCAGCCTGGAAAGTATTAACAAAAAAACGGGCAGGTACGCGACCTGCCCGAGAGGCAAAAATGATTAGAACAGCAGACGGGCGCGGATAGTCCCCGGGATCGCTTTCATTGCCTGCAGCGCCTGCTGGGCAACATCTTCTTCCGCTTCAATATCAATAACCACGTAGCCCATCTGCGGCGACGTTTGCAGATACTGCGCGGCAATGTTGATGCTCTGCGCGGCGAAGATCTGGTTGATGGCGGTCAGGACGCCCGGCCGGTTCTCATGGATATGCAGCAGACGGCGGCCGCCATGCAGCGGCAGAGAAACTTCCGGGAAGTTAACTGCCGACAGGGTTGACCCGTTGTCAGAGTACTTCGCCAGCTTGCCAGCCACTTCCAGACCGATGTTCTCCTGCGCTTCCTGGGTCGAACCGCCGATATGCGGAGTCAGGATCACGTTATCAAACTCGCACAGTGGCGAAGTGAAGGGGTCGCTGTTGGTGGCGGGTTCTGTCGGGAAGACGTCGATAGCCGCCCCGGCCAGATGCTTACTCGCCAGCGCATCGCATAGCGCCGGAATATCCACCACGGTACCGCGGGAGGCGTTGATCAGCAGCGCGCCCGGCTTCATCAGCGCCAGCTCTTCCGCACCCATCATGTTTTTGGTGGAGGCGTTTTCCGGAACGTGCAGGCTGACCACATCGCTCATGTTCAGCAGGTCGGAGAGATGCTGAACCTGGGTGGCGTTGCCGAGCGGCAGTTTATTTTCAATATCATAGAAGAAGACATGCATCCCCAGCGATTCCGCCAGAATGCCGAGCTGGGTACCGATATGGCCGTAACCGATAATCCCCAGTTTCTTGCCGCGCGCTTCAAAGCTGCCGACCGCCAGCTTATTCCATACGCCGCGATGCGCCTTGGCGTTGGCTTCCGGCACGCCGCGCAGCAGCAGCAGCAGCTCACCGATGACCAGCTCGGCCACCGAACGGGTATTCGAGAATGGCGCGTTAAACACCGGAATACCGCGCTTCGCGGCGGCGTTCAGATCGACCTGGTTGGTACCGATGCAGAAGCAACCCACGGCAACCAGTTTTTCCGCCGCGGCGAAAATCTCTTCAGTCAGATGGGTACGGGAACGCAGGCCGATGAAATGGGCATCACGGATCGACGCTTTCAGCTGTTCGGAGTCCAGCGCGCCTTTATGAAATTCAATGTTGGTGTAACCTGCTGCGCGAAGGCTATCGATTGCCTTTTGATGCACACCTTCAACCAGCAGAAATTTAATCTTGTCTTTTTCCAGTGATACCTTAGCCATTTCCCCGTCCTGTTTTGTCTTAACTGATGTCGTGCTGAACGAAAGTTCGTCTCAGCAACATATCAAAAAAAACTATCGCGGCAATATGAACGTTTGCGTCGCCGTCCTGAAGAAATGTCATCCAGAGGGAAATGACAGGACAAAACACCAGAAAGAAGATTAATGGTAGCGTGTTAATCAGAATGGTTGCATAAATGTGACAGAAGTCACCAAATTGCACCAGGTGAAAAAATATTTGCGAGGGAGCCGACTGGCTCCCTGCGGACAGACTATTTTACGATGGTTTTCACGCCATCGGCCGTACCGATCAGTGCCACGTCGGCCCCGCGGTTGGCGAACAGCCCTACTGTCACGACGCCAGGGATGCCGTTGATGGCATTCTCCAGCGCGACAGCATCAAGAATTTCCAGGCCATGCACGTCCAGGATGACGTTGCCGTTATCGGTCACCACGCCCTGACGGTACTCCGGACGACCGCCCAGCTTGACCAGTTGACGCGCGACGGCGCTGCGCGCCATCGGAATGACTTCAACCGGCAGCGGGAATGCGCCGAGAATATCAACCTGCTTGGAGGCATCGGCGATGCAGATAAATTTATCGGCGACCGAAGCGATGATCTTCTCACGGGTCAGCGCCGCGCCGCCGCCTTTGATCATTTGCATATGGCCGTTGATCTCATCCGCGCCATCAACATAGATCCCCAGGCGATCGACGCTGTTGAGATCGAAGACGGGGATCCCGAGGCTTTTGAGCTTTTCGGTAGAGGCATCGGAGCTGGAGACCGCGCCTTCAATCTGCCCCTTCATCGTGCCCAGCGCGTCAATAAAATGGGCCGCCGTCGAGCCGGTGCCTACGCCGACAATGGTCCCTGGCTGTACGTATTGCAGCGCCGCCCAACCTACTGCTTTTTTCAGTTCATCCTGCGTCATAATTATGGTCCGAGATGTGAATGCCTGTGGCGCATTATAGAACATCGACAGTGGAAATGTCCCTGCGATGCAGATCACACAACTGAGCAGACCAATTTCGTCTGTATCAAATAAAAATTTATGTCATAGTGCGAGATAACGATTAGTTATGGGGGCACGCCAGAATAATGAAACGACCGGACTACAGGACACTACAAGCGCTGGATGCGGTGATTAGGGAACGAGGATTTGAGCGCGCCGCGCAGAAGCTATGTATTACCCAGTCCGCCGTCTCACAGCGTATTAAGCAGCTGGAAAATATGTTCGGTCAACCGCTGCTGGTGCGCACCGTGCCGCCACGCCCCACCGAGCAGGGGCAAAAGCTGCTGGCCCTGTTACGCCAGGTTGAACTGCTGGAAGAAGAGTGGCTGGGCGACGAGCAGACCGGCTCCACGCCGCTGCTGTTGTCGCTGGCGGTGAACGCCGACAGTCTGGCCACCTGGCTGCTGCCGGCGCTGGCCAATGTTCTGTCAGACTCCCCTATTCGTCTTAACCTGCAGGTGGAAGATGAAACCCGCACCCAGGAGCGCCTGCGCCGTGGGGAAGTGGTGGGCGCAGTGAGTATCCAGCCGCAGGCGCTGCCAAGCTGCCTGGTGGATCAGCTCGGCGCGCTCGATTACCTGTTTGTCGCCTCAAAAGAGTTTGCGCAACGCTATTTCCCGAACGGCGTGACGCGTTCTGCGCTGCTGAAAGCGCCGGTCGTCGCCTTTGATCATCTGGACGATATGCATCAGGCGTTCCTGCAGCAAAACTTCGACCTGCCGCCGGGTAGCGTCCCCTGCCACATTGTTAACTCATCAGAAGCCTTCGTGCAGCTGGCGCGCCAGGGCACTACCTGCTGTATGATCCCGCATCTGCAAATCGAAAAAGAGCTGAAAAGCGGCGAGCTTATTGACCTCACGCCCGGTCTGTTCCAGCGTCGTATGCTGTACTGGCACCGCTTTGCGCCGGAAAGCCGCATGATGCGCCGGGTGACCGATGCGCTTATTGATTACGGCCACAAAGTGCTGCGTCAGGATTAAATCGCCGGCATAAAAAAAGCCACTTCCCGGAAGTGGCTTTTTTGTTTCTATCGCTTACTGCGCTGGTTTCGGCTCTTCCGCCGGTTTCGCCGGCGCGGCTGGCGCGGCGGCCTGAGCTGGCTGCAGCTCAAAGACCACGTCAACCTGGTCGTCAAACTGGATAGTCGCCTGCTCGTAGGTTTCCTGGGCTGAAACCGGCGCAGCGTCAGCGGCCTTCATCATACGCACCATCGGGCTCGGCTGATAGTTGGAGACGTGGTAGCGCACGCTGTAGACCGGCCCCAGCTTGCTGTGGAAGCCAGCCGCCAGCTCCTGTGCCTGATGCACCGCGTCATCGATCGCCGCTTTACGTGCCTTATCCTTGTAGGCATCCGGTTGCGCAACGCCCAGCGAAACGGAGCGGATTTCGTTCAGTCCCGCCTTCAGCGCGCCGTCCAGCAGGCCGTTAAGTTTATCCAGCTGGCGCAACGTCACTTCCACGGTGCGCACCGCCCGATAGCCTTTGAGAATGCTTTTCCCGTTCTGATAGTCATAATCAGGCTGGGTACGCAGATTCGCCGAGCTAATGTCTTTTTTCGCGATACCGCTCTTTTCAAGGAAAGAGAGATACTGCGCGACGCGATCGTCTGCCTGCTTTTTCGCCGATGCGGCATCTTTCGCCGCGACGTTCACTTCGATCGCCAGGGTGGCAATATCCGGAACCGCGGCAACGCTTGCTGTGCCTGAAGTCACAATGTGCGGACCGTCTGGCAATTCGTTTGCCTGTGCCGCCATTGTGCTAAATCCGAGTGCTGCCGCCAGGGCTAAGACTTTTAACTTCACTGTCGTTTCTCCATGTTACTTAAATCGCCCTTACGGGACGCATGCCAGCAAGCTTAGCGCGTACAGCAGGAAAGTCCATCGGACAACGCTTAGTTGAGCAACGCCAGGATATGGCCGACGCCCTCTTTTGCCAGCTGAAACGCAATAAACCACATGACGGCGCCGACCACAATATTGATGATCCGCTGGGCTTTGGCGGTACGCAGCCGCGGCGCCAGCCAGGCGGCTAACAGCGCCAGGCCAAAGAACCACAGGAAAGAGGCGCTAATGGTCCCCAGCGCAAACCAGCGCTTCGGCTCCACCGCCAGCTGCCCTCCCAGGCTGCCCAGCACCACAAAGGTATCCAGGTAAACATGCGGGTTCAGCCAGGTGACCGCCAGCATAGTTATAATGATTTTCCAGCGCCCCTGCTGCATCACCTCGGCGCTGGCGAGCTCAAGATTCTGACTGAACGCCGTTTTCAGTGCGCCGAAGCCATACCACAACAAAAAGGCCACGCCGCCCCAGGTCACTATCGCCAGCAGCCATGGGGATTGCATCAGCAGCGCGCTACCACCAAAAATACCGGCGCAGATCAACAGCAAGTCGCTGACCGCGCACAGCAGGGCAATCATCAGGTGATACTGACGACGGATCCCCTGATTCATCACAAAAGCATTTTGCGGGCCAAGCGGCAAAATCATTGCCGCTCCCAGGGCAAGGCCCTGAAAGTAATAGGTAAACATAAGGATTTTTCCGCTGTGTTCGAGAGTGGCGCTGACTATAACGCGAATGGATTATTAGCGGAAATTGAAAGTATTAATCATTAATAAGCTAAGCTAATAGCGAGCCATTAAAAAAGGCCGGCATGGCCGGCCTGACTCTGTCAGTGATGATTTACTCTGCTTTTTCCGGCAGTTGTACCACATGAACATCCATCTGCGGATACGGGAAACTGATGCCGTTAGCGTCGAAATCACGCTTAATACGCTCCAGCACGTCCCAGTAGACGTTTTGCAGATCGCTGCTTTTGCTCCACACGCGAACCACGAAGTTCACCGATGAGGCGCCAAGTTCGTTCAGGCGTACGGTCATTTCGCGATCGCGCAGAATACGATCGTCAGATTCGATAATCGAGGTCAGCAGCTGCTTCACCTTGTCGATATCGGCATCGTAGGATACGCCAATGATAAACTCATTGCGGCGCGCCGGTTCGCGGGAGAAGTTAATGATGTTGCCGGCGATGATTTTGCCATTCGGCACCACCACGATTTTGCCATCTGCGGTACGCAGGGTGGTGGAGAAAATCTGCACGTTCTGCACGGTGCCGGCGATACCGCCGAGATCGACATATTCACCCGCGCGGAACGGGCGGAACATCACCAGTAGTACGCCTGCGGCAAGGTTCGACAGCGATCCCTGCAGCGCTAAACCCACCGCCAAACCGGCGGCACCCAGCACAGCAATGACCGAGGCGGTCTGCACGCCTACCCGGCCCAGGGCGGCAATCAGGGTGAAGGCGATAACCGCGTAACGCACCAGCGCCGAGAGAAAATCAGCAACGGTGGCATCAATCTTACGCGCCAGCATCAGGCGGTTGACGGTGTTAGAGACGATGCGCGCCACGATCATCCCGATGACCAGGATAACGATCGCCGCCACGATGTTGACGGCATAGCTCAGCAGCAGCTCCTGGTTGCGTGCCAGCCACGTCCCGGCGTTGTTGATGCTATCGACAACGTTCAAATCTTCCATTTAACATTCCTTATGAATCCCCGAACGGGGAAGTAAATAACTCAGCCTGCAACAGGGCAGTCAGGTTATAGGGTAAACAATAAGTGCACGTTTTGCCAAATGGATCACAGTTTTCCTGCACGCTATCCTGTTGTTAAAGTAATAAAAAAGCCCGCATTGCTGCGGGCTTCAGGGTAAGAAACAGATTTTTCTTACAGAACGTCGATCGCGTTCAGCTCTTTAAATGCCTGCTCCAGACGGGTCACCATGGAAGTCTGTGCAGCACGCAGCCATACGCGCGGATCGTAGTATTTCTTGTTCGGCTGGTCTTCGCCTTTCGGGTTGCCCAGCTGGCCCTGCAGGTAAGCTTCGTTAGTTTTGTAGTACTGCAGGATACCGTCCCAGGTCGCCCATTGGGTGTCGGTATCGATGTTCATTTTCACTACGCCGTAGCTGACGGAGTCTTTGATTTCCTGAGCGGAAGAACCGGAACCGCCGTGGAAGACGAAGTTCAGGCTGTTGTGCGGCAGGTTGTGTTTCTTGGAAACATATTCCTGAGAGTCGCGCAGGATGGTCGGAGTCAGAACCACGTTACCCGGTTTGTACACGCCGTGTACGTTACCGAAGGAAGCGGCAATGGTGAAGCGCGGGCTGATTTTGCTCAGCTCGGTGTAGGCGTAATCCACATCTTCCGGCTGAGTGTACAGGGCGGAAGCGTCCATGTGGCTGTTGTCCACGCCGTCTTCTTCACCACCGGTGCAACCCAGTTCGATTTCCAGGGTCATGTCCATTTTGGCCATGCGCGCCAGGTATTTAGAGCAGATTTCGATGTTTTCGTGCAGGGACTCTTCAGACAGGTCGATCATGTGAGAAGAGAACAGCGGTTTACCGGTAGCGGCGAAGTGTTTTTCACCGGCGTCCAGCAGACCGTCGATCCACGGCAGCAGTTTCTTCGCGCAGTGGTCAGTGTGCAGGATAACCGGCACGCCGTAGTGCTCAGCCATCTGGTGCACGTGGTGCGCGCCAGAGATAGCGCCGAGGATAGCAGCACCCTGAGGAACGTCAGTTTTCACGCCTTTACCTGCGATGAACGCGGCGCCGCCGTTAGAGAACTGAACGATAACCGGAGAGCGAACTTTCGCAGCAGCTTCCAGAACGGCGTTGATGGAGTCAGTACCTACGCAGTTTACCGCCGGCAGTGCAAAGTTGTTTTCTTTCGCTACCTGGAACACTTTCTGAACGTCGTCGCCAGTGATGACGCCCGGTTTTACGAAATCAAAAATTTTAGACATGTTACTTAGTCCTGTATCTGTATCTTCGACCGTTGAAGAAGGTTCGCGAGCCCTTAAGCGCGCTGAAAAACAGGCGGGTTTCCCCGCCTGAACTGAATTACTGCTTAGCGCGCTCTTCGAGCATCGCTACTGCCGGCAGGACTTTGCCTTCGACGAATTCAAGGAATGCGCCGCCGCCAGTGGAGATGTAGGAGATTTTGTCAGCGATGCCGAACAGGTCGATCGCTGCCAGGGTGTCACCGCCGCCGGCGATGGAGAAACCTTCGCTGTCCGCGATAGCGTTAGCCACGATTTCAGTCCCTTTACGGAAGTTCGGGAATTCGAATACGCCAACCGGGCCGTTCCACAGGATGGTTTTGGCGTTTTTCAGGATGTCGGCCAGTTTCTGTGCGGAAACGTCGCCAAGGTCCAGAATCTGCTCGTCATCTTTGATGTCGTTAACAGATTTCAGGGTTGCCGTTGCGGTTTCGGAGAACTCGGTCGCCACGCGAACGTCAGTCGGAACCGGGATATCACAGGTGCTCAGCAGGCGCTTAGCTTCATCAACCAGGTCTGCTTCGTACAGGGATTTACCGACGTTGTGGCCCTGGGCAGCAACGAAGGTGTTGGCGATACCGCCGCCGACGATCAGCTGGTCAGCGATTTTAGACAGGGAATCCAGCACGGTCAGTTTGGTGGACACTTTAGAACCACCCACGATAGCGACCATCGGACGAGCCGGCTCTTTCAGCGCTTTACCCAGCGCGTCCAGTTCAGCGGCCAGCAGCGGGCCTGCGCACGCCACGTCAGCAAATTTGCCGATGCCGTGGGTGGAAGCCTGCGCGCGGTGCGCAGTACCGAAAGCATCCATCACGAACACGTCGCACAGCGCGGCGTATTTTTTGGACAGCGCTTCGTCGTCTTTTTTCTCGCCTTTGTTGAAGCGAACGTTTTCCAGAACCACCAGCTCACCGGCAGCCACTTCCACGCCATCCAGGTAGTCTTTAACCAGACGTACCGGGTTGGACAGTTTGTCTTTCAGGTAATTAACAACCGGCAGCAGAGAGAATTCTTCGTTGTACTCGCCTTCGGTCGGACGACCCAGGTGAGAAGTAACCATGACTTTCGCGCCCTGCTTCAGCGCCAGTTCAATGGTCGGCAGAGATGCACGGATACGTGCGTCGCTGGTTACTTTCCCGTCTTTAACTGGTACGTTCAGATCCGCACGGATAAAAACGCGTTTACCAGCCAGATCCAGATCGGTCATCTTAATTACAGACATGGTGAATCCTCTCGTTGATTCATAAAGTTTTGTCGACGTTTATGCGTCGAACCTGAAACCAATAGCCGCCATCGCTAACGTCGTGTCGAGCATTCGGTTAGCAAAGCCCCATTCGTTATCGCACCAGACCAGCGTTTTGATCAGATGCGCGCCACTGACCCGGGTTTGCGTGCCATCAACAATAGCACTGTGCGGATCGTGGTTAAAATCTGTCGAGACCAACGGTAATTCCGTATAGTCAACTATACCATGAAATGCACCTTGTGCTGCTTTTTGCAGCAACTGGTTGACTTCACATGCTTTTACCGGTTTTTTCACCGTCACGCTCAGGTCAATTGCCGTCACGTTTATCGTCGGCACCCGCACGGCAATCGCTTCAAAACGGTCATTAAACTGCGGGAAAATACGGGTGATCCCTGCCGCCAGTTTGGTATCCACCGGAATAATCGACTGGCTGGCCGCGCGGGTACGCCGCAGATCCGGATGGTAGGCGTCAATCACCTGCTGGTCATGCATCGCCGAATGAATGGTGGTGACGGTGCCGGACTCAATGCCATAGGCATCATCTAACAGTTTAATGATCGGAATAATGCAGTTGGTGGTGCAGGAGGCGTTGGAGACAATGCGGTGCTCGGCGCGGAGCTCATCCTGATTGACGCCATAGACCACCGTCGCGTCGAGATCGTTGCCGCCAGGATGGGAGAAGAGCACTTTCTTCGCGCCAGCCTGCAGATGGGCTTCGCCGTGTTCACGACTCCCGTATACGCCGGTGCAGTCGAGCACCACGTCTACCGCCAGCTCGCGCCACGGCAGCGCCGCAATGGTCGGCTCGTGTAGCAGGCGGATGGCATCATCGCCAACAAACAGCTGTTCGCGCTCCTGACGGACATCCCACGCGAAGCGGCCATGGCTGGTATCATATTTCAACAAATGCGCGATCCCTGCCGCATCCGCCAGCTCATTGATTGCCACCACGGTGATTTCCGCACGACGCCCGGACTCATATAGCGCACGAACCACGTTGCGTCCAATACGACCGAAGCCATTAATCGCGATGCGAATGGTCATAGATCTCCTGCAAGGCTGACCCTTTTTTGAGGTGGCTGACAGAGTAATCCAGCAACGCTCTGAGGGGAACCTTACCAGCTGCAAACTGCGACTGATTGATTAATTGTCGAACATTTAAACGACTGAAACGCTTCAGCTAGAATAAGCGAAACAAGGAATAAAAGGAATGTTTGTCCAGCGCAATAAACCAGCTATATGACTTGCGTCACATTTCCTTTGGAATAATTCACAGGGTGGTTACATGTTCGAAGAATAGTGCATACAAAAAAGCCGGGTGGCGAGGTAACAGCAAAACGGTAACCCAGGGGTTACCGTTTTTGGTGTTTGCACCCTCTCCTGTGGGAGAGGGCTGGGGTGAGGGCATCAGCCCGCACCGTACCAGCCATTACAGCAGCGCTTTCGCTTTAGCGACCACGTTGTCGACGGTGAAGCCGAACTCTTCGAACAGCTGCTCAGCCGGCGCAGACTCACCGAAGGTGGTCATGCCAACGATAGCGCCGTTCAGGCCAACGTATTTGAACCAGTAGTCCGCGATACCGGCTTCTACCGCGACGCGGGCAGAAACGGCTTTCGGCAGTACGGATTCACGATAAGCGGCATCCTGCTTGTCGAACGCGTCGGTGGACGGCATGGAGACCACGCGCGCCTTCACGCCTTCGGCAGTCAGTTTGTCCCACGCGGCCACTGCCAGCTCCACTTCGGAACCGGTGGCGATGAAGATCAGCTCCGGCTGGCCGGCACAATCTTTCAGCACGTAACCGCCGCGAGCGACGTTTGCCAGCTGCTCTGCGGTACGCTCCTGCTGCGCCAGGTTCTGACGGGAGAGGATCAGCGCGGTCGGGCCGTCCTGACGCTCTACGCCATATTTCCACGCAATCGCGGATTCAACCTGGTCACACGGACGCCAGGTGGACATGTTCGGCGTCACGCGCAGGGAAGCCACCTGCTCTACCGGCTGGTGAGTCGGGCCGTCTTCACCCAGACCGATGGAGTCGTGGGTGTAGACCATCACCTGACGCTGTTTCATCAGCGCGGCCATACGTACCGCATTACGCGCGTATTCCACGAACATCAGGAAGGTGGAGGTGTACGGCAGGAAACCGCCGTGCAGCGCGATACCGTTGGCGATAGCGGTCATACCGAATTCACGCACGCCGTAATGAATGTAGTTACCCGCGATGTCTTCGTTGATCGGCTTAGAACCAGACCACAGGGTCAGGTTAGATGGCGCCAGGTCAGCGGAGCCGCCGAGGAATTCCGGCAGCAGCGGGCCGAAGGCTTCGATAGCATTCTGCGACGCTTTACGGCTGGCGATTTTCGCCGGGTTAGCCTGCAGCTTCGCGATGAACTCGTTAGCTTTGGCGTCGAAGTCAGACGGCATCTCACCTTTCATACGACGGGTGAATTCGGCCGCTTCCTGCGGGAAGGCTTTGGCATAGGCAGCAAACTTCTCATTCCACGCCGCTTCTTTCGCCTGGCCGGCTTCTTTGGCATCCCACTGGGCATAGATGTCAGACGGGATGTCAAACGGCGCGTGTTTCCAGCCCAGCGCTTCGCGGGTCAGGGCGATTTCGGCGTCGCCCAGCGGTGCGCCGTGGGAGTCGTGGGTACCGGCTTTGTTCGGCGAACCGAAACCAATGATGGTTTTGCACATCAGCAGGGACGGTTTGTCGGTAACTGCACGCGCTTCTTCTACTGCGCGTTTGATGGCGTCAGCGTCGTGACCGTCAACGCCGCGTACCACGTGCCAGCCGTAGGCTTCAAAGCGTTTCGCGGTATCGTCGGTGAACCAGCCTTCAACGTGGCCGTCGATGGAGATGCCGTTGTCATCATAGAAGGCCACCAGTTTGCCCAGTTTCAGAGTACCGGCCAGGGAGCACACTTCATGAGAAATGCCTTCCATCATGCAGCCGTCGCCCATGAAGGCGTAGGTGTAGTGATCGACGATATCGTGGCCCGGACGGTTGAACTGCGCCGCCAGAGTTTTCTCGGCAATAGCCATCCCGACCGCGTTAGCGATACCCTGGCCCAGCGGACCGGTGGTGGTTTCCACGCCCGCGGTGTAGCCGACTTCCGGGTGACCCGGGGTTTTGGAGTGCAGCTGGCGGAAGTTTTTCAGCTCTTCAATCGGCAGATCGTAGCCAGTGAGGTGCAGCAGGCTGTAAATCAGCATCGAACCATGGCCATTTGACAACACAAAACGGTCACGGTCAGCCCAGGCCGGATTGTTCGGGTTATGGTTCAGGAAATCACGCCACAGCACTTCGGCAATGTCAGCCATACCCATCGGGGCCCCCGGGTGGCCGGATTTGGCTTTCTGTACAGCGTCCATGCTCAGCGCACGAATAGCGTTAGCAAGCTCTTTACGTGAGGACATTTTGACTCCAGTTCGGACTGTTGAAGGCCATGCCCTTAACGACTTGACGAGAGCGCGTTTTGGGCTACGCCGGAAAAAAGTGTGAACAATGTAACCCAAGCGACAAGTCATGTACATGGAGCATCCTTTTGCCCTTTAAGAAATCTCTGGAACAGGTTGTGCTACCCCGGAATCCGCTCGCCCGCATCCTGCGATACTCTTTATAATTTACGCAGAATACGGTTCCCTGCCGTCGCCGTATTGTCGGATAAACAACCATAAGATTGTGGAAGATAAAAAAATGAAAATTCGCTCAACCGTACTTGCTCTTGGGATCGCAGCAACCCTCACCGGATGTCAGAACATGGACTCCAATGGTCTGCTCAGCTCAGGCGCCGAAGCCTTCCAGGCGTACTCCCTCAGCGACGCGCAGGTGAAAACCTTAAGCGACCAGGCCTGTAAAGAGATGGACGCCAAAGCGAAAATCGCCCCGGCCAGCAGTGAATACAGCCAGCGTTTGAGCAAAATCGCGACCGCGCTGGGCGATAACATCAATGGCCAACCAGTGAACTACAAGGTCTATGAGACCAAGGATGTGAACGCCTTCGCGATGGCGAACGGCTGCATCCGCGTTTACAGCGGGCTGATGGACCTGATGAACGATAATGAAGTTGAAGCGGTTATCGGCCACGAAATGGGTCACGTTGCGCTGGGCCACGTGAAGAAAGGCATGCAGGTCGCGCTGGGGACCAACGCCGTGCGTGCGGCGGCGGCCTCCGCCGGCGGCATCGTCGGCAGCCTGTCGCAGTCGCAGCTGGGCGATTTAGGCGAAAAACTGGTGAACTCGCAGTTCTCCCAGCGTCAGGAATCGGAAGCGGATGACTACTCTTATGACCTGTTGCGTAAGCGCGGCATCAATCCGTCGGGACTGGCCACCAGCTTCGAAAAACTGGCCAAGCTGGAAGCCGGTCGTCAGAGCTCTATGTTTGACGATCACCCGGCCTCCGAAGCTCGCGCCCAGCATATTCGCGATCGCATGAAAGCCGACGGGATTAAATAATCGACAGCGGGAGGCATTATCGCCTCCCTTTTTTATATCCCTGTAAAAATATTTAGCCGCATGAATTGATAACTTAAGCGCACAAACCGTTAATTATTGCTGCACCTCGTCACAGCCAATTATTTTAAGCGCTGTCACTCAGCAAGATATTATTTGGCAAATAAAAAACAGCGTACACAATCCGCCTTTAAGAACCGCGTTCCTCCAGATAATAAATAGTCCACCCCTCTTCGCCAAACGCAGCCGGCGTGCGCCACACAGCTTGTTTCCTGGCGATACCATTGCTCACACAATGATTGCTTTCGACATTATTTCAGGAGAATATCGCGACTGCAGTGATTCCCTTGAATATATCGACAGACAGAGAAGTGCCTTCAGTGAAAAAAGAATTATCGTTAATCGCACTTGGCATTATTGCCGCCACGCCGACTTTCGCCAGCCAACAATCCGCCAGTCAGGGCTTTATTGACGACAGCCATCTGGATCTCTTTTTGCGTAACGCTTATATCAAACGTGATTATCGCGATGGGTTGCCGGATAAAGCCGAATGGGGCCAGGGGATTATCGCCACCTTCGAATCGGGCTTTACCCAGGGACCGGTCGGCTTTGGCGTGGACGGTATCGCCCAGTATGCGGTGCGCCTTGACGGCGGTCGCGGGCGCAGCGGCGCGGGCGGGATCGACTTTTTCGCCCAGGATGACGACGGCCGCGCGAAATCCGACCTCGCCAAATTCGGCGCTACCGGCAAAATGCGCTTTTCGAATACCGTGCTCAGCTACGGCAGCCAGCGGCCGATGCTGCCCATCGTCTACGCTGACGATTCACGCCTGCTGTACGAGAGCTATACCGGCACCATGCTCACCTCGCGCGAAATCGACGGCCTGGAAATTAACGCCGGTTATCTCACCGACCAGCAGCGCAAAAGCGACGACAGCCATAACAGCGGCCTGAAAAGCCTGACCTTCGGCGGGGCAAGCTACCGGTTCAACGACCAGCTCAGCGGCGCGCTGTACGCGTCACACGTCGAAGATGTGCTGAACAAACAGTATCTTGGCCTGAACTATAAGCAGCCGTTCGCCGCCAACCAACAGCTGGTTCTCGATTTCAACGGCTATAACTCACGCCTGGATCAAGAATATGCCGATGCCAATGACACCGGTCGCAGCAATAGCATCTGGAGCCTGGCCGCCAGCTACATCTGGGATATTCATACCTTTAAAGTCGCTTATCAGCAAAGCAGCGGCAGCACCGGATACCACTACGGCGGCTACCAGAACCAGGGCGGCGTCGGCGATGGCGGGAACACCATCTGGCTGGCCAACTCCTACTGGTCTGATTTTAACGGTGAAGATGAACGCTCCTGGCAGGCATCGTACGGACTGGATTTTGCCGGGCTGGGATTACCGGGGCTGACCTGGACCACCGCCTACGTGCGCGGTGATAACATTAAAACTTCAGAGACCAGCAACGGCAAAGAACACGAATGGTTCAACCAGGTTCAATACCAGGTGCAAAACGGCGTGGCGAAAGATTTGAAATTCAGACTACGCTATTCGGTGCTGCGCGTGTCCAGCAACGCCAGCGACTATAACGTCAGCGGGAATGAAGTCCGGTTCTACGTCGAATATCCGTTTAACGTGTTTTGACGCGATAATGACCCCTCTCCTGCGCGCCGGCCCTCTCCCGGCGCGCAGGAGCACTCGCCCGGCGCCTTGATAACCCCTCTGTGCCGCGCGCAACCCTCTCCCGGGAAGGGAGAGGGTCGGGGTTACCCGGCTTATTCGCCCTTCTTCGCCGCCTGGATGTAGAGCATTTCCAGAGCGAGAGTCGCCGCCGCCAGAGCGGTAATTTCGGACTGATCGTAGGCCGGAGCGACTTCCACTACGTCCATCCCCACGATGTTCAGATCCTTCAGGCCACGCACCAGTTTGATCGCCCGGTCTGAGGTCAATCCGCCGATAACCGGGGTCCCGGTGCCTGGCGCAAACGCCGGATCCAGACAGTCGATATCAAAGGTCAGGTACACCGGCATGTCGCCGACGATCTGCTTCACCTGGGCAATGACGTCATCAACGCTGCGGTCGTTAACCTGGCCGGCGTCCAGCACCGTAAAGCCATTATCTTTGTCGAACTCGGTACGGATACCAATCTGCACGGAGTGGTTCGGATCGATAAGCCCTTCGTTCGGCGCGGTGTAGAACATGGTGCCGTGGTCGAACTCGCAGCCGTTGGCGTAAGTGTCGGTGTGGGCATCAAAGTGCACCAGCGCCATTTTACCGAAATGCTTAGCGTGGGCGCGCAGCAGCGGCAGGGTAACAAAGTGGTCACCGCCGAAGGAGAGCATGCGCTTGCCTGCCGCCAGCAGTTTCTCGGCGTGGGCCTGCAGCTTCTCGCTCATTTCGCGCGCGTCGCCGAAGGCGTACACCAGATCGCCGCAGTCCACCACGTTCAGGCGTTCGCGCATGTCAAAGTTCCACGGGAAACGGTTGTGCTCCCAGGCGAGGTTAGTGGAAACCTGACGGATAGCCGCCGGGCCATGACGGCCACCCGCGCGCCCGGAGGTCGCCATATCGAACGGCACGCCGGTGATGACCCAGTCCGCATCGCTTTCATACGGCATGAAGTTCATTGGCAAACGCAGAAAGCCAAAGGCATTGGATACCAGGGAGTTATCGTATTGATGACCTAAAGTGCTCATGGATATGACCTCTTTTCGCAGTCGTGGAACGTAAAAAATAAGTATAAAAAAACCCCTCCGCGTCGTTAGGCCCGACGAGGAAGGGTTTGATAGATAAATCGCTTATTGGCGTGAATTATCGCCGGTAATGCATACGGGTTCAAGTAAGTATCGCATTCCGCCGGATGACGGCTTCGCCTTATCCGGCCTACCTTCGCAGGCCCGGTAAGCGCTAAGCCACCGGGCATCAATGGTTACTCGTCTTCCAGATAAGTATAGCCGTACAGTCCCGCCTCAAACTCTTCGAGGAACTGCTGCTGCAGCGCGTCGTCCAGGCCGGTATTTTTCACCTGATCGCGGAACTGGGTCAGCAGCGTGTTCGGATCCAGCTGCACATACTGCAGCATATCCGCCACGGTATCGCCCTCGTCGGACAGCTCAACCTCAACGCTGCCGTCAGGGAAGACGAACACGTCCACCGCCTCGGTATCGCCAAACAGGTTATGCATGTTGCCAAGGATCTCCTGATAGGCGCCGACCATAAAGAAGCCCAGCATCGGCGGGTTCTCCGGGTCGTACTCCGGCATCGGCATGGTGGTGGCGATCCCGTCGCCGTCCACGTAGTGATCGATGGCGCCATCGGAGTCGCAGGTGATGTCCAGCAGCACCGCGCGGCGCTCCGGCGACTTGTTCAGCCCTTCCAGCGGCATCACCGGGAACAGCTGATCGATCCCCCAGGCATCCGGCATCGACTGGAACAGCGAGAAGTTGACGTAGATTTTATCCGCCATCCGCTCCTGCAGCTCATCGATGATGGGACGATGCGCGCGGTTGCTCGGGTCGAGCTGCTTCTGCACTTCATGACACATGTTCAGATACAGCTGCTCGGCCCAGGCGCGCTCCTGCAGGTTGAAGGTGCCAGAGGAGTAGCCGATATGGATATCGTGCAGGTCCATCTGGCTGTCGTGCAGCCATTCGCGCAGCGAGCGGCGGTTGCCGGTCTCGTGCATCTCCAGCCAGGTTTCCCACATGCTCTGTAGCGGACGCGCGGCGTCTTCCGCCGGCGGGGTCGCCTCAGTGTATTCGTTACGCTCCACGCCGATGATGTTGGAAACCAGCACGGTATGGTGCGCGGTCACCGCGCGGCCGGATTCGGTGATCACCGTCGGGTGCGGCAGGCCGTTCTCTTCGCAGGCATCGCCGATCGCCCAGATGATGTTGTTGGCGTATTCGTTCAGACCGTAGTTCACCGAGCAGTCAGACTGCGAGCGGGTCCCTTCATAGTCCACGCCCAGACCGCCGCCGACGTCAAAGCACTGAATGTTGACGCCCAGCTTATGCAGTTCGACGTAGAAACGCGCGGATTCACGCACGCCGGTGGCGATATCGCGAATATTGGCCATCTGCGAACCGAGGTGGAAGTGCAGCAGTTGCAGGCTCTCAAGGTGCCCTGCGGCACGCAGGATCTCGACCAGCTGTAGTACCTGGGTCGCCGCGAGGCCAAACTTGGACTTCTCTCCGCCGGAGGATTGCCATTTGCCGGAGCCCTGCGAGGCCAGACGCGCACGCACGCCAAGGCGCGGCACCACGTTCAGGCGCTCGGCCTCTTCCAGCACGATGGCGATCTCGGACATCTTCTCGATGACCAGATAGACCTTGTGGCCCATCTTCTCGCCCACCAGCGCCAGGCGGATATATTCGCGGTCTTTATAGCCGTTACAGACGATGACGCTGCGGGTCATCCCGGCGTGCGCCAGCACGGCCATCAGTTCGGCTTTCGAACCGGCTTCCAGTCCCAGCGGCTCGCCGGAATGGATCAGCGATTCAATCACGCGACGGTGCTGGTTAACCTTAATCGGGTAGACAAGGAAGTAATCGCCATTATAACCGTACGATTCACGCGCGCGTTTGAAGGCGGCGTTGATCGAGCGCAAGCGGTGCTGCAGGATCTGCGGGAAGCAGAACAGCGCCGGCAAACGTTGCCCTTGCGCCTCGCGGGCTTTGACTAATTCCGCGAGGTCCACGCGCGCTTCCGGGACGTCCGGATCCGGGCAAACGCTGATGTGGCCCAGTTCGTTGACGTCATAATAGTTATTGCCCCACCAGGCAATATTATAAGTACGCAGCATCTTGCTGGCTTCCTGGGAGCTCATCGCTACCTCCTGCATGGAACGTAGTACACCGTGTTCGCCTGCTGACGAAGGCGAAACCATAGACATGTCGTCAGACATAGCGAACCTCAATTTTTAATAATAAGTGTAAGACAGTTAACTACTATCGCAGTCCAAAGATGCGATAACAACCCATGAACAGTCCTAAAGCCCAGCACTATCTGCTGGTTTTGCGACTGCGCGACCGGTTTCTTATTCATATCATCGTATAACACGTAGCCGAACAGAGTATGACAGTCCGGAGAAACCACGAGAAAACTCTTGCCTGGCAAGAGCGCCCTTGTTCAGTTTTCTAACGACCGACCGGCCCTGGAATCCTGAGAAGCGCCGAGATGGGGTGAACATCGGCTGGTTTGCATGAGAGAGATGCAGGTTGCGGAGTGCTGACGCGCGACAGAACGACGCGACGAATCAAGCGAAAAACATTGGTTCATTATCTGGTATCACCTCCACACCGCCCTGCGACAGGGTCGGCGACAAGCCAAAGCTATACATACCGGGCAACAGGCGCTACGCCGCTGCGAGATTCTGTAAATACAGACTGCTTAACCCGGCTGGAAGTGGCACCACAGGGCGATGCCCCGTGCGCTTTTTTAATGAGCCGCGCGCGGCGTTTTATACCGAGAAGCAGGGTAAAAAGCAAAATAAAAATGTGTGCGTTTGCGCGGTTGTCAGGAAAATTTGCCAGGCGGGTTTTCCCATAAATGCGACCGCCATCAAAAAAGGCTGGAAATGGGCTCAAGAATTGACCTAAAATAGCCATCCAGAAGTTAATCCGTCTATACTGATTAACACTCAGACTGCTCGTGTCGCTACCTGCGCGGCTTTGCGCTGATTATCCACCAAAGCCACATTACACAACAGTATGAGCTATCCGAATCGTCCACAGGTGAAATAAAATATGGCAAAACACCTTTTTACGTCTGAGTCCGTATCAGAAGGGCATCCTGACAAAATTGCTGACCAAATCTCTGATGCCGTGCTGGATGCGATCCTCGAGCAGGATCCGAAAGCGCGTGTCGCATGTGAAACCTATGTCAAAACCGGCATGGTGCTGGTAGGCGGCGAAATCACCACCAGCGCATGGGTTGATATCGAAGAGATCACCCGCAACACCGTCCGCGAAATTGGCTACGTGCATTCCGATATGGGCTTTGACGCCAACTCGTGTGCCGTTCTGAGCGCCATTGGTAAACAGTCTCCGGACATCAACCAGGGCGTCGACCGTGCCGACCCGCTGGAACAGGGCGCAGGCGACCAGGGTTTGATGTTTGGCTATGCGACCAACGAAACCGACGTGCTGATGCCGGCGCCGGTGACCTATGCTCACCGTCTGGTGCAGCGCCAGGCTGAAGTGCGTAAAAACGGCACCCTGCCGTGGCTGCGTCCGGATGCGAAAAGCCAGGTGACCTTCCAGTATGACGACGGCAAAATCGTCGGCATCGATGCGGTGGTTCTGTCCACGCAGCACGCGGAAGACATCGACCAGAAATCCCTGCAGGAAGCGGTGATGGAAGAGATCATCAAGCCGACCCTGCCGACCGAATGGCTGAACGCTTCGACCAAATTCTTCATCAACCCGACCGGACGTTTCGTTATCGGCGGCCCGATGGGCGACTGCGGTCTGACCGGTCGTAAGATCATCGTTGATACCTACGGCGGCATGGCTCGTCACGGCGGCGGCGCGTTCTCCGGTAAAGATCCGTCTAAAGTTGACCGTTCCGCAGCCTACGCGGCACGCTATGTGGCGAAAAACATCGTTGCCGCGGGCCTGGCCGATCGTTGTGAAATTCAGGTCTCCTACGCTATCGGCGTCGCTGAACCGACGTCGATCATGGTGGAAACCTTCGGCACCGAGAAAGTGCCTTCTGAACAGCTGACCCTGCTGGTGCGCGAGTTCTTCGACCTGCGTCCGTACGGCCTGATTCAGATGCTGGACCTGCTGCACCCGATCTACAAAGAAACCGCGGCTTACGGTCACTTTGGTCGCGAGCATTTCCCATGGGAAAAAACCGACAAAGCGGCTCTGCTGCGCGAAGCGGCCGGTCTGAAATAACCCCTGCTTCCTCTCTTCAAGGCCAGCCTCGCGCTGGCCTTTTTGTTTCCGTCTCCCTCCCCCCTGCGCTTCGCTTCAGCGGAACGCGGTAACGCGATGAAAGCGATTACATTATGATGACTGCCCCTTTGTTTCCATAACAGGCATAGCGTGCGGGTATTTTTCACAATGTTACATATTGTTTCGGTCAACTCTGATTACCGTTTTTCAAAATGTCGACTATCCTTGTATATACTGCTGATTTAAAAAGCATTTAATGGATTACGTTTCTTTACCTTTGTGTAAACGATTACACAGCCGTGACTATAATCACGTTTTTTTACCGTCGAGTGTCCTACCCTAACCATCGACAGAATCAATAACTCAACTGGAGGGCGTTATGCCTGACAACAAAAAACAAGGGCGTTCGAACAAGACTATGACGTTCTTCGTCTGTTTCCTCGCCGCGCTGGCTGGCCTGCTGTTCGGCCTTGATATCGGTGTTATTGCGGGTGCCTTACCCTTTATTGCCAATGAGTTCCAGATTTCAGCCCACACCCAGGAGTGGGTGGTCAGCTCCATGATGTTCGGGGCTGCCGTCGGTGCGGTCGGCAGCGGCTGGCTCTCCTTCAAACTGGGCCGTAAAAAAAGCCTGATGATCGGCGCCATCCTCTTTGTCGCCGGCTCTCTGTTCTCCGCTGCCGCGCCAAACGTCGAGATCCTGCTGGTTTCCCGCGTGCTGCTGGGCCTGGCGGTGGGCGTCGCTTCATACACGGCTCCGCTGTATCTGTCGGAAATCGCGCCAGAGAAAATCCGCGGCAGTATGATTTCGATGTACCAGCTGATGATCACCATCGGGATCCTCGGTGCCTATCTCTCTGACACCGCTTTCAGCTACAGCGGCGCGTGGCGCTGGATGCTCGGCGTGATCATTATTCCGGCGGTATTGCTGCTGATCGGGGTTATCTTCCTGCCGGACAGCCCGCGCTGGTTCGCCGCCAAACGTCGTTTCGTCGATGCCGAACGCGTGCTGCTGCGCCTGCGCGATACCAGCGCCGAAGCGAAACGTGAGCTCGACGAAATCCGCGAAAGCCTGAAGGTGAAACAGTCCGGCTGGTCGCTGTTCAAAGACAACAGTAACTTCCGCCGCGCGGTGTTCCTCGGTATTCTGCTGCAGGTGATGCAGCAGTTCACCGGCATGAACGTCATCATGTACTACGCACCGAAGATTTTTGAACTGGCGGGCTATGCCAACACCACCGAGCAGATGTGGGGGACGGTGATCGTCGGTCTGACCAACGTGCTGGCCACCTTTATCGCTATCGGTCTGGTCGACCGCTGGGGCCGTAAACCAACGCTGATCCTCGGCTTTATCGTGATGGCCGCGGGCATGGGCGTGCTGGGTAGCATGATGCACATCGGCATTCACTCCTCTGCCGCGCAGTACATCGCCGTCCTGATGCTGCTGATGTTCATCGTCGGTTTCGCCATGAGCGCCGGTCCGCTGATTTGGGTACTGTGTTCCGAAATCCAGCCGCTGAAAGGCCGCGACTTCGGCATCACCTGCTCCACAGCGACCAACTGGATTGCCAATATGATTGTCGGCGCCACCTTCCTGACCATGCTCAACTCGCTGGGCAGCGCCAACACCTTCTGGGTGTACGGCGGTCTGAACGTGCTGTTTATCCTGCTGACTATCTGGCTGATTCCGGAAACCAAAAACGTCTCGCTGGAACATATTGAACGTAACCTGATGCAGGGTCGTCCGCTGCGTGAAATCGGCGCCCGCGACTAACCCGCCTGAGCTTCCTCCCCTCCCGGGAGGAAGCTTCCTCTTGCTCTCCCCCGCCCGTCGCACTATCCTCTGGCGCTATGAAAACACCCCGTATTCCCATCGCTATTCAGCAGGCCGTGATGCGCAGCCTGCGGGAGCATCTCGCCAAAGCGAACCTCAAACTGGAACGCCGCTACGCTGAGCCGACGCTGGTCTACCAGCAGCGCGGTACCTCCGCCGGCACCGCCTGGCTGGAGAAAAACGAAATTCGTTTAAATCCGGTGCTGCTGCTGGAAAATCAGCAGGAGTTTATCGATGAAGTGGTGCCGCACGAGCTGGCGCACCTGCTGGTCTGGCAGCACTTTGGCCGCGTCGCGCCGCACGGTAAAGAGTGGAAATGGATGATGGAGAACGTCCTTGGCGTTCCCGCGCGTCGCACTCACCGTTTTGAACTCGATTCGGTCCGCCAGAACACCTTCCCCTACCGCTGTCGCTGTCAGCAGCATCAGCTCACCGTCCGTCGCCATAACCGGGTGGTGCGCGGCGAGGCCACCTACCGCTGCGTTCACTGCGGCGATCTGCTGGTGGCTGAAAAATAACCATCAGAATTTATTAGAAACTTTCTGATCTGACTGATTGCATCCAGCCCCCTCATTCGCTACGTTGCGGGCTCGTTTTGACACGGAGTTAACGATGTCCCGTATGCATATTTTAGCCGTTGCGGTATTGAGCACGGCAGTCAGTGGCCCGCTCGCGGCCGCCGGTATTAATAGTTTTTCCCAGGCCAAGGCCGCTGGCGTCAAAGTGAACGCCGACGTTCCGGGCGACTTTTATTGCGGCTGTAAAATCGACTGGCAGGGTAAAAAAGGCGTTATCGATCTGGAATCTTGCGGCTATAAAGTGCGTAAAAATGAGAACCGCGCCAGCCGGGTTGAATGGGAACACGTGGTGCCGGCGTGGCAGTTCGGCCATCAGCGCCAGTGCTGGCAGGAAGGCGGGCGGCAAAACTGCGCCAAAGATCCGGAGTACCGCAAGATGGAAAGCGATATGCACAACCTGCAGCCGGCGGTAGGGGAAGTCAATGGCGATCGCGGCAACTTTATGTACAGCCAGTGGAACGGCGGTGAAGGCCAGTACGGCCAGTGCACCATGAAGGTCGATTTTAAAGATAAAGTCGCCGAGCCCCCTGCCCGCGCCCGCGGCGCTATCGCCCGCACCTACTTCTATATGCGCGACCGCTACCAGCTGAATCTTTCCCGCCAGCAAACTCAATTGTTTACCGCCTGGGATAAACAGTACCCGGTCACCGCCTGGGAATGTGAGCGCGATGAGCGCATCGCGAAAGTGCAGGGCAACCATAATCCGTATGTCCAGCAGGCTTGCCAGGCGCAAAAGAGCTAACCTACACTAGCGGCAATTGTTAATTTGCAGCCCTGTGCTTCCCGCCCGGTGGCGGGAAGCTGGCATCTGCGCAACGAACGGAATATCAAGCATGCGCATTCCTCGCATCCATCATCCAGAACGCCTCACTGTCGGCAGCCAGATTGCGCTGAGCGATGACGCGGCCAACCACGTCGGTCGCGTCCTGCGCATGACCGCAGGTCAGCACCTACAGCTTTTTGACGGCAGTAACCAGGTATTTGACGCCGTCATCACCGAGGCCGGCAAGAAAAATGTCACGGTTGAAGTGCTCAGCGGCGAACCCGACGATCGTGAATCGCCGCTGCATATTCACTTAGGCCAGGTGATGTCGCGCGGTGAAAAAATGGAATTTACTATCCAGAAATCGATCGAACTCGGGGTAAGCCTCATAACGCCACTGTTTTCCGAGCGCTGCGGCGTTAAACTGGACGCCGAACGTTTGCAGAAGAAGATCCAGCAGTGGCAGAAAATCGCTATTGCCGCCTGCGAACAGAGCGGTCGTAATGTGGTACCGGAAATACGTCCGGCCATGCAGCTGGAAGAGTGGTGCGCCGAGCAGGACAGCGGGCTGAAGCTCAACCTGCACCCGCGCGCCAGCGCCAGCATTAATACGCTGCCGCTACCGGTTGAACGCGTCCGTTTGCTGATTGGTCCGGAAGGTGGGCTATCGGCAGAAGAGATAGCGATGACCGCGCAATACCAGTTTACTGATATCCTGTTGGGACCGCGCGTTCTGCGTACAGAGACTACTGCGCTCACCGCCATCACCGCCCTGCAGGTGCGTTTTGGCGACTTAGGTTGAGGCGTTAACGGAGAAGAACCATGATCAAGCTCGGCATCGTGATGGATCCCATCGCAACCATCAACATCAAGAAAGACACCAGCTTCGCTATGTTGCTGGAAGCGCAACGTCGCGGCTATGAACTCCATTATATGGAGATGAACGACCTCTATTTGATCAACGGCGAAGCCCGCGCCCGTACGCGCACGCTGAGCGTCGAACAGAACTACGATAAATGGTATGACTTCACCGGTGAGCAGGATCTGCCGCTGGCCGATCTTGACGTTATTTTGATGCGTAAAGATCCGCCGTTCGATACCGAATTTATTTATGCCACCTACATCCTGGAGCGGGCGGAAGAGAAAGGCACGCTTATCGTCAACAAGCCGCAGAGCCTGCGCGACTGTAACGAGAAACTGTTCACCGCCTGGTTCTCAGAACTGACGCCGGAAACGCTGGTCACCCGCAATAAAGCCCAGCTGAAGGCCTTCTGGGAAAAACACGGCGATATCATCATGAAGCCGCTCGACGGCATGGGCGGTGCCTCTATTTTCCGCGTCAAAGCCGGCGATCCGAACCTTGGCGTGATCACGGAGACCCTGACCGAGCTCGGCAGCCGCTACTGCATGGCGCAGAACTATCTGCCCGCCATTAAAGACGGCGACAAGCGCGTGCTGGTGGTGGACGGCGAGCCGGTGCCTTACTGCCTGGCGCGTATTCCGCAGGGCGGCGAGACCCGCGGCAACCTGGCTGCCGGCGGCCGTGGCGAAGCTCGCCCGTTGACCGAAAGCGACTGGGAAATTGCCCGCCGCGTCGGCCCGACGCTGAAAGCCAAAGGTCTTATCTTCGTCGGCCTGGATATCATCGGCGACCGTCTGACGGAAATTAACGTCACCAGCCCCACCTGCGTGCGTGAGATTGAAGCCGCCTTCCCGGATATTTCGATCACCGGCATGCTGATGGACGCTATCGAAAGACGTATCACCAAATAAACACCAGGGCGGATAAACGTCCGCTCATGGCGCAGCGAGCGCGGTTGACCGCGCTCGTGAAACGCCGCCAGCCAGCGCCACTCGGGCGCCAGCCAGATAAAGTGCATCGACACTATTCTACTTTGCCCGCATACTGGGTGTTGCTTTTTGAACCAGGAACAGAACCTCTGACAATGAATTTACAGCATCACTTTCTGATTGCCATGCCTGCGCTTCAGGACCCGATTTTCCGCCGCTCCGTGGTCTATATCTGCGAGTATAACGACGAGGGAGCCATGGGCATTATTATCAATAAGCCGCTGGAAAATCTGCAGGTGGAAGGGATCCTTGAGAAGCTCAAGATTGTTCCGGAGCCGCGCAATCCGGAGATCCGTCTGGATAAACCGGTGATGCTGGGCGGCCCGCTGGCGGAAGACCGCGGCTTTATTCTGCATACCCCGCCCTCGGACTTCTCCTCGAGTATCCGCATTTCGGATAACACAGTGGTCACCACCTCGCGGGATGTTCTTGAAACCTTAGGTACCGACAGACAGCCGGGCAACGTACTGGTTGCGCTGGGCTACTCCTCATGGGAGAAAGGGCAACTGGAGCAGGAGATTTTAGATAATGCCTGGCTCACCGCCCCCGCCGACCAGAATATTCTCTTCCGCACGCCCATCGCCGATCGCTGGCGCGAGGCGGCTAAACTGATTGGTATCGACATTGTGACGATGCCTGGCGTCGCGGGGCATGCATGATGAGCGGAACCTTTCTCGGCTTTGATTTCGGCACCAAAAGCATCGGCGTGGCGGTGGGACAACGCATCACCGCAACCGCGCGACCTTTACCGGCGCTGAAGGCGCAGGACGGTAAACCGGACTGGAATGTCATCGAAAAACTGCTCAAAGAGTGGCAGCCTGAGGCGGTGATCGTTGGCCTGCCGCTGAATATGGACGGCACCGAGCAACCGCTGACGGCGCGCGCGCGGAATTTCGCCAATAAAATTCATGGCCGCTTTGGCGTCGCGATCGTCCTTCACGATGAACGTCTGAGTACGGTGGAGGCTCGGGCAGGCTTATTTGAACACGGCGGCTACCGGGCGCTGAATAAAGGTAGCGTTGATTCGGCCTCAGCCGTGGTCATTCTGGAAAGCTACTTCGAGCAGAGCTTTTAGGCTCTGCTCTCCTGCGCCGCCGGCAAATTGCTGACGGCGCGCTTCCGACCGCTTAGTGGCGCAGATGTTCGTTCGCCCAGCTCACCGCTTGAGTGCGATTCTTCACGCTCAGTTTACGAAACACATTGTACAGGTGCGTACGCACCGTGTTCTCGCTGATAAACAGGGCACGGGCAATATCCAGATTCGTCGCCCCACAGCGCAGCTCGTTGAGGATCTCACATTCCCGCTCGGTGAGTGGCGAGTTCTCAACGGGCGCCGATGCATGGTCCGCAGCGTACATCGCCGGGTGCATCACGCTCAATTCAGCCGTCTGTTCGCCGTTCAGTACGGCCTTAACGCCCTCAATTAAGCGCGATTCATCATCGTCATGGCGGAACACGCCATATAAAGCCGGCCACTGCGCCATTTCGTATAACTCATACTTTTGTGCGCTATTAATAATCAACAAACGAGGATTATCTGCCTGCAGTCGAATAATGTCTCGCCATACCCCATTTAATTTCTTATTTGACACTGCGATATCAAATAATATTACAGAATCTTTCGCCAGGCGCTGCGCCAGTGGTTTATTAATATTTTGTAAAACCACTGATGCCATCAGGGTTTCGCTCAGATAGCTGGCAAAAGCTTTGCTCTGAATTGACGGATGGGTAATAAATGTGACCTGACGAGAAGATGATGAATTTCCATTTAAATTAATCACTTAAAACTCTCCTTAGCTGCTACCCACCGCCATGGTGGTTAAATGAATAAAAAAATATACAAACAGTCGTGAATTTATAAATAGCCTTGGCAATTTACAAACTGAAACGTTATTCCATGAGAATCATCCTATTCCCGTAAACAGCATAAATCGAATACCTCAAAGCTGTCAAAAGGTAATCAAACTTTTTTCCTGGAAATGCGTATTCACTGTCGACATTTCGCAACTGAATGTGTTATTTGAATTTATTCATAATGATTATTTGTATTACCAAATAATATAAAGAAACAGCAATCAAACATTCAGTTAACATATCATTTAACCCGCCCAGTCTGCTTCACGCTGCTCTTACAGCTCGCCTGCGGCGACACGTTGCTGAAAACTCTGCGTAAATGTCAGCATTCCGGCCTGCATCCCGGTCTGCATTATGCCGGGCAACTGGTGCACTTTTCCTTCACGGATCAAGTTAGCTACTGCGGGGGTATTGACCAAAAGCTCGTATAGCGCAACTCTGCCGCCCTGACGCGCAGGCAACAATTTTTGCGCCAGCACCGCGCACAGGCTTCCGGCCAGCTGACTACGAACCTGATCTTTCTCCTCTGCCGGAAAGACATCGATCAATCTCTCCACCGCCGGCGCCGCGCCGCGGGTATGTAATGTCGCCATTACCAGATGTCCGGTCTCCGCAGCCGTTAACGCCAAACGAATGGTTTCGCTGTCGCGTAGCTCCCCGAGCAGGATCACATCCGGATCCTGGCGCAGCGCCACGCGGAGCGCCGCGGCGAACGAAGGACAATGACGGCCAATCTCCCGCTGCAGGATCAGGCAGCGCTCGCTGTGATGAATAAACTCCACCGGGTCCTCCAGGGTCAGGATATGGCCATCAAGACGCTGGTTGAGATGCCCCACCATCGCCGCCAGGGTGGTCGACTTGCCGCTGCCCGTCGCTCCGGTGACCAGCAGCAGGCCACTCTCTTCCGCCAGCAGCTCGCTCAGCGCAGGCGGGGCGCCCAGCGTCTCCAGACGCGGGCACTGTTCAGGCAGAAGGCGTAGCACCAGCGATATTCCACGCGTATGGGCGAAAGCGCTGGCGCGCAGCCGCAAACCGCAGGCCAGGGTCAGCGCAAAGTCAATCTGGCCCTGTTCCTGCCAATGCTGTAACTGTGCGGCATCAAGCCAGCAGTTGAGTAAATCCGGGATATCCGGCGCGGGAAACGGGGCGGGCTCCAGCTTGCCCTGCCGCCGCCAGCGCGGTGCGGCGGAATTGCACAGGTGTAGATCGGAGACATTATGCTTTACACTAAGGGCTACGATTTCTTCCAGCTTCATAACTCATCCTCGGAATATGAACGATATTGCGCATAACCTGGCACAGGTCCGGGACAAAATCTCCGGTGCCGCCGCTCGTTGCGGGCGTGCGCCAGAAGAAGTGACATTGCTTGCAGTGAGTAAAACAAAACCTGCGAGCGCGATCGAAGAAGCCATCGCGGCAGGCCAGCGGGCATTTGGTGAAAACTACGTCCAGGAGGGCGTGGAGAAGATTAACCATTTCCAGCAGGCCGGCATCAGTGGACTACAGTGGCACTTTATTGGCCCCCTGCAGTCCAACAAAAGCCGGCTGGTGGCAGAGCATTTTGACTGGTGCCACACCGTCGATCGGCTGAAAATCGCCACCCGCCTGAACGAACAGCGCCCGGCGCATCTGCCGCCGCTGAAGGTGCTGATTCAAATCAACATTAGCGATGAGCAGAGCAAATCCGGCATCCCGCTGGAAGCGCTCGATGGATTAGCGGCAGAGATCGCTGAGTTACCTCATCTGGAGCTGCGCGGTCTGATGGCCATCCCCGCGCCTGAGTCAGAATATGTAAGGCAGTTTGCCGTCGCCCAGCAAATGGCGGTAGCATTTGCGCGATTAAAAACGCGGTACCCCACGGTCGATACGTTGTCTCTGGGAATGTCGGACGATATGGAAGCCGCAATCGCGGCGGGAAGCACGATGGTGCGCATCGGCACAGCTATTTTTGGTGCGCGCGACTACAGCAAATAATAAGGAATCTGAGGAACGCCATGAAGACGTTGACTTTCCTGCTTTCAACGGTCATTGAGCTTTACACGATGGTCGTGTTGTTACGCGTCTGGATGCAGTGGGCGCGCTGCGACTTTTACAACCCGTTTTCGCAGTTTGTGGTGAAGGCCACCCAGCCGATTGTCGGGCCGCTGCGCCGGATTATCCCGGCGATGGGGCCAATTGACAGCGCCTCGCTGCTGGTGGCATTTATTCTCTGCGTCATCAAAGCGATCGTGCTGTTTATGGTGATCACCTTCCAGCCGATCATCTGGATCTCCGCCCTGCTTATTCTGCTGAAAACCATCGGCTCATTGATCTTCTGGGTGCTGCTGTTGATGGCGATCATGAGCTGGGTCAGCCAGGGCCGTAGTCCGGTGGAGTACGTGCTGATGCAGCTGGCGGACCCGCTGCTGCGCCCTATCCGCAACCTGCTGCCATCGATGGGCGGTATCGATTTCTCACCGATGGTGCTGGTGCTGCTGCTGTACGTGATTAATATGGGTGTCGCCGAGGTGCTGCAGGCCACCGGTAACGTGCTGCTGCCGGGGCTGTGGATGGCGCTATGAGTGCCGTTGAAACCTGCGCTGAGGGGCTGGTGCTCAGGCTGTATATTCAGCCGAAGGCCAGCCGTGATAGCATCGTGGGCGTACATGGCGACGAGCTCAAAGTCGCCATTACCGCCCCGCCCGTTGATGGCCAGGCCAATGCCCACCTGGTGAAATTTCTCGCCAAACAGTTCCGCGTCGCCAAAAGCCAGGTACTGATTGAAAAAGGCGAGCTGGGTCGCCATAAGCAAGTTAAAATCATCGCCCCACAACAGATCCCGACTGCGGTCGCGGCGCTAACTGAATAAACAGGATTCATCATGCAAAAAGTCGTCCTCGCGACCGGCAACGCCGGTAAAGTGCGCGAACTGGCCTCGCTGCTGGAAGATTTTGGTCTCGATATCGTCGCTCAGACTGAGCTGGGCGTGGACTCTGCGGAAGAGACCGGCCTGACCTTTATTGAAAACGCGATTCTGAAAGCGCGTCATGCGGCACAGATCACCGGCCTGCCGGCCATCGCTGACGATTCCGGTCTGGCCGTCGATGCTCTTGGCGGCGCGCCGGGTATTTACTCCGCCCGCTATTCCGGCGTCGACGCCACCGACCAGCAGAATCTTGAAAAGCTGCTCGACGCGTTAAAGGACGTGCCGGACGGCCAGCGTCAGGCGCAGTTCCACTGTGTGCTGGTCTATCTGCGCCATGCCGAAGATCCCACGCCGCTGGTGTGCCACGGCAGCTGGCCTGGGGTAATCACCCGACAGGCCGCTGGTACAGGTGGCTTCGGCTACGACCCGATCTTCTTCGTCCCGTCCGAAGGGAAAACCGCGGCCGAACTGAGCCGTGAAGAAAAGAGTGCGATTTCCCATCGTGGGCAAGCGCTAAAACTGTTACTGGAAGCATTACGTAATGGCTAATTTGCCGCCGCTGAGTCTCTATATTCATATTCCCTGGTGCGTGCAGAAATGCCCGTACTGCGACTTTAATTCGCATGCGCTGAAAGGCGAGGTGCCGCATGACGATTACGTCCAGCATCTGCTAAACGACCTGCAGGCCGATGCGCAATATGCCCAGGGACGGGAAATAGGCACTATTTTTATCGGCGGCGGTACGCCGAGCCTGCTGTCCGGCCCGGCCATGCAAACCCTGCTGGATGGCGTCCGCGCCTGCCTGCCGCTGGCCGCCGGGGCGGAAATCACCATGGAAGCCAACCCGGGCACCGTGGAGGCCGATCGCTTCGTTGATTACCAGCGCGCCGGGGTGAACCGTATCTCCATCGGCGTACAAAGCTTTAGCGAACCGAAGCTGCAGCGCCTGGGGCGGATCCACGGTCCGGAGGAGGCCAAGCGCGCAGCACGTCTCGCCAGCGGCCTCGGCCTGCGCAGCTTCAATCTCGACCTGATGCACGGTCTGCCGGACCAGTCGCTGGAGGAGGCGCTGGACGATCTGCGTCAGGCGATTGCCCTCAACCCGCCGCACCTGTCGTGGTACCAGCTGACCATTGAGCCGAACACCTTGTTCGGCTCCCGGCCGCCGGTGCTGCCGGATGACGACGCGCTATGGGATATTTTCGAGCAGGGACATCAATTGCTAAGCGCCGCTGGCTATCAGCAGTACGAGACGTCCGCCTACGCTAAACCGGGCTTCCAGTGTCAGCATAATCTCAACTACTGGCGCTTTGGCGACTACCTCGGCATCGGCTGCGGCGCGCACGGTAAGATAACCTTCCCTGACGGACGCATTCTGCGGACCGCCAAAACCCGCCACCCGCGCGGGTATATGGAAGGCCGTTACCTCGAGCGTCAGCATGATGTGGAAGAGGCGGATAAACCGTTTGAGTTCTTTATGAACCGTTTCCGCCTGCTGGAGGCCGCGCCGCGCGCAGAATTTAGTCGCTATACCGGTCTTGAGGAAGCGGCGATCCGCCCGCAGCTGGACGCGGCGATAGCCCAGGGCTATCTGCAGGAAGACGAGCAGAACTGGCAGATTACCGAGCACGGTAAGCTGTTTTTGAATTCCCTGCTCGAACTCTTCCTTAACGAATAAATATCACTCTTGTCCTTCCCTTTATCGTTTTAACGGGAAGGACAATAGTTCGAATTTATCGACATATCAACCTCACCATTCCCGATTCATTCTTTTAAAATATTCCACCCTCTAATTAATTCTCTTTTATTTATAGAAACAAAATATAATTAAACCCATAAAATCCGTTATTTCAGTGCCTCATTGAGAAAAAGTGTGAGTCAGGCAGCTTAAAGATGTACGACAACAAAGATAATATGTCATACAGAAACAAAGCACGACGCTTAACATATTGACCAATTACCACAAGTGTATGGAGCCAACTCATGAAAAAATACGCTTTTTCTCGTTCTCTAATAGCAATATCTTTGCTTGCTCTATTCTCTTCAGGAGCCAGCGCAGCTGAAAAAATGACGTTAAAACTCGCACATAACCTTGAACGCAGTCACGTGGTGCATCAGGCGTTTGAAGAGATGGCCAAAGAGGTAAACCAACTTTCTGACGGTAATATGAAGATTCGTATTTACCCCAGTAGCCAGATGGGCAGCGCACGCGAAACGATGGAGTTATTACAAAATGGCGCGCTGGATTTGACCAAAGGTTCCGCCAGCGATCTGGAGTCATTTGATAATATCTACGCGATATATAATTTACCGTTCCTGTTTAACGATCAAAATCATTTCAATAAGGTGGTCTTCGGGGAAGTGGGCAAGGAAATAATGGATTCGACGAAAGAGAAAGGATTCTTTGCCCTTTCCGCTTATGTCGCCGGAACCCGAAGTTTTTATGCCAAAAAGCCCATCACCAAACCGGAGGATTTAAAAGGACTGAAGATCCGCGTGCAGGCCAGCCCGACAACATTAAAAATGATTGAATTAATGGGCGGCTCCCCGACGCCAATCTCCTTTGGTGAAGTTTACACCGCCATGCAGCAAGGGGTGGTGGACGGTGCGGAAAATAACGTGCCCTCCTGGGTGCAGACTCGCCATATCGAAATCGCGAAAGTGTTCTCTGAAGATGAACATGCCTCCATCCCTGACTTCCTCGTGATCTCCAGCAAAACCTGGGACAAACTGACGCCGGGACAGCAGCAAATTCTGGTCAAAGCGGCCAAAGCCTCAGAGGTATATCAGCAACAGCTGTGGCAGAAGATCGACGCAGATACCCGCGCTCAGGCCAAAGCACTGGGGGGCGAAATTATCAAAGTGGATAAAGCACCGTTCCGTGCCGCCGTGCAGCCGCTATTTGATGACTTTAAGAAAGATCCAAAACAGGCCGCTCTGCTGGCCAAATTTGACGCTGCCGCTGAATAACCTTTAACGGGCCAGCCGCTGGCCCGCTTTCACCAGGAAATCAATGATGATACTTAACCGCATAAAGCTGGCGGTGGACCGCACCATCGCCGCATTCTCTGTCGTCGTAATGATTGCGCTGGTTTTCTGCGTCGTCTGGCAGGTGTTCAGCCGCTACGTGCTCAACCAGCCTAGCACCCTGACCGATGAACTGGCGCGTTTCTTAATGATCTGGGTCGGGCTACTGGGTGCGGCCTATACCGTCGGCGCCCAGCGTCATCTGGCGATCGATTTACTTACGCTGATGCTCTCTTCCCGCAAGCAGGCACTGCTCAGCGTCATTATCAATCTGCTTATCTTTCTGTTTGCTGGCTCAGTGATTGTTACCGGCGGCGTAAAACTGATTGAAAAAACGCTGTCGACCGCCCAGGTCTCAGCCGCAATGCAGATCCCGATGGGCTATGTGTATCTGATCCTGCCGCTCACCGGCATCATGATGATGTTTTACGCGTTGTGTTTTATCAGCAACGGTCTAAAAAACATGAAACATTCAGAAGCAGGAGCAAATTAATGGATAGCTATATTGCACTGACGCTGTTTGGCTCGTTCTTTATTCTGGTCTTTATTGGCGTACCTATCTCTTTTTCCATCGGTCTTGCTACCGTCGGCTCAATGCTGCTGATGTTTCCCTGGGATATCGCGGTGATTACCGTTGCTCAGCGCCTGGCGAACGGACTCGATAACTTCGCGCTGCTGGCTATCCCCTTCTTTATCTTTGCCGGTACCCTGATGAACAGCGGGGGAATTGCTATACGCCTCATCAATCTGGCGCAGGTGATGGTTGGGCGGGTACCCGGATCGTTGGGACACGTCAACGTGCTGGCCAATATGATGTTCGGCTCGATCTCCGGTTCGGCGGTCGCTGCCGCCGCTGCGGTAGGGGGGACGCTCAATCCCATTCAGACGCAGAAAGGCTACGATCCGGCATTCTCCACGGCGGTAAACGTTTCATCCTGCATCACGGGCCTGCTCATTCCGCCATCAAACGTGCTGATCGTCTTTTCTCTGACGGCCGGCGGCGTCTCGGTCGCCTCGCTGTTTATGGCCGGTTATTTGCCGGGCATTCTGATGGGTCTGTCCATCATGCTGGTCTGCGCTGGTATCGCTAAACACCGCGGATATCCGGTTTCCGAGCGCCCGACCTGCGCCCAGGCGGCAAAGGCTTTTTTCGATGCCCTGCCCAGCCTGCTGCTGGTCATTATTGTCATGGGCGGGATCCTCGGCGGTATTTTCACCGCCACTGAAGCTTCCGCCATCGCCGTGGTCTACACCTTTATCCTCTCGGTGCTGATTTATCGGGAAGTCAAATGGCGCGACCTGCCAAAGCTGATCCTTGAATCGGTGGTGATGACGTCTATCGTCCTTCTGCTGATCGGTTTTTCCGTCGGCATGTCGTGGGCAATGACCAATGCCGATATTCCCTACATGATAAGCGATGCGCTCATGGGGTTTTCTGAAAATCCGCTGGTGATCCTGCTACTGATTAACATCGTGCTGTTAATCGTCGGTATCTTTATGGATATGACCCCAGCAGTACTGATTTTTACGCCAATATTTCTCCCCATCGCTGAGGATTTAGGCATGAACCCGGTCCATTTTGGCATCATGATGGTCGCCAATCTGTGCATCGGCCTGCTGACCCCGCCGGTAGGCAGCGCGCTGTTTGTCGGCTGCTCCATTTCAGGGGTTAAAATTCAGCAGCTCATCAAACCGCTGCTGCCGTTCTACGCCGCCCTGCTGATCGCGCTGATGATGATTGTTTATATCCCGCAGATCTCACTGTTTATTCCACAGCTGCTGGGGCTGATGTGATCGACTGAGCCTAACCGCTACCTGCAGGCGCAGGTAGCGAAATCAACTTACTTTAACGAGCCAACCAGCGATTTCCGGCTATCTTCCAGCGAGACAACCCGGCTGCAGACGTCCTTACCAAACTGCTGGAAATCGGCCTCCTGGTTTTTCCATTCATCCTGAATCGCCGTTTGCAGGCCGCCGAGGCTGCCGAGAATGCCCTGCAGCGGGTTGCCGCCGCCTTTGAGCACTGCTTTCGCACCCATCTCGTTAATACTGTCCTGCAGAATGCCGCCCATCGCCTGATTCACCAGCTGCTGACCATCGGCACGTACCTGGTCGATAGCTTTATAGTGGAAGGTCAGGCCATCGCTGCGGCGCTCAATGATGCGGTTCATCTGTTCTTTCAGCTGCGCATCCAGCTTGGTCAGGCGACCATGCATGCTGCTGTTGGCGCCAACCTGTTCGGTAATGATTTTATCCAGCGCCTTGCGGCCTTTTTCGACTCGCGAGCGCGCGCCTTCGTCAATCCACGGCAGGCTGCTGCGCAGACTGGCCTGATAGTCCTGCGCCTGCTCGCGCTGGGCGGCGCTGAGAGTATAGGCTTTACCGTTAAAGGTCAGGTTGCCGTCCGGTTTTATCACCAGATTGCCGTTTTCCCCTTTCACCTGCACCTGCTGCGGGCTGAGGATCACATCGTCACGCGGCGTGACGCTACACTGGTAGTCCGCATGGGCAGACAAAGCGGTGATGGAGAGCGCCACCGCCAGCAGCGTTTTACGCATCATAAAACTCCCTTAAGACAAAACGGGCCGGCAGCTGCCGACCCTTGTCAAACTTAGTCCCACCAGACGTCAAAAAGTTCGCTGGTGCGCACATCCTCTAACTTACGCGCTTCCAGCCATTGGCGTACGATGGCCTGATGCTCTTCGGTGCACTTACCGATCTCCTGCATGCAGATGAGCCCTTCCCAGGAGAGATAGCCGCTACCGTCGAAGGCCAGCTTGTTCGGCTCAATCACCTCTTCGATCAGATCGTTGACCGTCTGGTCGATCTGCTCTTCGGTGGTCCCTTCCGGGAAACGCCAGGCGACGGAGAAGCCTAACTCCTGAAACTCATCGATATGCATTTTTTTACGCAGACGACGGCTACGATTCTTGGCCATTATTTCACCCTCTCGAACATTAAGTCCCATACGCCGTGGCCGAGACGATGGCCACGCTGTTCAAATTTGGTTACCGGGCGCGATTCCGGGCGCGGTACGTAATCGTTGCTTGCCGACTGGTTACGATAGCCTTCCAGCGAGGACATCACTTCCAGCATATGCACGGCATAGGCTTCCCAGTCGGTCGCCATATGGAAGACGCCGCCGAGTTTCAGTTTGCTTTTGACCAGCTCAGCGAAAGGCGGCTGCACGATACGACGTTTATTATGACGCGCTTTATGCCACGGGTCAGGGAAAAACAGCTGCACCATATTCAGTGAGTTATCCGGGATCATGGTATGCAGCACTTCCACCGCATCGTGACACATCACGCGCAGATTTTGCACACCTTCTTCTTCAGCAGAAGCCAGACAGGCGCCAACGCCCGGGGAGTGCACTTCAATGCCGAGGAAATTCTGTTCCGGTTTGGCTTTCGCCATCGCCACCAGCGAAGCCCCCATGCCGAAACCAATTTCTAGTGTGACCGGCGCGTCGCGGCCAAACAGGGCAGCGAAATCGAGTGGCGCATCGTTGAATTCAACGCCCATCACCGGCCAAATGTTATCCAGCGCATGCTGCTGCCCTTTCGTCAGGCGCCCCTGGCGACGGACGAAGCTACGAATACGGCGCAGCGGGCGACCGTTTTCATCGAATTCCGGAGAAATGACGTCGTTTTTCATAAAAGTTAAGTCTGCTAGTGAAAGTGTTCGGAAAACGGGCATTATCCAAAGTTACCCGGCGGATGCAAGGGTTTACAGCCACTCGCCCTTGTGCTGCAATCTGCCACCCTGTAATCGCGATCCCGGAGCCATAGCTTTGACTTTTCTCGCCGCGCAATTTTCAGCCCAGGTCCTGGACTGGTACGACAAATACGGGCGTAAAACCCTGCCCTGGCAAATCGCCAAGACGCTCTACAAAGTATGGCTCTCCGAAGTGATGTTGCAACAAACCCAGGTGACCACGGTAATCCCGTATTTTGAACGCTTTATGGCGCGTTTCCCAACGGTGGTTGATTTAGCCAACGCGCCGCTGGATGAGGTGCTGCATCTGTGGACCGGCCTTGGCTACTACGCGCGGGCGCGCAATTTACATAAAGCCGCCCAGCAGGTGGCGACACAGCATGGCGGCATCTTCCCGCAATCCTTTGAGGAAGTGGCCGCGCTGCCCGGCGTCGGGCGTTCAACGGCAGGGGCGATTTTGTCGCTTTCGCTCGGTCAGCATTATCCGATTCTCGACGGCAACGTGAAGCGCGTGCTCGCCCGCTGCTATGCTGTCAGCGGCTGGCCGGGAAAAAAAGAGGTCGAAAAACGGCTGTGGGATATCAGCGAAGAGGTGACCCCGGCGCAAGGGGTAGAACGCTTCAACCAGGCGATGATGGATCTCGGGGCGATGGTTTGCACCCGCTCGAAGCCGAAGTGCGAGCTGTGCCCGTTGAGCAATGGCTGCGTGGCCTACGCGAATCATTCATGGGCGGAATATCCGGGCAAAAAACCGAAGCAGACCATCCCGGAACGCACCGGCTATTTCCTGCTGATGCAGCATGGCGACGAGGTGTTTCTCTCCCAGCGTCCGCCGGTGGGTTTGTGGGGCGGATTATTCTGTTTTCCGCAGTTTGCAGACGAAGCGGGGCTGCGCGAGTGGCTGGCGCAGCGTCAGATAAAGGCCGATAATCTGACGCAATTAACCGCCTTTCGCCACACTTTCAGCCATTTCCACCTGGATATTGTGCCGATGTGGCTTACAGTGCACTCATCTGGCGCATGCATGGATGAAGGCAACGCACTCTGGTATAACTTAGCGCAGCCGCCGTCGGTCGGACTGGCGGCCCCCGTGGAGCGCTTGTTGCAACAGTTAAAAGCCGGAACGCCGGTATAAATTTTTCGGCTATCAAAGAGGATTGATTATGAGCAGAACCATTTTTTGTACTTTCCTGCAACGTGAAGCGGACGGCCAGGATTTCCAGCTCTATCCGGGTGAGCTCGGTAAGCGCATTTACAACGAAATCTCCAAAGAAGCCTGGGCGCAGTGGCAGCATAAGCAGACCATGCTGATCAACGAGAAAAAACTCAGCATGATGAACCCGGAGCACCGCAAGCTGCTTGAGCAGGAGATGGTGCAGTTCCTGTTTGAAGGGAAAGACGTGCATATCGAAGGCTACACGCCGCCAGAAAAACAGTAAGGGCCCTGCGGCCTTTTAAAAACAAACACAACACGCACGCCCGGAATGATGAAAAAATACTTAGCGCTCGCGCTGATTGCGCCGTTGCTCGTTTCGTGTTCCAGCTCCAATAAAAAAGGCACCGAATACAACGAGGCCTGGGTCAAGGACACGAACGGATTCGATATCCTGATGGGCCAGTTTGCCCACAACATCGAGAACATTTGGGGGTATAACGAAGTCCTGCTCGCCGGGCCGAAGGACTACGTTAAATATACCGATCAGTACCAAACCCGTAGCCACATCAACTTTGATGCCGGGACGATCACCGTCGAGACCATCGCGGGCACCGATCCGCGCGGACGACTGCGCCAGGCGATCATCAAAACGCTGCTGATGGGCGATGACCCCAACTCCATTGACCTCTACTCTGACGTCGATGATATTCAGATCTCCAAAGAGCCGTTCCTCTATGGTCAGGTGGTGGATAACACCGGCGCGTCGATTCGCTGGGAGTGGCGCGCCGCGCGCTACGCCGATTATTTGCTGCAAACCCGCCTCAAGAGCCGCAACAATGGCCTGCGCGTGATCTACAGCATCACCATCAACCTGGTACCAAACCACCTCGACAAACGTGCGCATAAATACCTCGGCATGGTGCGCCAGGCCTCGCGTAAATACGGCGTTGATGAGTCGCTGATCCTTGCGATTATGCAAACAGAATCATCGTTTAACCCCTATGCGGTGAGCCACGCGGATGCCATGGGGCTGATGCAGGTCGTCCAGCACAGCGCGGGGAAAGACGTCTTCCGTTCGCAGGGCAAATCCGGCCTGCCGAGCCGCAGCTATCTGTTTGACCCGGCGAATAACATCGATACCGGCACCGCTTATCTGGCGATGCTGAACAATGTTTATCTCGCCGGCATCGATAACCCCACCTCGCGTCGCTACGCGGTGATCACCGCCTATAACGGCGGCGCCGGCAGCGTACTGCGCGTGTTCTCCAGCGATAAAGTCCAGGCGGCGAACATCATTAACAGCATGGCGCCAGGCGACGTCTACCAGACGCTCACCACCCGCCATCCGTCGGCCGAATCGCGCCGGTATCTGTATAAAGTTAACACTGCGCAGAAAAGCTATCGCCGCAAATAACCCCCCTCTCTTACAGGCCCGGACATCGCACTGGGCCTCTCTTTTTTATAGGACATACTTCGTAATATCTTTTCGATTTTCTGCGGCAGTTAACAGAAGCTTCTCACCCCTGAATGATAGAATCGCATCAAAATAACGGTGGTTATGTTATTTAATAAACATAACAAGCCCACATTCGTGAGGATAAATACATGAATCTTAAGCTGCAGCTAAAAATACTGTCGTTCCTGCAGTTCTGCCTTTGGGGGAGCTGGCTGACCACGCTCGGCTCGTACATGTTTGTCACGCTGAAGTTTGACGGCGCGGCAATCGGCGCAGTGTATAGCTCGCTCGGCATCGCCGCCGTCCTGATGCCAACGCTGCTCGGCATCGTCGCCGATAAATGGATCAGCGCCAAATGGGTATACGCCATCTGCCACCTGGTCGGCGCGTTAACGCTGTATCTGGCGGCGCAGGTCACCACGCCGGGCGAGATGTTCCTTGTGATCCTCCTCAACTCGCTGGCCTATATGCCGACGCTGGGGCTGATTAACACCATCTCTTACTATCGCCTGCAGTCGGCGGGGCTGGATATCGTCACCGATTTCCCGCCAATTCGTATCTGGGGCACCATCGGCTTTATCCTCGCCATGTGGGGCGTCAGCTTCTCGGGCTTCGAACTGAGCCATATGCAGTTGTACATTGGCGCGACGCTGTCGGTCTTGCTGGCGCTGTTCACCCTGACGCTGCCGCATATTCCGGTCGCCAACGCCCAGCGCAATCAAAGCTGGACGGAGATGCTGGGGCTTAACGCCTTTGCGCTGTTTAAAAACAAGCGCATGGCTATCTTCTTTATCTTCTCGATGATGCTCGGTGCCGAACTGCAAATCACCAATATGTTCGGCAACACCTTCCTGCATAGCTTCGATAAAGATCCGCTGTTTGCCGGCAGCTTTATCGTCGAGCACGCGTCAGTGCTGATGTCGATTTCGCAGATCTCCGAAACGCTGTTTATCCTGACCATCCCGTTCTTCCTTAGCCGCTACGGCATTAAGAACGTGATGCTGATTAGTATCGTGGCGTGGATGCTGCGCTTCGGCCTGTTCGCCTTTGGCGACCCGACACCGTTCGGCACTGTACTACTGGTGCTGTCGATGATCGTCTACGGCTGCGCCTTCGACTTCTTCAACATCTCCGGTTCGGTGTTCGTTGAGAAAGAGGTTCGTCCGGAAATCCGCGCCAGCGCCCAGGGGATGTTCCTGATGATGACCAACGGCTTCGGCTGCATTCTTGGCGGGATGGTGAGCGGCAAAGTGGTTGAGCACTTTACCGTCGAGGGGATCACTAACTGGCAGAGCGTATGGCTGATTTTCGCTGGCTATTCGCTGGTGTTGGCCTTTGCCTTCGTGGCACTGTTCAAATACAAACACGTCAGACAACCGACCGCCGCCCAGCAGAGCGCCTGATCGTCACAAGCAAAACGCCCCGCCTGCTCGGCGGGGCGTTTTTTTATCCCTTCAGCACGTAACCGTACAGCCGCTTAATGCCATCCGGATCCGTTTCGCTGTAAACCCCCTGCAGCTCCGGTGAGAAGCCCGGCAGCATATTGACCCCCTCCTCCAGCGCGAGGAAATAGCGCAGTACTGCCCCGCCCCAGATCTCGCCGGGCACCACGCATAATACCCCCGGCGGATAGGGCAGCGCCCCTTCAGCCGCGACGCGGCCTTCCGCTTCGCTCAGACGCACCAGCTCCACGTTGCCGCGGATAAATTCGCGGTTAGCATCCTGCGGATTCATCACCACGCGCGGGAAGCTCCGTTTACGGAACATCTCCTTTTGCAGGCTCTTCACATCAAAGCTGACGTACAGATCGTGCATCTCCTGGCACAGCTCGCGGAGTGTGTAATCGCGATAGCGCACCGGATATTTGTTGTAGATGGTCGGCAGCACGTCAGCCAGCGGCGTATCCGACTCAATATGCTGTTCGAACTGCCCCAGCATCGCCACCAGCTGCGCCATTTTTTCGGCGCTCTCCGCCGGCGTCAGCAGGAACAGAATCGAGTTGAGATCGCACTTCTCCGGCACGATGCCGTTTTCACGCAGATAATGCGCCAGAATGGTTGCCGGGATGCCAAACTCACTGTACTCCCCACTTTCAGCGTCAATGCCCGGGGTGGTCAGCAACAGCTTGCATGGGTCGACAAAATACTGGTCGTCCGCATAGCCCTCAAAACCATGCCAGCGCGCGTCGGGTTCGAAGCTGAAGAAGCGGCGCTCCCGGGCGATCGCCTCGGTCGGGTGATCCTGCCATGGACGCCCCGCCACCACTGGCGGAATAAAGGGCTGGATCATCTTGCAGTTAGCGATGATCGCTTTCCGCGCCTCAATGCCCAGCGCCACACACTCGGCCCACAGGCGGCGGCCGCTCTCACCTTCATGAATTTTGGCGTTGACGTCCAGCGCGGCAAACAGCGGATAGAACGGGCTGGTGGAGGCATGCAGCATAAAGGCGTTATTCAGCCGCTTGTGCGGACAGAAACGCGCCTGGCCGCGCAGATGGTTATCCTTTTTATGGATCTGCGACGTCTGTGAGAAGCCGGCCTGCTGCTTGTGCACGGACTGGGTGACAAAAATACCCGGATCGTCCGGGGTCAGCTCCAGCAGCAGCGGCGAGCAGTCGGCCATCATCGGGATAAACTGCTCATAGCCCACCCACGCCGAGTCGAACAGGATGTAATCGCAGAGGTGGCCTATTTTATCCACCACCTGGCGGGCGTTATAGACCGTGCCGTCGTAGGTCCCCAGCTGGATCACCGCCAGACGAAACGGGCGGGAGGCATTGGCTTTCTCAGGCGCCGCTTCGCGGATGAGATCCCGCAGGTAATGCTCATCAAAGCAGCGCTCGTCAATGCCGCCGATAAAACCGAACGGATTGCGCGCGGCTTCAAGATAGACCGGCGTCGCCCCCGCCTGAATCAGCGCCCCGTGATGGTTTGACTTGTGGTTGTTACGATCGAACAGCACCAGATCGCCGCGGGTCAACAGCGCATTGGTCACGACTTTGTTGGCCGCCGAGGTGCCGTTGAGGACGAAGTAGGTTTTATCCGCATTGAACACTTTCGCAGCGAACTTCTGCGCGTGCTTGGCCGACCCTTCGTGGATCAGCAGATCGCCTAATTTCACATCGGCGTTGCACATGTCGGCGCGAAAGACATTTTCGCCAAAAAAGTCATAGAACTGACGGCCTGCAGGGTGCTTTTTGAAAAACGCCCCGTGCTGATGCCCCGGACAGGCAAAAGTGCTGTTATCCATCTCGACGTACTGGGTCAGAGTATTGAAAAACGGCGGCAGCAGACGCGCTTCATAATCACAGGCCGCCGCCTCCAGCTCCAGCCACTCCTGATCTTTACCGGCGATCACCGCCTGCACCCCCTCTGGCCTCTCGACCGCCGTCTCACTCAGCAGGTAGACCGGCAGATTAAATCCGCTGCGTCTGAGGAGAGCAAGGATGCCGCTGCGACTGTCCGCCGCGGTGATGACGACTGCCGCCACATCGGTAAAATCGGTACTGTCCAGCGCCACAACGCGACGGTGGGTGGACAAGCGGGTGACCAGCTCGCAGCTGGCGGCAATGTGCATGGATTTCATAAGCGCAAATGCCCGTATCGGGAGTGTAAAAATCTCAGACAAGGAAACCTTGCCCAACGATGTGTCCGGGTCTGACGGATTTCAGCTCCGACCGCCGGACATCAGTAAAAGCAGACGCGTCCGATCTTACTGTTGCCCTACAGTGAGCATACGTGTCCTTCACCGCATGGTGAACAGAGGAGTAAGCGTAGCAAGATGAGGCAGCCCGCGCATCTGTGCGCGACGTCGCTGGCGAGATAATGGCAGTGTCGTCATCGGCGGCCTCATATCAGGGAGGAGAAAATTCGCGCAATCATGGCACCTTTCCCGAACAGGCGCAAGATGAAAACCGTATGCACTTATATCACGGATACACAAGCTTTCACGGCGGGTTAACGTCATAATAATGCGGTTATCAGGGATATTTAACAGGAGTCAGCGTGGTTACAGGACCTTTTATTAACGCCAGCGCGGTGCTGGTCGGCGGTGTGCTGGGCGCCTTGCTCAGTCAACGGTTGCCGGAACGGATCCGCACATCAATGACCTCAATTTTTGGCCTGGCGTCATTAGGCATCGGCATTTTACTGGTCATTAAGTGCGCCAATCTGCCAGTGATGGTGCTGTCGACCCTGGTGGGGACGCTGCTCGGCGAAATATGCAATATGGAAAAAGGCATCAATACGCTGGTCAGTAAGCTCCAGCAGTTGATGTCAGCGAAAGGCAAGAAAAAGGCTTCGGCTCATGAGTCTTATATTCAGAGCTATGTGGCGATTATCGTCCTGTTCTGCGCCAGCGGCACCGGCGTCTTCGGCGCCATGCGCGAAGGGATGACTGGCGACGCCAGCATTCTGATTGCTAAAGCGTTTCTCGACTTTTTCACTGCCACCATTTTCGCCTGCACCCTGGGCATTGCCGTCGCCGCCATCAGCGTGCCGATGCTGCTCATCCAGCTGACTCTTGCGGCCTGCGCGGCGATCATTATGCCGCTTACTACCCCGATGATGCTGGCGGATTTCAGCGCCGTCGGCGGTATGCTGCTGGTGGCCACCGGGCTGCGCATCTGCGGGATAAAAATGTTTGCGGTGGTGAATATGCTGCCTGCGCTGGTGCTGGCGATGCCAATTTCAGCGGCCTGGACGCTGTTTTTTACCTGAAGGCGCGTGCTTTTAGCGCAATGTGGTGATAGATTGTTCAGTCTGCTGCAAAACAGATAAATTTCGTTGACGAGGCGCGGCGATTACGGTTTAATGCGCCCCGTTGCCCGGATAGCTCAGTCGGTAGAGCAGGGGATTGAAAATCCCCGTGTCCTTGGTTCGATTCCGAGTCCGGGCACCACTATTTAAAGAACCCGCCCAAAAGGCGGGTTTTTGCTTTTCTACGACCGGACTCTCCATCGAACTGCGTTCGATTATTCGCCGCACAGCGGCTCACCCCTTCGGGGCCAGCGTGACACGCGCGCTGTTCAACGCCTGCGGCGTTAGTCCGAGTCCGGGCACCACTTTTCTGTTTTTATGCTTCTCTATGCACCCCATCGTTTATTAAATTCAATAGGTTAGATTAAAAATCTTTCCAGATACGTTTCTATTTATCTCTATGTATTCGGAAAATTTGGGGTCAAATTGCGGGTCATTCAGTTCGATGAATGAAGAGACCCTCATGTGACTCTGAATGACAGTAAAATCCGCGCTGCAAAGCCCCTCGCAAAATACTACAAGCTCACCGACACACAAGGTCTGTACCTGACGATATTTATCACCGACTCTAAGCTATGGTATTTCCGCTACCGTTTTGAAGGTGAGGAAATCCTCTGGCCTTTGGCCCTATCCATAGATTACGCTGGCGGAAGCCCACGAAAAGCGCGATGCGGCGCGTAAGCTGCTGATATCCGTAATTATTTTTTTTATAGGTAGTTTAACTTATTTGACATATTAAAAATCGCATTAGTAAAAAACATTCATTTCATTAATAAATTCTTGTCCAAATGGCTTACCGTGGTTCTAGGGTACAGCGAATTTAATTGAAAATTACTCTTGACTGTGTTTTTATACAGTATATATACTGTGAGTATAAAATCGACAAAACGAGGCACACATGATAAATTTCATCCATGATAACAACAAGGTATTATGGATATGCTGCTGCCCATACGAGTCAACAAGCGGTTCTTGAATTTATTTAGAACACTTACATTAGACAAAGCACCACGGCAATCTACCGTAAACTTACATGTTCTAAACATTGAGAGTAACAGTTTTGTTTATAACAAATTGGTTGAGGAATTAAGAGACTTAATAGTCTGTTACGTACATTCGAATAGAAGAATAGCTGAGTTTGAAAAAAATCATCCATCTTTTAGTCCCAAACCATATTTAGAGGCAATACAGAAATTTCGTACCTATACATCAAATGAAGGTGAGTTAGGTGAACTACTATTATACGCATTCCTTGAATCAGGTCTCAACGCACCTAAATTACTATCCAAAATGGAGCTAAAGACTGATGCAAATGATTATATCAAAGGTTCCGATGGTATACATTTATTAGAGATCGACAATAATTATCAACTAATCTTTGGCGAGTCCAAAATGTACTCGGACTTACTGGAGGGGGCTCGTGAAGCGTTTGACTCTATTGCTGACTTTAAAGCCAACGGATTAGGATTTGAACGAGGTCTAATAGATACTCATGTCATAAATGAAATGGTTACTGAAGAAGGATATGAGACAATAAAATCTATACTATTACCTTCAGGAAATAATGGGCCAAACCTTGATCTAGCTTTTGGCGTTTTCCTAGGATTTGAATTACCTGTTAGTGATACACAATTGTCTATGAGAAACAACGAATTCCGAGATTGGACATATTCATTAGTAAAAAATAATGCTTCTCGTGTAATTGATACGATAGAAAAAAGAATTATAAAGCATAAACTCTTTGGTCACGACTTTCATATATACATTGTCCCTTTCACAGACATAGATATCACTCGTAAAAAATTAATCCAAGAAATGCTAACAATTGGATAAAAATTATGAACGAAAAAGATGTAGCAAGAAAAATTCCATTAGCACAACGTCTTTCGATGGACGCTTATACAAGTAGCTATTTTAAAGAGATCTATAAATATATATCAATTTTATACGATAATTGTTTGTTTAATAATAACGGCACTCATAATCTGCTATTTGTTGACACAACAAAAATAGAGAAAGCTTTACGTTTTGCTGATATTCTATCTCATTCACTTGTTGAAGCTCATCGAACAAAATCATTTGAAATCATAAGTAAAATAGCTGCATTTCATTCAGATGATCCTTATTTTAAAATGATAGGTTCAGCGGTCATAAATCGTTTAGGTATATTTGCCGCAGATAATTTAATCTCACAAGGAGTACATTTACCGTTAGACCGAGAAATAGAATCATCCATAAAAAAATCATTCCAAAGAACTACTATAGATGGATTATTTTTTACAGACAAACAATATGAACTTTATCAATCCCTAATTACCTCAAACACTTTAAGCTTTGCCGGCCCTACGTCAATGGGGAAATCGTTTGTCATAAATGAATATATAAAACATATTGTTTTTGGTAATGCTAAAAAAAATATAGTGCTCATAGTCCCAACTAGAGCATTAATTAGCCAAAGTACATTAAAATTAAAAAATGAACTAAGAGATGAAATTGATGGCAATCAGTATAAGATAGTAACAACATCTTACATGCTCAGAGGAGGTATTGATCATAGTAAAGGGTATGTTTTCGTATTGACTCCAGAGAGATTAGTTAGTTTAATTAGTACATGTCCTGATATAATTATTGATTATATTTTTGTCGATGAAGCACAAAAACTTACTATTAAAAATGATACACGAAGTCTCGTAACCTATTCCGCGATCGAACAAACATTAAATTTAAATCCAAACGCAAAACTATTTTTCTCATCACCAAATTTATCCAACCCTGAAGTATTTAATGATTTATTTAATCGGGACCATGCTAAAGTTTATCGCAGCATAGAAGGCGCTACAGCTCAGAACTTATACTTTATTGATTTATTAAACAACAAGTTTAGTTATGTTGATAAAAACAAATTAATTGATATAGATAATGTTAATCAGACTTATACATCTGTTAATGATCTTATCTTCCAGATTAACAAAGGGAAAAGTAAGATTATTTACACTGGAGGTATCGATAATACATTATCTCGAACAAGGGATTTCCTACGTTACATAAAGAAATTACAAAGTAACAAGAAACCTCAAAATTTTGATCTAGCATCTCAGGTCCGAGAATTTGTGCATACCGGCTACGAACTTGCTGAAGCTATAGAGTATGGAGTAGCATTTCATTTCGGAAACCTGCCACAAGCAATAAGAGATCTTATTGAATACAACTTTAAAATAGGTAATATTGATTACCTGTTTTGCACATCAACTCTTCTTGAGGGGGTAAATTTACCCGCACGTTCAGTATTTATTTTGACATCAAAAAAGGGTACTAGATATTTTGAACCTGTGGATTTTTGGAATCTCGCAGGCAGAGCTGGAAGACTAGCCATAGAGTTAGCTGGTGATATATTTTGCGTAAAAGATGAAAGTGGGACCTGGAATGATAAAGCGGTAAAAAATTTAATTCTATCCAATAAAAATGAAATTGAACTAACTCCCAGCTTTTATCTTAACGATTCTAAAAGGATTAAAGAGCTAGAACAAATAATAAAAACTGGTTCTACTGAGGGGATTCAAAATAGCGAATTTCTCAGAACACTAAGTGATATGGTAAGGATTGATACCCTACGAACTGACAAAGCCAATAATTTACCACTTATCAATTATTTCAGAAATAATGGAAATAACGATATATTACATTATGCCTTGAAAAGCATAGATAACATTAACATACCTACACATATTTTATTAGCAAATAGCCATATTGCTATTAACTCACAACATAATGCATTTAATTGCATCAGGAATTATTCAATTGACGAACTAAAGTTATCATGGAATCCTACAAATGAAGAAATAAAAGAAAAATTGGCCCTCATATTCAATATTTATCAAATAGATAAATATAGTAAAGGATTAAACCGTCTTAATTTTAATTCAATTCCATATTACGCAGTCATTTTAACTAAGTGGATGCATGGCAATACATTAAGTGAAATTATCTCTGACGCGATTGTTTATTACATATCGAATAGAAAGAATATCTATCTTTCAGATAAGACTCAAGAGCCATTTGATCAAAATAATTCTATTCATATAACAAAATTAGTAAATGATACAATTAAAGATATAGAATTAAAAATAGGTTATCAACTACAAAATTATATTTCACATTATTGCCAACTTCTTTCACTTGTTTTTGAAAATAACCCGGGAGCAAATTGGTCACAATTCATAGAGTTTGGCTCGAATGATCCGATTGTATGGCAACTGCAATTTATGGGATTTTCCAGACATTGTGCAATATTTTTAAAGAAAAACTTCCCTAAACACCTTAAATATGATCAAGAAAACAATCAGTTATACATATTAAACAGAGCTGAAATCAAGTCAAAGGTTAAACAGAACAAATTATATTGGCTTGAAATTCAGGCCCTGCTTTAACATAACACCCCATCTGAATTACAGATGGGGTGTTATCACAAGTCAGGAATAAACCCCTCGTCCCGCAGAACCTTAATCACCCCACGAATCAGATACGAGTTAGAAAACTTCGCCGTATAGGTACGAGCCCCCTGTTCTACCGGCTGAAGCAGTCCCCGCTCAATCAGCTTACCAAGCTGATAAGTCACCTGCGTCGGTTTCAGATCGGGCAAAACAGCGCGGAGATCGCCCGCTTTTATCGTCCCCAGTTCAACAGAACGTTTCAAAACCTTTGATTCCAGCGGATTTATCACTCCTCTCTCCGACGAAAAATCGATGGCCGGATACAGGATCTTTTCACTCAGGAAAGCGTGGTTTGTCAGTTGATCGACTTTCTTCAGCTCAGAGGAGATCCCCGAAAGCACATATAAGCACCATTCTTCCAGCCCCTGCTCTGTTCCCTTATCGGCTAACGAAAGCATGGCGTAATAGCGTTCACGATCGTTACAAAATACCGCAGTCGGATTGAGTACCCGGCCACCTGCCTGAACATTAAAACCATACTTGATAAGTAACGCATAGGTCAGCAGCCTGACCGTTCGGCCATTACCATTGCCAAAGGGGTGTATCCAGCCAAAGCGGTGATGCACCAGTGCAATCTTCATCAGATCGTACTTTGGCTTATCGGCACGGTTAATAAAGGCGGTCAGTTCCGCCATATAATCAGCAACGCGGATGTGGTCCGGTGGCAGATGGTCAGACTGAGCGATGCTGACATTATGTTGTCGATATGCGCCGGGCGTTCTGTCGCCTTCCTGTTGCAGCCCGACGACAGCCAGACTATGCAACTCGCGGATAAAATATTCCGTTATCTCATCGCCGTTGCTCAGGTATTCGTCGATATACTCCATCGCGGCTTCAATATTATTGATTTCTTTGAGCTGGTCCGTCGAACTCTGCGTCCCTTCAACTTTGCTTTCAACATAGTCGGCAAGCGTGGTGTGATTTCCCTCAATCCTTGCAGAGCCAAGACTCTCCAGCATGTGGAAAACCGCCTTCAACTGCGCAAACAGGATAGGGTGAACATCGGTTTCCAGCCGCAGGTGTCGGAGTAACTCCAGTTCCGTCAGCGCATCGACCAAAGGGGAGTCAAAGCTGGGGTTCAGAAGCGAGAGTTCAAAGTGATTAAATTGAGCCATGATGTTTAGTTATCTCAACTGGTGCATGACGATATCTCAAAAGTATACCAAAAATACTAATAGAATCTATAAATTAGAAAAAACATCGTTTCTGATTATCTCAAAAACCGTTGTTCCAACATATCAAATATAAGTTTGAAAGATGTTCAACACTAAAGGGAATGGGGCTTTGATTGCATAATGTAGGAGGGGTTGTTTGGCGCTGCTATGTATGGAGTTCCAGCCACTATATGTGGACCTCAGACCGTTATGTGTGGACTTGACTCCACACATAACGAAACCCCATTCGCTAAATAACGATTTTTTATGGGGGCCTTCGTGGGGCGCTGTTTACAAGAAATACCAACAACACCAATAACAAACAGCACGTTAATCGTGGATATGATTCCGAGTCCGCCACTTATTCAGAGAACCCAGCCTATGGCTGGGTTTTTGCTTTTCTGCGCCCTATATCTGTGGGTTTCTACCACGCCGTATCCTCTGTGCCATTAAGGCCTATTCCCCATAGAATTTTTTCGAAAATACATTTTCAGATATCAGATAACACGCTGATTCAAATCGCCATTTTCTCGCTAAAAGCGGCTAAAAACGCCCTTTTCTGGCAATCGATCCGCCCAGGTGGCTACCCTGCTTTCCCTCCAGATGGCCAAATAGCATCTTATATTCCATTTGACGCTAACAGGCAGAGAAATGTTCTTTAAATTACTGTTTTCACAGCTCTACCATGCAAAAATATCTTAAACGAGTGGGTAAATGGTTATGTCACTGTTTCATTCCGTGAGCGACCTGATCGGTCATACTCCCCTGCTCCAGTTGCACAAACTGGATACCGGCCCCTGCAGTCTGTTTTTAAAACTGGAAAATCAGAATCCCGGCGGGTCAATTAAAGATCGCGTTGCGCTGTCGATGATTAATGAAGCCGAGCGCCAGGGAAAACTGGCGCCCGGAGGAACGATAATCGAAGCCACCGCCGGCAACACCGGCCTCGGCCTGGCGCTGATCGCGGCGCAGAAAAATTACCGGCTGATCCTGGTGGTGCCGGACAAAATGAGCCGCGAGAAAATCTTTCACCTGCGGGCGCTGGGCGCGACGGTGCTGCTCACCCGTTCCGACGTCAATAAAGGCCATCCGGCCTATTATCAGGATTATGCCCGCCGCCTTGCCGATGAAACCCCGGGCGCCTTTTATATCGACCAGTTTAATAACGACGCCAATCCGCTGGCCCATGCCACCTCCACTGCGCCGGAGCTTTATCAGCAGCTGGAGGGCGATATCGACGCCGTCGTCGTCGGCGTCGGCTCCGGCGGTACGCTGGGCGGGCTTCAGGCCTGGTTTGCTGAACACTCGCCGAAAACGGAATTTATTCTCGCCGATCCGGCGGGTTCCATTCTTGCCGATCAGGTCGATACCGGACGCTACGGCGAAACGGGATCCTGGCTGGTCGAAGGGATCGGCGAAGATTTTATCCCGCCGCTGGCCAGGCTGGAGGGGGTACATACCGCGTATCGCGTCAGCGACCGCGAAGCGTTCCAGACTGCGCGCCAGCTGCTGCAGGTCGAGGGCGTGCTGGCCGGCTCTTCCACCGGCACCTTGCTCAGCGCCGCCCTGCGCTACTGCCGGGCACAAAGCCGTCCGAAACGGGTGGTGACCTTCGCCTGTGATAGCGGCAATAAATACCTGTCCAAAATGTTCAACGATGACTGGATGCGCCAGCAAGGACTGATCGCCCGGCCCGAACAGGGCGATCTCAGTGATTTTATCGCCCTGCGCCATGACGAAGGCGCCACCGTCACGGCCGCGCCGGACGACACCCTGGCCGCAGTCTTTACCCGCATGCGGCTGTATGACATCTCCCAACTGCCGGTGCTGGAGGATGGCCACGTGGTCGGCATTGTCGATGAGTGGGATTTGATCCGCCACGTACAGGGCGATCGCCAACGCTTCTCCCTGCCGGTCAGCGAAGCGATGAGCCGCCATGTTGAAACTCTCGATAAGCGTGCGCCAGAGAGCGAACTGCAGGCTATTCTCGATCGCGGTCTGGTGGCGGTGATCGCTGACAACGCGCGTTTTCTTGGCCTGGTCACCCGCAGCGATGTACTAACCGCCTGGCGTAACCGAGTCGCACAATAAGGAATTTTTTTATGTCATCTATCCACACCCTGAGCGTACATAGCGGAACCTTCACCGACAGCCACGGCGCAGTGATGCCGCCGATTTACGCCACCTCCACTTTTGCTCAGCCGGCGCCGGGGCAGCATACCGGCTATGAATATTCCCGCAGCGGGAACCCTACCCGCCACGCGCTGGAGACGGCGATCGCCGACCTGGAAAACGGCACGCGCGGCTACGCGTTCGCCTCCGGGCTGGCCGCCATCTCCACCGTGCTGGAGCTGCTGGATAAGGACAGTCACCTGGTGGCGGTCGATGATGTGTATGGCGGCACTTACCGCCTGCTGGAAAACGTGCGCCGCCGTAGCGCTGGTCTGCAGGTGAGCTGGGTGAAACCCGACGACCTGAAGGGGATTGAAGCGGCGATCCGCCCCGATACGCGCATGATCTGGGTGGAAACGCCCACCAACCCGCTGCTGAAGCTGGCGGATCTCAGCGCCATCGCCGCCATCGCGCGACGCCATAACCTGATCAGCGTCGCCGATAACACCTTCGCCTCGCCGGCGATCCATCGCCCGCTGGAGCATGGATTTGATATTGTGGTGCACTCCGCGACCAAATACCTCAACGGCCATTCCGATGTCGTCGCCGGCCTGGCGGTGGTTGGCGATAACTCCGAGCTCGCGGAAAAGCTTGGCTATCTGCAGAATGCGGTAGGCGGTGTACTCGACCCGTTCAGCAGCTTCCTGACGCTACGTGGTATCCGTACCCTGGCGCTGCGGATGGAGCGCCACAGCGCGAACGCGCTGCAGCTCGCCGAATGGCTGGAACAGCAGCCGGAAGTGGAGCGAGTCTGGTTCCCCTGGCTGGCCTCGCACCCGCATCATCAGCTGGCGCGGCAGCAAATGGCGCTGCCCGGCGGCATGATTTCGGTGGTGGTGAAGGGCGATGAAGGTTACGCCGAGCGCATTATCAGCAAGCTGCGCTGGTTTACGCTTGCGGAGAGCCTGGGCGGCGTGGAGAGTCTGGTGAGCCAGCCGTTCAGCATGACCCATGCCTCGATCCCGCTGGAGAAACGTCTGGCGAATGGCATCACGCCCCAGCTGATCCGCCTGTCGGTGGGGATCGAAGATCCCAACGATCTGATTGCCGACTGGCAGCAGGCGCTGCGGGAGGAGTGATTATTCCGACGCGCGGGTCATTGTCAGCGCGTCGGCCATTCCCTGCTGAAGATGGGCAATAAACTGCGTCAGCTTCGGCAGGGGCCGACGATCCTGGCGCCAGAGCAGATGCACGGGTCTCGGCTGCGGGGTCCAGGCCTCCAGCACCCGCACCAGGCTGCCGCTGGCCAGCGCATCGGCCAGCAGCACCTCCGGCTGCATCAGCAGCCCGGCCCCGGCGATTGCTGCCTGGCGCAGCGCGTAGCCATCATTGCAGCGTAAAATCGCATCGCGCTTCCAGCGCACTTCCCCCTCCATGCCCGGCAGCCGCCACTCGTTGCGGGCGGTCCAGACCGTATGGGACAGGCAGAGATGATCGGCGAGATCCTCTGGCGTCCCGGGGGTCCCGTAACGCGCCAGATAAGCCGGCGCGGCGCAGATCACCATCCGATACGGCGCCAGATAGCGGGCCACCAGATCCTCCTGATGGATCTCGCCAATGCGGATCGCCAGATCGACCCCCTCATCCACCAGATCGACCATCCGGTTAGTCAGATCCAGTTCCACCCGGACCGCAGGCCAGGCCTGCAGGAAGGTGGCGGTCAGGGGCGCGATCACGCTGGCGCCAAACGAGGTGGGGGCGCTCACCCGCAGAGTGCCGGCGGGCGCCAGCCGCAGCCGCTCGACCGCGCTTTCGGCGATGGAGACCTGCTCCATCACCCGTTTCGCTTCGTCAAAATAGACCCGCCCGGCGTCGGTGAGGCTCTGGCGTCGGGTGTTACGCTCCAGCAGACGCGTCGCCAGCTGGCTTTCCAGCTGGGCGATATATTTTCCGACCATCACCGCCGACAGCCCCAGGCGCGACGCCGCCCCGGTAAAGCTGCCGCACTCCACCACGGCAATAAACGTCTCCATCCCTCGTAACTTATCCATATTGCTAACCTCTGGTTAGTAATGTTCTAACTTTTAGCCAGTTTATCCGATATTCGTTTTATTAAAGAATAGCCTCTCACCTCATCAGGAGTCAGCCATGAAAATTATCGTTATCGGTGCCAGCGGCACCATCGGTCGTGCGGTCAGCGAAGAGCTGAGCCAGAGACATGACGTTATCCGCGTCGGCCGCACCCGGGGGGATTATCAGGTGGATATCACCTCGCAGGAGAGCGTCGAGGCGCTGTTTGCCCAAACGGGCGAAGTAGATGCGATTGTCTCCACCACCGGCAATCTGCACTTTGGGCCGTTAAGCACCATGACCGACAGTCAGTTCAACCTCGGGCTGCAGGACAAGCTGCTGGGGCAAATTCGCCTGGCGCTAATCGGGCAGCATTTCCTGCGCGACGGCGGGTCGATTACCCTGGTCAGCGGTATTGTCGCCCAGGAGCCCATTGCTCAGGGGGTCAATGCCACGACGGTCAACGCCGGTCTGGAAGGCTTTGTGCGCGCCGCCGCCTGCGAACTGCCACGCGGGATCCGCATCAATCTCATTAGCCCCACCGTGCTCAGCGAGTCGCTGGCGGCCTACGGCGACTTTTTCCCGGGCTTTGCCAGCGTCCCCGCCGCCGCCGTGGCGCAGGCCTATCGTCGCAGCATTGAAGGCGTTCAGACCGGCCGCATCTACCCGGTCGGCTACTAGCCTGCGCCGGCCCGCCGGGGCCGGCGCTTACATCAGGCCGTCATTGCAGGTACACTGACGGCTGATTGTCTCCGACCGAAAAACTGATGTTGAAAAAATTACCTTTTATTATCCCGCTTTTGGCGCTTATCGCGCTGCTGGTCTGGTGGTTCACCCCGCATTACACCGCAGATGAAGAAGCCTACTACCGGGCAGTCTTTTGCATGATCGATCATGACGACAGCCGCCAGTTCCTCCACGATATGCAAAATATCGTCGAAGGGGGAAATTCGGACTATGCATTGCATAAAACCCATTACCTGCCGGCGCTGGGGCAGCGGATGCTGGACACCTGGCGCCAGCTCAGCGCGCAGGAGCAGCAAACACTGGGCGAAGATCGGCAGCGCTGTGGCGAGATATTGCGCGAAAAACAGCAGGGAAAATCATCCTGATGGGGGGCGAAATCGCAGTATATCTTCAGCGTCGAATGAGATTTTGCTGTTGGTAGCCAGATGACCGCCATAAAACACCCCGCTCTTGCGGGGCCGCGATATGACGTTTTTTTCTGCTGCGACATACTATAAAAAGTAGTTGATCTGGTACGAACTAACTCTTATTTTGCTTCTCAGTTTTCAAAATGAGATAAAACTGATGCCAGTCATTATTGCCAGTAGTATTAAAGAAGCCAACGCATTGATTAACGGTGGGAAATACAGGGAAATTATTCTCAACTTCGATATTGATGCCGATGACTTTTTCTCTCTCGCCAGCCATTCTGCTGGGACAAAAATCTCCATCTCCGACCGAAACGATCGCTCTCCGGTAAAATCAGAAAAATAATTAACCCGCGAGGGACATTTATGTGGTTGTTTATTGGCACCTTTGCGGTTGCTTTTCTCGCAGCGCTGATGCTGGTCTGGCTGGATGACCGGATCGCCGAGACAGATTGACCCTGGCGCTGGACGCTAACGTCAGTTCCTCCCGCTCTCGCCGCGAAGGGCTGTGCGCCGTCGTTACGCGGCGCACAGCAGAGTCATTACAGGGAGGCCGCCAGCCGCTCAACGGCCGTCAGCAACCCGGCCTCAGACACCGTGGAGTAGGAGAGACGCAGAGTACGGGTATCCGGCTTATCGTGATAGAACGCTTCGCCAGGAACGTAGACTACGCCGTTTTCCAGCGTTTTCTTCATCCATTCCATGGTATCGAACGGATAGCGGAAACGCGCCCACAGGAACATGCCACCCTGCGGGCGGCTGAATTCCAGGTGCTCGCCAAGGCGGCTTTCCAGCGCGTCGGCCAGCGCCACACACTTCTTGCGGTAGTCTTCGCGAATCAACGCAATCTGGTTCTCCAGCCGGTTCATGCCAAGGTACTCCGCGGTGATCACCTGCGACAGCATATTGGTATGCAGATCCGCCGCCTGCTTGACGATCACCGTCTGCTGCGCCAGCCAGTCCGGCATCACGACCCAGCCGATGCGCATCCCCGGCGCGAGGATCTTCGAAAAGGTCGAGGTGTAGACCACCTGATCTTCACAGCCCAGCTCAACCGCGTGCTGATAGAGCGGGCGTCGAACGGCGTCAGTGAAGCTAATTTCGCCATAGGGATCGTCTTCCAGAATGACGAAGTCATATTTTTTCGCCAGCTCAACCAGGTGACGACGACGCGTCTCGCTCAGCGTTTTGCCGCCGGGGTTGCCGAACGTCGGCACCAGATAAACGGCTTTGACGCGGGTGGTCTCCAGCAGGTCGGCCAGTTGCTCCACCAGCATCCCGTCATCATCGGTGTCGACACTGAGAATATTGGCCTGCGCCAGCTGAAACACCTGCAGCGCCGCCAGATAGGTAGGACGCTCAACGACAATAGTGTCACCTGGATCGAGCAGCGTACGAGCAACGATATCCAGCGATTGCTGCGAGCCGGAGGTGATATAGACCTGAGCGGGAGAACAGGTCACGCCACGGGAGTGACAGATTTCACTCACCGCCTGGCGCAACGGCGGGTAGCCCTCCGTCAGACCGTACTGGAATGCGTCATGAAAACGTTCGCTCATCACCTTCTGCACCGCCAGCTCCAGGCCTTCGGTATCAAACAATTCCGGGGCCGGAATGCCGCCGCCAAGCGAGATCACGCCGGGCAGTTTACTGTGCTTGAGAAGTTCGCGGACGGCGGAGGGCTTGAGTTCACCCGCGCGGGCGGCGAGACGCCGATCGTGCATACTATTTTCCTTTTCTGTCTTGTTGTTGTGTTAATTATCTTCGCTTCGTTGCAGGTGTTCCCGGCGGCGCTGACCATGCCGGGGCTATCCTTTTCTGTACGTTGTCACCCGGACAGGGGTATGCCGCTACCCGGGTTTCGCACGTCATGCTTTGTCTTTCAAAACGATTAACGGCTCGATATCGCTCTCTTTTTTCACCACCAGCGACGAATCGCCGCGCAGGCAGGTACCGCCGTAGTTACCGCCGACGGTAAATGTGCACACCTGAATGTACTTACCGTCCACTTTCGGCAGGCACCACAGCTGCTGGTAGATATTCTTGCGATCGACAAACTGGCCGCTGGTCTTATCCAGAACCTCATCCTGAGGACCGATCAAATCGATATTGTTCCCGCAGCGTCCGGAAATGGGCTTCACGGCATAGCCGGTTTTCGCCAGCTCGTCGTTAACCACAAAATCGGTATCCAGCAGATAGCGATGATGCGGGAACAGCGACCACAGCACCGGCAGAATCGCTTTGTTACCCGGGATCACCGTCCACAGGGGTTCGAATACCAATACTTCAGGACGCAGCAGGACGTCAATCAGCCGCACCTCATTCTGCGGATGTCCGGTACGAATCGGCACCGCCGCGTACTCATCGGCGCTGACTTCGCGCACCTGCTCAATGGCGGTTTCCCATGCCCAGGTTTTCCAGACGCAGTTGACCAGCCGCCCGTCAGCGTCAATCAGCTGGCCGGCAGCGTCCCAGCGCAGCTCATCAAGGCCAAAGAGAATTTTGCTCTCAAAACCGGCCTGGGTCAGCGAACGCTGAATAAATTTCGCGTGGTAATTCTCTTCCAGATCCTTGTCCTGCATGATGTGGACGAAGGGCCGCGCCCGGCTGTGTTTCCACGCCCCCGCCAGCTCATCGAGCAGACCTTCCGCCGGATTGTGGCCGGTGCCGTAGTAGCCCTGCTTCAGCCACTGCTCAAGGATCAACCCGCCTTCGGTATGGCAGGAGGCGGAGTCGGCATTGTATTCGTACACCTTCAGCCCGCGCTCGTCCATGCAGAAATCCATGCGCCCGGTGATCATATGATGACGACGGCGCTGCCAGGAGAGACGCAGACGCGGCCAGAGGATTTTCGGGATATCAAACAGCGCCAGCAGGTTATCATCCTTCATCACCTTATCGGTGGCGTGCAGATACATCAGGTGTAGCTCGTTAGTGGCTTTGATCAGCTCCTGTTCGGCGCTTTCGCTGATGGTGAAATACTGGTAGGGATCCTGGTTGATGAAATGGCCGTTGGCCGCCACGTAGGCTTTCTGCAGCGGATCTTTCTCGTTCAGCCATTTGCCGCGGAACTGGCCGTTGTTCGGCAGCCGCGCGCCTTTGATCGCCATCGCCTCGCCCGGCAGCACCGGCTGCGGCAGGCTGTGTTCGGTATCGGCGGTCTGGATCATCCAGCCTAAAATTTCGGTATCGGTAAAGGTATCTTTGATGGTGTACCGGCCGGCGTTGACCTCGAGGGTCAGCTCGCGGGTCCACTGCTGGCCCTGCGGCAGCGGCGAGTGAATGACGTTCTGCTCGGCGATACGCACTTTATTGCCGACAAGCTGGGTGATCACCGCGACGTGGCCGGTGTGCTTAAACTCGCCTCCCTTCTGCCAGATCAGTAACGAACCGGCGATGGGCGGACGGCGGGAACCGTTGGCGAAGGCCTGCAGCGGCAAAATATTGTCATTGACCACTTCACGCAGGAAACGCAGGGAGAAGATTTCATATGCCATCCCCACATCGGTAAAGACAAACCCGTAGGTCAGGAACAGAAAGCGGCGTGCAAACTCGACGCACTGCCATTTATGCCCCATATACTCATTGCCGATGTAGCTGCGAAACGTCGCATCATCCGGGTAGTCTTGCGGATTTAAGCTACTGTAATTCGATGAATAAATCGCCACGCCGCCGGGCGCGTAGCCTAACAATGTCCCAAACGGGGCGTCACTGCTTGTCGATCCTTTGCTCATTTAGCCTGACCTCAAATTAATGCAGCCCGGGCAGTTGGCGAAACAAAACTCCCTCTTCTTATCCTGCCGCAGGCACTTACCAGACAGAGGTGTAACGATGATACCACTCATTCGTTTCGCTAATCGTGCCGTTAAGGAAAATAACCCTGCAGCCGGAAGCAAAAGTGATATCGTTATCGGTGATATAACAAAAAAACAACGCAACATCAGGAGTCGACAATGAGCACACCCTCGCATCTGAATGCCCAACCGCTGGTCTGGGGACACGGCCCGCGGACGTTTGAGGTGTTCCTTGAGCCCACCTGCCCCTACTCTGTCCGCGCGTTTAATAAGCTCGACGACCTGCTTGATGAGGTCGGCGCCGATAACGTCACCATCAAGATACGCCTGCAGTCGCAGCCGTGGCATCTGTTCTCCGGGGTGATTGTCCGCTGTATCCTCGCCGCGTCTACCCTGCCGCACGGCAGAGAGCAGGCGCATAAAGTGATGCAGGCCGTGGCCGACCATCGGGAAGAGTTTGAGTTTATCGATCACTGCAGCGGGCCGAATATGAACGCCACGCCGCAGCAAATCATTGAACGCATTGAACGTTACAGTCACGTGCTGCTGGGGGCCGCCTTTGCCCGCCCGGAGCTGCAGGACGTGATCAAGTGGCACAGTAAATACGCCCGTCAGAACGGCATTCACGTCTCGCCGACCTTTATGGTCAATGGCCTGGTGCAGCCGGATCTGGGCAGCGGTGATGATGTCAGCGTGTGGGCTGCGCGGATTATGGCCTGAGGTCACCTGCTACACTTTTTGTACATCCACGAAAAAGGCAAACCAGCATGTCAGAGCAAAACTACCAGCCACCCAAAGTGTGGGAATGGAAGCAAAACAGCGGCGGCGCGTTCGCCAATATCAACCGTCCCGTTTCCGGCGCGACCCATGAACGCGTCCTGCCGGTCGGTACCCATCCGCTCCAGCTATACTCACTGGGCACGCCCAACGGCCAGAAGGTGACGATCATGCTGGAGGAGCTGCTGGCGCTGGGCGTCAGCGGCGCGGAGTACGACGCCTGGCTAATACGCATTGGCGAAGGGGATCAGTTTTCCAGCGGCTTTGTCGATATCAACCCGAACTCGAAGATCCCGGCCCTCAGCGACCACTCCACCACGCCGCCGACCCGGGTATTTGAGTCCGGCAACATTCTTCTCTATCTGGCGGAAAAATTTGGCTTCTTCCTGCCAAAAGATCCTGCCGGCCGCACCGAAACCCTCAACTGGCTGTTCTGGCTGCAGGGCGCGGCGCCATTCCTCGGCGGCGGCTTCGGCCACTTCTATAACTATGCGCCGGTGAAGATCGAGTACGCGATCGACCGCTTTACGATGGAAGCCAAACGCCAGCTCGACGTGCTGGACAAACAGCTCGCCCGCGGTCGCTATGTGGCCGGCGAGGAGTACACCATCGCCGATATGGCTGTCTGGCCGTGGTATGGCAACGTAGTGCTGGGCAATGTCTATAACGCGGCGGAGTTCCTCGACGCCGGGAGCTATAAAAACGTGCTGCGCTGGGCGCAGGATGTCGGCAACCGTCCGGCCGTCAAGCGCGGACGCATCGTCAACCGCACCAACGGCCCGCTCAATGAGCAGTTACATGAGCGCCACGACGCCCGCGACTTTGACACCCAAACGGAAGATAAGCGCCAGGCGTAAGGCCTTCACCCTTTCCCGCTGACGGGAAAGGGTTCCCACCACAGGACGGCTCCACCTGCGAAGCCGTCCTGTTTAGCTTTCCAGCCGATAGCCCGCCAGAAAATAGCGCATCGCCATACCCGACCCACTTTCTTTGAAGAAATCCATCACCATATCTCTGTCAAGGCCATAGCGACGGGTCAGGATCCCCGCCTCCCACGCGCTGAGCTGACGGTCGCCGGTTTTTTCAAACATGCGGTGCGAGTAGCCGAGCACAAACCCGCGTTTATAGTCGGCGCAAAAATTCGCCGCATGCGCGGCGGTGTCAGCATAGGATGCCTGTAGCCCCGCCATTAAGCCTTTGCCAAAATGATTTTCCATCGCGCCCTCCCAATCGTTATATAATAAATTATATAGCGTTTTTTTGAGCGAGCGGTAGCGCTATTTATGACGTTTGCGCTAGCGTAAATACTTCTCAAACCATGCCAGCGTGCGTTGCCAGGCCAGATCAGCCGCAGCCCGATCGTAGCGCGGCGTGGAATCATTATGAAAGCCGTGATTCACGCCCTGATAGAGATAGGCCTCGTAGACTTTATGGTGTTCCTTCAACGCCTGTTCATAGGCGGGCCAGCCTTCATTAATGCCGCTATCGAGGCCGGCATAGTGCAGCAGCAGCGGCGCTTTAATTTTATCGACCTCCTTCAGCGGCGGCTGGCGGCCGTAAAACGGCACCGCGCAGGCTAGCTCCGGGATCGCCACCGCCGCCGCGTTGCTGACGCCGCCGCCGTAACAAAACCCGGTGATACCGACCTTCCCCGTCGCCTGTGGATGCTTCGCCATAAACGCGACCGCCGCAAAAAAATCATTCATCAGCTTCACGGGATCGACTTTCTGCTGTAGCAAGCGGCCTTCATCATCATTCCCCGGATAGCCGCCGACGGCGCTCAGGCCATCAGGCGCCAGCGCGATATATCCCGCTTTCGCGACCCGCCGGGCTACGTCTTCAATGTAGGGATTCAGGCCTCGGTTCTCATGTACCACCACAACGGCGGGCGCTTTGTCGGCTATTTTCGTCGGCGTCACCAGGTAAGCCCGCACTTCGCCGTGGCCGTCAGGAGAGGGATAATGAATATACTCCGGACGGATATCCGGATCGGTGAACGGTACCTGCTCTGCCAGGGCATAGTCGGGCTTCAGCAGATTAAACAGCGCCAGCGCGGTCATCCCGCCGACAGTATATTTCCCCGCCAGCTGGAGAAACTCGCGTTTGCTGATTTTGCCGTGGGCATAGTAGTCATAATACTCGAGCAGCTGCTGCGGGAAATCTTTGGCCGTTAATCGCGTCATCACCCTGCCTCCGTTGTTAAGCGCCCTTTAAGCAAAGCAGAAGCCCGGACATACGCCAGCGCAGAGAAGCAGAAACGGGGGAGAAAAAAGCCCAGCGGCTAACACCGCCGGGAGAGAAGAGATCAGTGTTTCACTTTGTTCAGACGATCGAGATAGCCCATCACAAAGGCCGAAAGGACGAAGGTCAGGTGGATAATCACGTACCACATCAGCTTGTTGTCCGGCACGTTTTTCGCATCCATAAACACCCGCAGCAGGTGGATAGAGGAGATCGCCACAATTGACGCCGCGACTTTATTCTTCAGAGAGGTGGCGTCCATTTTACCGAGCCAGCTCAGCTTCTCTTTCCCTTCATTGATATCCAGCTGCGACACGAAATTCTCATAGCCCGAGAACATCACCATCACCAGCAGGCCACCCACCAGGGTCATGTCCACCAGCGACAGCAGCGTCAGGATCAATTCCGACTCGCTGACGCTGAAGATATGCGGCAGAACGTGGACGATCTCCTGAAAAAATTTGATGGTCAGCGCGACCAGTCCCAGCGAAAGGCCAAAATAAACCGGTGCCAGCAGCCAGCGCGAAGTGTACATAGCGTTTTCCAGAAAGCGTTCCATATAATCCTGTTAGTTAACAAAAAGAAGCGACATTATATCTCAGACAGATAACGTGATGGCAACGCCAGGCCAACACATCGCCGGCAGACGGCCATAAAAAAGGCCGGCGCGCGGCCAGCCTTTTCAGGAACAGAATCGGGTTATTTGGCTTTGACGGTCTCTTCGCCCACCAGCCCGATCTTGAGATAGCCCGCCTGATGCAGGGTATCCATCACTTTCATCATCGTCTCGTAATCGACGGTTTTATCCGCGCGGAAGAAGACAGTGGTATCTTTTTTGCCGGCGGTCAGGCTATCCAGGGCATTAATCATATTCGCTTCGGTCACCGGGTCGTTGCCGAGGAACATGCTCTTATCCGCCTTCACCGACAGATAGATGGGTTTTTCCGGTCGCGGTTGCGGCTGGCTGGAGGAGGCCGGCAGATTCACCTTCACGTCAACCGTCGCCAGCGGCGCAGCCACCATAAAGATAATCAGCAGAACCAGCATGACGTCGATAAACGGCGTCACGTTGATCTCATGCATTTCGCCGTTATCGTCCAGATTTTCATTAAGACGCATCGCCATAGCCGATCAACCTACCCGTAATTTCTGCGCGCTACGCACCGGCTTCACACCGCTGGCGCTGAGGTCCAGGTCGCGACTTTGCAGCAGCAGCACCTGAGCGGCGACGTCGCCGAGCGAGGCCTTGTAGCTGCCAATCATGCGGGCAAAGATGTTATAGATGACCACCGCCGGGATGGCGGCGAACAGGCCGATGGCCGTCGCCAGCAGCGCTTCCGCGATGCCCGGCGCTACCACCGCAAGGTTGGTAGTCTGCGTCTGGGCGATACCGATAAAGCTGTTCATGATGCCCCAGACGGTCCCGAACAGACCCACGAACGGCGAAATGGCGCCGATGGTGGCCAGATAACCATTGCCGCGCCCCATATGGCGACCGACCGCCGCGACGCGGCGCTCAAGGCGGAAACCGGTGCGTTCCTTGATGCCTTCATTGTCTTCCGCACCGGCAGAGAGTTCGAGTTCGTTCTGCGCTTCATTGATAAGCTGGGTGGTCAGGCTCTTCGCCTCAAAGGCGCTGGCGATATCGCTGGCCTGATCGAGAGAGCGGGCTTCCGCCAGCTGCTGCTGTTCACGTTTGAGGCGACGCTTGCTGGCGAGGATTTCCGCCCCTTTGCCGAAAAAGATGGCCCAGGTGACGACCGACGCCAGAATCAGGCCAATCATCACCACCTTAACGACAATATCGGCATGATGATACATACCCCAAACGGAGAGATCCGCCTGCATCAAATTATTACCCACGCTCTATCTCCACGACGATAATCACAAAATCTGCCCACAATAATATCAAAACGACATCGAATTGATAGTGGTTCTCATTAGTATTTACACTGTGCAGCAAATCACGTTTATTTTCCTTGCGCTCACGCAGTAAAAAAGCGGCTTACTGCGGGCCTGGTAAAATTTTCGCCTGTATCGGCGCCGCACTGGTACAGAAAAGAAGATTCATGCTAGTTTAGACGTCCAGACGTATAAAAACAGGTTCATCAACATGGCTGATAAACATCTTGATACCGCGCTGGTCAACGCCGGACGGAGCAAAAAATATACCCAGGGCTCAGTGAACAGCGTGATCCAGCGCGCGTCATCGCTGGTTTTCGACACCGTGGAAGCTAAAAAACACGCCACCCGCAACCGGGCTAACGGCGAGCTGTTCTACGGGCGTCGCGGCACCCTGACCCACTTCTCGCTGCAGGAAGCGATGTGCGAGCTGGAAGGCGGCGCCGGCTGCGCCCTCTTCCCCTGTGGTGCGGCCGCGGTGGCCAACACCATCCTGGCGTTCGTCGAACAGGGCGACCATGTGCTGATGACCAATACCGCCTATGAGCCAAGCCAGGATTTTTGTACCAAAATTCTCGCTAAACTCGGCGTCGCCACCAGCTGGTTCGATCCCTTAATCGGCGCCGATATTGCCCGTCTGGTTCGCCCTGAGACCCGCGTGGTGTTCCTGGAATCGCCCGGCTCCATCACCATGGAAGTGCATGATGTGCCAGCGATTGTCGCCGCCGCGCGTCAGGTCGCGCCGGAAGCGATTATCATGATCGATAACACCTGGGCGGCGGGGATCCTGTTCAAAGCGCTGGATTTTGGCATCGATATTTCTATTCAGGCAGGCACCAAATACCTGATCGGCCATTCCGACGCCATGGTCGGCACTGCGGTGGCGAACGCGCGCTGCTGGCCGCAGCTGCGTGAGAATGCCTATCTGATGGGGCAAATGCTGGACGCCGATACCGCCTATATGACCAGCCGCGGCCTGCGCACTCTGGGCGTGCGCCTGCGTCAGCATCATGAGAGCAGCCTGCGCATCGCCGAGTGGCTGGCGCAGCATCCGCAGGTGGCGCGGGTCAACCACCCCGCCCTGCCCGGCAGTAAAGGCCATGAGTTCTGGAAGCGCGATTTTACCGGCAGCAGCGGGCTGTTCTCGTTTGTGCTCAACAAGCGTCTCAACGACGCTGAGCTGGCAGCGTATCTCGACAACTTCAGCCTGTTCAGCATGGCCTACTCGTGGGGCGGCTTTGAATCGCTGATTCTGGCCAATCAGCCGGAGCAAATCGCTCACATCCGACCGGATGCGGAAGTCGACTTCAGCGGCACGTTGATCCGTTTGCACATTGGTCTCGAAAATGTTGACGATCTGCAGGCGGATTTAGCAGCGGGCTTCGCGCGTATCGTGTAAAGTGACAGTCAGTGGCAACAATAGCGGACGCTTTTTAGCAAAGCGGCCGCTTTTGTTGCGCCCGGGATCAAGGTGCTCGGGTCTCTTCAGGAGTACACTAGTCAACAATACGGTACCACTTAGGAAAGTCCATGGTTGTCATTCAAGAGATTGTCGCCGCGTTGTGGCAACATGATTTTGCCGCATTGGCGAACCCTCACGTTGTGGGCGTTGTATATCTGGTTATGTTCGCCACCCTGTTTCTGGAAAACGGGCTGCTGCCCGCGTCCTTTTTACCGGGGGACAGCCTGCTGCTGCTCGCCGGCGCGCTGATTGCTAAAGGCGTCATGGACTTTGTGCCCACTATCGCCATTCTGACCGCCGCCGCCAGCCTCGGCTGCTGGCTGAGCTATGTGCAAGGGCGCTGGCTGGGCAATACGCAAACGGTGAAAGGCTGGCTGGCGCATCTGCCGCATAAGTACCATCAGCGCGCCACCTGTATGTTTGATCGCCACGGCCTGCTGGCGCTGCTCGCGGGCCGCTTTCTGGCATTTGTCCGCACCCTGCTGCCAACCATGGCGGGGATTTCCGGCCTGCCGAACCGCCGCTTTCAGTTCTTCAACTGGCTGAGCGCCCTGCTGTGGGTTGGCGTGGTCACGGGTCTCGGCTATGCGCTGAGCATGATCCCGTTTGTGAAGCGCCATGAAGATCAGGTCATGACCTGCCTGATGATCCTGCCGATTGCTCTGCTGCTGGCGGGCCTGCTCGGCACGCTGTTCGTGGTGATCAAAAAGAAATACTGCAGCGCCTGACGGCCACCTGCCGGGGGGCCTGCGCCCGCCCGGCTTGCCCTTCCCGATATTACATGCCCTGCATCGTGCGAATTCGTGCGGCATCTTCCCCGGGCGTCATACCGAAGTAGCGCTTAAACTCGCGGCTGAACTGCGAAGGACTTTCATACCCCACCCGCATCGCCGCCGCGCTGGCCTTCATGCCGTCATGGATCATCAGCATACGCGCCTTGTGCAAACGGTAGGTTTTCAGATACTGCAGCGGTGAGGTACTGGTCACTGATTTAAAATTATGGTGAAACGCCGAGACGCTCATATTCGCTTCCGCCGCCAGCCGATCGACGCTCAGGTTTTCGGTGTACTGGCTCTCGATGTGTTTCAGCACGCGACTTATCAAACTGAAATGGGTCTGTCGGCTGACCAACGCCAGCAGTGCGCCGCCGCAGGGGCCCGTCAGCACATAGTAGAGGATTTCACGGATAATCTGCTTGCCAAGAATGCGCGCGTCCAGCGGACGATCCATGACGTCGAGCAGCCGTTCGGCAGCGCATAAAATATCTTCGGAAAGCACTGCCGAATTTATTCCGCTGGAGGCGACGGCGGGCTGAAACAGCGGATCCTCGCCAATATCCATCAGCAGCTCCTGCAGTTGCAGGATATCGACGTTCAGACGCATCCCGGCGAGGGGCACCTCCGGGGTGGCAAAGGTTTCGCATTCGAAGGGCAGCGGCACGGTCAGCAGCAGATATTCATTTGTGTCGTAGCGAAAAGTCCGCTCATTGATATAACCAATTTTATGGCCGGAAAAGAGAAAAACGATCCCCGGCTGATACATCACCGGCGTCCGGGTACCCGGCTGCGTCCCATACAGCAGGCGGACGTCAGGCAGCAGCGAACTTAACAGTTCGTGCTTATCTTTCAGCTGGTTAATCTTCTCTGTCAATATCTGGCATATCTGTGCGTGTTGCATTGCCACCGCCTCTCCCGATGTTTCTTCACCCATACATTGTGCGCAGGCTGGCGAGAATTCTCCAGCCACATGGAGAAATAGGCAAGACATCGGCAGAAATGTGCATTGAGGGTCAACGGCGCCAGGACCACAATAACCGTCATCTGGCAGCGGTATCGTCCCTGTCGGCGGTTTTACTCTTTTGAGGACACTAGCAATGAATAATTTTGACCTGCATACCCCAACCCGCATTCTGTTTGGCAAAGGCGCGATTGAAAAGCTGCGTGAACAGATCCCGGCGGAGGCTCGCGTACTGATCACCTACGGCGGCGGCAGCGTGAAAAAAACGGGCGTCCTGGATCAGGTACTCACCGCCCTGAATGGCCTGGATGTCCTTGAATTTGGCGGCATCGAGCCGAACCCGTCTTACGAAACTCTGATGAACGCCGTGAAGCTCGCCCGTGAAGAGAAGGTCACCTTCCTGCTGGCGGTCGGCGGCGGTTCAGTACTGGATGGCACCAAGTTCATCGCCGCGGCGGCCCATTACGACGCCGCTATCGATCCATGGGAAATTCTGGAAACTTACGGCAGTAAGATCGCCAGCGCCATTCCAATGGGTTCGGTTCTGACTCTGCCAGCGACCGGTTCTGAATCAAACAAAGGGGCGGTGATTTCGCGGAAAACCACCGGCGACAAACGCGCGTTTATGTCTTCGCACGTCCAGCCACAGTTCGCGATCCTCGACCCGGTTTACACCTACACTCTGCCACCGCGCCAGGTCGCCAACGGCGTGGTTGACGCCTTCGTCCATACCGTTGAACAGTACGTCACCTACCCGGTTGACGGCAAAATTCAGGACCGTTTCGCCGAAGGCATTCTGCTGACGCTGGTGGAAGATGGCCCGAAAGCGCTGCAGGAGCCAGAGAACTACGACGTGCGCGCTAATATTATGTGGGCGGCGACTCAGGCGCTGAACGGTCTTATCGGCGCTGGCGTACCGCAGGACTGGGCGACCCATATGCTCGGCCACGAACTGACGGCGATGCATGGTCTGGATCACGCCCAGACGCTGGCTATCGTGCTGCCGGCGCTGTGGAATGAGAAACGCGATACCAAGCGCGCGAAGCTGCTGCAGTATGCCGAGCGCGTATGGAATATCACCGAGGGCTCCGAAGAACAGCGTATCGATGCCGCTATTGCCGCAACCCGTAGTTTCTTCGAGCAGATGGGGGTGCCGACCCGCCTCTCCGATTACGGTCTCGACGGTAGCTCCATCCCGGCGCTGCTGGCGAAACTGGAAGAGCACGGCATGACCAAACTGGGCGAACATCAGGATATCACCCTGGACGTCAGCCGCCGTATTTACGAGGCTGCTCGCTAATTTAACCCCGCCTGATTCACCTCTCCTTACGTTAAACAAACGTCGGGGAGAGGTGTTTTTACTACCGTTTTTAGCTATTTCGTCCAGACTTAATGCTACCCCTCGGCGGATTCTGCCTCGCCGAGTTCATTAACAGGAGGAAGGCATGACACATCCAACCGTTATAAAACTACACGACGGCAACCTGATGCCGCAGCTGGGTCTCGGCGTGTGGAAAGCTGGCAACGAGGAAGTCGTCTCCGCCATTCATAAGGCGCTGGAAGTCGGTTATCGCTCCTTTGACACCGCCGCCGCGTACCAAAATGAGGCCGGCGTCGGCAACGCGCTGCACAGCGCAGGCGTCAATCGCGATGAGCTGTTCATCACCACCAAGCTGTGGAACGACGATCAAAAACGGCCGCACGAGGCGCTGAAAGAGAGCCTCAGCAAGCTGAAGCTCGACTATGTGGATCTCTATTTAATCCACTGGCCGGTGCCGGCGATCGGCCATTACGTCGAAGCCTGGCAGGCGCTGATCGAGCTGCAGCAGCAGGGGCTGGCGAAAAGCATCGGCGTGTGTAATTTCCAGGTCCCGCATCTGCAGAAGCTGATTGATGAAACCGGCGTCGCACCGGTGATCAACCAGATTGAGCTCCATCCGCTGCTGCAGCAGCGTCAGCTGCACGCCTGGAACGCCACCCACAAGATCCAGACCGAATCCTGGAGCCCGCTGGCCCAGGGCGGTAAAGGGGTGTTCGATCAGAAAGTCATCCACCAGCTCGCCGATAAGTACGGCAAAACGCCGGCGCAAATCGTCATCCGCTGGCATCTTGATAGCGGTCTGGTGGTGATCCCGAAATCAGTGACGCCGTCGCGTATCGCGGAAAACTTTAACGTCTGGGATTTCCGTCTCGACAAAGACGAACTCAGCGAAATCGCGAAGCTGGACCAGGGCAAGCGTTTAGGGCCCGATCCGGATCAGTTTGGCGGCTAACATATAAAAAAGCCGGATAACGCTGACGCTTATCCGGCTCTCCAACTGGCCCGGTCAGCAAAGCGCTACCGGGCACAACGTCAGGCTTAACGCCCGGCGACTTTACCGCGTTTGACCGGTTTTTTCGCCGTCGTTTCACCGTTAGAACGCTGATGTACAATCGGCGTGTGCTTGGTCAGCGCCGGACGGGTATGGCGGTTCTGGCGACGCGCTTCGCGCATCTCATCCAGCGTCGGGGCAGGCACCAGGCAGTCGCGGCGTGAGCCAATCAGGTGCTTTTTACCCATCGCCTCCAGCGCCTGACGGATCAGCGGCCAGTTTGCCGGATCGTGATAGCGCAGCAGCGCTTTATGCAGACGGCGCTGTTTATCGCCCTTCGGCACCACCACCTCTTCGCTCTTATAGCCAATCTTGCCCAGCGGGTTCTTGCCGGTGTAATACATAGTGGTCGAGTTCGCCAGCGGCGACGGATAGAAGTTCTGCACCTGGTCGAGACGGAAGCGATGTTTCTTCAGCCACAGCGCCAGGTTCACCATATCTTCATCACGGGTCCCCGGGTGAGCGGAGATAAAGTACGGGATCAGATACTGTTCTTTACCCGCCTGCTTCGAATAGGTATCAAACAATTCTTTAAAGCGGTCGTAGCTGCCCATCCCCGGCTTCATCATCTTCGACAGCGGCCCCTCTTCGGTATGCTCCGGGGCGATCTTCAGATAGCCGCCGACGTGGTGGGTCGCCAGCTCTTTGATATAGCGCGGATCTTCGACGGCGATGTCATAGCGTACGCCAGAGGCAATGAGGATCTTCTTAATGCCCTTCAGCTCACGGGCGCGACGGTAAAGATTGATCGTCGGCTCATGGTTGGTATCCATGTGCGGGCAGATATCCGGGTAGACGCAGGAGAGACGGCGGCAGGTCTGCTCGGCGCGTGGCGATTTGCAGCGCAGCATATACATGTTGGCCGTTGGTCCGCCGAGATCGGAGATCACCCCGGTAAAGCCGGGCACCGTGTCGCGAATGGCTTCGATTTCATTAATGATCGAATCTTCTGAACGGCTCTGGATAATGCGCCCTTCGTGCTCGGTGATTGAGCAGAACGAACAGCCGCCGAAGCAGCCGCGCATGATGTTGATCGAGAAACGGATCATCTCATACGCCGGGATACGCGCGTCGCCGTAAGCAGGATGCGGCACACGCTTGTAAGGCAGCGCGAAGACGCTGTCCATCTCTTCAGTCGAGAGCGGGATTGCCGGCGGGTTGATCCAGATATAGCGTTCGCCATGCTTTTGCATCAGCGCCCGGGCGCAGCCGGGGTTGGTTTCATGGTGCAGAATACGCGAAGCGTGAGCGTACAGGACCTTATCGCCTTTCACCTTCTCGAAGGAAGGCAGCAGCACATAGGTCTTTTCCCACGGTTTGGGCCGCGGCGGCTGCACGGTGATGCTTTTGGCTTCCTGCTTTTTCGGCGCAACCGGCTTGTTATCGGCACACGGCAGATCCTCACCGTACGGATGCGGGATCGGGTCAATTTTGCCAGGCGTATCCAGGCGGGTGGAATCGACGCCGCTCCAGCCCGGCAGCGCCTCTTTCACCATGATGGCGGTATTGCGCACATCGCGGATCTGGTCGATGGTTTCGCCCATCGCCAGGCGATGCGCGACTTCCACCAGCGGACGCTCGCCGTTGCCGAACATCAGCATATCGGCCTTGGAGTCCACCAGCACCGAGCGGCGCACGGTATCGGACCAGTAATCATAATGCGCGGTACGGCGCAGGCTGGCCTCGATGCCGCCGAGGATCACCGGCACGTCTTTCCACGCCTCTTTACAGCGCTGGGTGTAGACCAGGGTGGCGCGGTCCGGGCGTTTACCCGCCACGTTGCCGGCGGTGTAAGCATCGTCATGGCGCAGCTTACGGTCGGCGGTGTAGCGGTTGATCATCGAGTCCATATTGCCGGCGGTCACGCCGAAGAACAGGTTCGGCTTACCCAGGCGCATAAAGTCGTCTTTGCTGTTCCAGTCCGGCTGGGAAATGATCCCCACCCGGAACCCCTGCGCCTCCAGCATACGGCCGCAGATGGCCATCCCGAAGCTCGGGTGGTCGACGTAGGCGTCGCCGGTCACCAGAATAATGTCGCAGCTATCCCAGCCAAGTTGGTCCATCTCTTCACGCGACATCGGTAAAAATGGCGCAGGGCCAAAACAGGCAGCCCAGTATTGCGGCCAGGAAAAAAGGTCACGATCCGGTTGGATCAGGGATATTGCGCTCATATTGCTTCCGGGGGAAATGATAAAAAAATAACCAAAAGGGCGTGGATTATAAGCCGGAATGATAGTGGAAATGAAGGAGGATTTTCTCAAACCCTGACCGTGTTCCGGCCAGGGTTGAAGAGATTACGGCGCGGGATTCACCAGCATCTGGCCGATCGAGCCGCGGTCGGCAAGCTCCAGCGTCTGGCTCAGATACTGGAACGGGAAGTGCGGCCACGACGGCTGAGCATAGTAGACCAGCAGTTCAACCTGCCCGTCGACCCACACGGTGTCCTTCCAGCCGCGATCTTCCGGGAAGGGCGACGAGCCGTTGACGTTACGGATCTGGAACATCACCCCTTCAATATGGAACGACTGCGGGCGGTCGGCGCGCACCGTCCAGCGCTCCCAGGTCCCCTGTTGCGCCGTGATATCAATACGCTGCGGATCCCACAGCTGGCCGTTGATGCCCGGATCGTCGCCAAGGGTGATATCCCGGCTGCGGATCGGCGTGCCGGAGAGCAGTTCGGTCGGCAGCAGACGCACCGGCAGACTGTCGGTGACCAGCGGCAGCAGCCCGGTCGGGCGCAGGGTCAACACCAGCGTGGAGACCAGGATGCTTGACGGTTCAAAAAAGCCGCGGATACGGTCGACAATACTCGCCGCTTCTCCGCAGGTAATGGACACTTCATCGCCGTTGGTCATATCGACCAGAATTTCACGCCGTTCCCCCGGCCCCAGCGACAGCTGCTTGAGCGAGACCGGCGCCGGCAGGAACCCCTGGTCGCCGGAAATCACATGCAGCAGTCGGCCATCGCTCATCTGCAGCTGATAGCGCCGGGAGTTGGAGGCGTTCAGCAGGCGCAGGCGCACCCAGCCGCGCGACACTTCGACATAGGGGCTCTGCACGCCGTTAACCAGCAGCGTATCGCCAACGAAGCCGCCGCTCCCCGGTTCGCTATATTCCGGCGTGCCGAAGTTATCCAGCCGCTTGTCCTGAATAATCACCGGGAAGTCATCAACGCCGTAGTGGTTAGGGATTGGCAGGTTCTTGCTGACCTCATCTTCCACCAGCCACATGCCGGCCAGGCCGTTGTATACCTGCTTCGCCATCCGGTTCGGCGTGTTGGCCTGATACCACAAGGTGGCAGCGCTCTGGCGGATAGGCAGCACCGGCGCCCAGTCGGCGTTCGGCGACATCATACGCGCCGCGCCGCCGATCAGCGGGCCAGGCACCTGCAGACCGCGGATGGTCATCGCGACATTCTCAGTCAGACGGTTGCTGTAGATAAGCTTGACGTCGTCCCCGCTCCAGACGCGGATCGTCGGCCCCATGTAGCGGCCATTGATCCCCCAGACGGGGGCGCGAGTGCCTGGCGTAAACGACCAGTGCGAACGCTGCAGCGTCAGAAACAGCGGCTGACCGCGACGCGATTCCAGCAGCGGCGGAACCGGCAGCGCAAGCTGCTGGCCGGCGGCATGGGCTTTCAGCGGCGCGGCGCCAGCGCACAGCGCTACGCCGGAAGCCTTAATAAACTGACGCCGACTGAGTGACATATTAACTCCATGACATACTGACAAATGAAAAAGGGAATTCGTTTCCCGCCAGCAATACGCGCGCGTTGGCGGCGTTTCCTGTCTTATGACTTTTTAGCCGCTTCGCGCGCGGCCACTTCGTTGTCCAGCTCAGCAATTTTGGCGGCCATCAGCTCGCGGCAATGCGTCGCCAGCGCGCGCACGTTGTCTTTACCGAACTGGCTGGTATCCACCGGCGGCAGCATCTCAACAATCACCAGACCGTTGTTCCAGCGGTTGAGCTTAATTTTGTTCGATGTGTTGGACACGCACACCGGAATAATCGGTACGCCAGCGGCGATCGCCGCGTGAAAGGCGCCGGTTTTAAAAGGCAGCAGGCCGCGGCCGCGACTGCGGGTCCCTTCCGGGAACATCCAGAACGAAATTTTACGCTTTTTAAAGGCATTCACCACTTCAGCAATGGTGCCATGCGCTTTGGTTCGGTTATTACGGTCAATCAGCAGGTTGCCCGTCAGCCAGTAGAGCTGGCCAAAGAACGGGATCCACAGCAGGCTTTTTTTACCTACGGTGACCGTCGGCGGCTGCACGATGTTCGACGCCGTCACCATATCATAGTTGTTCTGGTGGTTAGCGATGTAGATCGCGTTGCCATAGCTTTCCGCATCAGCAGGTTTGCGCAGTTCCACCTTCAGGCCAAATACCGGAGATAAGCGGCCAAACAGATGGCCGAAAGTGGCAACATGTTTTGGATTACGCGGGCTGAACAAGCAGTACAGACAGCCAAGTATGCACACCACGATGCAATAAGTGACCACGAAAATTACTCGAAAAATGAATAGCATAGCTACCTCTAAAACCCAAACCGCTTAGAATTATTCGCTGCTGACAGAAGGCAGGCTCATCAGTTCTGCGCAGGCCGGGACCGTTATTCCTGGGTCCCTGGAGATGGACATTGTTAATCGCAACGCCTGAATAAACAACGATTTTGCGGCATTTTTTCGCCTCCTCCCGTCAAAGACGGGAGGAGTGGCGTTTACTCTTCGCTATCGCCTGCCGCGGCGCGGCGCGGCGAGTCGATTTCAACACGGTCGATCTTCTGCAGCCCGCGCATCAGCGAACCGCGGCGACCACGCTCGCCGGTGACTTTTTGCAGCTCTTCCGGACGCAGTTTGATTTTCCGTTTGCCAACATGGATGGTGAGCGTGCTCTGCGGTGGCAGGATAAACAGATGCGCCAGGCCATCCTGCCCGGCGGCGGCTTCCGCCGCAGGAATGCTGATAATTTTGTTGCCCTTGCCTTTCGACAGCTGCGGTAGATCGCTCACCGGGAACATCAGCATCCGTCCGGCTGCCGTGATGGCCAGCAGCATATCGGACTCGTCCTCAATCACCAGCGGCGGCATCACGTGCGCGTTGTCAGGCAGGGTGATCAGCGCTTTACCGGCACGGTTGCGCGCCACCAGATCGTTGAAGGTGCAGACAAAACCGTAGCCCGCGTCGGAAGCCATCAGCAGCTTACGATCGTCGCTTTCCATCAGCATATGTTCCACGGTCGCCCCCGGCGGCAGAGTCAGCTTACCGGTAAGCGGCTCGCCCTGGCCACGCGCGGAAGGCAGGGTAATCGGATCGATGGCATAGCTGCGCCCGGTGGTATCGATAAACACCACCGGCTGGTTGCTCTTGCCTTTCGCCGAGGCCTTCCAGCTGTCGCCCGCTTTATAGCTCAAGCCCTGAGCGTCGATGTCGTGCCCTTTGGCGCTCCGCACCCAGCCCATCTGCGACAGAACGATAGTCACTGGCTCAGACGGCTGCATATCATGCTCGCTCATCGCTTTCGCTTCTTCACGTTCGTGAAGCGGCGAGCGGCGTTCGTCACCGAAAGCATCGGCATCAGCCTGCAGCTCTTTTTTCAGCAGGTTGTTCATTTTACGCTCAGAAGCCAGAATCGCCTGCAGCTGGTCGCGCTCTTTTTCCAGCTCGTCCTGCTCGCCGCGGATCTTCATCTCTTCCAGTTTGGCGAGGTGGCGCAGTTTTAATTCCAGAATCGCTTCCGCCTGGGTTTCGCTGATGCCAAAGCGCGACATCAGGGCTGGCTTCGGTTCATCTTCGGTGCGGATGATCTCGATCACTTCATCGATATTGAGAAACGCCACCAGCAAACCTTCAAGGATATGCAGGCGCTTAAGCACTTTCTCTAACCGATGGTTCAGACGGCGACGCACGGTATCGCGACGGAACACCAGCCACTCGCTGAGGATCTCCAGCAGGTTTTTCACCGCCGGGCGTCCGTCGAGGCCGATCATATTGAGGTTGATGCGGTAGCTTTTTTCCAGATCGGTAGTAGCAAACAGGTGGTTCATCACCTGTTCCATATCCACCCGGTTGGAGCGCGGGACGATCACCAGACGGGTCGGGTTTTCGTGGTCCGATTCGTCGCGCAGATCGTCAACCATCGGCAGCTTTTTATTGCGCATCTGCGCCGCAATCTGCTCCAGCACTTTGGCGCCGGAAACCTGGTGCGGCAGCGCGCTAATCACCACCGCGCCGTCCTCTTTGCTCCACACCGCGCGCATGCGCACTGAGCCGCGTCCGTTCTGGTAGATTTTGCGAATTTCCGCCCGCGAGGTGATGATCTCCGCCTCGGTCGGGAAATCCGGCCCCTGCACGATATCCAGCAGTTCGTCGAGAGTCGTTTTCGGCTGCTCAATCAGGGTAATAGCCGCTTTGGCCACTTCACGCAGGTTGTGCGGCGGAATATCAGTGGCCATACCCACCGCGATGCCGGTGGTGCCATTAAGCAGGATGTTCGGTAGACGCGCAGGCAGCATTTTCGGCTCCTGCAGCGTCCCGTCAAAGTTTGGTACCCAGTCGACCGTTCCCTGTCCCAGCTCGCTGAGCAGCAGTTCAGCATACTTCGACAGGCGGGACTCGGTGTAACGCATGGCGGCGAAGGATTTCGGATCGTCCGGCGCACCCCAGTTTCCCTGCCCGTCTACCAGCGGGTAACGGTAAGAGAACGGCTGCGCCATCAGCACCATCGCTTCATAGCAGGCGCTGTCGCCGTGCGGGTGATATTTACCCAACACGTCGCCGACGGTGCGGGCGGACTTTTTGAATTTCGCGCTGGCGTTCAGCCCCAGCTCGGACATCGCGTAGACGATGCGACGCTGGACCGGTTTTAAGCCATCGCCAATAAACGGTAATGCCCTGTCCATGATCACGTACATGGAGTAGTTCAGGTAAGCATTTTCCGTAAATTCATGCAGCGCAAGGCGCTCTGCCATATCGCTCATTAATCGTGGATCCTCAATCTGGGTACCGACCGTTCGGACGGCAAAACTACCCGCGATAATACCCGATCTCACGCCCTGAGTCACAGGCCGTGAGATCGGCTGAGGATTCCGTCACGCTTAATCAGGCCAGCGGCAGATAAATATCGGTTTGCAGTTCATGCTCAGCCACCTCATGGACAAAATTGAGGTAACGGAAGTACACCGGAAAATCCCGTAACGTCTCGCCTGACGCGGGTAACCAGTCGCGATAGAGAAACCAAACGCTGTTCGCCAGCGTGTCCAGCGAGCCGTGATGGCGCACGACGGCGCAGCGTCCGCCGGGGATTTCGCCGTTAATCACGCCAAAGGCGTTTTCACCGACCGGCCCAGCGACCGTACCGCAGATATCAAAACGAAATGCCTCCTGCGGGGTGGTCTGCGGATCGTCCCAGGCGATACCCCAGGTATCGCTGGTGGCGACGGGCGATAATCCGCTCGTCTTACGCCAGGCGATAAAACGCGCGGCGGTGGTGTTGACAAGGTCCGGGCTGCCGCGATGTTGCAGTACGGCTATCCGGGTGGTGGGGAAGGAAATGATGTTGACGTCCATCGACGTTTGCTCCTGTAGCGTATGTTTCGGTACGCGTCGATGCCACTCGGCCCAGTCCGGTTGCTGACGGAATTGGGTCGGGCTTTGGTCAAACGCGGTACGGAAGGCACGACTGAACGACTCCGCATTCTGAAATCCGGCATCAAGGGCAATATCGATGACTTTATCGCGGGGGTTGAACGCCAGGCGCCAACAGGCGCGTCGCAGACGCAACCACTGAATATACCGGTACAATGGAATGCCGGTATAAGCGCTAAATTGCCGGTGAAAATGGTAAGGCGAACTGTGCGCTATCGCGCTCAGCGTCTCCAGCGACAGCGGCTCATCAAGATGGCGCGCAATGTACCTACAGACACGCTGGAAGCGCCCGACATACGCCGGGCTGGCCTTAATATCGTTCATCGTCTCCTCCTCGCGACATACTCTGACAGAGCGAGGATCGCGATGCCTGACCGATCTTGCGCTTATCTGACGAAGACTTATGGCGCGATTTTACGGATCTGTTTAACGTCGATTTCTACTGAGTTCCAGTCCTTATCGACTTCCCCCTGAATTTCTACTGTGTCCTGCGGGCCGACGGTCACGCCGTTCCAGCGCTTGTGGTCGATATCGACATTGATCACCCCGGAAGCATCCTGGAATTTATACAGATCGTCAGAAATGCGCTCGGTTATCTTGCCGCGCAGGGTCACCCAGGTATCGTCCCGCAGCGATTTGGCATTGGCGACGGTGGTCACCGCGCCGCTCGGGCCGGTGAATCCGCCAGCCTGCGCGGTGGAACTGACCTGCGTGGTCGAAGAAGGACCGGTAAACCCGCCCTGTTCGGCAGCCAGCACCGGCATGGAAACCAGGGCAACGATCGCGGTCATCGCAGCAATTTTCTTCATGATGTGTTCTCCCTTCGTGTTGATATGGCTCCTATTACGCCCGACAAAACTTAACGACTTCTTAAGCGGAAAAAAGAAATTTTAATGCTGTACATCACCCGCTTCAACGCGGTTTACTGCGCAAAGAAACAGGATCGTCGGAGGGAAACATGCGCATATTACTGGTGGAAGATGACAAGCTGATCGGCGACGGCATCAAAGCCGGGCTGAGCAAAATGGGCTTCAGCATTGACTGGTTTACCGCCGGGCTGGAGGGCAAAAATGCCTTATATAGCGCCCCCTACGACGCCGCAATCCTGGATCTCACCCTCCCCGGCATCGATGGCCTCGATATTCTGCGCGAATGGCGGGACAAGGGCCGCCATGAGCCAGTGCTGATCCTTACCGCCCGCGATGCGCTCAGCCAGCGAGTGGAGGGGCTACGGCTCGGCGCCGATGACTATCTGTGCAAACCTTTCGCCCTGATTGAAGTGGCGGCGCGCCTCGAAGCGTTGATCCGTCGCGCGCACGGCCAGAGCAGCAGCGAGTTGCGCCACGGCAAGGTGAGCCTCGACCCGAACCGCTTAACCGCCAGCCTCGACGGCGAGAGCCTGGTGCTAAAGCCGAAAGAGTTCGCCCTGCTGGAACTGCTGCTGCGTAACGCTGGTCGCGTACTGCCGCGCAAGCTTATCGAAGAAAAGCTCTACACCTGGGACGACGAGGTCTCCAGCAACGCCGTGGAAGTTCACGTCCATCATCTGCGCCGCAAACTCGGTAGCGGATTTATCCGCACTGTCCACGGCATAGGCTATACCCTGGGTGACGCATGAAACGACTTGCCCGCATGAGCCTGCGCGTCCGTCTGACGCTGCTGTTTGCTGTGCTGACCGCGGCCGCCTGGGGCGTCGCCAGCGTGATCGCCTGGCAGCAAACCAGCAAAAAGCTGGATAAGCTGTTCGATACCCAGCAGTTGCTGTTCGCCCGCCGCCTGAGCGCCATGCATTTCGATGAACTCCGCGTCCCGCCCGAATCGCTCGGTGAAAAGAAAAAGGTGCGGCATGGACACATCGACGACGACGCGCTGGCGTTCGCCATCTTCACCCGCGACGGCACCATGGTGCTCAACGACGGCGAGAACGGGGAGGATATCCAGTGGAGCTCACAGCGCGAGGGGTTCAGCAATGGCTACCTGCGCGGCGATGATGACGAGTGGCGCTTCCTGTCGTTAACCACTGCCGATGGTCGCCATCGCATCGTCGTCGGTCAGGAGTGGGATTATCGGCGCGAAATGGCGATGGATATCGTGACCTCGCAGCTCACCCCGTGGATGATCGCCCTGCCGCTGATGTTCGTGCTGCTTATCGTGCTGTTAAGCCGCGAACTGGCGCCGTTGAAAAAGCTGGCGCGCACGCTGCGCCTGCGCGCGCCGGACTCAGCGGAATCGCTCAGCGTGGAGAAGATCCCCTCCGAAGTCCGCCCGCTGGTCGAGGCTCTGAATCAGCTGTTCCAGCGCACCCATGACGCCATGCTGCGCGAACGTCGGTTTACCTCTGATGCCGCCCATGAACTGCGCAGCCCGCTGGCGGCGCTGAAGGTACAGACCGACGTCGCCCAGCTCTCTATGGACGATGCAGAAGGACGTGAGAAAGCGCTGGCCCAGCTCCACCAGGGGATCGATCGCGCCACCCGGCTGGTCGATCAACTGCTGACGCTGTCGCGGCTGGACTCACTCGCCCAACTGGACGACGTGCAGCCGGTCGCCATCGACGACCTGCTGCAGTCGGCGGTGATGGAGATGTATCACCATGCGCAGCAGTCCGCCATTGAACTACGCCTACACCTGAATGCCAGTCATATCGTTCACACCGGCCAGCCGCTGCTGCTCAGCCTGCTGGTGCGCAACCTGCTGGATAATGCCGTACGCTATAGCCCGCGCGGCAGCCAGGTTGATATCACCCTCAACGGCCGCGAGTTTCGGGTGCGTGATAACGGCCCAGGCATTAGCCCGCAGGCGCTGGCGCGCATCGGCGAGCGTTTTTATCGCCCGCCGGGGCAGGACGCGCCGGGCAGCGGCCTGGGCCTGTCTATCGTCCGGCGCATCGCCTCGCTGCACGGCATGCAGGTTGATTTCGCCAACGCGCGCGACGGCGGCTTCGAAGCCCGCGTGTACTGGTAGCGAGATTATTGCTCATTTGGCAAAAGACTTTGCACATTTTGCTCATTTTACTGCCCCGCTTCGCGGGGTAAGATCATCGGCAAATTTTCAAGATTGAGGACAAATGATGAGCAACATCCTGATTATCAATGGCGCAAAAAAGTTCGCGCACTCGAATGGCCAGCTGAACGACACCCTGACCGAGGTCGCGGAGAGTTATCTGCGCGACGCCGGGCACGATGTTAAAAGCGTTCGCGCCGAAAGCGAGTACGACGTAAAAGCAGAAGTGCAGAATTTCCTCTGGGCCGATGTGGTGATCTGGCAGATGCCGGGCTGGTGGATGGGCGCCCCGTGGACGGTGAAGAAATATATGGATGATGTCTTTACCGAAGGCCACGGCTCGCTGTACGCCAGCGACGGTCGTACCCGCTCCGACGCCAGCAAAAAATATGGCTCCGGCGGCCTGGTGCAGGGGAAAAAATATATGCTCTCCCTGACCTGGAACGCGCCGATGGAAGCCTTCACCGACGAAGACCAGTTCTTCCACGGCGTCGGCGTTGACGGCGTTTACCTGCCGTTCCATAAGGCTAACCAGTTCCTGGGAATGGAAGCGCTGCCGACCTTTATCGCCAACGACGTGATTAAAATGCCTGATGTCCCACGGTATATCGCAGAATATCGCAAGCATCTGGCGGAAATTTTTGGTTAACTACAGGTCTACGCTCTACATATTTCGAGTTATTCGAACCTGGAGTATGACGAGATACACACAGAAGGAGTTGAGTTAACCATGTTAACAGTGATTGCAGAAATCCGTACCCGCCCGGGCCAGCACCACCGTCAGGCGGTTCTCGATCAGTTCGCGAAAATCATTCCGACCGTTTTGCAGGAGGCCGGCTGCCACGGCTACGCGCCCATGGTAGATCATGCCGCCGGCGTCAGCTTCCAGACCACGGCCCCCGACTCTATCGTCATGGTGGAGCAGTGGGAAAGCGTCGCGCATCTTGAAGCGCACCTGCAAACGCCGCACATGAAAGCCTGGTCGGAAGCGGTCAAAGGCGATGTGCTGGAGACCACCATCCGTATCCTGCAGCCTGGCGTCTAAGCCCGCCGACGCAGTCGTGAAATGAAAAAGGGAGCCTGAGGCTCCCTTTTACGTCAGGCGCAGCGTACAGACTTACACTTCCAGATCCGCCATATCGCCCTTCTCCTGCAGCCAGTTGCGACGGTCTTCGGAACGCTTCTTGGCCAGCAGCATGTCCATCATCGCCGTGGTCTGCTGCTCATCCTCATCGCTGATCACCAGTTGCACCAGCCGGCGGGTATTCGGATCAAGCGTGGTTTCCCGCAGCTGCATTGGGTTCATCTCACCCAGACCTTTAAAGCGCTGGACGTTTGGCTTGCCCTTCTTACGCTTCAGCTGCTCCAGCACGCCGGTTTTTTCTTCTTCCGTCAGCGCGTAGTAGACCTCTTTACCGAGATCGATACGGTACAGCGGCGGCAGCGCCACGTAGACGTGCCCCTCTTTCACCAGGGTACGGAAATGTCTCACAAACAGCGCGCACAGCAGGGTGGCAATGTGCAGGCCATCGGAATCGGCATCCGCCAGAATACAAATTTTGCCGTAGCGCAGCTGGCTTAAATCATCGCTATCCGGGTCAATACCAATCGCCACCGAAATGTCGTGCACTTCTTGCGAAGCTAACACTTCATCGGACGAGACTTCCCAGGTATTCAGGATCTTGCCTTTCAGCGGCATGATCGCCTGATATTCGCGATCGCGCGCCTGCTTGGCTGAACCGCCCGCCGAGTCCCCTTCGACGAGGAACAGCTCGGTGCGGTTCAGGTCCTGGGCGGTGCAGTCTGCCAGCTTACCCGGCAATGCCGGACCGCTGGTCAGCTTTTTACGCACCACTTTCTTGGCGGCGCGCAGACGACGCTGGGCGCTGGAGATAGCCATCTCCGCCAGCAGTTCGGCAGCCTGTACGTTCTGGTTCAGCCACAGACTGAAGGCATCTTTCACCACGCCGGAGACGAACGCCGCGCACTGGCGCGACGACAGACGCTCTTTGGTTTGCCCGGCGAACTGCGGATCCTGCATTTTCACCGACAGCACGTAGGCGCAGCGATCCCAGATATCTTCCGCTGACAGCTTCACGCCGCGCGGCAGGATATTACGATATTCGCAGAACTCGCGCATCGCATCCAGCAGTCCCTGACGCAGACCGTTAACGTGCGTCCCGCCCTGCATGGTCGGGATCAGGTTGACGTAGCTTTCGGTCAGCAATTCGCCGCCTTCCGGCAGCCACAGCAGCGCCCAGTCCACGGCTTCCGTCTCGCCGGAGAAGGTGCCGACGAACGGTTTTTCCGGCAGCAGCGGCAGGCCGTTTACGGCTTCGCACAGGTAGTCGTTAAGGCCATCGGCATAGCACCAGCGCTGCTCGCTGTCGTTGACCTGATCGCGAAACACGATTTCCACGCCGGGACACAGCACCGCTTTCGCTTTTAACAGATGGGTCAAACGCGAAACGGAGAAACGCGGGCTGTCGAAGAAGCTTTCGTCCGGCCAGAAATGGACGCTGGTCCCGGTATTGCGTTTGCCACAGGTACCGGTGACGTGCAGATCTTCTACTTTTTCACCGTTTTCAAAGGCGATGCTGTAGACCTGACCGTCGCGACGAACCGTTACCTCTACGCGTTTTGACAGGGCGTTGACCACCGAGATCCCCACCCCGTGCAGGCCGCCGGAAAACTGGTAGTTTTTGTTGGAAAACTTACCGCCCGCGTGCAGTCGGCAGAGGATCAGCTCAACCGCCGGCACCCCTTCTTCCGGGTGAATGTCGACCGGCATGCCGCGCCCGTCGTCAATGACTTCCAGGGACTGGTCGGCATGAAGGATAACTTCCACGCGTTTGGCGTGGCCTGCCAGCGCTTCATCGACACTGTTATCAATAACTTCCTGACCAAGATGGTTAGGACGGGTGGTGTCGGTATACATGCCCGGACGGCGGCGCACCGGCTCTAGCCCGGTGAGTACCTCAATGGCATCAGCGTTATATGAAGATTGCGTCATGGTGTGTATTCGTAGGTCGTTCAGGGCCGTTTAGCACAGGCCGAGAAATTCGATAATCTGAGTGAAATGATCGTCAAAGCCGACAAATGCGTGATTACCGCCCTCCTCCACCGTTTGCCGGCAGGAGGCGTAGTAATGAACGGCCTGGCGGTAATCAAGCACTTCATCCCCGGTCTGCTGCAGCAGCCAGAGTAAATCCGGCGCTTCAAGCGGGTCGATTTGCATGACCTTGAGATCGTAAATATGGCGAGACTCTAGCACATATTGCTGCCCGGTGTATGGATTCTCATTGTGGCCGAGAAAATTGTTCAGCAGTTCAAACGGGCGCACCGCCGGGTTGACGACCACCGCCGGCACCATAAAGCACTGCGACAGCCAGGTCGCGTAGTAGCCGCCCAGCGACGACCCCACAACCCCGAGTGGCTCGCCGCCATGCTCCAGCACAATGGATTCCAGCAGCTCTGCCGTTTCAGCCGGATAAGGCGGCAGCTCCGGTACCACCATGGTGATGTCGGGGTGCTGCTGCGACAGCCAGGTCTTTAACGCCATCGCCTTCGCCGAGCGCGGGGAACTGTTAAAGCCGTGCAGATAAAGAAGCGTCGCCATCAGTAGCCTTCTGAAGCAATATCCGGGTGGAACTCGGCGCCTTCCAGGCGGCACACTTCGGTGGTCAGCGTCCCGTCAGGATGCAGCTCCAGCCAGCGCCAGCCGGGTGAGACGGTATCCAGAGTGAAATTGGCGCAGTGTGGTTTGAACTGGACGCAGGTCGACGGCGTCGCCATCATACGCCGGCCATTCCAGTCCAGATCCAGTTCCTGATGAATATGGCCGCACAGCAGATGTCTCACCCGCGGCCAGGCGCTCAGCGCGCGGTCCAGCGCGCCAGCGTTGCGCAGGCTGTGTTGGTCCAGCCAGCTACAGCCAGCAGGCAGCGGATGGTGGTGCAGCAGGAGTAAGGTATAACGCTCCGGCGCTTCTGCCAGCTTGTGTTCGAGCCACTCCAGCTGGAAGTCGCTCAGCTCGCCATGGGGAACGCCAAACACCTGGCTGTCCAGCAGCAGGATCTGCCAGTGGTCACCGAGAAACACGCGCTTGGCGGGTGAAATGCCTGACGCCTGCAGCGTACTGTACATCGCCGGCTGGAAATCATGGTTACCCGGTAGCCAGACGCAGGGTGCAGCAAAACTCGCGATACCCTCAGCAAAATGCTGATAGGCCGCGGAGGAGTGGTCCTGCGCCAGATCGCCTGTTGCGACAATCAGATCGCATGGACGCTGTGAGGCATGAATAGCCGACAGTACGGCCTGATAACTTTCCCAGGTATTAATGCCTAACAACGTTTCATGTTTTTCAGCAAACAGGTGAGTATCAGTAATTTGTAAGATCCTGACTCTGGCCTCACCAGCCAGAGGTAGGTTTAACAGGCTTTCCAAATGGTGTCCTTAGGTTTAACGACGCTAACAAACCGGAATCGCCATCGCTCCATGTGCTAAACAGTAACGCAGCCAGTCGGCCAGAAACTGGTTAATTTGATGCTTTTCGTCGCGTTGATGCAACTTTTTATTAGGATAATCATACCGCGCTTTGAAGCGAAAGATCTGCTGACTCGAACACACTTCGGCCACCATGGCGTCATGGTAGAGGCGAACGGTCATCGACGGCAGGCTCCAGTAGCTTACCGCAGGCAGAGTCTGTTCTATCGCCACCAGAGTAGTGTAGCGGGTCGATTCAACTATCGTTAACCGATACTGCGCGCTTCCCACCTGATAACTTACCTTCTCACCCGCTGCATCCGTTCGCGGCAACAGGCGGCGCAACTGCGCGAAGTTGGTCTCGCACAGGCGCATCATCTCAGGGAAGTCAGGTGTATAACGCTTCATTTTGTCCACTCGTTTCGTAAATTGTGATAATGCAATTGCAGCCATTGCAAGGCGATGACAGAGGCTGCGTTATCGATTTTCCCCTCTTCTACCCACTGGTAAGCCTGTTCCCGGCTCACCACATGCACCCGAATATCCTCGTTTTCCTCGGCCAGGCCATGAATGCCTTTCGCCGTGGATGCATCAACTTCTCCCACCAGGATCGATAACCGTTCGCTGGTGCCGCCAGGACTGGCCAGATAGCTTAATATTGGTTTCGTCCGCCCAACTTCAAGTCCGGCCTCCTCCAGCGCTTCCCGACGGGCAACGTCTTCCACCGTTTCCCCCGCTTCGATCATGCCGGCGACCATTTCGAGCAGCCACGGGCTCTCGCTGGTATCATAGGCGGCAATACGGATTTGTTCGACGAGCACCACTTCGTCCCGCACCGGGTCAAAGGGTAGCAAGACGGCGGCATGCCCGCGCTCAAAAATTTCACGGGTGACTTCGCCGCTCATGCCGCCGTTAAACAGGCGGTGGCGAAAACGGTATAAATCGAGCGAAAAAAAACCACGATACAGCGTTTCGCGTGCAATAATTTCTACATCATTTTTGAAGAAGGTAATTCCCTGCTGAATGGGTTTGCTCATTGTCATGTCCTGCTAATCCGAAATTAGGGATTTCCAGACCGTTTGGCTACCGTTTTACGGTCCGTATGTTAGATTGGTGCAAATTACCGCCGGATGGCACGTAACGCCAACTTTTTACGGCGGCAGAATCGATACAATCAGCGGAATTTTTCTTAGAATTAGACCAGCGCTAAATGCTTCACAACAAGGAATGCAAATGAAGAAATTGCTCCCCATTCTTATCGGCCTGAGCCTGACCGGGTTCAGCGCCATGAGCCAGGCGGAAAACCTGCTTCAGGTTTACCAGCAGGCGCGCATCAGCAACCCCGATCTGCGTAAATCGGCAGCCGATCGTGACGCCGCGTTCGAAAAGATCAATGAAGCGCGCAGTCCATTACTGCCTCAGCTTGGGCTGGGAGCGGATTATACCTATAACAATGGCTATCGCGACAGCAACGGCATCAATTCAAACGTCACCAGCGGCTCGCTGCAGTTAACGCAGGTTCTGTTTGATATGTCGAAATGGCGCGCCCTGACGCTGCAGGAAAAAACGGCAGGCATTCAGGATGTCACGTATCAGACCGATCAGCAAACGCTGATTCTGAATACCGCGACGGCCTATTTTAAAGTGCTGGCCGCCATCGACACGCTCTCCTATACCGAAGCGCAGAAACAGGCCATTTACCGCCAGTTGGATCAAACTACACAGCGCTTTAACGTAGGCCTGGTGGCGATCACTGACGTACAGAACGCCCGTTCACAATACGACGCCGTGCTGGCGAACGAAGTCACCGCGCGTAACGATCTCGACAACGCCGTCGAAGAACTGCGCCAGGTCACCGGTAACTACTATCCGGAGCTGGCCTCGCTGAATGTGAATGGCTTCAAAACCAACAAGCCGCAGGCGGTCAACGCCCTGCTGAAGGAAGCGGAGAACCGCAACCTGTCGCTGCTGCAGGCGCGTCTGAACCAGGACCTGGCTCGCGAGCAGATTCGCCAGGCGCAGGACGGGCATTTGCCGACGCTCAGCCTATCCGCGTCGAGTGGGGTATCGAATACTAGCTACAGTGGTTCAAAAACCCATAATAATCCTCAGCAATACCAGGATAACGATGCCGGGCAGAACCAAATCGGCCTGAACTTCTCTCTGCCACTGTATCAGGGTGGCGCGGTGACCTCGCAGGTCAAACAGGCGCAATACAACTTCGTTGGCGCCAGCGAGCAGTTGGAAAGCGCCCACCGCAGCGTCGTGCAGACTGTACGTTCGTCGTTTAACAACGTGAACGCCTCCATCAGCAGCATCAATGCCTACAAACAGGCGGTGGTCTCTGCGCAAAGCTCCCTGGATGCGATGGAAGCAGGCTACTCGGTGGGTACGCGTACCATCGTTGACGTCCTCGACGCCACCACCACGCTGTATAACGCCAAGCAGCAGCTCTCCAATGCGCGCTATAACTACCTGATCAACGAGCTGAACATTAAGTCGGCGTTAGGTACCCTGAACGAGCAGGATCTGGTCGCCCTGAACAACACGCTGGGCAAACCGATCCCCACCTCCGCAGACAGCGTCGCTCCGGAAAATCCACAGCAGGATGCCACCGCCGATGGCTACGGCAACACTACCGCAGCGGTGAAACCGGCGTCCGCACGGACCACCCAGAGCAGCGGCAGCAATCCGTTCCGTCAGTAATACCCATACTGTGACGCGCATCGCCTGTCCGTCGGACAGGCGATGCGTTAAACGTAAGGCAACGTAAAGATCCCCCGCTTAGCGCCCCTCTTCGCTTCATTTTCCACCACTCATCCTCTATCCTGAGCGTTAACACACGCCATACCACTGGGTCCTGGAAGACAAATATGAAACGGACAAAAAAAATTAATCATTCGTCGTTCCGCAAAAGCTGGAGCGCACGCCATCTGACGCCGGTCGCGCTGGCCGTCACCGCGGTCTTTATGCTTGCCGGTTGTGAAAAAAGCGATGAAACGGTGTCGCTATACCAGAACGCCGATGACTGCTCCGCCGCCAATCCGGGCAAAGCAGCCGAGTGCACCACGGCTTACACCAACGCGGTAAAAGAGGCAGAACGCACCGCGCCGAAATATGCCACCCGGGAAGACTGCGTCGCCGAGTTTGGCGAAGGCCAGTGCCAGCAGACGCCAGCCCAGGCGGGCGTCGCCCCGGAAAACCAGGCGCAGGCGCAAAGCAGCGGCAGCTTCTGGATGCCGCTGATGGCCGGCTATATGATGGGCCGCCTGATGGGCGGCGGCATGGCGCAACAGCAGCCGCTGTTCAGCTCGAAAAACCCGGCCAGCCCGGCCTATGGTCAATACACCGATGCGAGCGGCAAGAGCTATGGCGCCGCCCAGCCGGGTCGCACCATGAACGTGCCGAAAACCGCGATGGCGCCGAAGCCAGCAACTACCACCACCGTTACCCGCGGTGGTTTTGGCGAGTCGGTGGCGAAGCAGTCGACTATGCAGCGTAGCGCCGCAGGCTCAACGTCCTCTTCTCGCTCGATGGGCGGCTAACTCACATGGAAAGAGTCAGTATTACCGAGCGCCCGGACTGGCGTGAGAAAGCGACCGAGTACGGTTTCAACTTCCACACCATGTACGGCGAGCCCTACTGGAGCGAAGAGGCGTATTACAAGCTGACCCTCGCGCAGGTGGAAAAACTGGAGGAAGTCACCGCCGAGCTGCATCAAATGTGCCTCCAGGTGGTGGAGAAAGTGATCGCCAGCGATGAGCTGATGACTAAATTCCGCATCCCTAAACACACCTGGGGCTTTGTGCGCCAGTCGTGGAAAACCAACCAGCCGTCGCTCTACTCGCGTCTCGACCTGGCCTGGGATGGCGTCGGCGAACCGAAGCTGCTGGAGAACAATGCCGACACCCCGACCTCGCTGTATGAAGCGGCCTTCTTCCAGTGGATCTGGCTGGAAGACCAGCTCAACGCCGGCAAGCTGCCGGCGGGCAGCGACCAGTTCAATAGTTTGCAGGAAAAGCTCATCGATCGCTTCGACGAGCTGCGCGAGCAGTTTGGCTTCCAGCTGCTGCATATGGCCTGCTGCCGCGATACCGTTGAAGATCGCGGCACCGTGCAGTATCTGCAGGACTGCGCCGCGGAAGCAGGCCTGGCGACGGAATTCCTCTATATCGAAGATATCGGTCTGGGCGAAAAAGGTCAGTTTACCGATCTGCATGATCAGGTGATTGGTAACCTGTTCAAGCTCTATCCGTGGGAGTTTATGCTGCGGGAGATGTTCTCCACCAAGCTGGAAGACGCCGGCGTGCGCTGGCTGGAGCCCGCGTGGAAAAGCATTATCTCCAACAAAGCGTTGCTGCCGATGCTGTGGGAAATGTTCCCCAATCACCCGAATCTGCTGGCGGCCTACTTCAGCGAAGATGCCCACCCGGAGATGGAGAAGTATGTCATTAAGCCGATCTTCTCCCGTGAAGGGGCCAACGTCTCCATTGTTGAGCAGGGCAAGGTCGTGGAGTCGGTGGAAGGTCCGTACGGGGAAGAAGGAACCATCGTGCAGGAGTTTTACCCCCTGCCGAAGTTTGGTGACAGCTACACGCTGATTGGCAGCTGGCTCATCAACGATCAGCCCGCCGGGATCGGCATTCGCGAAGATCGGGCGCTGATCACTCAGGATCTGTCGCGCTTCTATCCGCACATTTTCGTCGAATAATGTCGCGCTCCGGCGACGATATCACCGGAGCGCACTATCATCAGGCGCCAACCACCACCGACAGCATACTCAGCGAGCCCATCTCGATGCCATCGACCGGGATCGTAATCGCTTCAACACCATCCCACGCCCCCAGGATATATAGCAGCGGCAGGAAATGCTCCGCCGTTGGGTTGGAGAGCGAGCCCCCTTCGTGTGCCAGGTAGTTAACCAGCGGGTGCTGCTCGTCCGGCCCCTGCCATTGCAGATTCGCCTTCACGTAGTTATTGAAGGACTCTGCCCATGGGTACGGCGTGTTCTCGCCGTGCCAGCGGGCGGTGCGCAGGTTATGCACCACGTTGCCGCTGGCCACCAGCATAATGCCTTCATCACGCAGCGAGGCCAGTTTCCGCCCCATTTCAAGATGCCAGGCCGGTGGTTTGGTGCTGTCGATGCTCAACTGAACCATCGGGATATCCGCCTGCGGATACATTTTAATCAGCACGCCCCACGAGCCATGGTCAAATCCCCAGGCCTCTTTGTCGAGAGTGACCGGCACAGGCGAGAGCAGTTCCACCAGTCGTTGCGCCAGCGCCGGAGAGCCCGGCGCCGGATAATGGGTGTCATACAGCGCCTGTGGGAAACCGCCGAAGTCGTGAATGGTCTTCGGGGCCTCCATCGCCGTCACGCCCGTACCGCGCGTGAACCAGTGCGCAGAGACCACCACAATCGCCTTCGGACGCGGCAGGGTTTCGCCCAGGTGAGCCCAGGCGCGAGTATAAATGTTGTCTTCCAGCACGTTCATTGGGCTGCCATGGCCGAGAAACAACGCGGGCATTCGGGTAGGGGACATGATGATATCCTTAGGGTGTCAATGTGATGTGCTCACATTACGCGCTTTTGCGCCAGGATAAACTCAGATAACCATGATGATGATCGTCAGAAAATTTGAATGTAAGTCGCGGTAAAGGGACGTGTCCCGTACGCGCATCCTCAGGCAATATACTCATATGCACTTATTTTCACAGGGAGAGTAGCGATGTCATCACCCTTAATATTGACGCTGTTAGCCGGTAGCGCAACCTTTATTGGCGCCATATTCGGCGTGATTGGTCAGAAACCCTCTAACCGTCTGCTTGGCTTCTCCCTCGGCTTTGCCGCCGGGATCATGCTGTTGATTTCATTGATGGAAATGCTGCCTGCCGCGCTGACCGCCGAAGGCATGTCGCCGCTGCTCGGTTACGGGATGTTTGTCATCGGCCTGCTGGGCTATTTCGGCCTTGACCGCCTGCTGCCGCACGCTCACCCGCAGGATCTGATGACCCCCGCCACGCCGCGTCCACGTAATTTACGTCGCACCGCTATTCTGCTGACGTTGGGTATCAGCCTGCATAACTTCCCGGAAGGGATCGCCACCTATGTCACGGCCAGCAACAACCTGGAACTCGGCATGGGCGTGGCCCTCGCCGTTGCCCTGCACAATATTCCTGAAGGACTGGCCGTTGCCGGGCCAGTGTATGCCGCCACCGGGTCGCGCAGCAAGGCGGTACTCTGGGCCGGGCTTTCCGGCATGGCGGAAATTTTGGGCGGCGTGCTGGCGTGGCTGATTCTGGGGAGTCTGGTCTCACCGCTGGTGATGGGAGCGATCATGGCCGCTGTGGCCGGGATTATGGTGGCACTGTCCGTCGATGAACTGATGCCGCTGGCGAAAGAGATCGATCCGCAAAGCAACCCAAGCTATGGCGTTTTGTGCGGGATGTCGGTCATGGGGCTGAGTCTGGTGGTACTCCAGACGATGGGCATCGGTTAAAGCGCAGAAACAACACAGCCCACTAAGAAGTGGGCTGTGGTCGGGCGTAGCGAACCGCTATTTAGCTGGCTTTACGCTCATGTTCGCGACGATAGGCCACCAGATCTTCAATCGTGACTACCGCCATATTGTGTTGCTGAGCGAACTTGATGCACTCCGGCGCGCGCGCCATGGTGCCATCGTCGTTGGTCAGCTCGCACAGCACGCCTGCGGGTTTAAAGCCAGCCAGGGTCACGAGGTCGATAGTGGCTTCAGTGTGGCCGCCGCGGGTCAGTACGCCACCCGGCTGCGCACGCAGCGGGAAAACGTGGCCAGGACGGTTGAGATCGGAAGGTTTCGCGCCGTCGGCAATGGCCGCGCGGACGGTGGTCACGCGGTCGGCAGCGGAGACGCCGGTGGTCACACCTTCGGCCGCTTCGATGGTCACGGTAAAGCCGGTGCCGTAGGCGCTGGTGTTGTTCTCTACCATCATCGGCAGATCCAGCTGTTTGCGGCGATCTTCGGTCAGGCACAGGCACACAATGCCGCTGCCGTGACGAATGGTCAGCGCCATCTGCTCAACGGTCATGGTTTCGGCGGCGAAGATCATATCGCCTTCGTTTTCACGGTCTTCATCATCAAGCACCATCACGCCGCGGCCTTCGCGCAGGGCGTCCAAAGCGTGTTCCACACGTTCAAAAGCGGTACCAAAAGAAGAAAGGAGCGTCTGATTCATGGTAAAAAAACCTCATTAAAATTATGGTTACCAGAATCAGGGCAGTCTTAGGAGCGCCGGTTTAGCGGCAAAAGTCAACGCGAGCGGGCCTGGGCCCGACTGTGCCGTTACTCTCTCCCATCCGGACTTTAACCGTCGGCCCCGGAATTACACCGGATCTGCTGACCTTCCCGTAGTCACGGGAAGCGCTCGCGGGCTTTCAACGCGATGGTTGATTTACCGCCGGTGGGGAATTTCGCCCCGCCCTGAGAATAAGCGAGATAACTATAACGCTATTGACTATCCTCGGCAATGCATAAGCTTCAAACATTTCTGGTTTATAGGCGGCCTGGTTCGCACTACAATGATCAATCATCCGACCCGAGCAGGAAACCACCATGATTGACCCGAAAAAAATTGAACAAATCGCCCGCCAGGTCCATGAGTCGATGCCAAAAGGACTTCGCGATCTGGGTGAGGATGTTGAGAAGAAAATCCGCCAGGCGCTGCAGTCGCAGCTGACCCGCCTGGATCTGGTCAGCCGCGAAGAGTTTGACGTACAGACTCAGGTTTTGCTGCGGACCCGCGAAAAACTGGCGCTGCTGGAGCAGCGTCTGAATGACCTCGAAAACCGCCAGGCAGCGACGCCTGGCAGCGAAGAGCAGCCGTAAAAAACGGGCCCTCAGGGGCCCGTTTTGCGTTTGGCTTAGTGGGCGGCTTCCGCCGGGCTGTTTACCTGACGACAGTAAAGTTCATAACGCTGGCAAAACCATTCACGATGCTCTTCATCCATATTGCCGACAATAGCCTGAAGATCAACTGGCTGGCCTTGCGCGTGCATTCTGGCGAAACTCCGCGCCAAAAAATCAAAATTCTTCATTGAATACATATCGTTATGGTTCATGCGCATACTCCTTCAGCGGTGGATGTTCTGATCAGTCATATGCCTTTTACTCACTTCAGTATTTACGCTTACCTTAACGCGATTTGTACGAAAAATGCGCTTAACATGATTATTTATTGCGCTAAATCATTTTCCACATGATTAAATAAAAACGGCCCGCGATATCTCCATCGCGGGCCGTGATGCTTCACCGTACAAGCCGGTGAATAGCGAAAAGCTTATTTATCGCTATCTTTTTGTATTTTCTTAATAATATTGGTGGTCGAGCAGCCATCTTCAAAGTTGAGCACCAGCACTTCGCCGCCGTTAGCCCAGACTTCTTCGCTGCCGGCGATCTGTTCCGGCTTATAATCGCCGCCTTTGACCAGCAGGTCCGGCAGGATACCGGCAATCAGCCGCTGCGGGGTGTCTTCCTCGAAGGAGACCACCCAGTCGACGGCCTCCAGCGCCCCCAGCACGATCATCCGCTGCTCCAGCGGGTTCACCGGGCGGGTTTCGCCTTTCAGACGTTTGGTTGAGGCATCGCTGTTGACCGCCACGATCAGACGGTCGCCCAGCTTGCGCGCATTCGCCAGATAGGAGACATGGCCGGCATGCAGAATATCGAAGACCCCGTTGGTCATCACCACTTTCTCACCGCGCTTGCGCGCTGCCGCAACCGCCTGTTTGAGTTCCTCTTCGCTCATCACGCCAAAGCCGGTCTCAGCCCGGCCGCGGACCGCGTTTTCCAGCTCGACAGGAGAAACGGTGGAGGTTCCCAGCTTACCGACCACCACGCCCGCCGCGGCGTTGGCGAAATAGCAGGCCTCTTCCAGGGTGTTGCCGGAGGCCAGGGTCGCCGCCAGCACGCCAATCACCGTGTCGCCGGCGCCGGTGACATCGTACACTTCCTGGGCCTGGGTCGGCATATGCAGCGGCGGACGCCCCGGCTGCAGCAGCGTCATCCCCTGCTCAGAACGCGTCACCAGCAGCGCTGACAGTTCAAATTCGGCGATGAGCTTCATGCCGCGTTCAACGATCTCCGCTTCATCCTGACACTTGCCCACCACCGCTTCAAACTCAGAGAGGTTCGGGGTGAGCAGCGTCGCGCCGCGGTAGCGTTCGAAATCGGTGCCTTTCGGATCGATCAGCACCGGCACGCCCGCTTCACGGGCGAGCTTGATCATCGTCTGGACGCTGGTCAGCGCCCCTTTGGCGTAGTCCGAGAGAACCAGCGCGCCAATGGAGCCCAGCGCCTGCTGAATGCGCTCGTGCATCGGCTGCGGATCCACGCCGGAGAAGCCCTCTTCAAAGTCGAGGCGGATCAGTTGCTGATTGCGCGACAGCACCCGCAGCTTGGTGATGGTCGGGTGAGTCGGGACGGAGACGAAGTCGCACTTCACATTCACATTGGCCAGCGCCTGGCTCAGCGCGCGTGCAGCGTCATCAATCCCGGTCAATCCCACCAGGCGCGACGTTGCCCCCAGGGAGGCGATGTTCATCGCTACGTTTGCCGCGCCGCCAGGACGTTCTTCGATATTTTCCACCTTCACCACCGGCACCGGGGCTTCCGGGGAAATACGACTGGTGGGGCCGTACCAGTAGCGGTCCAGCATCACATCACCCACCACCAACACTCCTGCACGTTCAAACTCCGGCAGCGTTACTTTCATGACTCTCTCCTGCGAGACGCAAACTTTGCGCGCGATAATAGCACACCCGATTTTATAGTTAAGCCATCAGCCACTTCTGCCAGCTGGCGCTGACCTGCTCACGCTCCCGGCTGAAGGCCTCTGGCGCCACGTGTCCCGGCTGCTCCTGCAGGGCCAGGTGATGGAGCGCATCACGCAAGGTGGTGTACGCATGCGTTAAGGCGCGCGCCTCCTCCTCGTCCATGATGTCGTTCTGCGCCAGCAGCTCAAGAATACGCACGTTATCAGACCAGCGGGTCAGCTTCGGCTTGTCACTGGCATAGCGTAGGACCAGATACTGGGTAATAAATTCAATATCGGTGATCCCGCCGGCATCGGCTTTGATATCAAAACGATCGGGATGTTTGTTGCCAAGGTGGGCGCGCATCTTCTCGCGCATCTCGCGAACCTCGGTCTGCAGGGTCGTCCCCTCCCGCGGGGTGGTCAGGATATCGCGACGAATGGCGTCAAAGCGCGCCTGCAGCGCCGGGTCGCCATAGACCACGCGGGCGCGCACCAGCGCCTGATGTTCCCACGTCCAGGCTTCGTTCTGCTGATAGTCAGCAAACGCGTCGGCGGTGGTGACCAGCATCCCCGCCGCGCCAGAAGGACGCAGCCGGGCGTCCACTTCGTAGAGAATACCGGACGAGGTGCGGGTGCTGAACAGGTGCATGATCCGCTGGGCCAGCCGCAGGTAGAACTGACGGCCGTCAATCTCCCGCTCGCCGTCGGTCATCACCTCCGCCGGGCAGTCATGGAGGAACACCAGATCGAGATCGGAGCTGTAGCCCAGCTCCCAGCCGCCGAGCTTACCGTAGCCGACGACAGCGAAGCCGCGACCCTGGCGATCGTGCAGGTGGGTCGGCTGGCCGTAGCGAGCGACCATCTGCCCCCATGCCTGCTGCACCACCGCGTCGAGGATCGCTTCGGCAAGCCAGGTTAAGTGATCGCTGACCTTCATCACCGGCAGGGTGCCAGCGATATCCGCCGCCGCGATATGCAGCTGCTGCGCCTGCTTAAACTGGCGCAACGCCTCCAGCTGCTGCTCTTCATCCTCTTCCGGCACGCGCAGCAGGTACTGGCGCAGCTCGTCGCGATAGGCATCGGTCGCCGTCGGCTGATAGAGAGTGTTGGGATCCAGCAGCTCATCCAGCAGCAGCGGGTGGCGCGCCAGCTGGCTGGCGACCATCGGCGACGCCGCGCAGAGCGTGATCAGGTGCTTCAGCGCGCCGGGGAATTCACTCAGCAGCTCAAGATAGGTGGTACGGGTGACGATCCCGGTCAACAGCGGCGTGATCCGCGCCAGAGGCAGCGGCGCATCGGCGCGCGAGCAGATTTCGCTCAGCAGATGCGGCATCAGCTGATCCAGCACCTGGCGGCCGCGCGGGCCGATGGTGCGCCGATCCAGCTCTTTACGAAAATCGGCAATCAGCGCCAGCACGCTACGGCGGTCGGTATCGTTTAAATGCGCCAGCGCCGGGCTGGCGTCATCTTCTTCCAGCGCATCCTGCCACAGCTCGCGCCAGTACTCGGCCAGTTGCTCATCCGGGGACTGATCCTCATCATCGCCGATCAGCTCATTAAACACTCGCCGCACGTTGGCCATCTGGCTCGCCAGTTGCGCGCTCAGCGTCTCCCAGTCTTCGGTATGCATCCCCCACGCCAGCCTGGCGCGGTTAAGGTCATCCTGCGGCAGGGTCTGGGTCTGTTCATCGTTGATGCTTTGCAACAGGTTTTCCAGCCGGCGCAGGAACAGATAGGCCTCGCGCAGCAGCGCCGCGTCGCCTTCCGGCAGCAGATGTAGCTCATCAATCGCCGCCAGCGTCGGCAGCAGGGCGCGCTGCTGCAGCGCGGGTTCGCGACCACCGCGGATCAGCTGGAAGACCTGAACGATAAACTCAATTTCACGGATCCCGCCGGCGCCGAGCTTGATGTTGTCTTTCAGCCCGCGACGCCGCACTTCGCGGGCGATCATGCCTTTCATGTTACGCAGCGACTGGATCACGCTGAAGTCGATATAACGGCGGAAGACGAAAGGACGGAGCATCGCGCGCAACTCGCTGGCGTACACGCCGTCGTTATCCCCCATGATCCGCGCTTTCACCATCGCATAGCGTTCCCAGTCCCGACCCTGCTCCTGGTAATAATCTTCCAGTGCCGCAAAGCTGAGTACCAGCGGCCCACTGTCGCCAAACGGCCGCAGGCGCATGTCAACCCGATAGACAAAGCCGTCCTGCGTCGGCTGGTCAAGGGCCTTGATCAGCCGCTGCCCCAGACGGGTAAAGAACTGGGCATTATCCAGCTCGCGGCGGCCGCCGCGGGTGGCGCCATGCTCAGGCCAGGCAAAGATCAGATCGATATCGGAAGAGAAGTTCAGCTCGCCGCCGCCCAGCTTTCCCATCCCGAGGATCAGCAGCGGCTGCGGCTGGCCCTCGGCATTGCATGGCGTTCCCCACTCCTTACAGCAGGCGGCGTAGAGCCAGTCGCGGGCGGCGACAATCAGGGTCTCCGCCAGGGCGCTCAGCTGCTGCAGGGTCTCTTCTTCGCTCACCAGCGACAGCGCCTGCGCCCAGGCGATGCGGACCATCATCTGGCGGCGGAAGAGACGCAGCTCTCGCATCAACCCCGCTTCGTCAGTGACGGCCTGCAGGCGATCCTGCAGCCAGGCCTCGTAATGCCGCCACTCTTCCGCCTCCGGCGAGGAGTCCGCAAGCTCATTCAGCCAGCCCGGCTGGGCGATCACACTCTGTTCGACAAAATCGCTGAACGCCATGACCGACCTGGCCTGTGGGCTCAGTTCTGCAATGGGAAAATCCGCTGGCAGACGGTCAGCGACCGTCTGCCAGTGCTGCTGTAATTGCGGAGAAAGCGGCATCATAAGGGCTCCCTGGCCTGAAATTATCGTTTTCCACTATGCAGCCAGAACGGCTCGGCAGCCAGCGCCTGGCGACGGAAATATTCAAAGACGCTGCGATCGTCATGTGCTATTGCACGGTGAAGCTCCTGCCAGTTCTCCAGCCACGGCGCGACGGCGTCGCCATAGGCGCCCGCCAGCAGCTGGACGCTGTCGATGTCACGGGACAGCTTCGGCAACTGGTCGGCGGCATCTTCGACCGCCAGATGCTGCACGGCGCCGCGCAGCTCGGCCGCCACCCGCGAGAGGTTAATATCGGCAAACCGTTTGAACGATCCGGCTATTTTTTTCTCTCCCGCCTCGTTGAGGAACGGACGCCAGCCGCGCTGGACCAGCCATTCGGTCAGGGCCAGTTTGGCGCCGACGACCTCGGTGCGGAATAACGCCTCGTCGGCGGTGTCCGCGGCCAGCAGAACGGCTTCGGCGTCGTTCAGCAACGCGCGGAGCTGGGTGGTCGCCTTACGCGGCACGATGCCGCCGAACAGCACGAGGGTATGGCGCACGCGGGCTAACGCCAGCAGGATTTCCGCTTTGGCTTTCGCATTGCCGCGCAGCCATACTTCGTCGTGATACAGCCAGTGCGCCAGGGCGCTCTCCAGCGCCGCCTCCAGCCCCTGCTCCACGCTGGCCTTCGCCGCCACCGTCAGCACCGTCAGCGAGGTGACGGGACGCTCGCCATTGCCTTGCGCCAGATGATACCCGCGCGCGGCTTTGCTCAGGCTCCCCTGACGCAGGACGCCGCTCTCCAGCAGACGGTGCGCAAGGCGCAGCAGATCGGCAGTCTCCCCGGCAAGCAGCTCCAGCTCCAGTTCGCAGATCGGCTCCTGATGTTCGCCAGCCTTCACTTCGCCGCGATCGAGGGCGATCTCAATCTCACTATTCCCTTCCTGTATCACCCAACGTTCACGGGCAAAATCAGTGCTGAACAGCGGCTGGACATGCTCCGCCAGCGCGGCCGGGAGCTCGCCTTGCGGCCAGACCTCCGCCGGCAGGCGCTCAAGCGCCAGCTCCGGTTTATCCAGTGGGATATTGTATTCCGGACGCTGGTGCAGCCCCCCTACCACCCGGCCGGCAATTTTCAGCGTCATTTCATAACGCCCCTGGTCGCCGCGGATGCGCAGCCCCATATCGTGACGACGCAGCCAGTTATCGGCGGTTTCGTAATAAATGTTCAGTAACTGGCCCGCAGGCGTATGTTTCGCCTCGAGCGCATTGAGCTGCTCGCGCAGCGTCTCTACCCCATTCTGAGCGACGATAAACTTGAGTTCGATTTCTTGAGCCATGACTGAATTCTTCCGCTTCTGTGCTGCGCCGACAAATTGCGGCGAACTTACGACGATATTTTTTGTCAGTAGATAGTATTTTGCGGCGAATCGCCATGCAACGCGCTTTTTGCCGGGCCACCTCCTGGATGATTCCGATTGTGGTGGAAAACTTTGCGTCGCTCTGGCGATGCCTCTACTATCGTTCCACTTTTTATGACCAAACGATGACCTGATGCCAAAATTACGCCTGATTACTTTTACTTTGCTCGCGCTTAGCGCCGCTACGGCGGTTCACGCAGAAGAAAAGCGCTACGTTTCCGATGAGCTGAACACCTGGGTTCGCAGCGGCCCGGGCGATAATTATCGTCTGGTCGGCACCATCAACGCCGGGGAAGAAGTGTCGGTGCTGCAAACGAACGACAGCACCAGTTACGCGCAGGTCCGCGACAGCAATGGCCGTACCGCCTGGATCCCGTTGAAAGAGCTGAGCAATGAGCCCAGCCTGCGCACCCGCGTCCCGGATCTGGAAAACCAGGTCAAAACGCTGACCGATAAGCTGAACAACATCGACGCCACCTGGAACCAGCGCACGGCGGATATGCAGAAGAAAGTCGCCGGCAGCGACAGCGCGATTAACGCGCTGAAGGACGAGAACCAGAAGTTGAAAAACGAGCTGGTGGTCGCGCAGAAGAAGGTGAATGCGGCGAATCTGCAGCTTGATGACAAACAGCGCACCATTATCATGCAGTGGTTCATGTACGGCGGCGGCGTGCTCGGCGTCGGTCTGCTGCTGGGTCTGGTGCTGCCGCATCTGGTGCCAAGCCGCAAACGTAAAGACCGGTGGATGAACTAATTCGTCTTCTCTGCCAGACTTACGTATCATCTTGCGAAAAACAGATACGGGAGAATCGGGCGTGAAGAGCTATCTGGTCGGCGGTGCGGTGCGCGATGCGCTATTAGGGCTGCCGGTCAAAGACCGAGACTGGGTGGTGGTGGGCGCCACCCCGCAACAGATGCTTGACGCGGGCTACCAACAGGTAGGCCGCGACTTTCCCGTGTTCCTCCATCCGCAAAGCCGGGAGGAGTATGCCCTGGCCCGTACCGAGCGCAAATCCGGCGCGGGCTATACCGGTTTTACCTGCTATGCCGCCCCGGACGTGACCCTCGAAGCCGATCTGCTGCGCCGCGACCTGACGGTCAACGCCCTCGCCCAGGATGCCGATGGCACGATCATCGACCCCTACGGCGGGCAAAACGATCTTCGCCTGCGCCTGCTGCGCCATGTCTCTCCCGCCTTTAGCGAAGATCCGCTGCGCGTGCTGCGTGTGGCGCGCTTTGCTGCCCGCTATGCGCATCTGGGCTTTCGCATTGCCGAAGAAACCCAGGCCCTGATGCATGCGATGGTTGAGGCCGGTGAGCTGGCGCATTTAACGCCGGAGCGGGTGTGGAAAGAGACGGAAAGCGCGTTAACCACCCGCAATCCGCAGGTCTTTTTCCAGACGCTGCGCGACTGCCAGGCTCTTAAGGTGCTGTTTCCGGAAATTGACGCGCTATACGGCGTGCCGGCCCCGGCGAAGTGGCACCCGGAAATCGACACCGGCCTGCACACCCTGATGACCGTCACGATGGCCGCGATGCTGTCGCCGGATGTCGACGTGCGTTTCGCCACCCTGTGTCATGACCTCGGTAAAGGACTGACGCCGAAAGCGCTCTGGCCGCGTCACCACGGCCATGGCCCGGCGGGAGTCAAGCTGGTAGAACAGCTCTGCGCGCGTCTGCGGGTGCCAAACGATATCCGCGATCTCGCGAAACTGGTGGCGGAGTACCATGACTTGATCCACACCCTGCCGATCCTGCAGCCGAAAACCCTCGTCAAACTCTTCGACAGCATTGACGCCTGGCGTAAACCGCAGCGCGTGCAGCAGATCGCCCTCACCAGCGAAGCCGACGTCCGCGGACGCACCGGTTTCGAGGCCAGCGATTACCCGCAGGGGCGCCTGCTTCTGGAGGCCTGGGAAGTGGCGCAGTCTGTCTCCACCAAAGAGGTCGTGGCGGCGGGCTTTAAAGGGGCGGAAATTCGCGAAGAGCTGACGCGGCGGAGAATTGCTGCGGTGGCGCAGTGGAAGGAACAGCGTTGCCCCCAGCCGCAAGGCTGAGGGCACTGGTCTTAGAAGAAGACCACGTAAACGGCTGCCGCCACGATAAAGCGGTAGATAGCGAACGGGATAAACGAGATCCGCTTGATCAGCTGCAGGAAGGTTTTAATCGCAATCAGCGCCACGATAAACGCCATCACGAAGCCGACGGCAAACATCGGCACATCGCCCATGTTCAGGAAGCCGATGCTCTTGTAGACGTCCAGCACGGTGGCGCCCATCATCATCGGTACCGCCAGCAGGAAAGAGAACTCCGACGCCGCGTAGCGGCTGACACCCATCAGCATGCCGCCGGAGATAGTCGCCCCCGAGCGCGAGAACCCCGGCCACAGCGCCAGACACTGAAAGCAGCCGATGACAAACGCCTGACGATAGGTCATATCGTCAATCCCGACCGCGCGCGGCTGTTTCGGCTTGAGTACTTCCGCCGCAATCAGCAATACGCCGCCGACAATCAGGGCGTACATCACGTTTACCGGGTTAAATAAGGATTTAATGGTGTCGTGGAAAATCAGCCCCAGCACCACCGCGGGGATCATGCCGAGGAGGATATGGATAAGCGACAAGCGACCGCTGCCTTTGCCTTCATGCTCCGGCGGCTTGCCAAAATGGATGCCGATCAGACCGAACAAACGACGCCAGAACATCACCACCACGGCGAGTATCGAACCTAACTGAATCACCACTTCAAAGGTATTTGCGGTATCACCTTCAAACCCCAGCAGGTGACCAACAATAATCATATGACCGGTACTGGAAACAGGTAAAAACTCTGTCAAACCCTCAACCACACCCAATATTGCCGCCACCAGCAGCGAGTGTATATCGCTCATCCAATTAAACCCTTTAAAAAAGTAAAATGAAAAAAACCAGGAACACATTATCGATCAACAGGCGCAACCCGACAGCCAGAGCGCGCGTAATCCGCAGCGTACAGGAAGTACACACGGATTCGTCCACCGTTCTGGAAGGACATCGCCAGTAAAATTGCCTGATGACCGGATGCTATGACCGGTATAAACGCAATTTGTTTAACAAGTATGACCTGAAAAGTTTTGTTTCAGATTAAGGCCACGTTCAATAATCACACCGACATTTGCCGCGCGGGCTACGGCGCCAGGTTTGCTGACTTTAATACGCACCCATGGCGACTGGAATGTTTCCAGCAGCAGGTCGGCCACTTCTTCCGCCACCCGCTCCACTAACGCGAATTTTCCCCCCTCCACATGCGCGATCACTCGCTCGCTGATATCAGCATAGCTGAGGCAGTCGCTGACATCATCGCTGGCGGCCGCCTTGCGGTTATCCCATGCAATTTCGATATCGAACACCAGCTTCTGCTCAATGGTTTGTTCCCAGTCATAAACACCAATGGTGGTGATTACCGAAAGTTGCTCTATAAATACAATATCCATCACGCCCTGCCTGCTTTTTAGCTAAACCGGATACCACTTCCGGCGAATTATGCGTATTATCCACAGATGCAGAGAATACAACGACATTTTCAAAACGGAACAGCGTTATGAGTGCAATCGCGCCTGGACTGGTACTCCTCGCCTACCTCTGCGGCTCCATTTCCAGCGCCATTCTGGTATGTCGCCTTGCTGGCCTGCCCGACCCACGCGACAGCGGCTCAGGCAACCCCGGGGCCACTAACGTACTACGAATTGGCGGAAAAGGGGCGGCCGTAGCGGTACTTATTTTTGATGTGCTGAAGGGCATGCTCCCGGTGTGGGGCGCCTGGGCGCTGGGCCTTACGCCGTTCTGGCTGGGGTTAGTGGCGATTGCCGCCTGCGTGGGCCATATCTGGCCAGTCTTCTTTCATTTCCGCGGCGGTAAAGGCGTCGCCACGGCCTTCGGCGCTATCGCCCCCATCGGTCTCGATCTGACCGGGGTGATGGCCGGGACCTGGCTGCTGACCATCCTGCTCAGCGGCTACTCATCCCTTGGCGCTATCGTCAGCGCGCTTATCGCGCCTTTCTACGTCTGGTGGTTTAAACCGCAGTACACTTTTCCGGTGTCGATGCTCTCCTGCCTGATCCTCCTGCGCCATCACGACAACATTCAGCGTCTGTGGCGCCGCCAGGAGAGCAAAATCTGGACCCGGATGAAGAAGAAAAAAGCGCCAGAGCAGAAATAATCTCCCCTCCCGGCCCCGTCTGCCGGGAGGATCCCCGGGCCTGTTTGCCCATCTCACCCGCACTTTTGCTCCACGTCGTCATGATACGCGGTAATCGCCGCATCCCCCTTTTATAACAACGCGTTATCGGCAACTAAAAGCAAAAGTTCCGCCGCCTGCTGGCATCGGGGACGGGCCCGCCCTCCCGCCTTATCCGCCGCGGCCAGTCAGCGGATAAGGATATTGACGGCAAAGATTATCCGGGTGAATAATCCGGAGCGGTTATACCGCTTTCCCCTCGCGCCCGTCGCGACGCGCCGGGTAACGAATGACATAAGCGTTTCGTATGACCGGGATAAACTCCCGCCGATCAATACTCATTGCTGCTGTTTTATCTTGATTTTGCAGGGGCGCAACATTGCACGGCACCGTGTTACCACCACTCAAAAAAGGCTGGCAGGCTACGCTGGATCTCCGCTTTCAGCAGGCCGGAGGCAAGACCGTTCTCGCCAGCGCCCAACACGTCGGCCCGCTGACCGTCCAGCGCCCGTTTTACCCGGAAGAAGAGACCTGTCACCTCTATCTGCTTCACCCGCCCGGTGGCATCGTCGGCGGTGATGAGCTGACAATTAGCGCCCACCTTGACCCCGGCTGCCATACGCTGATAACCATGCCTGGCGCCAGCAAGTTTTACCGCAGCAGCGGTGCGCAAGCGCTATTGCGCCAGCAGTTGACCCTCGCCCCGCAGGCGACCCTGGAGTGGCTCCCGCAGGATGCCATCTTCTTTCCCGGGGCCAATGCCCGGCTGTCCACCACCTTTCATCTTTGCGCCTCCAGCACGCTGCTGGCCTGGGATCTGCTCTGCCTTGGCCGCCCGGTGATTGGTGAAACCTTCAGCCACGGCACCCTCAGCAACCGGCTGGAAGTGTGGGTGGATGAGATACCGCTGCTGGTTGAGCGCCTGCACCTGCAGGAGGGAGAGCTGTCCAGCGTCGCCGAATGTCCCTGGGTCGGCACTTTGCTGTGCTATCCGGCTACCGATGCCCTGCTCGACGGGGTGCGCGACGCGCTGGCGCCGCTCGGTCTCTACGCTGGCGCCAGCCTGACCGACCGCCTGCTGACGGTGCGTTTCCTCAGTGACGATAATCTGATTTGCCAACAGGTGATGCGCGACGTCTGGCAGTTTCTGCGCCCTCATCTCACCGGCAAATCCCCCGTACTTCCCCGAATCTGGCTGACTTAAGAGAACGTTATGGAACTGACCCCCCGAGAAAAAGACAAGCTGTTGCTGTTTACCGCCGCGCTGGTGGCGGAACGCCGCCTGGCCCGCGGCCTGAAGCTCAACTATCCGGAGTCCGTGGCCCTCATCAGCGCCTTTATTATGGAAGGCGCCCGCGACGGCAAAAGCGTGGCCTCACTGATGGAGGAAGGCCGTCACGTCCTGACCCGCGAGCAGGTGATGGAGGGCGTCCCGGAAATGATCCCGGATATCCAGGTCGAAGCCACCTTTCCGGACGGTTCGAAGCTGGTCACCGTTCACAACCCGATAATCTGAGGTAGCGCCATGATCCCCGGTGAATATCACGTTAAGCCCGGTCAGATAGGCCTGAATACCGGCCGGGCGACCTGCCGCGTGGTCGTTGAGAACCACGGCGATCGACCGATTCAGGTCGGTTCGCACTACCATTTCGCCGAGGTCAACCCGGCGCTGAAGTTCGACCGTCAGCAGGTCACTGGCTATCGCCTGAATATCCCGGCCGGCACGGCGGTACGTTTTGAACCCGGCCAGAAACGCGAGGTCGAGCTGGTGGCCTTCGCCGGTCACCGCGCTGTCTTCGGCTTCCGCGGCGAGGTCATGGGCCCTCTGGAGGCAAACGATGAGTAATATTTCACGCCAGGCCTATGCCGATATGTTCGGCCCCACCGTCGGCGACAAGGTGCGCCTGGCCGATACCGAGCTGTGGATCGAGGTGGAAGATGATTTGACCACCTACGGAGAAGAGGTCAAATTCGGCGGCGGCAAAGTGATCCGCGACGGGATGGGTCAGGGACAGATGCTGGCCGCCGACTGTGTCGATCTGGTGCTCACCAACGCGCTGATCGTTGATCACTGGGGGATCGTCAAGGCCGATATCGGCGTGAAGGACGGCCGGATCTTCGCCATCGGCAAAGCCGGCAATCCCGATATCCAGCCCAACGTCACCATCCCCATCGGCGCCGCGACGGAAGTGATTGCCGCCGAAGGCAAGATCGTCACCGCCGGCGGGATCGATACCCATATTCACTGGATCTGTCCGCAGCAGGCGGAAGAGGCGCTGGTCTCCGGCGTGACCACCATGGTCGGCGGCGGCACCGGCCCAGCCGCGGGCACCCATGCCACCACCTGCACCCCGGGCCCCTGGTATATCTCACGCATGCTGCAAGCGGCCGACAGCCTGCCGGTCAATATCGGCCTGCTGGGCAAGGGCAACGTTTCTCAGCCGGATGCCCTGCGCGAGCAGGTAGCGGCGGGCGTCATTGGCCTGAAAATTCATGAGGACTGGGGCGCCACCCCGGCGGCGATCGACTGTGCGTTAACCGTCGCCGATGAAATGGACATTCAGGTCGCCCTGCACAGCGACACCCTCAATGAGTCCGGTTTTGTGGAAGATACCCTCGCCGCCATCGGCGGGCGCACTATTCACACCTTCCATACCGAAGGGGCCGGCGGCGGCCATGCGCCGGACATCATCACCGCCTGCGCCCATCCGAACATTTTGCCGTCGTCCACCAACCCAACGCTGCCCTACACCCTCAACACCATCGATGAACATCTCGATATGCTGATGGTCTGCCACCATCTGGACCCGGACATTGCTGAGGACGTGGCCTTTGCCGAATCGCGCATTCGCCGGGAAACCATCGCCGCGGAAGACGTGCTGCACGACCTCGGCGCTTTCTCGCTCACCTCCTCCGATTCGCAGGCCATGGGTCGCGTCGGGGAAGTGGTTCTCCGCACCTGGCAGGTGGCGCATCGCATGAAGGTACAGCGCGGAGCGCTGGCGGAAGAGACCGGGGATAACGACAACTTCCGTGTGAAGCGCTACATCGCCAAATACACTATCAACCCGGCGCTGACCCACGGCATCGCGCACGAAGTCGGATCCATTGAGGTGGGTAAGCTGGCGGACCTCGTGGTTTGGTCACCAGCCTTCTTTGGTGTGAAACCGGCCACCGTGATCAAAGGCGGCATGATCGCCATCGCGCCGATGGGCGATATCAATGCCTCGATTCCGACCCCGCAGCCGGTGCACTACCGTCCGATGTTTGGCGCCCTGGGCAGCGCCCGCCATCACTGCCGCCTCACCTTCCTGTCGCAGGCGGCGGCGGACAACGGCGTTGCCGAACGGCTGAACCTGCGCAGCGCGATCGCCGTGGTAAAAGGCTGCCGTACGGTGCAGAAAGCCGACATGGTGCACAACAGCCTGCAGCCTAACATCACCGTCGACGCGCAGACTTATGAGGTGCGGGTGGATGGCGAACTCATCACCAGCGAGCCGGCAGACGTTCTGCCGATGGCGCAACGATATTTTCTGTTTTAAGGAGAGCGGATGCTTTATTTAACTCAACGTCTGGAGACCCCCGCCGCCGCGACCGCCAGCGTTACGCTGCCGATTGACGTTCGCGTCAAAAGCCGGGTTAAGGTCACCCTCAACGATGGCCGGGAAGCCGGTCTGCTGCTGCCCCGCGGCCTGCTGCTGCGCGGCGGCGATGTGCTCAGCAACGAAGAAGGCACCGAGTTTGTGCAGGTGATTGCCGCTGATGAAGGGGTGTCGGTAGTGCGCTGCGACGATCCGTTTATGCTGGCGAAGGCCTGCTACCACCTCGGCAACCGTCACGTGCCGCTGCAGATCATGCCGGGCGAGCTGCGCTACCATCACGATCACGTGCTGGACGATATGCTGCGCCAGTTCGGCCTGACGGTGACCTTTGGCCAGCTGCCGTTCGAGCCGGAAGCCGGCGCTTACGCCAGCGAAAGCCACGGTCATCATCATGCTCATCATGCCCACCACGCTCACAGCCACTAGCATGTCGACAGCGGAACAACGCCTGCGGCTGATGCAGCTGGCCAGCAGCAACCTGCCGATAGGCGGTTACAGCTGGTCCCAGGGGCTGGAGTGGGCTGTGGAAGCCGGCTGGGTGCCGGACGTCGCGGCCTTCGAGCGCTGGCAGCGACGCCAGATGACGGAAGGCTTTTTTACCGTTGACCTGCCGCTGTTCGCCCGCCTGTACCGCGCCTGCGAACAAGGCGATATCGCTGCGGCCCAGCGCTGGACCGCCTATCTGCTGGCCTGCCGGGAAACTCGTGAACTGCGGGAGGAAGAGCGCAACCGCGGCGCGGCGTTTGCCCGTCTGCTGAGCGACTGGCAGCCGGACTGTCCGCCGGCGTGGCGCACGCTGTGCCAGCAAAGCCAGCTCGCCGGGATGGCCTGGCTCGGCGTGCGCTGGCGCATCGCACTGCCCGAGATGGCCCTCAGCCTGGGCTACAGCTGGATTGAGAGCGCCGTGATGGCCGGCGTCAAGCTGGTGCCCTTCGGTCAGCAGGCCGCCCAGCAGCTGATTTTACGTCTTTGCGACCACTACGCGGCCGAGATGCCCCGCGCGCTGGCCGCGCCGGACGGCGATATCGGATCGGCCACCCCGCTCGCCGCTATCGCCTCGGCCCGGCATGAAACCCAATACTCCCGATTATTCCGTTCCTAGGAGAAGCCATGAACTCTTATAAACACCCGCTGCGCGTCGGCGTCGGCGGCCCGGTCGGCTCCGGTAAAACCGCTCTGCTGGAAGCGCTGTGCAAAGCGATGCGTGATACCTGGCAGCTGGCGGTGGTCACTAACGACATCTATACCAAAGAAGATCAGCGCATCCTCACCGAAGCGGGCGCGCTGGCGCCTGAACGCATCGTCGGTGTGGAAACCGGCGGCTGCCCGCATACGGCGATCCGCGAAGATGCCTCAATGAACCTCGCCGCCGTGGAAGCGCTGAGTGAAAAGTTCGGTAACCTCGACCTTATCTTCGTGGAAAGCGGCGGCGATAACCTGAGCGCCACCTTCAGCCCGGAGCTGGCGGATCTGACCATCTACGTCATCGATGTGGCCGAAGGGGAGAAGATCCCGCGCAAAGGCGGACCGGGGATCACCAAATCCGATTTTCTGGTGATCAATAAAACCGACCTTGCCCCCTATGTGGGCGCGTCGCTGGAGGTGATGGCAAGCGATACCCAGCGTATGCGCGGCGATCGCCCATGGACCTTCACCAACCTGAAGCAGGGCGACGGCCTGAGCACCATTATCGCCTTCCTCGAAGACAAAGGCATGCTCGGCAAATAGGCCTGTTGCACCAGCCGGGCGCAGGCGCGTCCGGATGGTGCAGCCCCTGCTCTCTCTTCTATCACCCTGCACCACCCTCCCCGCCACGCCTGCCCTGCAATATGGCATAAGGTTTGCTAATTCAAGTCATGCCTAACCATTAAGGAATGACTATGTCATCACTGGATCTCAACCCTGAATTACCTGCGACAACGCGGACTTCCGGCTCCCGGGAAACCTTAGAAGATTACACCTTACGTTATGCCCCGCTGAGCTTCCGCCGCTGGGGACCGGGCGTCGTCGCGGTCACGGCGCTGGGCGGCATCGCCTACCTGGCCGACTTTTCCATCGGCGCCAGCATCGGTATGGCCTGGGGCACCAGCAACGCCATCTATTCGATCCTGGTGGCGGCGCTGGTGATCTTCCTCACCGGCATTCCGCTGGCGATCACCGCCGCGCGCTACAACATTGACCTTGACCTGATCACCCGCAGCGCCGGCTTCGGCTATTTCGGCTCGGTGATCACCAGCATTATTTTTGCCGGCTTCACCTTTATCTTCTTCGCCCTCGAAGGCTCGATCATGGCCCAGGGGCTGCTGGTGGGCCTCGGGATCCCGCTGTGGATGGGGTATCTGATCGCCACCCTGATGGTGCTCCCGCTGGTGGTCTATGGCATGAAAGCCCTGACCCGCCTGCAGGTATGGACCACCCCGCTGTGGCTGGTGCTGATGGTGGTGCCGGTGGTGTGGCTGATTGTCAAAGATCCGCAGCTGGTGGACGGCTTCCTGCATTTCGCCGGTAAAAACAGCGCGTCGACGGTGGATATCACCGCCATCATGCTCGGCGCCGGGGTATGCCTGTCGCTGATCATGCAGATTGGCGAGCAAATTGATTACCTGCGCTTTATGCCGCCTAAGACCGCGGAGAACCGTAAAAGCTGGTGGCTGGCGGTCTTTTCCGCCGGCCCGGGCTGGGTGGTGTTAGGCGCGATCAAACAGATCATCGGCGCCTTCCTCGGCTTCTATCTGTTGACCCGTTTCCCGGCGGTGCACAATACCGAACCGGTGCAGCAGTTCGTCAGCGTCTTCGATAACCTGGTGCCCGGCTGGCTGGCCCTGACGCTGGCGGTGGTGCTGGTGGTGATCTCGCAGATCAAAATTAATGTCACCAATGCCTATTCAGGCTCGCTGGCGTGGACCAGCGCCTGGACCCGCACCACCAAACGCTATCCGGGACGGATTATTTTTGTGGTGGTCAACCTGGCGATTGCCCTGGCGCTGATGGAAGGCGATATGTTCAGCGCCTTGTCGTGGATCCTCGGCTTTTACTCCAACTTCGCCATCGCCTGGGTCGTGGTGGTGGCGACCGACATCACCTTTAATAAAGGCTTGCTCAAGCTGGCCCCGGCGCAGCCGGAGTATCGTCGCGGCATGATCTACAACGTTAACCCGGTGGGCGTGGTCTCCTTTGGTCTGGCCGCCGGGCTGTCGATCTGCGCCTTCTTCGGCCTGCTGGGCGCGACGCTGGCGCCGTTCTCGCCGCTGATTGCGCTGGTCGTCGCCTTTGTCATGACCCCGCTGATGGGACTCCTTACCCGCGGGCGCTACTATATTAAGCAGGTGGATGACGGCATCGCCGAGCCGCGCTATGACGCGGCGGGGAACGCCTCCACCACCGTGTATCAATGCGTTAGCTGTGAGGAAGAGTACGAGCGCCCGGATGTGATGCACTCACACAAGCATCAGGGAGCCATCTGCTCGCTGTGTAAAAGTATGGAGTAGTCAGGAAGGCAGGCCGACGTGACGTCGGCCTGTTTCAGGATGCGTTAGGCGGCAGGCAGCTCGGCCAGCGGCCAGCGCGGACGAACCGTCACGCCGAGCTCGGCTTTGGCGCCGGTTTGCAGACGCACCATGCCGGCGTAGGCGATCATCGCGCCGTTGTCAGTACAGAACTCAGGGCGGGCGTAGAACACCTCGCCGCCGCGTTTTTGCATCATCTCCGCCAGCTTCGCCCGCAGGGTACGGTTGGCGCTCACGCCTCCCGCCATCACCAGACGCTTAAAGCCGGTTTGCTCCAGCGCGCGGCGACATTTAATCATCAGCGTATCGACGACCGCATCCTCAAATGCCCGGGCGATGTCGGCGCGGGTTTGCTCATCGTCGCCATTATTACGAATGGTGTTGGCGGCGAAAGTTTTCAGGCCTGAGAAGCTGAAATCGAGCCCCGGGCGGTCGGTCATCGGCCGCGGGAAGACAAAGCGGCCTTCGGTGCCCTGAGCGGCCATTTTCGACAGCATCGGCCCGCCGGGATAATCCAGTCCCAGCAGTTTCGCCGTCTTATCAAAGGCTTCGCCCGCCGCATCGTCAATCGACTCGCCCAGCAGTTCATACTGACCAATACCAGTGACGCTAATCAACTGGGTGTGGCCGCCGGAAACCAGCAGCGCGACGAACGGGAACGCCGGTGGGTTATCTTCCAGCATCGGCGCCAGCAGGTGCCCTTCCATATGGTGTACCGGGATCGCCGGCACGTTCCAGGCGAAGGCCAGCGACCGGCCAACGGTCGCCCCGACCAGCAGCGCGCCGACCAGGCCAGGACCCGCCGTATAGGCGACGGCGTCGATATCTTTCGCCGTCAGACCGGCTTCTTTCAGCGCCGCCTGAATCAGCGGCACCGTTTTGCGCACGTGGTCGCGCGATGCCAGCTCCGGCACCACGCCGCCGTAGTCCGCATGCAGTTTCACCTGACTATACAGTTGGTTGGCTAACAGACCTTGCTGGTCGTCATAAATCGCGATGCCGGTTTCATCGCAGGATGTTTCAATGCCCAGTACACGCATGAGTTGTTTTACCTCGCTTCAATACCGCGCAGTGTAGGTCCAATGACCGGCGATGTAAAACTTTGCTCACCCCTGGTGCTCTCTTCGTGTATACTCCTCACCCTTATAAAAGTCCCTTTCAAAAAAGGCGCCGGTGCTTTACAAAGCAGCAGTAGTTGCAGTAAAATTCCGCACCATTTTGAAATAAGCTGGCATTGCGGCCAGCGGCAAACCGAATTAATCAAAGGTGAGAGGCACATGCCGGTAATTAAAGTACGTGAAAACGAGCCGTTCGACGTAGCTCTGCGTCGCTTCAAGCGTTCCTGCGAAAAAGCAGGTGTTCTGGCGGAAGTTCGTCGTCGTGAGTTCTATGAAAAACCGACTACCGAACGTAAGCGCGCTAAAGCTTCTGCAGTGAAACGTCACGCGAAGAAACTGGCTCGCGAAAACGCACGCCGTACTCGTCTGTACTAATCTGTTGAGAGCGACGCTCTCAATTCAGACCGAGTTGTAGTTGTAAGGCCGTGCTTCCGAAAGGAATGCGCGGCTTATTTTCGTTTATAGTCATCAGAAATAACGGGGCTTATGGCTGGACGAATTCCACGTGTATTTATTAGCGATCTGCTTGCCAGAACCGACATCGTCGATCTGATCGATGCGCGGGTAAAGCTGAAAAAGCAGGGCAAAAATTTTCACGCGTGCTGTCCGTTCCATAACGAAAAAACCCCCTCTTTCACCGTCAACGGTGAAAAACAGTTTTACCACTGCTTCGGCTGCGGGGCGCACGGCAATGCTATCGACTTCCTGATGAACTACGACAAGCTCGAGTTCGTGGAAACGGTCGAAGAGCTGGCCGCCATGCACAACCTTGAAGTGCCTTATGAAGCAGGCAACGGACCCAGCCAGATAGAGCGCCATCAACGGCAGAACCTCTACCAGTTACTGGATGGGCTGAATGCGTTTTACCAACAGTCTCTGATGCAGCCCGCCGCCGACCCTGCGCGCCAGTACCTGGCAAAACGGGGGTTAAGCAGCGAGGTGATTACGCGCTTTGCCATCGGCTATGCTCCCCCGGGTTGGGATAACGTTTTAAAACGTTTTGGCGGCAATCAGGAAAACCGCCAGTCGCTTATTGATGCCGGCATGCTGGTCACCAACGATCAGGGACGCAGTTACGACCGCTTCCGCGAACGGGTGATGTTCCCCATCCGCGATAAGCGAGGCCGGGTAATTGGGTTTGGCGGACGAGTGCTGGGCGATGCCCTGCCGAAGTATCTGAACTCCCCGGAAACCGACATATTCCATAAAGGCCGTCAGCTGTATGGCCTGTATGAAGCGCAGCAGGACAATCCCGAACCACCGCGTTTGCTGGTTGTCGAAGGGTATATGGACGTCGTGGCGCTGGCGCAATACGACATCAACTATGCCGTGGCCTCGCTGGGCACCTCGACCACGGCCGACCATATCCAGCTGCTGTTTCGGGTGACCAATAACGTCATCTGCTGCTACGACGGCGACCGGGCCGGCCGCGATGCCGCCTGGCGCGCGCTGGAGACGGCGCTGCCGTACATGACCGATGGCCGCCAGCTGCGTTTTATGTTTCTGCCTGACGGCGAAGACCCGGATACGCTGGTGCGTAAAGAGGGCAAAGCGGCGTTTGAGGCGCGGATGGTGCAGGCTCAGCCGCTCTCCACGTTCTTGTTTAACAGCCTGCTGCCGCAGGTCGATCTGAGTACCCCGGACGGGCGCGCGCAGCTGAGCACGCTGGCGCTGCCGCTGATAACCCAGGTCCCGGGCGAAACGCTGCGCATCTACTTGCGTCAGGAGCTGGGCAACAAGCTGGGCATTTTAGATGACGCACAGCTTGAACGTTTAATGCCAAAACAGTCTGAAAATGGCGCGCCGCGTCCCGCGCCACAGCTAAAACGCACGACCATGCGTATACTGATAGGACTGCTGGTGCAAAACCCGGATCTGGCGCCGTTAGTCCCGCCGCTGGAGGGACTGGACTCGCGCAAAATGCCAGGCCTTAGCCTGTTCAGCGAGCTGGTGAAAAGCTGTCTGGCGCAACCTGGTCTGACGACCGGGCAACTTTTAGAGCAATATCGCGGCACAAAAGAGGCTGCAACCCTTGAAAAACTGTCGATGTGGGACGATATAGCAGATAAAGATATCGCTGAAAAAACCTTCACCGACTCGCTTAACCATATGTTTGATTCACTGCTGGAACTGCGACAGGAAGAGTTGATAGCTCGCGATCGCACACACGGTTTAAGCAGTGAAGAACGCCGGGAACTCTGGACCATCAGCCAGGAGCTGGCGAAAAAATAAATGACAGACAATATCCTTCACGTTGTATCAAAGCAGTAAGAAAACGCAGAACAACGCGAGGGAAAAGTATTTAACGGCTTAAGTGCCGAGTATCGATCGGGAAGCCCCCGACAGCCGCGCAGAGGCGCAGCGGCAATAATATAAGTACGCCCTCGCTTTAAATGTCGACAGCCCGCCTGCCGACACCAATCAAACGAATTAAGTGTGGATACCGTCTTATGGAGCAAAACCCGCAGTCACAGCTGAAGCTTCTTGTCCAACGTGGTAAGGAGCAAGGCTATCTGACCTATGCCGAGGTCAATGACCATCTGCCGGAAGATATCGTCGATTCCGATCAGATCGAAGACATCATCCAAATGATCAACGACATGGGTATTCAGGTGATGGAAGAAGCACCGGATGCCGATGATCTGATGCTTGCCGAAAACACCGCGGATGAAGATGCTGCCGAAGCTGCCGCGCAGGTGCTCTCCAGCGTGGAATCCGAAATCGGACGCACGACCGACCCGGTGCGCATGTACATGCGTGAAATGGGTACCGTAGAGCTGCTGACCCGTGAAGGCGAAATCGACATCGCCAAACGCATCGAAGATGGGATCAACCAGGTCCAGTGCTCCGTTGCCGAATACCCGGAAGCGATCACCTACCTGCTTGAGCAGTACGACCGCGTCGAAGCGGAAGAAGCCCGTCTGTCCGATCTGATCACCGGTTTCGTCGATCCGAACGCCGAAGAAGACATGGCGCCGACCGCCACGCACGTTGGCTCCGAGCTGTCTCAGGAAGAGATGGATGACGACGAAGACGAAGATGAAGATGACGACGCCGACGACAACAGCGATGACGACAACAGCATCGACCCAGAGCTGGCCCGTGAGAAGTTCGCCGAGCTGCGTACCCAGTACGAGCTGACGCGCGACACCATCAAAGCCAAAGGTCGTAGCCATGCCGCCGCCCAGGAAGAGATCCTGAAGCTGTCTGAAGTCTTCAAGCAGTTCCGCCTGGTGCCGAAGCAGTTCGATTACCTGGTCAACAGCATGCGCAGCATGATGGATCGCGTTCGTACTCAGGAACGTATCATCATGAAGCTGTGCGTTGAGCAGTGCAAAATGCCGAAGAAAAACTTCATCACGCTGTTCACCGGCAACGAAACCAGCGAAACCTGGTTCAACGCTGCGGTAGCAATGAACAAGCCGTGGTCCGAGAAGCTGCTGGAAGTGAAAGAAGACGTCCAGCGCGGCCTGCAGAAGCTGCAGCAGATCGAAGAAGAGACCGGCCTGACCATCGAACAGGTGAAAGACATCAACCGTCGCATGTCCATCGGTGAAGCGAAAGCCCGCCGTGCGAAGAAAGAGATGGTGGAAGCGAACTTGCGTCTGGTTATCTCTATCGCCAAGAAATACACCAACCGTGGTCTGCAGTTCCTCGATCTGATTCAGGAAGGCAACATCGGTCTGATGAAAGCGGTTGATAAGTTCGAATACCGTCGCGGCTACAAGTTCTCGACCTACGCTACCTGGTGGATCCGTCAGGCGATCACCCGCTCCATCGCGGATCAGGCGCGCACCATCCGTATTCCGGTGCATATGATTGAGACCATTAACAAGCTCAACCGTATCTCCCGTCAGATGCTGCAGGAGATGGGCCGTGAACCGACCCCGGAAGAGCTGGCTGAGCGTATGCTGATGCCGGAAGACAAAATCCGTAAGGTGCTGAAGATCGCCAAAGAGCCTATCTCCATGGAAACGCCGATCGGCGACGATGAGGATTCGCATCTGGGGGATTTCATCGAGGATACCACCCTCGAGCTGCCGCTGGATTCCGCGACCACCGAGAGCCTGCGTGCGGCAACGCACGACGTGCTGGCCGGCCTTACCGCTCGTGAAGCGAAAGTCCTGCGTATGCGTTTCGGTATCGACATGAACACCGACCACACGCTGGAAGAAGTGGGTAAACAGTTCGACGTTACCCGCGAACGTATCCGTCAGATCGAAGCGAAGGCGCTGCGTAAACTGCGTCACCCGAGCCGTTCTGAAGTGCTGCGTAGCTTCCTCGACGATTAATCGTCGCGGGGCATCGTCTACAGCCTGTTAAAAAGCTCCCTGCGGGGAGCTTTTTTTATGGCGTTCAGGTGGCCATCCGGGGACAGTCGCCTCTCTCCGCTACTGGCCGCGGGTCGCCAGGGCATCATCCAGTTCACGATAGGCCGCCACCAGCTTATCGAGCGTCGCCCGGTTTAAGCCGCTGGGATTGGGCAGCACCCACACCTGGGTCGTCCCGATGGTCATAGGCTGTTTCCCCCACTTCGCGCCGCGCTGGTTAAAGGCGAGCTCGAAGGCCTGCTTGCCGAGCACCGCCAGCGCCTGCGGCTGATACTCCTCAATCTTCCTCACCAGCTCACGGCCACCGCTGCGCAACTCCTGCAGGGCGACCTCGCTGGCCTGCACCGTCGGTCGCTCTACCAGCATGGTGATGCCGCAGCGCGTATCCAGCAGCTGCAGTTCCTCTTCCGGCCTGAGCTGCCGATCGGTGAACCCGGCCTGATGGATGACCTTCCAGAAGCGATTGCCAGGATGGGCAAAATGAAAGCCGGTATGGGCGGAGGACTTCCCCGGGTTGATACCGCAAAAGACAACGCGCAGGCCCGGCGCAAGGATATCGCTAATCATGTTTTCTCCGGCTGTATGGCTAAAACATGATTATAAAGGATTGAAAATGCATTGTTTATAAAAACAGCAGCTGCGCGCTTTACGCTGGATTGCAACCGTCAGTTACTTTATAATCCCTCGCCACGGCCCCTTAGCTCAGTGGTTAGAGCAGGCGACTCATAATCGCTTGGTCGTTGGTTCAAACCCAACAGGGGCCACCAGATATCAAGGGCTTACGTGCAAACGTAGGCCCTTTTCCTTTTCAGCCTTCCCTGAAGAGAACAGCGCTCGGCAAATCACCGGCTTAACCTGGACCTGCGCTTATGCCGGTAGGCGCCGAAGACGCCCGCCGGGTATACCGCACTGTTTCAGCCCAACGCTCAGGAGGTTGGTAATGCCATCATGTGGTACTTATTGCCATTGAAGTAAAAGAAACCGATGTCTTCGAACTGGTTGCGGGTATGAAACGCATACGAGCGCGGGTTCAGTACATTGACGAAAGTAACGATGACGGGATAACGCGGGGCGAACACCTTGCGCTGATACTCAAGCAGCAACTCGCCCACGCCCCGACCACGATACTCTTCTGCGACGCAGATGGGACCATACTGATATGAGCTAGCCGCATCCAGTTTTTTCCCCTGGTAGCGATATTCGTTGAGAATACTTGCCATATATTTAAACATGGGCCAGGGGCTGAGAAATTCCCACGATCCGCCGAGCAACAGGCCAATAACCTTGTCACATGAACGATCAACAGCGATCACCACACCACTTTCGGCTGAACTCAGTTCGCTTAATTGCTGCTGCGTCATATCGGTGGTGACAAATCCATTCGCCCGCTGCTCGCCTGCAAGATTTTTAGCGTGATAGCGCTCCAGCAGTTGTTTCACCTCAGGGATGTCTACGTCTTGCGCCAGACGAATGACGATATTTTCATTGACCATTGCCATTTCATACTCATGTAAAATATTTTACTGAAAGCGTCACCATCATCGCACCGACGGTGACAAACAGAACTTTGCGAATGATTCCACCATTGGTTTTAATGGCGGGCAGAACCATAAGCGCCATGTACCTCTGCATTTTTTGCTTCAATATAATCAGTACAGGCGGGAATGATGGAGGACTGGGTGATTTGCCGGATATAAAATTGCGGTAGTTTCCATATTACATAACAGTCCTCTTCAAGCCTTTTCCTGAATTCGTCTGTTGGTATGGGAAGCGCGTCTTTGATACGATCGGCGATTGATAGAATAATTCCATTCTTCATAAACATACCCTGTCCTGAAGCTACCAGTATAATAAAATTTGTTTCACTATTTATCTGAATAACGCATTCAGATATTTCCATTTCATTCTAAATAGTGCGGTTGATTTATAACGCAGATTTATTAACCCCTTCAAGATAGCGGATAAAATCCAGACGATCTTTCTACCTTGCGAGCTGATTACAATCCTTTAAATTTTAACTACATAATTTTTACAAAATTCTATCCTGCCGGGACAAAGCTGAATCAGCTCAGCTAAATACTGTCAATGATTCATTAATAACAAATAGAAATAAGATATATCAATATTAGCAATGCTACTGAATACGACGTTTATCAAGTCAGGTCAGCAATGTGGGCGACTGCGCATTCACATCCCTGCAGCCCTCAGGATCGTGGATGTCGAACGGCCCGACCTGACGGTCGCGTTCATTCGGTCTACCACGAGGGCGTGGCGTAATACCGGCATACTCATAGACAGGTTAAGTTGTCAGGAATGAAAGACAGTGATTGCCCTGCCACCGCTGCCATTGACACGATAGTTGCCGCGTCTGCATTAATGGCTAACTCAAGCAAGAAGCGGGCTTTGCGAATTTTTTAGCTGTGCCCATTCTTTTTCCTGCAGGTGGCTAGTCAGCATTAACCTGCAAGCCAAATGTTGGTGAATTGCTTATCCGCAATGAATGTGGCATAACACCGGTCCATAATAGAAAGAGTTTCCTTTTCATATTGTTGGCGCAACATCGAGGATTTGCTGATGCAATTAACGGTTCTGGTTGATAATAATACATTAATTGACAGGTATCTTGTCGGTGAGCCTGGTGTATCCTATCTGATTGAGCATGATGGACAAAAAATCCTTTTCGATACCGGATATTCGGATGTTTTTTTGCAGAATGCGCAAACGTTGCAAATTGATTTAACTACTATCGATAGTATCGTTTTATCGCATGGGCATAACGATCATACCTGGGGCCTCAATCATTTAACCCAACATTATGATCGCCTAAATTTCACGCCTGAGAAAAAGATAAACTTGGTTTGCCATCCAGATGCATTAAACCCAAAGTATTTTGATGCAAAATCTATAGGGATCAACTACAGATTCGATCAAAATGATCTCTTCTTCGACAAAATTTGCAGCAAAAAACCTTATACACTCACTGAAAACATCATCTTCCTTGGTCAAATACCAAGGGACAATAAATTCGAGATGCTGACACCGGTAGGCCAAACGGTGGATGATAACGGCGAAATCACTGATGATTACGTTATGGATGATTCTGCGCTGGCAATAAAGACAGAAGAGGGGCTGGTGGTCGTCACAGGCTGCTCTCACGCGGGAATAGCTAACATTATCGAATATGCCAAACAGGTTACCGGAGAAAATCACATTGTGTCGGTCATTGGCGGATTCCATCTGCAAGATGCCGATGAAGATCGCCTCACACAGACAGGAGATTATCTTAAAGCATTATCCCCAGATTCCCTCTATCCATGCCATTGTACCGATCTTGCGGCTAAGATTAGCCTGGCGCGTTTTATCAAAATCAACGAGGTCGGCGTTGGGCTAAAACTAGATTTTTCTGCCGCCGGGAAATGAATGCAAAAGAAGGCTGCCGGCATGCGGGAGAGCAAACGGCAGCAGCAGCAGCAGCAACCAGGCTCGTTAAAATTCAGGTCAATATCTGAAAAATTATCATAGCCTACGCCAGCTGATCAAAATCAATACTCCCCTCTCGCCCCTCTTATATATAACCCGTTGACTCACAAAAAGGATGAAATGATGAAAATACGGGATATATCAGTCAGTACCTGTCTGGCACTTTTATTAATGGGTTGCGTAGCTAAACCGCCAATGGCGACGGAAAGTGAAATGAAAGAGGCCGCCGCCTTTGCTTTTAATGTCGATGCTTCACAGGTGACAATTTCCGATGCGAAGCAGCAGGATGTGAAAACCAATTTTGTGGCCACCATCGGCAAAACCAGCCATCGATGCTATGTGACAAAAGCCGCCGAGCCGAAACTTTACGGGCTGATCCCACTGGGCGGCGGCAGTACCGTCTCGGATGCCATCTGTGCCGGCAGCAACCCGACGCCAGCGAGCAAAACCTGCGACGCCCTGTCGAAGAAAGCGGGCCGCTGCTGAGCCTTTGCGCAGGAGAAGGCCGCTGACTGCACACTTAGTCACTTTTCCTGCCGCTTTACCGCGGTCGCTTAATTCAGCGACCGCACCTGCTGATAAGAATTGAGCCGTTCACGCAGCGAAGTCAGCCAGGCCTCTGGCTCCTGGCGGCAGATTTCGGTGAGGATCGGCGTCAGCACCAGCTCGGCTTCATGAAAGTCGGTCCACTCCGGCGGCTGCAGAGAAAAAGGATCGTTCATCAACCAGATCACCATCGGCGTCCAGGTGCGCGGGTCCAGTTGCAGATAATCCTGACAGCGCATCATATCGCGAGTCCGTACCTCATCGGGTGCGATATTCTTTCCCGCCGCGGCGCTACTTATTGCCAGAACGATTATTCCTGCCATCAGACGTTTCCAATCCCATTTTCGCCAGAGGGCGCGCTTTTCTTTTGCCATTGTTATTATTTACCTGCCAGCTGTTGCCGGAGGGAATTCCGGGCTACTCACCTTAAAAAGAGCAGATTAATCGTTTGCATTTTTTTTAACAGCAGACAGCGCTGAAGTCAGTGAACGCCTGTTCCTACAGCTGTCATCCAGATATGCAAATATATTCGACAAGCACTCATCCACAATATTTTCCCGGCCGAAAACGATTTGTGTTACAATTGCGCCTTATTCCGGCACCGATAAAAATAACCTCCGCCGCACCTGCACCAGGCATCGCCCTTCTTTTTTCATATCAGGATTTACGCCCCCATGAATGCGATAATCATTGACGATCATCCATTGGCACGTATCGCCATTCGCAACCTTCTCGACACCAACGGCATTACCGTCGCGGCAGAACTCGACAGCGGCGCCCATGCGGTGCAGACCGCAGAAAGCATGCAGCCTGACCTGCTGATTGTCGATGTCGATATTCCGGAGCTCAGCGGCATCGACGTTCTGGAGCAGCTGCGCAAACGCCGCTACCGGGGAAAAATTATCGTCATTTCCGCGAAGAATGAACGGTTCTATGGCAAACGCAGCGCCGACTGCGGGGCCAATGGTTTTGTGAGTAAAAAAGAGGGAATGAATAATATCCTCGCCGCGATCGACGCGGCCAATAATGGCTACAGCTATTTCCCTTTTTCACTGGAGCGCTTCTGCACCCACGGCATCACCGATCAGGACCGGCTGGATACGCTGTCAACGCAGGAGATGAAGGTTTTCCGCTATATCCTCTGTGGCGTCGACTACACCACCATCGGCAGCAAAATGAATATCAGCAATAAAACGGTAAGTACCTATAAGGTCCGTCTGATGGATAAATTAGGCTGCGGCTCCCTGCTTGAGCTTTATGACTTTGCGCAACGCAATAAAATAGGGTGATGGCATGGTGGTTCGTCTTATTTTATCCGTCGTTGTCGGGCTGACGCTGAGCCTCTCCCCCGCGGTGTTTGCCATGAAGCAGCTGGAGTTGAAGAGCCATTCTCATATCGCGGCGATCGATATCCCGCTTAGCGTTAAGGAGAAAGCCTGGCTGGCCGGACAACCGACGTTGACCATCGGCACCTGGCTTCCCGAAATGACACCCATCGTCTATGACGGCGACGAGAAAAGTTATCAGGGCATCAACGCCGACTATCTGGCACTGATGAAGCACAGCCTCGGACTGAAGGTGATTATCCGCCAGTATGACACCGAGCAGCAGGCGCTGGCCGCCCTGGACGACCGGCAGGTCGATACCCTGCTCACTCAGGTAGCTCACCGGGATGCGCTCGCCGCGGGCCTGGTACGAACCGCGCCGCTGATCAAAACCTGGCCGGCGCTGGTGACCTCGCTGAAATCCCCCCTGCCGACGCTGACCACTGACCGCCGCGTTACGCTGGCCTGCACCCGCGAATGCGCCTTTTTCGATATTATTCAGCAGGCGTTTCCCAACGCCAAAATCACCCTTTACGATAGCGATTATCAGGCCCTCGCCTCGGTGGTCAGCGGCGAGAATCAGTACTTTATCGGCAACAACATCACCACTGGCCACTGTATCTCGAAGTATTTCTCGCAATCGCTGGTCATTGCGCACTATTTTCGTCAGCAGGAGCAACACAACCGCTTCGTCACCCGCGACGATCGGCCGGAGTTACACCAGATCCTCGATCGTTTCATTCATGCCATCGACAGCGATACCGCGATGCGGATCATGCAAAACTGGCTCAACCGCGGCGATCTGTCGTTTCTCAATACCCCCCTCCCCTTTAGCGCCGAGGAGCAGCGCTGGCTGCAGAAGCATCGTCGCGTCCGCCTGCTGGTCAACCCCTACTTTCCGCCGTTTACCCTGGTGGATGACGAAGATGAGCTGCGCGGCATCATGGCCGATATGCTGAATATTTTCTCACTGCAGACCGGACTACAGTTTGAACCCATCCTGGTGCGCAATCGCCACGATCTGGCAAAGCGCATGGAAAAAGAGGACTGGGCGATCATGCCCGCCGCCACCCTCAATTCGCAGCCGCAGGCCTACGTCACCCTCAGCGATCCGCTCATTAACGTGGCCTTTGTGCTGGTTGCTCGCGGCAGCGCGCCCGACCCGCATCTGCTGACGCGATCGGCGCGGATCGCCCTGCCGGTGGGGCCGATTGCCGCCCACGACCTGAAAACGCGCTTTCCACAGGTCAACTGGGTGGAGACAGATAACGTTGGTATCGCCATGAAGATGGTGGAAGAAGGCGAAGTGGATGCCGCCGTGGCCTCGGAACTCTCCGCCCGCTATATGATCGATCACTACTATCCGCAGGGCCTGCACTACACCCGCATCGACGGACTCCCGGTCGCCGCCATTCGGCTGGCCATCCCGCGCGATGAACCGGTGCTGGCCGCCATTCTTGGCAAAGCGCTGCAGGCGATTCCGCCGCGGGATATTCTGCAGATGACCGAGAAGTGGTCGAAAATCTCCAGCCAGCAAATAGAGAACTGGAGCCAGTACAGTCGACAGTTTTACCAGCTGATCGCCTTTGCGCTGGTGCTGATCGCCATCAGCCTCGGCTGGGGACTCTCCCTGTGCCGGGAAGTGCGCAAACGCAAAGACTCCCAACAGCGGCTGGAAGACGAGCTGGCGCAGAAGGAGGCGCTCTCCTGTGCGCTGGAGCGCGAAAAAGACAAAGCGATTCAGGCGACAAAAGCCAAGAGTCGCTTTCTGGCCAGCATGAGCCACGAGCTGCGCACGCCGGTGAGCGCCATCGTCGGCTTTCTGGAGCTGCTGGCGAAACCGGAGCTGAACGTCGGCCAGCGTAAAGAGGCGATCGAGCTGGCGGGGTCGACGGCGCAAACCCTGCTGGGACTTATCGGCAATATTCTTGATATCGACAAGATTGAATCGGGAAAATACCAGATTACCCCGCAGTGGAGCGATGTCGCACAGTTAGTGTCGCAGCAATGCCACACCTTCGACGCGCTGGCGCAGCAAAAGGGCATCGTTCTGCACCACCATAACGCGCTGCAGGAAGGGATCATGCTGTGGCTCGACCCGCAGGCGCTACGGCAAATCCTCAATAATCTCATCGGCAATGCGCTGAAGTTTACCGCCGAGGGTGCGATTCAGGTCAGTTGCCGGCTGGTGCAAGCGGATGAGACGCAGGGGGAGCTGACGCTCATCGTCAGCGACAGCGGCTGCGGGATCAGTGAAGCAGAGCAGGCTACTCTCTTCCACCGCTATGCTCAGGCGCGCCAGGGGCGCCAGCAGACCGGCTCCGGACTGGGGCTGGTCATTTGCAAAGAGCTGGTTGCGCTGATGCAGGGTCGACTGGAGATGGTCAGTCACCCGGGGGTGGGGACAACTTTCACCATCACCCTGCCGGTCAAGGCGAGTCACTGCGCGCTTCATGCGCCGCAGGCATTGCCCACCAGGCCGCAGGCCCTGCCCGGGCTGGCGATATTGATAGCGGACGACCACCCCACCAACCGGCTGCTGCTTAAACGCCAGCTCAGCACCATCGGCTATAGCGTCGATGAAGCCTGCGACGGTGAAGAGGCGGAGAATAAGCTCGCCAGCAAGCATTACGATCTGCTGATCACGGACCTCAATATGCCCAGGAAAGATGGTCTGGCGCTGGCGGCCTCGTTACGCCGTCGCTATCCGGGCCTGGTCATTTGGGGCGTGACCGCCAGCGCGCTGCCGCAGTCACGGGAGGCGTGTCTGGCCAGCGGCATGAATATGTGTCTGTTTAAGCCGGTGTCGGTTCAGACGCTGAGCCATGAGCTCAGCCGTTTAGCGGGGGGCCGCGCATCACCTAACGTCACCCGGCACCTGAAGCTCAGCGTGCTGACCGAAAATACGGGGGGAGACCAGGCGCTGATGACTGAAATACTGGAGACGTTCCGCGATGCGTCGGCCACAGATTTGCAGGCCGCCGGACAGGCTATCGCCCGGCATGAACCGCAGACCTTTCTGCGAGCGCTGCACCGTCTGCACGGTTCAGCACAAATTCTGGGGATTACTGCGCTACAACAATTGTGCGCCCCTTTTGAGGCTAAGCGACCTGATTCGCTGACGCCGGCAAGCTGTCTGGAGGTGGTACAGCACATCACCGGCGTCATGCGCGAGATCGACGGCGAAATCAACGCCCTGATCGGCCGCTAGCCGTTCCGCTCGGGCAGTCCGCCTGCCCGAGCGTTAAGGGGACATCCATGTCAGTTTCTTCCTCTGCGCTCTATCAGGGTGGAACGAGGATCAGTTGCCTGCCACCAGCATCTCGCTATCCACCACAATGCCCTCTTCAGCGCCCTTCAGCACCAGATTCGCTTCGTAATACTTCCCGGCTTTCAGCAGTTTTTGCGCCTGCGCCACCGCTTTACGGGTCTGGTTGAGCGGCATCAGATACTGGTTCTCGATCACGCCGATGCCGGCCAGACGCAGGGTATCAATAGCCCCTTTCTGGTCACCTTTCGCCAGCTTTTCGTTGGCAGATTTAATGGCACTCTCTTTTTCCGGTGTGGCCACGTAGTCTTCAGACAGGGCGACGGTCGCGTTGATCACCACATAGCGATCGGCGATCATTTTTGCTGTGGCGTCAGTTTTCACGAACTTCGCCCAGCTGGCGTCATCGGCGGCCAGCAGCGCGGCGGCGTCGTCTGTCAGTTTTTTGGCGCTCTCCGGCTGGCCGTGGAACAGCGCCAGACGGGCGAACTGGACGTCGCGCATCGCGTTCGCGCCCTGCACCGCCACCTGCAGCACATCGGCAGCTTCTTTCTGTACCTGCGCCGTGGCTGCCGCGGTTGGCGCTGCCGTCGCGCTGTCTGCCGCCCACACCGGAGAGGTACCCATCATGGTTGCCAGCAGGCTCGCCAGAATGACTTTTTTCATTGTTAACTCCTGATTAAAATCGGTAAGCATCACCAAACGCAGCCAGCTTAAAAAATATCGTGGTTATTGAGAATCAGAGCCCGGAAGCGATATTGCGGGCCTGGTCTGACAGCTGTCAGACCAGGCGTATAAAGTGACCTCGGCGCTCTTATTTACGCCTGGCGATACCGCGGCCTACTATTTTTCTCAGACATTTTTTTTGGCCCGCGGAATAAACCATACGTTTATTTCAGCACCAGGCCGCCTACCGGGATCTGCGGAGCAATTATGTTTATGTTTAGCCATTACACTTTAAATGCGTTTAGTCCACGCATCTTCTTACGATATAAACGGCATGCCGGCATGATGGCCGCCCTGCTGTTTATCTGCGGGGCCTGTTGCCTGGCCTGGCCGTTGGTCGCCGGTTGGTATCTCGCCGTGGTAACCGGCATGTTGTTGATGATCTGTGGCTTCTATTCACTGTACAGCTTGATTGTCTTCCGCCAGCAGCACTGGAAATCACGCCTGGTGGCGCTGATCTTCGCCATCGCCTGGATCGTGCTCGGCCTGAGCTTTGTCGTCAATCCCCTCAACGGTATGAGCAGTCTGGCCATTTTATTTGGCTTTTTATTTGTTCTCGGCGGTATTTCCCGCATCGTCAGCGGATGTAAAACCCGAAAACAAAGCGGCGCTGGCTGGAATATTTTTATTGGCCTGCTGGATTTACTTATCGCCTGTCTGTGGCTGGCCATGAATCCGCAGCAAAGCTGGTTATTTATCACCGCATTTATCGGCGTTGAAATGATATTTAGCGCCATCGGCTTTCTGGTCCTGCGCAATAAGATGAAGCACGCCCAGGCTTAAGCCATATTTTATCACTGGAGAAGAAAATGAATTTACCTAAAGCACTCGTGTTGACCGCGGCGGCCACCACATTCTGTCTGATGACCAGCCCGGCGTTCGCGGTTCAGGAAACCACACCGCAGAATATGACCTGTCAGGAGTTTATGGATATGAACCCGAAAAGCATGACCCCCGTGGCCTTCTGGGTCGTGAATCGCAACACCGACTTCAGCGGCGGCGACTATGTCGACTGGCATGAAGTCGAGACCGTCTCGGTGCCAAAAATGTTGCAGCAGTGCCACAAGAACCCCGCCGCTAAACTCGGCGATCTCAGCGCGGTCATCAAAAAATAACCCTGCTCCCCGGCGTCCTGCCGGGGAAAGTTAACCTCGTTACCCGCCGGACCCGTCTCACTTATCGATACCGCTACGCTACAGCAATCGCCTGTCGGATGCCCTGTTCTCCATGGCGCGTATCGAGGAGACTAGGCCTGATGCTTGCGCTTGAACTGGCTGGCGTCAATATCGTACTGCTTCATTTTGCGCCACAGGGTAGTGCGGCCGATATTGAGCAGCTGCGACATCTCCTGCACCCGCCCGCTGGTCACTCGGGCGGCGTGAATAATAGCTTCCTTTTCGATGGCGCTAAAGGTCAGGCTGGCCGGCAGCAGCGATGACGCGCTATCCCCGCCCGGCCGCTCGGAAAAGAGATATTCCGGCAGATTACTCAGGCGAATGTGGCCGTTGTCGCTGCTGATGGCGATATTCTCAATGACGCTGTTGAGCTCAAAATCATTCCCCGGCCACGAGTAGGCCACCAGCTGCGCCAGCGCGTCATCGTCCACTTTCAGTCGCGAAGAGAAACGCTTCTCCAGGCTCTTCAACCGGTTATGCACCAGCGACGGAATACTGTTGCGTCGGGCGCGCAGCGGCGGGATGACGATCTCGAACGAGTGCAGCGCATAGTACAGCTGGCGGCTAAAGCGGTTCTGCTCCACCAGGTTGGCCAGATCGACGGTGGTGGTGGCGATCACCTTCACATCCACCGGGATCAGGCGCCGGGCGTCAAGGCGGGTGAGCACTCCCTGCTTAATGACCTGCAGCAGAGCCGACTGCAGCTCCGGCGCCAGATACTCAATCTTTTCCAGAAACAGGGTGCCGCCGTTGGCCAGCTCAAGCCGGCTCAGGCGGCCATTCTCATCATCAGTGGGGGCGCTGCCCATAAAGTCCTGGCCCAGCACGCTGTCGGCATACAGCTGGCAGTTGACGGCGATGTAGGGGCCGCCCGCCCGCTCGCTTTCATTGTGGATGGCCTGGCTCAGCAATTCTTTCCCGACCCCCTCTTCACCGCACAGCAGCACCGGGAAACCGCCGCGCGCCGCCTGGCGGCCAAAGTGGATCAGGCGCCGGGTTTCCGGATCGTCGGCCGACATCTGCTCAAAGGTGTGGCTGACTTTACCGAGCTGGCTGGTCATTAGCTGCCGCATCTGCTCCACCGGGTGCAGGAGCAGGATAAAGCTGTTGCCTTGCGCCTCGACAATCGGTTTTAAGGTGATTACCGCGTCGACAAACTGATGCTGGCTTTCGAAAGTAACTTCGACGTGATTCAGGCCGCGGGCGTGTTTGATGGCGCGGCGCAGCAGCGCCGGGAGGGTCACCAGATCGGCGATATTTTTCCCCTGGCTGGCCTGGGCATCAAGATGCAGCAGTCTCGCCGCCTGAACATTGAGAAACTGTAGTACGCCCTGTTCGTTCCACGCCATCACCCCATCGTCCATGCTCTCCAGCAGGCCGTACATCTGATTGAGGTGGCGGTTGGATTCCGCCAGCAGGCTGTCGGTGAGCAGGGAATTGCCCACCTCGCGGGCGATGGCCAGCGTCAGGGAAAGGTCGGCGCTGGATTGATTCTCCACCAGGCAACCGAGGGAGATGGAGCCGAATAGCCGCCCGTGATTATCAAACACCGGCGTCGAACAAAAGCTCCATGGCTGCAGGGCCTGCTTAAAATGCCGATCGCCGGCGGTGTTGATCGGCTGCCCCTGCATCGCGGCCAGCGACAGCGCGCAGGTGCCGATAATGCTCTCCGCGCAGTAGCTGCCGTCGCGAAATCCCAGGTCAGCCAGCTGGGCCAGCGTTTGCGGTTCGCCGCAGCGGCTCAGGATGCAGGCGGTCTCATCAAGAATAAACAGCGCGCAGGGGCGACCGTCCATAAACTCCCAGGCGTCCTCCAGCGCCGCCTGACCGATGGTCAGCAGCGCGGTTTTACGCCGACAGATGGAGTCGAAGGTCAGGCCCTGGGCCTGGTGCGGCTTTTGCCAGGTTTCACGCTGCATAAACTTGCTGCAGCGATGCCATGACTGGGCGATGACGGCAGAGACCGCCTTCCCGGTATCCTGAGTCTGAACAGTCATACTGTTTTCCGCGTTTTACCATAGAGAACCCCTCCGGCAGCCACTGCCAGAGGGGAGAAAGAAAAACCGCCGACCGGCGCCAGCGGTTTAGCCACCGCGAATTAACGCGCCAGCCACTGCTGGCCTAACAGATCGGCGGTGAGGATAGCGGCGTGCACACTCTCCGGGGTCACCGCGAACGGCATATTGTGGATGGTCTCCCCTTCCGCGCAGGTGGCTTTCGCCACCGCGGCGATTTTCGCGTCGATCCCCTCTTTGACGCCCATCTGCGCGAGGGTCACCGGCAGGCCGACGCGCTGGCAGAAGCCCAGCACCGTTTCAATCTCATCCATCGGGCTGTTCTGCAGCACCAGCTGCGCCAGGGTACCGAAGGCCACTTTCTCACCGTGATACAGATGGTGGCACTCTTCCAGAATGGTGAAGCCGTTGTGGATCGCGTGGGCGGCGGCCAGGCCGCTGCTTTCAAAGCCAATGCCGCTGAGGTAGGTGTTCGCCTCGATGATGCGCTCCAGCGCTTCGGTCACCACCCCGGCCTGTGCCGCCAGACGGGCCTTTTCGCCCTCCGCCAGCAGCGTATCATAGCACAGGCGGGCGAGGCTCAGCGCCGCCTCGGTGGATTGCCCCCCGGCCATGCTGGTGGCGCGCGCATCGTAGCAGGCCTTGGCCTCGAACCAGGTCGAGAGCGCATCGCCCATGCCGGAGACCAGCAGGCGTACCGGCGCTTTGGCGATAATCGCCGTGTCCATCACCACCATATCCGGGTTTTTCGGATAGATCAGATACTCTTCAAACTCGCCCGCTTCGGTGTAGATCACCGACAGCGCGCTGGTCGGCGCATCGGTCGAGGCGATGGTCGGGATCACCACCACCGGCAGCTTCTGGTAGTAACCGATCGCCTTCGCGGTATCGAGGGTTTTACCGCCGCCGATGCCAACCACGCCGCGGCAGCCCTGTTTTTGCAAAATCGCCATCAGACGGTTAATTTCCACATGGCTGCATTCACCGTTAAACCGTTCCGCATGGCAGCGAATATCGTGGCTCTGCAGGCCATTCACCACTTTCTCTCCCGCCAGCTTCATCACGAAATCGTCGGCGATGACGAAGAAGCTCTCCGCCAGGTTTTTGGCGTATTGACCGAACAGGACAGCAGCATCAGGACCCTGAAGATATTTGGCTGGAGATTGAATAACTTTTAGCATTCCTTTCACCCTCAAATAAGTGCGCATGTAGACATGAAGAGCCCTGGCGTTATCCGCGCCGGCCGGAAAACGCGGCCTGAACGGAACGGTACCGGAGCAGTGCGATCACTGTAGGGCCGGCAGGGAACAAAAAAATCTTTCGCCTTTTTGTTCTGATATGAAACACAGCTTAAATTTTTACGTTTCATATTGGAACAAAAAACCCTGTTCTCTGTCAGGATTGCGATCCCGATCCGCTCATCTGCCGCATAATGCCCTTACCATCCCCCCTTTTCGGCCTTTTTTTCTCCCGCAGCCGGCAGAAAATCAGCAAAAATTTTTTCCCACCCGCTTCGCCAGCCATCCTGACCGCCGCTTATGACAGAAGAAAAAAAGCGCGCCAGCTCGCATTTTCACCGTATCCTCGGCAAAAACGTTCCATAAAGAAACAAAATCAGGAAGCAATGTTTCGTAATGAAACCCGATCGTCGGGGCATTCTTTTTTTCGTCCGCTCAGCCAGAATCATCATATCGCCAGGCACGCTCCACCGTCAGACGATACCCCTACGCGATGACCGCCTCCGCCAGCAGAGAGGCCGCATCGAACCTTCTCCAACGGAGCACTGAATAATGAAAAAGCTGATTAACCGTGTTGAAGATGTACTGAATGAACAATTACAGGGGCTGGCTAAAGCCCATCCGCAGCTGACCCTGCATCAGGACCCGCTATATGTGACCCGCACCGACGCGCCGGTGGCCGGCAAGGTGGCCTTGCTCTCCGGCGGCGGCAGCGGACATGAGCCGATGCACTGCGGCTATATCGGCCAGGGTATGCTCTCTGGCGCCTGCCCGGGGGAAATTTTCACCTCGCCGACGCCGGACAAAATGTTCGAATGCGCGATGCAAATTGACGGCGGCGAAGGCGTTCTGCTGATTATCAAAAACTACACCGGCGACATCCTGAACTTCGAAACCGCCACCGAGCTGCTGCATGAGAGCGGCATTAAAGTCACCACCGTAGTGGTCGACGACGACGTGGCGGTGAAAGACAGTCTCTATACCGCTGGTCGCCGCGGCGTCGCCAATACCGTGTTGATCGAAAAACTGGTCGGCGCCGCCGCCGAGCGCGGCGACTCGCTGGAAGCCTGCGCTGAACTGGGCCGCCGCCTGAACAATCTCGGCCACTCGATTGGTATCGCTCTCGGCGCCTGCACCGTACCGGCCGCCGGGCAGCCCTCCTTTACGCTGAAAGATGACGAGATGGAGTTCGGCGTCGGCATCCATGGCGAGCCGGGTATCGACCGCCGCCGCTTCAGCTCGCTCGACCAAACCGTCGATGAGATGTTCGATACCCTGCTGGAGAATGGCGCCTACAGCCGCACGCTGCGCCAGTGGGATACCGTCAAGGGCGCGTGGCAGGAAGTGAAGCAGAGCAAAACCGCGCTGCAAAACGGCGACCGGGTCATCGCGCTGGTCAATAACCTCGGCGCCACCCCGCTGTCCGAACTGTACGGCGTGTATCACCGTCTCGCCCAGCGCTGCGAAGCGTCTGGCATCATCATCGAACGCAACCTCATCGGCAGCTACTGCACCTCGCTGGATATGTCTGGCTTCTCCATCACCCTGCTGAAAGTGGATGATGAGACGCTGGCGCTATGGGACGCCCCGGTTCATACCCCGGCGCTGAACTGGGGAAACTAAGGAGCACGACATGTCACTGAACAGAACGCAAATCGTCGACTGGCTATACCGCTGCGGCGACATTTTCACCAAAGAGAGCGATTTTCTCACCGGCCTCGATAAAGAGATCGGCGACGCCGACCACGGTCTCAATATGCACCGCGGCTTTAGTAAAGTGGTCGAAAAGCTGCCGTCGATCGCCGATAAAGACATCGGCTTTATCCTGAAAAACACCGGCATGACGCTGCTCTCCAACGTCGGCGGCGCCAGCGGCCCGCTGTTCGGCACCTTCTTTATTCGCGCCGCGCAGGTCACTCAGGCCCACCAAAGCCTGACCCTCGACGAACTGTACCTGATGATCCGCGAAGGCGCGGACGGGGTGGTCAACCGCGGCAAAGCGGAGCCAGGGGATAAAACCATGTGCGACGTCTGGCTGCCGGTGGCGGACTCCCTGCGCCAGTCCAGCGAGCAGCACCTGTCGATCGCCGCCGCGCTGGATGCCGCCTGCGAAGTGGCCGAGCGTGCGGCCCACGCCACCATCACCATGCAGGCGCGTAAAGGCCGCGCCAGCTATCTCGGCGAGCGCAGCATCGGACATCAGGATCCCGGCGCAACCTCGGTGCTGTTTATGGTTCAGATGCTGGCCGCCGCCGCCAAAGAGTAAGGAAATCGCGATGGTAAACCTGGTTATTGTTTCTCATAGCGCCCGGCTGGGCGAAGGTGTCGGAGAACTGGCCCGGCAGATGTTAATCAACGATGGCTGCAAGCTGGCGATCGCCGCCGGGATCGACGATCCCGACAGCCCGATCGGCACCGATCCAATAAAAGTCATGGAGGCGATCGAATCCGTCGCCGATACCGATCACGTGCTGGTGATGATGGATATCGGCAGCGCGTTGCTCAGCGCCGAAACCGCCCTCGATCTGCTCGATCCGGCGATTGCCGCGAAGGTGCGGCTGTGCGCCGCGCCGCTGGTGGAAGGGACGCTGGCGGCCACCGTCAGCGCCGCCTCCGGCGCCGGGATCGACAAGGTGATCGCCGATGCCATGAGCGCTCTGGAAGCCAAGCGGGTTCAGCTGGGTTTACCTTCGCCAACTTCTGACGCCGCGCCGGCGCCGACGCTTGCCGACGATGGCGACACAAAATCGGTTTCAGTTATTATTAACAACCACAACGGCCTGCACGTGCGTCCGGCGTCGAAGCTGGTCGCCGCGCTGGCGGGTTTTAATGCCGATCTGCTGCTGGAGAAAAACGGGAAGTGCGTCAAACCGGACAGCCTCAACCAAATCGCGCTATTGCAGGTACGCCGTAACGATAAACTGCGCCTGCTGGCCCGCGGTCCGGATGCCGACGCGGCGCTGGCGGCGTTTCAGGCGCTGGCCGCCGATAACTTCGGTGAATCGCCTGCGGCGCAACCGGCAGCGGCTCCGGCAACGCCCGAGCGCGTCGAAGGCGTTGCCCTGCGCTATCCGCTGGCCCTGATCCAGCCGCTCCGCCCGGCTGCCGCCGATGCTGCCCGCGAGCAGCAGCGCCTGCGCCAGGCCATTGACCAGACGCTGGCGGATCTTATCGCCCTGACCGAGCTGGCGGAAAATAAATTTCACGCCGATATCGCGGCGATCTTCGCCGGGCACCACACCCTGCTCGACGATGACGATCTGTTTGATGCCGCCAACGATCGTCTGCTCACCGAACAATGCTCGGCGGAATGGGCATGGCATCAGGTGTTGATGGAGCTCAGCCAGCAGTATCGCCAGCTGGATGACCCCTACCTGCAGGCGCGCTATATCGATATCGAAGATATTTTGCAGCGCACCCTGCGCCATCTGCAGGGCGTTCAGGAGAGAGTGCCGACACCCGGCGAGCCAACAATTATTATTGCCGACAACATTTATCCCTCAACCGTCTTACAGCTGGATGCCAATCTCGTCAAAGGCCTGTGCCTGCGCGATGGCAGCGAACAGGCTCACGGCGCGATTATCGCCCGCGCCGCGGGGATCGTCTGGCTGTGCCAGCAGGGCGAGGCGCTGAAGGATATTCAGCCTGGCGAAGCCATCGCGCTCGATATGCGTAACCAACGCCTTATCCGTGACTAAAATTCACGTTGACCGTTACCGCTCCGGAGGCCTGCCTCCGGAGGGTGAGTTTTCGCTTACTCTTCAGGAACCACTATGTCTCAATTCTTTTTTAACCAGCGCGCCAGCCTCGTCAACGATGTGATTGAGGGTACCATTATCGCCAGCCCGTGGAATAACCTCGCCCGTCTGGAGAGCGACCCGGCGATCCGGGTGGTGGTCCGTCGCGATCTGAATAAAAACAACGTGGCGGTGATCTCCGGCGGCGGCGCCGGCCATGAACCGGCGCACGTCGGCTTTATTGGTAAAGGCATGCTGACCGCCGCGGTCTGCGGCGATCTGTTCGCCTCGCCGAGCGTCGACGCGGTGCTTACCGCCATTCAGGCGGTGACCGGCGAGGCGGGCTGCCTGCTGATCGTCAAAAACTACACCGGTGATCGGCTTAACTTCGGCCTGGCGGCGGAGAAAGCGCGCCGTCTCGGCTACAACGTGGAGATGCTGATCGTCGGCGACGACATTTCGCTGCCGGATAACAAGCATCCGCGCGGCATCGCCGGGACCATTCTGGTGCATAAAGTGGCGGGCTATTTCGCCGAGCGCGGCTTCAACCTCGCCACCGTCCTGCGTGAAGCACAATACGCCGCCAGCCATACCGCCAGCATCGGGGTGGCGCTGGCCAGCTGCCACCTGCCGCAGGAAGCCGACAGCGCGCCGCGCCATCAGGCCGGTCACGCCGAGCTGGGAATGGGCATCCACGGTGAGCCGGGCGCCTCGACGATCGCCACGCAAAACAGTGCGGAAATCGTCAACCTGATGGTGGAAAAACTGACTGCCGCCCTGCCGGAAACCGGCCGCCTGGCGGTGATGCTTAATAACCTCGGCGGCGTGTCGGTGGCTGAGATGGCGATCCTGACCCGCGAGCTGGCCAACACCCCGCTGCAGGCGCGCGTTGACTGGTTAATAGGCCCGGCCTCGCTGGTGACGGCGCTGGATATGAAAGGCTTCTCGCTGAGCGCCATCGTGCTGGAGGAGGGTATTGAAAAAGCGCTGCTGTCGGACGTGGAAACCGCCGGCTGGCAGACGCCGGTGCAGCCGCGGGCAGTTAACATCATGCCGTCCACTCTCGCCAGCGCGCGCGTCGACTTTATACCATCGGGCAATCCACTGGTGGGCGATTACGTCGCGCAGGTGACCGGCACCCTCTCCGACCTTGAAGCCCATCTCAACGCGCTGGACGCCAAAGTGGGCGACGGCGATACCGGCTCCACCTTCGCCGCCGGGGCGCGCGAGATTGCCGACCTGCTGCAGCGCCAGCAGCTGCCGCTAAACGATCTGCCAACGCTCTTTGCGCTGATCGGCGAACGTCTGACGGTGGTGATGGGCGGCTCCAGCGGGGTATTGATGTCTATCTTCTTCACCGCTGCCGGGCAGAAGCTGGGACAAGGCGCCAGCGTGGCCGAGGCGCTGAACGCCGGTCTGGAACAGATGAAGTTTTACGGCGGCGCCGATGAGGGAGACCGGACGATGATCGACGCTCTGCAGCCGGCGCTGGCGGCGCTGCTGGCCGAACCGGAGAATCTGCAGGCCGCTTTTGCCGCGGCGCAGGCCGGGGCGGATCGCACCTGCCAGTCGGGCAAAGCTGGCGCCGGACGAGCGTCCTATCTCAACAGCGATAGCCTGCTCGGCAACATGGACCCCGGCGCCCATGCGGTAGCGATGGTGTTTAAGGCCCTGGCGGAACGATAAGCCTTCCCCGGTGGCGCTGTGCTTACCGGGGCTACAAATCGGCGCCAACCGTACGCAAGCCGCTATCCGGGTTTTACTGGGGCGACGTCACACCGCCGAATAGAAGGTCGGGTAAGGCGTAAGCCGCCACCCGACAAAAAACGGCGCCAACCGTAGCCCGGATAAGGCGCAAGCCGCTATCCGGGTTTTACCACGATGGCTTTTTACTTACTGTGCCAGTACGCCTGGGAACGCACCAGCTGCTGATCGATACTCTCGTCTTCAAAGCGCGCCAGCAGCGATTTCACCACCGCGCCTTCGCCGGTCAGCCAGATGAAATAATCCTCCGCCGGCACCTTCACCTGGGCCAGACGCTCGGCGACGAAGGCCGGGTTGTGGCCCACCACCCACTCGATGTTAAAGCCGTCGAGATCCGCCAGATAATCTTTATACGACGCATCGGCGATAGTAACGATGGCCGTCACCTGCGGCCTTGCCGGCAGCTGGCGTAATCCCAGCAGACGACGGCGCAGCGCCGGCATGCCGGACTCATCGCAAACATACAGCTGCCAGGCATAATCTTCCGGCACCACCAGCGAGCCGCGCGGGCCGCCGATCACCAGCTTATCGCCCACTTTTGCTTCCAGCGCCCAGCGGCTGGCAATACCGCCATCGTGGATATAGAAATCGTAAGCCAGCTCGTGACGTTCGGCATCGTACAGCGGCGTATAGTCACGGGTCGCAGGCCGCACGCCCTCGCCCCAGTCAATCCCCTCCTCGGTCACCTGCGGCGGGGTAAATGCCGCGCCCGGCTCGGGGAAAAAAAGCTTGGTATGATCGTCAAAGCCGTGAGAAGCGAAGCCTTCCAGCGCCTCGCCTCCCAGCACGATACGCTGGAACGCCGCGCCTGCGCGCTCCACGCGCAGCACCGTCAGCTCACGGAAACGCAGCTCATTGCGGACACGCTGCGGGTACTTGTCTGCTTTGGTTTTTGTCATCATCGATTGCCTTCGTGAACGGTAAATAGATATATCTAAACTTGATGCAAATGATAATGATTGCCAACTAAAAAGAATGCAAGTCTTTTTTTGATATAGTCAAAACAAACCGCATCAAAATCCACAGCCAGAAAATAATTACATATATATCAATATATTAAAAAATAAATAGCAACCAGCATTGCGAACATTCATTTTTTAGATATAAATTAGATATATCAAAAACAGCAGGAGGTAACCATGCGACATCATCATGAAGAGGGGCGTGGGCCACGCGGGCGCCACGGTGATCCCAGCGAACACGGCGACCATGGCCGCCGCGGCGGCGGACGCCGCCAGCGTTTCTTTGGCCACGGTGAACTGCGGCTGATCATTCTGGATATCCTCAGCCACAACGCCAGCCATGGCTATGAGCTGATCAAAGAGATCGAAACGCTTACCCAGGGGAACTACAGCCCCAGCCCGGGGGTGATCTACCCGACGCTGGATCTGCTCCAGGACCAGGGCCTTATCAGCGTGGAAGATGACAACGGACGTAAAAAAATCGTTATCAGCGAGGAAGGAAAACAGCTGCACGCCGAGAACCAGGAGCACCTGGCCCATATCCAGGAGCGTCTGCAGGCGCGGATGGTCGGCTGCGAGCTGCGCCGGGATCCGCAGATGAAGCGCGCGCTGGAAAACTTCAAAGCGGTCCTCGACCTGAAAGTGAACCAGCAGGCCAGCAGTGCCGCCCAGCTCAAGCAGATCATCGGCATTATCGACCGGGCGGCGATGGAGATCTCTCAGCTCGACTAAGCCTCTTTTGTTACCACTGGCTGCCCCGCCCTGGGGCAGCTCGCACCACGACGGATCGCCCCGTTCATCGCCGCCAGGCAGAAAATCTCGTCAGCTCAGGAATAAAACGTGCCAATAGTGGCGCAATGAGATTAAATTTTACACATTTCGTCTTTTACTTTGCATTTATCCCGATTTTCACCGCTTCTGCCGAACTGGCGTAATCCCTGCAATACTTAATCCAGTATCGTGTGATACGTCCGCCCCAGGAGCACATTTTGAACAGGTTACCTTCCAGCGCATCGGCTCTGGCCTGCAGCGCACACGCACTGAATCTCATTGAAAAGCGCACGCTTGATCATGAGGAAATGAAAGCACTTAACCAGGAGGTCAGGGAATACTTTAAAGAGCATGTGAATCCGGGGTTTTTAGAGTATCGAAAATCGGTCACAGCCGGCGGGGATTACGGAGCCGTAGAGTGGCAAGCGGGAGGGTTAAATACGCTTGTCGACACCCAGGGACAGGAATTTATCGACTGCCTTGGTGGGTTTGGCATCTTCAATGTAGGGCACCGTAATCCAGTTGTGGTATCCGCCGTCGAGAATCAACTCGCGAAACAACCGCTTCACAGTCAGGAACTGCTGGATCCGCTACGCGCGATGCTGGCGAAAACCCTGGCAGCCTTAACGCCCGGCAAACTAAAGTACAGTTTCTTCTGCAACAGCGGTACCGAATCGGTAGAGGCGGCCATCAAGCTGGCGAAAGCCTATCAGTCGCCGCGCGGTAAATTTACCTTCATCGCCACCAGCGGCGCCTTCCACGGTAAATCGCTGGGCGCGCTGTCGGCCACCGCCAAGTCGACCTTCCGCAAACCCTTTATGCCGCTGCTGCCGGGCTTCCGCCACGTGCCGTTCGGCGATATCAACGCCATGCGCACCATGCTGAGCGAGTGCAAGAAAACCGGCGACGACGTCGCGGCGGTGATCCTCGAGCCGATTCAGGGCGAAGGGGGCGTGATCCTCCCGCCGCAGGGGTATTTGCCGGCGGTGCGTAAGCTGTGCGATGAGTTTGGCGCCCTGCTGATCCTCGACGAAGTGCAGACCGGCATGGGCCGCACCGGCAAGATGTTCGCCTGCGAGCATGAGAACGTTCAGCCCGATATTCTGTGTCTGGCGAAAGCGCTCGGCGGCGGTGTGATGCCGATCGGCGCGACGGTGGCGACGGAAGAGGTCTTCTCGGTGCTGTTCGACAACCCGTTCCTGCACACCACCACCTTCGGCGGCAACCCGTTGGCCTGTGCGGCGGCGCTGGCGACGATCAACGTGCTGTTGACGCAAAACCTGCCGGCGCAGGCGGCGCAGAAAGGCGATATGCTGCTGGACGGGTTCCGCCTGCTGGCGCAGGAGTATCCGGACCTGGTGAATGAAGTGCGCGGGAAAGGCATGCTGATGGCCATCGAGTTTGTCGATAACGAGATTGGCTACGACTTTGCCAGTGAGATGTTCAGACAGCGGGTGCTGGTCGCCGGGACGTTAAACAACGCCAAGACGATCCGCGTTGAACCGCCGCTGACCCTCACCCTGGAGCAGTGTGAGCAGGTGCTGAAAGCGGCGCGTAAGGCGCTGGCGGCCCTGCGCGTCTCGGTTGAAGAAGCGTAATAAGTGCCCTTCCCCCTCTCCCACAGGGAGAGGGGGAAGGAAAATCCTCATACCTGCGGCAACAGGCCTATAAAGCTGCGTTTCTGCCGCGGCTGCGACATCATCTCCTCCAGCTTTTCGACGCAGGCTAAATAGTGCGGCGTCTTCTTATGCGCCAGCACCGCCTCATCGTCTTTATAGGCTTCGTAGATAAAAAAGCGGGTTTTCACCTCGGGATCCTGCAGGACATCAAAGCGCAGGTTGCCCGGCTCCTGCAGCGCGCCTTCGTGGTTGGCGCGAAACACCTCAAGAAACTCATCCACCCGCTCGGGTTTAATATTGATCTCCACCAGCGTCACATTCATTTCAGCTCTCCCTGTTTCTCTTCCTGCCAGAACTGATACGCTTCGCGCGCGTTCAGATTCTCATGCACCACCTTTTTCACCGCCTTCAGCATCGCGCGCGGGGCGCTGGACTGGAAAATATTGCGCCCCATATCCACCCCGGACGCCCCCTGATCGATCGCCCGCCAGCACATCTCCAGCGCCTCATGCTCCGGCAGTTTTTTACCGCCGGCAATCACGATCGGCACCGGACAGCTGGCGGTCACTTTTTCAAAGCCTTCCTCAACGAAATAGGTCTTCACAAACTGCGCCCCCATTTCGGCGGCAATCCGGCTGGCCAGCGAGAAGTAGCGCGCATCGCGGGTCATCTCTTTGCCGACGCCGGTAACCGCCAGGACCGGCATACCGTAGCGATTGCCGGCATCCACCAGTTTGATGATGTTATTGATCGACTGATGTTCGTATTCGCTGCCGATATAGACCTGCGCCGCCACCGCGCAAACGTTGAGACGTAGCGCGTCTTCCATCGCCACCGCCACGCATTCGTTGGAGAGTTCGCTCAAAATTGAATTGCCGCCGGAGGCGCGGAGCACCACCGGCTTATTGGTGGCCGCCGGTACCTGGCTGCGCAGTACGCCGCGGGTGCACATCAGCACGTCGGTGTCGGCAAACAGCGGCGCAATCGACAGGTCGATACGCTCCAGCCCGGTGGTTGGCCCCTGGAAGTAACCATGATCGAAGGCCAGCATCACCGTGCGGTTGCTGTGCGGATTAAAGATGCGCGCCAGCCGCGACTGCATGCCCCAGTCCAGCGAGCCGCAGCCTTTCAGGGTATACAGCGTGTTCTGCTGCGGGCGGCCGATGCCGAAGTCCTTACCCTCTTTGATATCGTCTAAATCAGCCATCTTTTCCTCCGTCAGAAGTCGTAGTTGTTGATGTTCTCTTTGCTGAACACCACGCGCTCCGGCAGCAGCACGATACCGTTGCCCTTCGCCTCATACTGGTAGCCCTGCACGCTATTCGGTTCGACCTTCAGCGAGCCGATATCTTTCACCTCAACGCTGTCGCCCACGTTAAGATCGCCCTTTTTCAACAATCGATCGGCGACGTTAACCGCAATTTTGCCCTGCTGAACCACATCCCACAGGCCGAACGCTTTTACCGTGCCGCGCTCAACGTACGGGCGCATCACGTTCGGCGTACTAAAGCCGACGATCGCCACGCCCTGACGCTTGAGGTTCTCCGCCGCCTGCGCCGCCGCCGGCAACGCATTGGCATCCGGCGCGATAATGGCGTCGAGATCCGGATACGCTTTTAAGATCCCCTCGGCGGTTTGCAGCGATTTGGTGGCATCGTTATAGCCAAACTGGGTGGTGACGATTTGCCACTGCGGATGTTCTTTTTCGATTTTGGCTTTGGCTTCCTTCACCCACTGGTTCTGGTCGGTCACCGTCGGGCTGGAGTAGAAAAACGCGACTTTGGCGGCAGGTTTGCTGACCTGCTTTTCCGCCATCTCCACCAGCAGGCCGCCAAGCTGCTGCGGCGTGCCCTGGTTGATATAGATGCTGCGGCACTCCGGTTTGGTATCGGAATCCCAGGTCAGGACTTTCACCCCGCGCTGCATCGCCCGCTTCAGCGCCGGGCACAGGCCGTCCGGCGAAACGGCGGAGACGATAATCGCGTTGTAGCCCTGGTTGACGAAGTTGTTGATAAGCTGCACCTGGCCGGAGACGCTGGGCTCGGTGGGGCCGTCATAGGTGACATCAACGCCCAGCGCTTTCCCCGCCTCTTTCGCGCCGTTGCCGCCGCTGGTAAAGAAGCCGACGCCGACCAGCTTAGGAATAAAGGCGATGCGGTCCGCCGCTTGCGCGGTAACCACGCTCATCGCCAGCGCCAGCGCGCTGACCTGCAGGATACGTTTTGTTTTCATTGTTGTGCTCCGATTGTTCTATGCGAGAAAAGACGCCGCCAGGTCGCGCGCACCCATTCACGGTGCAGGCTCAGCGAACGCCCCATCACCACCACAACCAACAGCGCCCCTGACAGCGCGCTCGACACCTGGTTGGGGATGCCGACCATCTGTAAACCCTGTTGCAGATACCCCACCAGCAATGCCGCCAGCGCGGTACCCAGTATCGATCCCGAGCCGCCGTAAATATTGGCCCCGCCGAGCACCGCCGCGGTCAGCGCCGGCATCAGCAGGTCGCGGCCTAAATCCGAACGCGCCGAGCCGAAATAGGAGACCATCACCAGCGCCGCGACCGCCGAGGCGACGCCAACCAGGCCATACAGCACGTACGGGATGCCGTTCACCGACAGCGCGGCATAGCGCGCGGCGCGCGGGTTTTGCCCGAGTAAAAAGAGATGGCGGCCAAAGCGCCCGCGATGGGCCAGCAGCCAGAAGAGAAAGGTGATAATCGCGAACAGCACCAGCGGTAGCGGCAGTCCGGCGAGGGTTAAATTGGCGATGGCGGTGAAGCTATCGGGAAAACCGCCAATCCCCTCGTAACCGGTCGCGCCGGCCATCCCGGAAAGCAGCAGCGCGCCGCCGCCGTACAGATACAGCGTACCAAGCGTGATCACCAGCGGGCTGATGCCGGTGTAGTGGATCAGCGCGGCGTTGAATAACCCGCACAGCAGTCCCAAGAGCAACGTCAGCGATACCGCCAGCCACAGCGGCCAGGCCGCCTGGGTCATCACCCCGAGGGCGATGGCGCACAGGCCGATGGTCGAGCCCAGCGAAATATCGATCCCGCCGCTGATGATCACCAGCGTCAGCGGCAGCGCGACGATGCCGATGCAGATAAAGTCGCTGGTGCTAAAGAGCAGCATATTGAGATCCAGCATGCGCGAATTCAAGGCGCCGAACAGCAGGATTTCCGCGATCAGCAACGCCAGCAGCGCGCTTTCCCAGTTAAGCTTCAGCTTCATTTAAGCCACCTCTTTGCTTTTGCGTTCGGGAAAGCGGGCAACCTGTTTGCCCCCTTTATTACCGGGCTGGAAACGGCTGTATTTTAGCGCCCGCTGATGGCGGGCCAGCGCCTGGCGCAGGCGGCCATCGAGCACCAGCACGCCGAGCAGCACCAGGCCGGCGATAAAGTCATTCCACCAGGCGGGAAGACGGAACAGCACCAGCACGGTGTCGATTTGGGTGAGGAAAAAGGCGCCGAGAAACGCGCCGAGCAGCGTGCCGGTACCGCCGAGCAGCGAGATCCCGCCCAGTACGCAGGCGGCGATGGCTTTCATCTCCAGCCCGCTGCCGGTCTGATTAGGCACAAAACCAATCTGCGCGGCGAAGACAATCCCGGCGCAGGCCGCTAGCATGCCGTTGAGGGTAAAGGCCAGCATCCGCGTGCGATTGACCGCCACCCCCAGTTGGCGCGCGGCGGCGAGGTTATCGCCGACGGCGTAAAAATCACGACCAAAGGCGGTGCGCGACAGCAGCCAGCCGCCCGCCAGCAGCAGCGCCAGCACCAGCCAGCCCAGCGGCGACACGCCGATAAACGCCGGCTCCGAGAGCGACTTCAGGCTGTCGGGCAAGCCCTCGATCCATTTCCCGCCGGTCCACAGCAGCATCACCCCGCGATACAACCCCAGCGTGCCGAGGGTGGCGACGATCGCCGGAATGCGCAGTCCCACTACCAGCAGGCCGTTAAACGCCCCGGCAAGCGCGCCAATCGCCAGCGCAAAGGCGATAGCCGTCGCCAGCCCGTAACCGTTGTTCAGCGCCACGCCGACGGCGATGGCGCACAGCCCAACGGTGGAGCCTACCGACACGTCAATATTGCGGGTCAGCATCACCAGCGTCGCGCCCAATGCCAGCAGGCAAAGGATCTGCGAGCTGGCGAAAATCATCGCCAGGGTCTGCAGGCTGAAATAGGCTGGATTGAGCGCCACCAGCACGGCAAAGAGCGCCACGATGGCAAAGAAGGCGCTCAGTTCGCGATTCTTCAGTAACGTTTTCATGCCTGTCCTCCGAAGGCCAGGGTCATCATGCGATCGACGGTCACCGCCTGCCGCGCCAGCTCGCCGCTGCAGCGGCCCTGATGCATCACCAGCACCCGGTCGGCCAGGCCGACGAACTCATCCACATCGGAAGAGATCATCAGCACCGCCACGTTTTGCGCGGCAACGCTTTTTAGCAGTTGATAGATATCGGCGCGGGCGGAGACATCCACGCCGCGCGTCGGCTCATCGACAATCAGCAGTAACGGATTAGCTTCCAGACAGCGCGCCAGCAGCACCTTCTGCTGGTTACCGCCAGAGAGAGTGCGCACCGGCTGATCGCCATCGGCCAGCTTGATCCCCAGCGCCCGGTGATAGCGCTCAACCACCGCCGCCTCCCGTTTCCCCTGCTGCCACCACGACGGCTGATTGAACATCACCGTGTTCCAGCGCACCGGCGCATCGAGAAACAGCCCCGAGACCTGGCGGTCTTCCGGCAGATAGACCAGCCCGCTGGCCAGCCTGGCGCGGGTGCTGTCGCGGCTAATCTCGCGGTTCTCCAGCCAGATCCGCCCGGCGCGCGGTGGACGCAGGCCGTATAAGGTTTCGGCAAATTCGGTGCGCCCTGATCCCACCAGCCCGGCCAGACCGACAATCTCTCCGGCGCGGATCTCCAGATTGAGATCGATAAAACCTTCTCCGGTAAGATCTTCCACCCGCAGCACGGGAAAGTCCTGCGGTTGCGTACGGCGGTTGCCCGGTAGCGACAGCCACAGCTTTTGCGTGTCGCTCAGCGCATGGTCGCGGCTGACCGGCGTCATCGCGTTAATCAGTTGCTCGTCGCGGTATGCCGCGGTCTCGCCGCTCAGCACCACCGCGCCGTCGCGCATCACCGAAATATGGCTGGCAAGCTGGCGGATTTCGGGCAATTTGTGTGAGATAAAGACGATCCCAACGTCCAGTGCCTGTAACGCGCGGATCTGGCTAAACAACCTCTCCGTTTCGCCCGGGGTTAAAGAGGCGGTGGGTTCATCCAGGATCAGGATCCGCGCCTCGCGCATCAGGCCGCGCAGGATCTCGACCATCTGTTGATCGGCCACTTCCAGCGTGCTGGCGCTGGCATCGAGGTTGATCTGGCAGTTCAGCTGCCGCAGTTTGTCCTGCAGTCGCGCGACGGTATCCGCCCGCTTCGGCAGGCGGAAAAGAATGTTCTCGCGCACGCTGAGGTTGGGAAACAGCATCGGCTCCTGCGGCACCAGATAGATGCCCAGCTGGTGGGCCAGCGCCGGGCTGAGGCGCGCAAACGCGCGGTCGCCGATCGTCAGTTCACCGCTATCCGGCGTTTCAACGCCGGCGATGATCTTCATCAACGTCGATTTACCCGCGCCGTTGCCGCCCATCAGCGCATGCACCTGGCCCGCGCCTAGTGTGAAATCAATGCCCTTGAGCACCGCAACGCCGGAGAACTGTTTGCAAATCTGGCGAGCTTCAAGCAGTGGCTTCATCATCGCGCCTCGATTGAACAAATGATTTTTAAATTTAATAATGTTCAAAAGCGTAGACGGTGAACTATATTTACAACCGTGCGAAGATCACAGTTTGGCGCTTTAGATCCTCAGGAAAAAATGGGCCAGCGATGAAAGATCCGTTTTGCCAGTCGGCTCACACTTTCCGACCGCGCAATAGCGAACATATGATCTAAATTTTTATAAGAGTTCAATTTATGAGCGAAAAACGCATTACGGAAGAGAACCGCTACGCCGGGCTGGCGTTAGCCGAGGAAGAGCTGGTGGCGCGGGTGGCGTGGTGCTACTACCACGACGGCCTGACGCAAAATGACATCGGCGAGCGTTTGGGGCTGCCGCGGCTGAAGATTTCCCGTCTGCTGGAGAAAGGCCGCCAGTCCGGGGTGATCCGCGTGCAGATCAACTCGCGCTATGAGGGCTGTCTGGCGCTGGAAAGTGAACTCCAGCAGCGCTTTGGCCTCAAGATTGCCCGCGTGCTGCCGGCGCTCAACACCCCGCCGATGAATACCCGGTTGGGGATCGGCGCGGCGCAATCGCTGATGGGCATTCTGCAGCCGGGACAGCTGCTGGCGGTCGGCTTCGGTGAGGCCACCATGAGCTGCCTGCAGCATCTCAGCGGCTTTATCGGCTCGCAGCAGGTGCGGCTGGTGACCCTCTCCGGCGGCGTCGGCCCCTATATGACCGGCATCGGCCAGCTTGATGCCGCCTGCAGCGTCAGCATTATTCCGGCGCCGCTGCGGGTCTCTTCAGCGGAGGTCGCCGAGATCCTGCGCCGTGAGTCGAGCGTGCGCGACGTGATCCTCGCGGCAACGGCGGCGGACGCGGCGGTGGTCGGCATTGGCGCCATCGATCAGCGGCGCGACGCCACGATTTTACGCTCCGGCTATATCAGCGAGGGCGAACAGCTGATGTACGCGCGCAAAGGCGCGGTCGGCGACATTTTAGGTTATTTCCTGCAGGCCGACGGCCGGCCGGTAGAAGGACTGGAGATCCATCGGGAACTGCTCGGCGTAACCCTGGATGAGCTGGCGCAGCTGCCAACCATCGTCGGCGTCGCCGGGGGAGAAGAAAAAGCGCAGGCGATTTATGCCGCTCTGACTGGAAAGCGCATTAATGGCCTGGTAACGGAAGAGACAACAGCACGCGCGGTACTCGCGCTGGCCTCCTGACGGCCAGGCGCCGCGCGACAACAGCGAGGCGCATGTCATGAGTTACCTGTTAGCGTTAGATGCCGGGACCGGCAGCATTCGGGCGGTCATTTTCGATCTTAATGGCCGCCAGCTGGCGGTAGGCCAGGCCGAATGGAAACACCTGAGCGTCGATAACGTCCCCGGCTCGATGGAGTTCGACCTTACCACCAACTGGCAGCTGGCCTGCCAGTGTATTCGCCAGGCGCTCAACGCCGCCGGGCTCTCTGCCGCCGATATTCAATCCGTCGCCTGCTGTTCGATGCGCGAAGGGATCGTTCTCTATGACCGCGACGGCGAGGCCATCTGGGCCTGCGCCAACGTCGATGCCCGCGCCAGCCGCGAAGTGGCGGAGCTTAAGGAGATCCACGACTATCGTTTTGAATCCGAGGTATACGAGGTCTCGGGACAAACCCTGGCGCTTAGCGCCATGCCGCGCCTGCTGTGGCTGGCGCACCACCGCCCCGATATCTACCGCAAAGCGGCAACCATCACCATGATCAGCGACTGGCTGGCGGCGAAGCTATCCGGCGAGCTGGCGGTCGACCCGTCAAACGCCGGCACCACCGGCATGCTCGACCTGTTCAGCCGCGACTGGCGTCCGGCGCTGCTGGATATGGCCGGGCTGCGCGCCGATATGCTGTCGCCGGTCAAAGAGACCGGTACCCTGCTGGGCGCCGTCACCGAAGCGGCGGCGCATGAGAGCGGCCTGCGCGCCGGGACGCCGGTGGTGATGGGCGGCGGCGACGTCCAGCTCGGCTGCCTGGGCCTTGGGGTGGTGCGCGCCGGGCAAACTGCGGTACTCGGCGGCACTTTCTGGCAGCAGGTGGTCAACCTGCCGCAGGTGCGTACCGATCCGCAGATGAATATTCGTGTTAATCCTCATGTCATTCCCGGCATGGCGCAGGCGGAATCGATCAGCTTCTTTACCGGTCTGACCATGCGCTGGTTTCGCGACGCCTTCTGCGCTGAAGAAAAACTGATTGCCGAGCGGCTCGGCGTCGATGCCTATTCGCTGCTGGAGGAGATGGCCAGCCGCGTCCCCGCCGGTTCCCACGGCGTGATGCCTATTTTTTCTGACGCCATGCACTTTAAGCAGTGGTACCACGCCGCGCCGTCGTTTATTAACCTCTCCATCGATCCGGAGAAGTGCAACAAAGCGACCCTGTTCCGCGCGCTGGAGGAGAACGCAGCGATTGTCTCCGCCTGCAACCTCGCGCAGATCTCCCAGTTCTCCGGGGTGACATTCGAGAGCCTGGTGTTTGCCGGCGGCGGCTCTAAAGGCGCGCTGTGGAGCCAGATCCTCAGCGACGTCACCGGCCTGCCGGTGCGGGTGCCGGTGGTTCGCGAAGCCACCGCGCTGGGCTGTGCTATCGCCGCCGGAACCGGCGCCGGACTGTATGGCGATATGGCCAGTACAGGAGAACGGTTAGTGAGCTGGCACCGCGAGTTCACCCCAAATCCGCAGCATCGCGAGCTGTATCAGGAGATGATGAGCAAGTGGCAGACGGTGTATGCCGATCAGCTTGGCCTTGTCGATAGCGGGCTGACAACGTCGATGTGGCAGGCACCGGGCCTGGAGCGCCGCCAGCGCGTAGCGTCTTCCCCGTCACCCTAACCCTCTCCCGGTGGGAGAGGGAACCGTTCGGCACAGGCCTTGAATACCGATGCCGATCCGCCTTTCCCCCTCGCCCTTTGGGTGAGGGAACCGATCGGCACTAGCGTTGAATATCGGTGCCGGTCCGCCTTTCTCCCTCTCCCTTTGGGAGAGGGTCGGGGTGAGGGACAACGAGTTCCGTTCTTTGAATCCCATCACAATCACCGCACTCCCCTTTTCCCTTTTTCTCCGCGACGGCTAAATTAGTAACTCATCCGACCACATAACAATAATTTTACATTGGAAGCCACTATGAGCCGCTATCCGTCGCTTTTCGCCCCGCTTGAGCTGGGCTTCACAACGCTCAAAAACCGCGTGTTGATGGGCTCGATGCACACCGGGCTGGAAGAGCTGCCGGACGGCGCGCAGCGGCTGGCGGCCTTTTACGCCGAGCGCGCCCGCCACGGCGTGGCGCTGATCGTCACCGGCGGCATCGCTCCGGCGCCCTCTGGCGTCACCATGGCCGGCGGCGCGGTACTCAACGATGCCAGCCATCTGGCGCACCATCGCCATATTACCGACGCGGTACATCAGGAAGGCGGCAAAATCGCCTTGCAGATCCTGCATACCGGCCGTTACAGCTACCAGCCCGCGCTGGTGGCCCCCTCGGCGCTACAGGCGCCGATTAACCGTTTTACGCCCCATGAACTGAGCCACGATGAGATCCTGACGCTGATCGATGATTTTGCCCACTGCGCCCAGCTGGCGCGTGAAGCGGGCTATGACGGCGTCGAAGTGATGGGTTCAGAAGGCTATCTGATTAACGAATTTCTCGCCGCGCGCACCAACCAGCGCGACGACCAATGGGGCGGCGATTATGCCAGGCGCATGCGTTTCGCCATTGAAGTGGTTAAGGCGGTGCGCCAGCGCGCCGGCCACGATTTCATAATCATCTACCGCCTGTCGATGCTCGATCTGGTCAACGACGGCAGCACGCTGGCGGAAGTCACCGAACTGGCTAAAGCGATTGAAGCGGCGGGGGCGACAATTATCAACACCGGGATTGGCTGGCACGAAGCGCGCATTCCGACCATCGCCACGCCGGTACCGCGCGGAGCGTTCAGCTGGGTCACCCGCAAGCTGAAAGACGCGGTGTCGATCCCGTTGATCACCACCAACCGCATCAACGATCCGCAGGTCGCGGAGGATATTCTCGCTCGCGGCGATGCCGATATGGTATCGATGGCCCGCCCGTTCCTCGCCGACGCCGAATTTATGTCGAAAGCGCAGCGCGATCGCGCCGGGGAGATCAATACCTGCATCGGTTGCAACCAGGCGTGTCTCGATCGAATCTTCGTCGGCAAAGTCACCTCCTGTCTGGTCAACCCGCGCGCCTGTCATGAAACCCTGATGCCGGTCCTGCCGGCCAACGCGCCTAAACGGCTGGCGGTGGTCGGCGCCGGGCCTGCCGGTCTGGCCTTCGCCGTTAACGCCGCCGCTCGCGGTCATCACGTCACGTTGTTCGATGCGCTCCCGGAGATCGGCGGCCAGTTTAATATCGCCAAACAGATCCCCGGCAAAGAGGAGTTTCACGAGACGCTGCGTTACTACCGCACCATGCTCGATCTTCATGGTGTCGATCTACGCCTGAACACCCGCGTCACGGCAGACGATCTGCTGACGTTCGATGAGACGATCCTCGCCACCGGTATCGCCCCGCGCCTGCCGGCGATCGACGGGATCGATCATCCCAAAGTGCTGAGCTACCTGGATGTCTTGCGCGATAAAACACCGGTTGGCGAGAAGGTGGCGATTATCGGCTGCGGCGGTATCGGCTTCGACACCGCGATGTATTTAAGCCAGTCGGGCGCGGCCACCAGCCAGGATATCGGCGAGTTCTGCCGCGAATGGGGTATCGATACCAGCCTGCAAACGGCGGGAGGGCTGCATCCTGAAGGCCCGCAACTGAGTAAAAGCCCGCGACAGATTGTGATGCTACAGCGCAAAGCCAGCAAACCGGGCGAAGGGCTCGGCAAAACCACCGGTTGGATCCACCGCGCGACGCTGCTGGCGCGCGGCGTGAAAATGATCCCGGCGGTCAGCTATGAAAAGATCGATGATGAAGGGTTACATGTCACTATCGGCGGCGAGCGCCAACTGTTGGCGGTCGATCAGGTGGTGATCTGCGCCGGTCAGGAACCGCGCCGCGAGCTGGCGGAACCGCTGCGCGCGGCAGGGAAAACGGTGCATCTCATCGGCGGTTGCGACGTGGCGGCGGAGCTGGATGCGCGCCGGGCGATTGCCCAGGGCACTAAACTGGCGCTGGCGATTTAGCCGTGTCCCGGGGGCGGCGCGATGCGCCTTCCCCGGGCTACCACGATAATCCCGGACGGTAGCCCGGCTAAGGCGACAGCCGCGAGCCGGGGGGAAACAACAAAAGGAATCAGCGCTGCTCACGCACCTTCGTTGCTTTCAAAACTACGAACTTATTGTTCGTCGCAATCGTCGGTAGCCCGGCTAAGGCGACAGTCGGTAGCCCGGCTAAGGCGACAGCCGCAAGCCGGGGGGAAACAACAAAAGGAATCAGCGCTGCTTACGCACCTTCGTTGCTTTCAAAATGACAAACTTATTGTTCGTCGCAATCGTCGTGCAATTACCAAAAGCGCGCTTCAGCTTACCGAAGTAATCGAGGTGGCGGTTGCCGACGACGTACAGCTCGCCGCCATATTTCAGGCTGCGGCGGGCATCGTTAAACATCTGCCAGGCAATATGGTCGGTAATCGCGTGCTGCTGATGGAACGGCGGATTACACAGGATCGCCGTAAAGCGATCCGGCTCAATGCCGGAGAGCGAGTTATTGACCATAAATTCACAGCGTGCGATATCGTCCGGCAGGTTGCGCTCGACGTTCAACCGGCTGGAAGCCACCGCCATGTGCGACTCATCGGTGAACATCACGCTGGCGTTTGGGTTTTGCGCCAGCGCCTGCAGGCCAATCACCCCATTGCCGCAGCCGAGATCGGCGATCTCGCCTTCCAGATCAGACGGTAAATGCTGCAGGAAGAAACGCGCGCCGATATCCAGTCCGCTGCGGGCAAAAACGTTGGCGTGGTTATGGATGGTCCACGGCGTGCCGTCCAGCTTCCAGCTGTAGGTTTGCGGCGCATCGGCAAGCTTGGGGGCGGTGAAAACGCAGTGGATCAGACGCGCTTTTTTCCACGCCAGCGAGGTGGTGGTGGTGCCGAGGATTTTTTCAAACAGCGCCAGCGTCGAGTTGTGCACATCACGGGCTTTCGCCGCGGCGATAATGCGGGTTTCCGGCGTGACCACTTCGCGCAGGGCGCGCAGCTGCTGTTCCAGTAGCGCCAGCTGTTTTGGCACCTTAATCAGCACCAGCGCCGGCGCAGCCGGTAGCGGGCTCAGGCTATCCTGAAAGCGCACGCTCTCTTCATCGATACCGTTCATCCGCAGGTTGTGGCGGGTCGCCAGCTCGGAAATAAAGGAGTCGTTGATGCTGACCGGGTTGCGCGCCGCCAGCGCGCAGGCGAGCGCGCCGAAGCCGTCGTTGAAGATGAGCGTCAGGCCGTCGACGTCATTCACCTGTTGCAGCAGATATTCATCCGCCGCTTCCCATGCCTGTAGCGCTTCTTCTTCAGCGTTAGGTGGGAACCGCTCTAATGTGAATAACTCACCGTTTAACTCTGCCTGGCTCATCGCCCCTCCGAAATGCTAAAATTCGCGCGTGTTATCGCTCAATTCTCCGGAGAAGTAAACTTTTTTCACCATGAACACGCTACCTTACCTTCAGGGCTACCCTGAATCGCTGCTGTCGCAGGTCACGGCTTTAATCGAGCAAGACCGCCTCGGCGAGGTGCTGCAAAAGCGTTATCCGCAGGGCCATGACGTTAACAGCGATAAAGCGCTGTATCAGTACACCCAGGATCTGAAGGCCCGCTTTCTGCGCGGAGCGGCGCCGATCAACAAAGTGATGTACGACAGTAAAATCCACGTGCTGAACAATGCGCTCGGCCTGCATACCGCGATTTCCCGCGTTCAGGGCGGTAAGCTGAAAGCCAAAGCGGAAATTCGCGTGGCGACGGTGTTTCGCGACGCGCCGGAGGCCTTTCTGCGGATGATCGTGGTCCATGAACTGGCGCATTTGAAAGAGAAAGATCACAACAAAGCCTTTTATCAACTGTGCTGCCATATGGAGCCACAGTACCATCAACTGGAATTCGATACCCGCCTGTGGCTGACGCACCTTTCGTTAAATCGTTCTGCGTAGTGACGCACTGGTTTTGTCATGATGGCATGATAGAGTGACGACAGGTTCCCTTTAATGGAGTTCGTCAACGTTTATGATACGTTTCGCAGTTGTTGGCACAAACTGGATCACCAAGCAGTTTGTCGATGCCGCCCATGAAACCGGCAAATATAAACTTACCGCCATCTACTCCCGCAGCCTCGAACAGGCGCAAGCCTTCGCCAATGACTATCCGGTCGAGCATCTGTTTACCTCGCTCGATGAGCTGGCACAGAGCCCTGACGTTGACGCGGTCTATATTGCCAGCCCGAACTCGCTGCACTTCCCGCAGACCCGGCTGTTCCTGAGCCACAAAAAGCACGTCATTTGCGAAAAGCCGCTGGCATCGAACCTGCAGGAAGTCGAGGCGGCGATAGCGCTGGCGAAAGAAAATAACGTTGTGCTGTTTGAAGCCTTTAAAACCGCCAGCCTGCCTAACTTTCTGCTACTCAAAGAGACGCTTCCTAAAGCGGGCAAACTGCGCAAAGCCTTCATCAACTACTGTCAGTACTCCTCGCGCTATCAGCGCTACCTTGACGGCGAAAACCCCAACACCTTTAACCCGGCGTTCTCTAACGGTTCGATTATGGATATCGGCTTCTATTGCCTGGCGTCCGCTGTGGCGTTATGGGGCGAACCGCGGGCCGTTCTTGCCACCGCCAGCCTGCTGGACAGCGGCGTAGACGCCCAGGGCACCGTGGTGCTGAGCTATGGCGACTTCGACGTGACGCTGCATCACTCCAAAGTTAGCGATTCCGCGATCCCCAGTGAAATTCAGGGCGAAGACGGCGCGTTAGTGATCGAAAAAATCTCCGAATGTCAGAAGCTGGCGTTTGTGCCACGCGGCGGCAAAGCCCAGGACCTGACGCAGCCCCAGCACATTAATACTATGCTGTATGAGGCGGAGACCTTTGCGCGCCTGGTGGAGACACAGGATGTCAATCACCCGGGTCTGACCGTGAGCCATATTACGGCAAAACTGTCGAGCGAAATTCGTCGCCAGACCGGAGTGATCTTCCCGGCCGATACGCAGCCGCTGGCGTAAAAGAGTGTAAAGGCCGGACCGGCCGCCATTGACGAAAACCGCCCTGTGACATATTTTGTTACGTGCAAAGGGGAGTAACTTCCTTGCCGGTTGATCGTCATTACGATGCGTGCAATACCGCATCCGGTCGCCGGGCAATAACCAAAGCCCATCGCGATGTACTTTGGTTGTTGTAAGTGAGACCTTGCCGGAAGGCGAGGTCTATGCATAAAAGCGCAGCGGCTGCCGTCTTCCGACGTCAGCCGTTTTGTTTTTATGTAAGGAATATCAAATGAATACTGTCGGCACGCCGTTGCTATGGGGTGGATTCGCTGTCGTCGTCGCGATCATGTTGGCAATCGATCTGCTGCTTCAGGGACGACGCGGTTCGCATAGCATGACCATGAAGCAGGCCGCGGGCTGGTCAATCCTCTGGGTCACGCTTTCTCTGCTGTTCAACGCCGCCTTCTGGTGGTATCTGGTACAAACCCAGGGCCGGGCCGTCGCTGACCCGCAGGCCTTAGCCTTCCTCACCGGTTATCTGATTGAGAAAGCGCTGGCGGTCGATAACGTCTTCGTCTGGTTGATGCTGTTCAGCTATTTCGCCGTACCGCCTGCTCTGCAGCGCCGGGTACTGGTGTATGGCGTGCTGGGCGCGATTGTTCTGCGTACCATCATGATCTTCGCCGGCAGCTGGCTGATTTCCCAGTTTGACTGGCTGCTGTACGTCTTCGGCGCCTTCCTGCTGTTTACCGGCGTGAAGATGGCGCTGGCGAAAGAAGATGACTCCGGCATCGGCGATAAACCACTGGTGCGCTGGATCCGCAGCCATCTGCGAATGACGGATAAAATCGAGAGCGAGCGCTTCTTCACCCGTAAAAACGGGGTGCTGTTCGCCACGCCGCTGCTGCTGGTGCTGATCCTGGTGGAACTGAGCGATGTGATTTTCGCCGTCGACAGTATCCCGGCGATCTTCGCGGTCACCACCGATCCGTTTATCGTCCTGACCTCAAACCTGTTCGCGATCCTCGGCCTGCGCGCCATGTACTTCCTGCTGGCGGGGGTCGCCGAGCGCTTCTCGATGCTCAAATACGGTCTGTCGGTGATCCTGGTGTTTATTGGCGTGAAGATGGTGATCGTCGACTTCTACCATATCCCGGTCGCCATCTCGCTGGGCGTAGTAGGAGGCATCCTGGCCGTCACGCTGCTGATTAACGCCTGGGTCAACAAGCAACACGACAAGCAGCGCAAACTGCCTGAGTAATCTGCACAACGCGCCGTCGGCCATCGCCGACGGCAATCTCTGCTCATGTCACAGTTATGTTACTACATAGTTAAAAAACAAGATCCAGATTAAAATCACAGCATTTTACGCTTCCCGCCCGCCATTCTTTCCGTATACTCGACTATGCAAACATCTACTTACATCCTGACATAAACGTAACAAATAATACGTGGCTGGGATGGCTTGCTACATCACTGGAAGGAATGAATTATGACCACACGCACTCCCCCATCGGGGTGGATCTCACGCCTGGCGCAAGGCAGCCTGGTGAAACAAATTTTAATCGGTCTGGTGCTTGGCGTGCTGCTGGCGCTGGTCTCTAAGCCAACGGCCATTGCCGTCGGTCTGCTGGGGACCCTGTTCGTCGGCGCGTTAAAGGCGGTGGCGCCGGTGCTGGTATTGATGCTGGTGATGGCCTCCATCGCTAACCATCAGCACGGACAAAAAACCAGTATTCGCCCCATTCTGTTTCTCTATCTGCTGGGCACCTTCAGCGCGGCGCTGACCGCGGTGTTGTTTAGTTTTGTCTTTCCGTCGACTCTGCATTTAACCACCGCCGCCGACAGCATCACGCCGCCATCGGGGATTGTCGAAGTGCTGCGCGGCCTGCTGATGAGCATGGTATCTAACCCGATCGACGCCCTGCTGAACGCCAACTATATCGGCATTCTGGTGTGGGCGGTGGGGCTGGGCTTCGCCCTGCGTCACGGTAACGACACCACCAAAAACCTGATCAACGATGTCTCCCACGCGGTGACCTTCATCGTCAAAGTGGTGATCCGTTTTGCACCGCTGGGGATCTTCGGTCTGGTCTCTTCCACCCTGGCGACCACCGGTTTCGAGACCCTGTGGGGCTACGCCCAGCTACTGCTGGTGCTGGTCGGCTGTATGCTGCTGGTAGGGCTGGTGATTAACCCGCTGCTGGTGTTCTGGAAAATCCGCCGTAACCCCTATCCGCTGGTGCTGACCTGCCTGCGCGAAAGCGGCGTCTACGCGTTCTTCACCCGCAGCTCCGCCGCCAATATTCCGGTGAATATGGCGCTGTGTGAAAAGCTGAATCTGGATCGCGATACCTATTCAGTCTCCATTCCACTGGGGGCGACCATCAATATGGCGGGCGCGGCGATCACGATCACCGTGCTGACGCTGGCGGCGGTGCATACGCTGAATATTCCGGTGGATCTGCCGACAGCGCTGCTGCTGAGCGTGGTCGCTTCGCTGTGCGCCTGCGGCGCCTCCGGCGTGGCGGGCGGTTCGCTGCTGCTGATCCCGCTGGCCTGTAATATGTTTGGGATCCCGAACGATGTGGCGATGCAGGTGGTTGCCGTCGGCTTTATTATCGGCGTGCTGCAGGATTCCTGCGAAACGGCGCTCAACTCCTCAACCGACGCCCTGTTTACCGCCGCGGCCTGCATAGCAGAAGATGACCAGCTGGCGAAAAACGCCCTGCGCAGCTAATGCCTTTCCCCTCCGCTATCGGGCGGAGGGGCTCTCTTCCTGGACTGCGTTTTCAACCTTAAACGGATCGATACCGCGCTTTTGCATCCGGCGGAAGCGAATGATATTCAGCCCGTTGACGATCAGAAAACTGCCTTCAATCAGCGTCCCACCAATCGAACCCAACCACAGATTATGCGTGACCCAGCAGGCGGTGGAGCACCACATCACGCAGCGGACGGTCAGCCCTTTGCAACGAAACAGCGCCCAGGTGCTGGCGACGGTGCCAATGATCGGCAGCAGCTCCATGGCATGCTGCAGTTTGCCCAGGCCGAGGATCAGCGTCAGGAGGATAAAGACGGTCATCACCCACAGGCTACGGGTGCGTAAGGAAATGACCGTACGTAGCGCATTGAGCCCGGCGCTCATTCCGGCCGACCCGGCGCCCATCAGGAAAAAATGAACGCCGATAATAGCGCTATAGACCGCCAGCTGTAGCCTGAAACGGCGTTCATCGCGGTTGATAAAGGTGGTAATGCCGATAAGAAAGGCGATGACGCCGACCCCCTGGGCCAGCCAATACGCGGTCATGAAAGCTCCCTGACTGAAAAAAACAAACGGCGCTTCACTGGCTGAAACGCCGCTGTTACGAGCCCGATGGCGTTACGCTATCAGGCCGATACACGTTCTACGCCCTTGGGCGCCAATGTGAATACCCCTTTACAGGGTAACACCGCTTTTAAAGATGGCCAGTTCGCGGAAGTCATTCTGTTCATTACAGGTCGGTTTACCGTTAGCGAAAGCCACAATGGCATCCACAAACTCCTCCAGCAGCTGCGGCATCGCTTTGCCATGGATCAGTTGCCCGGCATCGAAGTCGATCCAGTGCTTTTTCTTCGCCGCCAGTTCGCTGTTGGTGGCGATCTTCACCGTCGGCACAAAGCCGCCGTACGGCGTGCCGCGTCCGGTGCTAAACAACACCATATGACAGCCGGCGCCGGCCAGCGCGCTGGTGGCGACCGCGTCGTTGCCCGGCGCGCTCAGCAAATTCAGACCATGAACCTTCAGGCGCTCGCCGTAGCGCAGGACATCCACCACCTGGCTGGAACCCGCTTTCTGAGTACAGCCCAGCGACTTATCTTCCAGGGTGGTGATCCCCCCGGCTTTGTTACCCGGGGAAGGGTTTTCGTAAATAGGCTGGTCGTGTGCGATAAAGTACTGCTTAAAGTCATTGACCATGGTCACCAGCTTGTCGAAGGTCGCTTCGTCACGGCAGTGACTCATCAGCAGCTGTTCAGCACCGAACATCTCCGGCACTTCGGTCAGCACGGTGGTGCCGCCGTTGGCGATCACATAGTCTGAGAAGCGGCCCAGCATCGGGTTAGCGGTAATGCCCGACAGGCCGTCCGATCCCCCGCACTCGAGACCAAACTTCAGCTCGCTCAATTTACCCGGCTGGCGTTTATCCTGACGCATCACTTCATACAGCTGATGCAGATGCGCAACCCCCGCTTCCACTTCATCGTCCTGGTGCTGGCAAACCATAAAGTGCACACGCTGCGGGTCAAACTCGCCCAGCGTTTCGCGAAAGGCATCCACCTGGTTGTTTTCACAGCCAAGGCCAACCACCAGTACCGCCCCGGCGTTCGGGTGACGAACCATATTTTGCAGCATGGTGCGAGTGTTGATGTGGTCATCCCCAAGCTGCGAGCAGCCATAGGTGTGGCTGAAGAGATGCACCCCATCGATATCCTCAGCGCCATACGTCTCTTTCAGGAAACGGTTCTGCATTTGTCTGGCCATCGCGTTGACGCAGCCGACGGTCGGCAGGATCCACAGCTCATTGCGCACGCCGACGTCACCGTTGGCGCGACGATAAATCTGCACTTCGCGATCCGCAGGCTGTGGCGGTTGGGCAACCCGGTCCGGTTGATAGCGATACGCGTCAAGGTCGCTGAGATTGGTGCGCGTATTGTGCGCATGAACATGCTCGCCCGGCGCGATATCCGCCAGCGCATGGCCAATCGGCAACCCGTACTTAACGACGTTTTCCCCTTTCGCGATAGCGCGCAGTGCAAACTTGTGGCCGCGAACGATATCCTGGCCGAGGGTGACCGAATCCTTATCAATCGTCACCACACTACCGGCAGCGATATCCGCCAGCGCGACCGCGACGTTATCCTGCGAATGGATTTTAATGTATTGCATATCAACCGACCTCTGGCCTTAGTTCAGTTCAATGGCGAAATAGTCACGCGCATTGTTAAAGCAAATGTTTTTCACCATCTCGCCCAGCAGCGCGATATCCGCAGGCGCTTCGCCGGCAGCCACCCAGCGGCCGATCATCTGGCACAGAATGCGGCGGAAGTATTCGTGGCGCGTGTAGGAGAGGAAGCTGCGGCTGTCGGTCAGCATCCCGACGAAGCGGCTCAGCAGGCCGAGCTGCGCCAGCTGGGTCATCTGCCGCTCCATGCCGTCTTTCTGATCGTTGAACCACCAGCCGGAGCCGAACTGCATCTTGCCTGGCATGCCTTCACCCTGGAAGTTACCGATCATGGTGCCCAGCACTTCGTTATCGCGCGGGTTCAGGCAGTAGAGAATGGTTTTCGGTAGCAGGTTCTCTTCGTTCTGCTTGCTCAGCAGCTTAGACAGCTCTTCAGCCATCGGGCGATCGTTGATCGAGTCGAAGCCCACGTCCGGGCCTAACAGTTTGAACTGACGCAGGTTGTTATTGCGCAGCGCACCGATATGGTACTGCTGTACCCAACCGCGACGGGCATATTCTGCGCCGAGGAACACCAGCACCGCGGTTTTGAACTGCGCCACTTCGTGTGCGCTGAGGGTCTCGCCAGCCAGACGGCGCGCCAGAATGGCGTCCAGCTCGGCGTCGGTCGCTTCCGCAAACAGCACCACGTCCAGCGCGTGGTCGGAGACCTTGCAGCCGTGTGCGGCAAAGTGGTCCAGACGTTTGGTCAGAGCGCTTTGCAGGTCCGCAAAACGGCGAATATCGGTATCGGACACCTCACCCAGCTTCGCCATGTAGTCATTAAAGGTCGCCTGTTCAATGTTGAATGCTTTATCCGGGCGCCAGCTCGGCAGCACTTTGATATCAAAGGAGGTATCTTTGGCGACAACTGCATGGTGCTCGAGAGAATCAATCGGATCGTCGGTGGTACCGACCATCTTCACATTCATCTGCTTCATGATCCCGCGGGCGGAGAAGGCGTCCTGAGCCAGTAAATCATTGCACTGGTCCCAGATCTCATCGGCGGTGGATGGAGACAACAGCTTACCTGTAATACCAAAAGGGCGACGCAGCTCTAAATGGGTCCAGTGGTATAACGGGTTGCCAATAGTGTGCGGCACCGTTGCCGCCCAGGCGTCAAATTTCTCGCGATCGGACGCATCACCGGTACACAGACGCTCCGGTACGCCGTTAGTGCGCATTGCGCGCCATTTGTAGTGATCGCCTTTCAGCCAGATGTCATACAGATTTTTGAAGCGATAGTTTTCGGCAACCTGCTGCGGCGGAAGGTGGCAATGGTAGTCGAAAATCGGCTGATCTTTGGCGTAATCGTGGTACAGACGGCGAGCAAATTCGGTATCGAGTAGAAAATCTTCAGTCATAAACGGTGTCATTCGCGTGTCCTCTTCGCTCCGTAGCGGGAGCCTTTCAGATGATTGACTACAATGCTGACAAAGTTATCACACCAATTTCTACAGACCGAGCTGTTTTTCGTGAGTTAGATCAATAAACGTCGATAAAAAAACGACCGTCTCATTGGAAAATACCCCGGCAGGGCGCGCCATCTCTGGCTTTGCCGGTAAGGGCTAAAGACCACACTAACTTTCCCACTTTTGTGACAGCACTCAACTTTTAAAGTTGTATGACAAGTTATCTTTCTGCCGTCGCAACATATAAACCGACGGAATGCATTACCGGTGTTTATGGCATCGGCTTATACGGAATGGACACCGACTTTCAACATAACAACTGATGGTAAGGTTCGGGCCAGAGGGGGATCCCCCCTCCTGAACCCTCCGTTTCGCTTTCCCGACCGCGTATTGCCGTCAGGAAAGGCCGCACCTGATGCGGAAAGATAACAGACGATGAGGTTTACATGCGTAAAATTAAAGGGTTACGTTGGTACATGATTGCGCTGGTGACGCTAGGCACCGTGCTGGGCTACCTGACCCGTAACACCGTGGCGGCGGCCGCGCCGACGCTGATGGAAGAGTTACACATCTCGACTCAACAGTACTCCTATATCATTGCAGCCTATTCCGCTGCCTACACCGTCATGCAGCCTGTCGCGGGTTACGTCCTCGATATTCTCGGGACCAAAATCGGCTATGCCTTCTTTGCTATCGCCTGGGCGATATTCTGCGGCTCAACCGCGCTGGCAGGCAGCTGGGGCGGCCTGGCGCTGGCTCGCGGCGCAGTCGGCGCAGCGGAAGCCGCGATGATCCCTGCCGGGCTGAAAGCCAGTTCTGAATGGTTCCCGGCAAAAGAGCGCTCTATCGCGGTGGGCTACTTCAACGTCGGTTCCTCTATTGGCGCCATGATCGCGCCGCCGTTGGTGGTGTGGGCGATTGTCATGCACAGCTGGCAGATGGCGTTCATCATCTCCGGGGTATTGAGCTTCGCCTGGGCCATCGCCTGGCTTATCTTCTACAAACACCCGCGCGACCAGAAAAAATTATCTGACGAAGAACGCGACTACATCATTGGCGGTCAGGAGTCTCAGCATCAGACCAATAACGCGAAGAAAATGTCGCCGTGGCAGATCCTGCGCAACCGTCAGTTCTGGGGTATCGCCCTGCCGCGCTTCCTCGCCGAGCCGGCCTGGGGGACCTTTAACGCCTGGATCCCGCTGTTCATGTTTAAGGTTTACGGCTTTAACCTGAAAGAGATCGCGATGTTCGCCTGGATGCCGATGCTGTTCGCCGACCTCGGCTGCATCGTGGGCGGTTACCTGCCGCCGCTGTTCCAGCGCTGGTTTGGCGTCAACCTGATCGTGTCGCGTAAAATGGTGGTCACCATGGGCGCCCTGCTGATGATTGGCCCGGGGATGATCGGCCTGTTCACCAGCCCGTACGTGGCGATTGCCCTGCTGTGCATCGGCGGGTTCGCTCACCAGGCGCTGTCCGGGGCGCTGATCACCCTCTCTTCCGACGTCTTTGGCCGTAACGAAGTCGCTACCGCCAACGGTCTGACCGGGATGGCCGCCTGGCTGGCGAGCACCATGTTCGCCCTGGTTGTCGGCGCGCTGGCAGACACCATCGGCTTCAGCCCGCTGTTTGCGGTACTGGCCGTCTTTGACCTGCTGGGCGCGCTGGTTATCTGGACGGTGCTGAAAAACAAACCGGCTGACGATGACTCGACGCCACTTAGCAGCCGCAAACCCGCCACGCAGAGTTAGATCATGTGCTGATATGACCGCTTATCGAGCCGCCTTCTCAGGCGGCTTTTTCATGCCTGCCAGTGGTGGAAAGCGTGTAAAAGTGGTATAACAAATCGAATATTGTCGCCATCTTGCGGGAGCGAATATGGAAATCATTGAACCACGCCGTCTGTATCAGCAGCTTGCCGCTGAGCTGAAGACGCGCATCGAACAAGGTGTCTACCTTGTAGGGGATAAGCTGCCCGCCGAGCGCTTTATCGCCGATGAAAAAAACGTCAGCCGCACCGTGGTTCGTGAAGCCATTATCATGCTGGAAGTGGAAGGGTATGTCGAAGTCCGCAAAGGGTCGGGTATTCATGTCATCTCCAACCATCCCAAGTACCAGCAGGTGGCCGATGAAAGCCTTGAATTCGCCAACTATGGCCCTTTTGAACTCCTGCAGGCGCGGCAGCTAATTGAAAGCAATATTGCTGAATTCGCGGCGACTCAGGTGACCAAACAGGACATCATGAAGCTGATGGAGATTCAGGAGAAAGCGCGCAACGAGAAGTGTTTCCGCGACTCCGAGTGGGATCTCCAGTTCCACGTCCAGGTGGCGCTGGCCACGCAGAACAGTGCGCTGGCGGCGATCGTGGAAAAAATGTGGACCCAGCGCGTGCATAACCCGTACTGGAAAAAGCTGCATGAGCATATCGACCTGCGCACGGTCGATAACTGGTGCGACGATCACGATCAGATCCTGAAAGCCCTGCTGCGTAAAGATCCCAACGCCGCCAAGCTGGCGATGTGGCAGCATCTGGAAAATACCAAGCAAATGCTGTTTAACGAAACCAGCGATGACTTTGAATTTAATGCCGATCGCTACTTATTTGCCGATAATCCGGTAGTTCATCTCGATACGGCGGCCAACAGCGCGAAATAAGCGCTTATCCTGACGGCGCGCGGCCCCTGCGCGCCTGCCCCCCAGGCCGGCTGGAGTAAGTAAAACATATATAGTGTCAGCCTGTGTAAATCCTCTCGCCTCCCACCGCCGCAATCAGCAAAATCAACGAGCAACACCTTGCAATTTCTCTGACGTAAAGTCAGCTGATTTGTTACAATTAGATGCATTTTGCCGTTCTGGGGGTAAGTGTTTACTTACTTCAGTCTTATACAGGGAAGCGTTCAGAGCGCCTAAGCAGCGACCAAAATCTCATAAAAATCTTGTCGCCCAACATGCCACGCGCTCAGACGTGCCGTTAACCGATGTACCAGGAATCGTGAATGGAACTTTTAACCCAGTTATTGAATGCCTTGTGGGCTCAGGATTACGAAACGCTCGCGAATCCCTCCATGATTGGCATGCTGTATTTTGTCTTGTTTATGATTTTGTTCCTTGAGAACGGGTTACTGCCTGCCGCGTTTTTACCGGGGGATAGTCTGCTTGTGCTCGTGGGCGTGCTGATCGCCAAAGGGGCGATGGGCTTTCCGGAAACCTTGCTGCTGCTTACCGCCGCCGCCAGCCTCGGCTGCTGGCTGAGCTACATTCAGGGGCGCTGGCTGGGCAATACGCGGATCGTGCAAAACTGGCTGTCGCATCTGCCCTCTCACTATCATCAACGCGCGCATCACCTGTTTCATAAGCATGGGCTCTCCGCGCTGCTGATCGGCCGCTTTATCGCCTTCGTGCGTACGCTGTTGCCGACGATTGCCGGCCTTTCAGGCCTCAATAACGCTCGCTTTCAGTTCTTTAACTGGATGAGCGGCCTGCTGTGGGTGCTCATCCTGACCTCGCTGGGCTATCTGCTGGGCAAAACCCCGGTATTCCTCAAGTATGAAGATCAGCTGATGTCCTGCCTGATGCTCCTTCCGGTCGCGCTGCTGGTCTTCGGACTGATCGGCTCGCTGGTGGTGCTGTGGAAGAAAAAATACAGAAGCCGGGGCTAATGATGGTCATTAAACGCCCCTCCCTGCGCCAGCTGAGCTGGCTGCTGGGTGGCTCTCTTGTGCTCTGCGCGCTGTTCTGGCTCTGGCTGGCAGTGCAGCAGCAGGAGGCCACGCTGGCGATCCGTCCGGTTGGCCAGGGCGTCAGCATGCCGGACGGCTTCTCCGTCTGGCATCATCTCGACGCCAACGGTATCCGCTTTAAGAGCATTACGCCGCAAAAAGATGGCCTGCTGATTAAGTTCGACTCCACCGCCCAGGGCGCGGCGGCGAAAGAGGTTCTCGGTCGCGCTCTGCCACATGGTTATATTATTGCCCTGCTGGAGGACGATAACTCGGCCACCGCCTGGTTATCCCGTCTGCGCGACGCGCCTCACCGGCTCGGGTAAACTACCGCCTTACTGCGTTTTTTACGCAGTCTGGTGGTTTCCTGCATTTGTTACTATGCTTAAACCTGCGGGAATCAACGCATTCCCGTTCACCATCGGGAACGGGTATATCCTCCGGGTATACCCTCAGACAATGGAAGGTACTATCCATGAAACACCGCATCGCTCTGCTTCTGGCCCTGACTTCACTTAGCGCCAGCGCCATAGCAGCCTCTCCCTGCCAGGAAAAAGAGCAGGATATTCAACGGGAGATCAGCTATGCCGAAAAGCATCATAATCAAAGTCGCATTGATGGGCTAAATACCGCGCTACGTCAGGTACGGGAAAACTGCAGCGACAGTAAACTCAAAGCCGATCATCAGCAAAAAATTGCCAAACAGCGGGAAGAGATCGCTGAACGTCAGCGCGATCTGCAGGAAGCCCGGAAGAAAGGCGATGCGGACAAAATCAACAAACGCCAGCATAAACTCAATGAAGCGCAACAGGAGTTAAAAACGCTGGAGTCTCGGGACTACTAATAACAGTTAACTTTCGCAACACGGACCACGCTACAGGAGAACGACATGGCTAAAGAGAATGTGACTGACGACCTTCGTGCAGAACTGAAAACGCTGGCGGATACCCTGGAGGAAGTTCTGAATTCCTCAGCGGACAAGTCGAAAGAAGAGATTGGTAAACTGCGTAGTAAAGCAGAGAGCGCGCTAAAAGAGAGTCGTGCCCGCCTGGGTGAAACCAGCGATGCGATTTTGCGTCAAACGCGCGAGACCGCCGCGCGGGCGGATGATTATGTTCGCGAAAATCCGTGGACAGGAGTCGGGATTGGTGCCGCCGTCGGGCTGGTGCTGGGTGTCCTGCTGTCGCGTCGCTGATTATGGCGAATACTCAACACACGCAGGGGCCAGGCCAGCGCGTGTTCTCCATTGGCCAGCGTATCGTCACGCTGCTGGTCGAAATGGTGGAAACACGGCTGCGCCTGGTCGTCGTGGAGCTGGAGGAGGAGAAAGCCAACCTCTTCCAGCTGCTGATCATGACCGGACTGACGCTGCTGTTTGCCGCGTTTGGCCTCATGAGTCTGCTGGTGCTGGTTATCTGGGCCGTTGACGCCCAGTACCGCCTGCACGTCATGATCGCCACCACCGTCGTTCTGCTCCTCGCCGCCGCGATCGTGGGTATCCTTACCCTACGTAAGGCGCGCCGCTCCACGCTGCTGCGCCTGACGCGTAAAGAGCTGGAGAACGACCGTGCCCTTCTGGAGGACGATAAACCGTGAATGGCCGACAGGAGCGTGAACGGCAAAAGGCGCTGCTGCTGCGCCAGATCCAGCAGCAACGACTGGAGCTTAGCGCCTGTCGTCGCCACTGGCTGGAGGCGACAGCGCCCCTCGATCGCGGCTGGCATACGCTGCTGAGTTTACGTTCGTGGCTGATGGTTGGCAGCGGTTTGATGGCCGTCTGGTCCATACGACACCCGCACTTTTTGATGCGCTGGACCAAACGCGGTCTCGGACTGTGGAGCACCTGGCGGATGGTCCGCGGGATCCTGCGCCAGTCGTCAACACACTAGCAGCCCGGAGCGCGGGCGCTTATCCGGGCGCCCCGCTCTGCCATTTCCCCGTCCGATACAATACGCCGTTCGCGGCAGCCGGGGCCTTCGCCGCAACCCGCGGTTAGCCCCCCTCAGATCTCAATTCATTCCGCTCAGCCACCCGATATCGGGACGGGTAGTTCCCCTCGTCGCCAGAAAATTTCTCCTCACCGCAGTTATTGCTCAGAAACTTTGAAGAAGATCTACAGTTTTCCTTGCTAACAATTCCCTCTCCGCCTCGTTACTATCCTCTCCATCGACAGCAACACCGTGTAACCACGCGGGATTGCGCTAAAAAACAAAACTGCCGCCCTTTGGGTTTTCTGGAGTAAGAAATGAAAAAATTAGAAGATGTTGGTGTACTGGTAGCGCGTATTCTGATGCCGATTCTGTTTATCACTGCAGGATGGGGCAAAATCACTGGTTACGCCGGAACCCAGCAGTATATGGAAGCCATGGGCGTGCCGGGAGCACTGCTGCCGCTGACCATTCTCCTTGAATTCGGCGGCGGTCTGGCGATTCTGTTCGGTTTCCTGACCCGTACCACCGCGTTGTTCACCGCAGGCTTTACGCTGCTGACCGCGTTCCTGTTCCACAGCAACTTTGCGGAAGGCGTGAACTCGCTGATGTTCATGAAAAACCTGACCATTGCTGGCGGTTATCTGCTGCTGGCCATTACCGGACCGGGCGCATTCAGCATCGACCGCGTACTGAATAAAAAGTGGTAAGCGCACTATACTGAGTAAAAATCTAAAAAAAGCGAGGGGATATCTCCTCGCTTTTGCTATCTGCAGGAGGAAGTAATGGGACAATTAGTCGACGGCGTCTGGCAAGATACCTGGTATGACACCAAATCCACCGGAGGACGATTCAAGCGTTCCGTTTCGGCCTTCCGTAACTGGCTCACGGCCGATGGCGCGCCGGGGCCTGCGGGCGAAGGTGGCTTTGCCGCAGAAAAAGACCGTTATCATCTGTATGTTTCTCTGGCCTGCCCGTGGGCGCACCGCACGTTAATTCTGCGCAAGCTGAAAGGACTGGAACCCTTTATATCCGTCTCCGTGGTCAATCCGCTGATGCTGGAAAACGGCTGGACCTTCGCCGATGATTTCCCTGGTGCTACCGGCGACCAGCTCTATCATCATCAGTTCCTCTATCAGCTCTATCTGCAGGCTGACCCGCACTATACCGGTCGCGTCACGGTCCCGGTATTGTGGGACAAAAAGCAGCAGACCATCGTCAGCAATGAGTCGGCAGAAATCATCCGCATGTTTAATACCGCCTTCGATGGTCTGGGCGCCAGAGCCGGGGATTACTATCCGCCGGCGCTGCGGGAAAAAATCGATGAACTGAACGGCTGGATCTACGACAACGTCAACAACGGCGTGTATAAGGCCGGCTTTGCCACCAGCCAGCAGGCTTACGACGAAGCGGTCGAGGCGGTCTTTACTTCACTGGAGCGGCTGGAGCAGATCCTCGGTCAGCATCGTTACCTGACGGGAAATCAGCTGACGGAAGCCGATATTCGCCTGTGGACCACGCTGGTACGGTTCGACCCGGTATATGTGACGCATTTTAAATGCGACAAACGGCGCATTAGCGATTATCTCAACCTGTACGGTTTTCTGCGCGACATCTACCAGATGCCCGGCATCGCGGAGACGGTGAGTATTCCGCATATCCGCCACCACTATTACCGCAGCCATAAAACCATTAATCCAACCGGCATTATCTCCATTGGACCGCAACAGGATCTCAACGAACCCCACGGCCGCGATCAGCGCTTCCGTTGATCTTTCGGGCGCCAGTGATGGCGCCCAATAATTCAGAAAACAGATATTTACCCACCATTCATTCACGTCTATTCTTATTGCGATCGCTTAAAAAACAAGTGATTGACGGTTAATTGAGGCGTAGAAATGGACTGGTATCTCAAGGCATTAAAAAACTATATAGGATTTGGCGGCCGTGCGCGGCGCAAAGAGTACTGGATGTTTATTCTGGTCAACCTCATCCTGACCGGCGTATTGAGCATCATCGATAAAATGCTGGGCTGGCAGCGGGCGGGCGGCGAAGGCATTCTGACGACCATCTATGGCGTACTGGTCTTTTTACCGTGGTGGGCGGTGCAGTTTCGACGCCTGCACGACACCGACCGTTCAGCCTGGTGGCTGCTGCTGCTGTTGATCCCGGTCATCGGCTGGCTGGTGATCCTGATCTTTAACTGCCAGCGCGGCACCGAAGGCAACAATCGCTTCGGACCCGATCCGAAACCCTTCTCCTATTAATCTTCCCGCTCCTCCCGTTAACGGGAGGAGCGTCTTCATCACTATCTACCAGCAAAGAGCTTGGGGATCTCACGCAGACACCAGGACTTCGCTTCGCCCATACTGTCCCGTCGCCAGGCCATGATTATGTCAATTTCATTGGTGTATTCCGGGCTGACAACCCGCAAGCGTCCTTCGGCAATATCCTTCTCCACCAGCGGATAGGGCATGGTCGCCACGCCTAGCCCGGCCAACAGGGCCTGGCGCTTATCTTCAATGGTGCTCACCGTTAAGCGCGGCTGTTTATCCAGCAGCTGAACGGTAAGGACGGGCCGCTCGCGTGCGGTATCCGCTACTGCGACGCCGCGGTATTTCACGCGGGTCACTTCCGAGAGCGGTTCCGGCTCCTGGTGGATCGGGTGATCCGGCGCCGCGACGTACACACTGAGCACCGAATAGAGTTTGCGCGAGTTAATCTCCGAGGAGGAACGAAAATGCATATCCGGCGCGACAACAATATCCGCCCGCCCCTGCTCCAGCCGCTCCCAGGCGCCGGCCAGCACCTCGGTGATAATCGACAACTGCGTATTAGATTTGGTCGCCAGTTTTTCAATTAGCGGAAACAGATCCGGGGTGGGCACCAGCGCTTCGGTGACGATCGTCAGGTGGGTTTCCCAACCGCGCGACAACGCTTCCGCATCGGTGGTGAGTTTATCCGCCGCTTCGAGCAGCACGCGCCCGCGTTCCAGGAGCATCCGTCCAACGTTGGTGAACTTCGTGCGATGACCTGAGCGGTCAAACAGCACCACGTCCAGCTCCTCTTCCAGTTTTTGCATGGTATAGCTCAGGGCGGAAGGCACGCGTCCCAGCTCATCAGCCGCGGCAGCAAAGCTCCCACGACGGTCGATCGCATCCATCACGCGCAACGCTTCCAGCGTTAATGCTCTCTCTTTGGCCATCGCTTTCTCATTCAGGAAATTTGAACATACCGGGCAGAATATCTGGCTAACAATACAGCGTCCATACCTTTACCATTGATTTAGTGTAAAGAGAGGTCAAGAACATGATTACTACCCGAACAGCCAAACAATGCGGACAAGCAGACTTCGGCTGGCTGCAGGCCCGCTACACCTTCTCCTTTGGCCACTACTTCGACCCGAAATTACTGGGCTTCGCGTCCTTGCGCGTCCTCAATCAGGAAGTGCTGGCGCCCAGCGCTTCCTTCCAGGCCAGGACGTACCCAAAAGTCGATATCCTGAACCTGATTCTGGAAGGCGAAGCGGAGTATCGCGACAGCGACGGCAACCACGTGCAGGCCAAAGCCGGTGAAGCGCTGCTTATCGCCACCCAGCCTGGCGTGAGCTATAGCGAGCATAATCTGAGCAAAGAGCAGTCGTTAACGCGAATGCAGCTGTGGCTCGACGCTTGCCCGCAGCGGGAAAACCCGCTACAGCAGAAAACCGAAGTGGTGAGCGCACCGCTGCAGCTGCTGGCCTCGCCGGAGGGAGAGAACGGCAGTCTCCAGCTTCGCCAGCAGGCCTGGGTCTACCATATCGCACTGGAGAAAGGAGAGCAGATTAGCGTGCAGCTGCATGGCCCACGCGCTTACCTGCAGTCAATCCACGGCACCGTCCATGCCGTCGCGCAGGAACAACAAAAACAGGCTCTCACCTGTGGTGACGGCGCATTTATTCGTGACGAAGCTAACATTACCCTCGTCGCCGATACGCCGCTGCGCGCTTTGCTGATAGATTTACCGGTGTAACAACGGAAGGGATGGAGTCTGTCAGTGAGTAAAAAGAAAAACAGAAAAAAGGCGTCCCCGACGCCATCAGCCCCGACGCAGCCGGAAACCGCCGGCGTCGTCAGCTTTGGTTATGATGAGATGCTGAGCGAACTGGAAGCCATTGTTGTCGAAGCGGAGATTCGTCTGCGGGATGAAGAAAGTCTCGCCTGAAAAGGCAATATAATGATTCGATTTTCGTTTATAGCCTGAAGATAATATCGGCCCCGAAAGGGGCCGATGGCATTATTCGCTCAGCGCGTCGGCAAGATCTTTTTTCACCTGGGTACGCTGCTCCGGCGTCAGGACCTGATTCACATCGAAATAGTACTTCACGCGGTAATAACGCACCTGCTGATCGATCTTACTGAAGGCAGCCAGCTGATCCTTGACCGCCTTTTCATCCCATTTTCCGGAATCAATCACGTTAATCAGGGCGCCATCTTTAATGTCTTGCTGCGAAATCTGTTGAACATTATTTTCCAGTTGCTGATGCAGGCTTTTAATTTTCGCAACCTGATCGCTGGTGAGTTTTAAGTGCTGGACAATAGGGTCCTGCGCCGGCGCTGGCGCCGCCTGCACGTCCGCGGCTTGCGCAGACAGAGAGAAACCGGTAGTCAGAAGGGCTGCAAACGCAATACGGGTCATTAATTTCATTGTTTTATCCTGAAGTGAAAGTGTCTGAAATAGCGGTTTATTATTTTACAGTTGGTAGTGAATAAATGTAAAAAATAATACCTAAAGATTATTCACAGCGTGCACCTGATCACAAGCCATTCAATACATAAGAAATTCAAATGTTCTCACCAAATGAATTCATATGAAAAATACCACGTTTATATAAAATGACTTTAGCGCTTATCACGGAAATTAATTGACAGTAGCCACGGTTACTTTATTTAATTAGCGAGAAAGATGTCATACATAAAAGCAGGGATATCATTTTTAAAATATATAAGGAGATAGTTATGTTATTACGCACTCGCGTATTACCGCTGTTTTTTGTCATCTCGCTGTTAAGCGGCTGCGGCCTGGCTTCTAAAGCCTTTTATTCCGCGGGAGACAAATTATTTCAACCGGGAGATGACGCCGTCGCTTCGATGCAGACGTATTCAGTCGCCCAGTTCCTGCAGCCGTTTACCCTCAACCCGGCGAAGGCCAGCAGCGATTATCTGGGCAAATGGGTCAAGGTGCGCGGCGTGATTGTCGACATTCGCCGAATGAGCGGTATCGCCGGCAGCTACTATTTTACCGTGACCATGCGAGATGAGCAGAATAAAACGGATAAACGTCTGACCTTCAATTTTGGCTCACATAACAGCGCAGACGTTGAGGCGTTAAGCAACGGCAGCATCGCCACGATCGTCGGTCAGGTTCATCAGGTGCAAGGTTCCACGATCCCGACGCTACAGAATCCTAAGGTGGTTAAATAACGGTAGCTGACCGATAAACCGCTTTCCGCTTTCCTAATAGTCAAAACCCCGCCGGAGCGGGGTTTTTGCATAAAGAGGTGAAACTGACCGATAAGCCGCGTTCTTTTGGTATAGCGTCGTGGACAGTCATTCATCCTGCTTTCGGTATTCGAATAGCAAAAACCCCGCCGGAGCGGGGTTTTTGCATAAAGAGGTGAAAC
>NZ_JANCOB010000002.1:0-140016 GCF_024296565.1 Klebsiella sp. SWET4 | reverse complement strand
GCGGGGTTTTGACATAAAAAGGTGAAACTGACCGATAAGCCGCGTTCTTTTGGTACAGCGTCGTGGACAGTCATTCATCCTGTCCCCGCTATTCGAATAGCAAAAACCCCGCCGGAGCGGGGTTTTTGCATAAAGAGGTGAAACTGACCGATAAGCCGGGTTCTGTCGTGGACAGTCATTCATCTAGGCCAGCAATCGCTCACTGGCTCAAGCAGCCTACCCGGGTTCAGTACGGGCCGTACCTTATGAACCCCTATTTGGCCTTGCTCCGGGTGGAGTTTACCGTGCCGCGGACTGTTACCAGCCGCGCGGTGCGCTCTTACCGCACCCTTTCACCCTTACCTGATCCCGCTTACGCGGGCCATCGGCGGTTTGCTCTCTGTTGCACTGGTCGTGGGCTGTGACACCCCCCAGGCGTTACCTGGCACCTTGCCCTATGGAGCCCGGACTTTCCTCCCCTCCGCCCGTCTCCCCCCGAAGGAGGACGACGACGAAGCGGCGACTGTCTGGTCAGCTTCGGCGCGCAGTATAGAGGGTTTACCGCCCGTTGTCATCCTTCTGTCGTCATCCCAACCTGCAGGGTGGCGGCGATATTGCGCGACGCGCGGTAAATGTTATCAAATGCCCCGCGAAATGCCTCTTCCAGCGTCGAAACTGTGGTTAACACGCTGAAAACCGCATCGATGCCGTGATGATGAACCACGCCGACGTCGTGGGTCAGGCTGCCAGCAATACCGATCACCGGCTTACGGTATTTTTTCGCCACCCGGGCTATCCCCACCGGCACCTTACCGTGAATAGACTGGCTATCGATCCGCCCTTCTCCGGTGACCACCAGCGAGCAGTCATGGATCTGCTCTTCCAGCTTCAGCGCCTCGGTAACGATCTCAATCCCGCTACGCAGTTCCGCATTAAGAAAGGCCATCAGCGCCGCGCCCATGCCGCCGGCCGCCCCCGCCCCGGGGATCGGCTTAACGTCCACCTGCAGCGACGCCTTAATGACGTCGGCGAAGTGCGCCAGATTACGATCCAGCTCAACGATCATCGCCTCGGTCGCCCCTTTCTGCGGGCCAAAGATCCGCGACGCGCCGCGCTCGCCCACCAGCGGGTTAGTGACGTCGCAGGCCACGTGGATCATCCTGTCACGTAAGCGTGGATCGATGGCGGAAAGATCGATCCGGCTCAGACGGCTCAGGCTACCGCCGCCATGGCCGATCTCCTGCCCCTCGGCGTCGCAAAGGCGGGCGCCTAGCGCCTGCATCATGCCCGCTCCACCGTCGTTGGTCGCACTGCCGCCGATACCGATAATGATCCGTTTCGCGCCATGTTCCAGCGCCTGTAATATCAGCTCGCCGGTACCGCGTGAAGTGGTGATGAGAGGGTTGCGTTTTTCGGGCGGAACGAGTCCCAGGCCGCTGGCCGCCGCCATCTCAATAAACGCAGTGACGCCATCGCCGGACATGCCCCAGCAGGCCTCCACTTTCTCGCCCAGCGGGCCAGTCACCCATGCGGAATGTTCCGTTCCCTGCGTCGCGGCAATCATCGCCTCCACCGTTCCCTCGCCGCCGTCGGCGACGGGCATGGAAACATACTGCGCGTCGGGGAAAATTTCACGGAATCCTTTTTCTATCGCCTGAGCTACCTCGGCGGCAGACAGGCTTTCTTTGTAAGAGTCTGGGGCAATGACGATTTTCATAAGTTTGTAGCCTGACCGTGCCGCGCAAGGCAAGAATAACAGGGCGCGTGGTGCGCCCTTCTTGTTAGCGAGTGACTTCCACTTTCGCCAGTTTTTCGTAATAGCACGCCAGCGCGCTATGGTCCGCGGTGCCCAGACCGTCCGCACGCAGCGCCTGCATCATCTCCATTACCGCCGCCGTCAGCGGTAGCTGAGCGCCCACGCCATGGGACGTATCCAGGGCGTTCGCCAGATCTTTAATATGCAGGTCGATACGGAATCCCGGCTTGAAGTTACGATCCATCACCATCGGCGCTTTGGCATCCAGCACGGTACTGCCCGCCAGGCCGCCACGGATCGCCTGATATACCAGATCCGGATTGACGCCAGCTTTGGTCGCCAGAGTCAGCGCTTCAGACATCGCCGCGATGTTCAGGGCGACAATCACCTGGTTAGCCAGTTTGGTGACGTTACCCGCGCCGATGTCGCCGGTATGCACCACGGAGCCCGCCATCGCTTTCATCAGATCGTAGTATTTATCAAAGATCGCCTTATCGCCGCCGACCATCACCGACAGGGTGCCGTCGATGGCTTTTGGTTCGCCGCCGCTCACCGGCGCATCCAGCATATCAATACCCTTGGCTTTCAGCGCTTCGCTGATTTCCCGACTCGCCAGCGGCGCGATAGAGCTCATATCAATCACCACGGTGCCCGGCTTTGCGCCTTCGATAATGCCGTTTTCACCCAGCGCCACCTCTTTCACATGCGGAGAGTTTGGCAGCATGGTAATGATCACGTCACATTGCTCAGCAATCGCCTTCGGCGTCGTTGCGGTCTCAGCACCCGCGGCAATCACGTCGGCAATCGCTTCCGGGTTACGGTCGGACACCACCAGCGAATAACCTGCTTTCAGCAAATTTTTGCTCATCGGTTTACCCATAATGCCAAGACCGATAAAACCTACTTTGATTGTCATAATGTTCTCTCTCTTCATCCTGGTGATTATTTTTTAAACGCATCAGCAAGTTTCTGCGTTGCTGAGCGGAAGACCCCCAGATCGCTGCCGACGGCGACGAAGGTCGCGCCCCATTCCAGATAGCGGCGCGCATCGGCTTCCACCGGCGCCAGAATGCCACTTGGCTTACCGTGTTTCTTCGCGCTGGCGAAGATATGCTGGATGGCGCGCTGTACCTCAGGATGGGCGGCATTGCCCAGATGACCTAAGGCCGCGGCCAGGTCGCTCGGGCCGACGAACAGGCCGTCGACGCCGTCGGTCGCGGCAATCGCCTCGACGTTGTCCACCCCGGTCTGGCTCTCAATCTGCACCAGAATGGAAATGTTCTTGTTGGACTGGGCGAAGTAGTCCGCCACGGTGCCGAACATATTGCCGCGGTGGGAAACGGAGACCCCGCGGATCCCTTCCGGCGGATAACGGGTCGACGCCACCGCCTGCGCCGCCTGTTCAGCCGTCTCGACAAACGGCACCAGGAAGTTATAGAAGCCGATGTCCAGCATGCGCTTGATGATGATCGGCTCATTGGTCGGCACACGGACTACCTGCGCGCTGGAGCTGCCCTTCAGCGCCATCAGCTGTGGGATAAGCGTGGTCACGTCGTTCGGCGCGTGTTCCGCATCCAGCACCAGCCAGTCGAAACCGGCCAGACCCAGCACCTCGGTGCTGATCGGGTTAGCCAGCGCGCACCAGCAGCCAATCTGCACCTGATGAGCCGCCAGCGCGGCCTTAAATTTGTTCGGGAAAATTGCGTTATCCATGATGTTTACCTTGCGTTAATCGTTGCTTACTTCTGCAATTCCAGGCGTTTAATCTCGCGAACCATAAATATAATCAGCAGAATAAAATAGCGAGTTGGTATTCCTTGTTTCTCATCCCATCCAGGATCATGAAGATATTCATCAAACACAGAACACCTTTTATTATTTTTTTAATCGGGTTCTTTATTTGTTAAATAGACGATATCAACGCTCTCTTATTGCCTATCGGCTACCTCAAAAACATGACACAGTATAATCAGCCTGCCATCGCCAGACACCATGCATAATCACAATATAAATGTCTTATCTGACGCTTTAGTTAGGCAAATGCCACAAGTCATGGGCGCTAATCCACAGTTCTCATGATTGCCTGTCGGTGCGTGAGCGTCATCGCCGAGAGGGGTGACACAGATCACATTTTAAAGCCATTACTCCTGACATTCTTTATTTCATTATTCTTTTCTACAGCACCAGAATGACCATTTCATTCTTTTTTTAGCACCTGTTTGGAGATGACTGGACAATGGCTGACATTGCAATTCGACAACAATCGCCAACCGCGTTTTATATTAAAGTTGACCCGACAGATAACGTGGCGATTATTGTCAACGATCGGGGATTGACCGCCGGAACACGTTTCCCGGACGGCCTGACGCTCGTCGAACACATCCCACAGGGTCATAAAGTAGCCCTGGTGGATATCCCTGCCCGCGGTGAAATCATCCGCTACGGAGAAGTGATTGGCTTCGCCGTGCGCGACATCCCACAGGGAAGCTGGATTGACGAATCGCTGGTGGAACTGCCCACCGCCCCGCCGTTGAACACCCTGCCGCTGGCGACCAAAGTGCCTGAACCCCTACCGCCGCTGGAAGGCTATACCTTTGAAGGGTACCGCAATGCCGATGGCAGCGTGGGCACCAAGAACCTGCTGGGCATCACCACCAGCGTGCACTGTGTTGCGGGCGTGGTTGATTATGTGGTGAAAATCATTGAACGCGACCTGCTGCCGAAATACCCCAACGTCGACGGCGTGGTAGGCCTGAACCACCTCTACGGTTGCGGCGTGGCGATTAATGCACCGGCGGCGGTAGTGCCAATTCGCACTATCCACAATATCGCCCTCAACCCGAATTTCGGCGGCGAGGTGATGGTCATTGGCCTCGGCTGTGAAAAGCTGCAGCCGGAACGCCTGCTGCAGGGCACGGAAGACGTCAAAAGTATCCCGGTGGACAGCGCCAGCATCGTCAGCCTGCAGGATGAAAAGCATGTTGGTTTTAAATCGATGGTCGATGACATTCTGCAGGTCGCCGAGCGCCACCTGGCGAAACTGAACCAGCGCCAGCGGGAAACCTGTCCGGCTTCAGAGCTGGTGGTCGGCATGCAGTGCGGCGGCAGCGACGCCTTCTCCGGTGTGACCGCCAACCCGGCGGTGGGTTACGCGTCCGACCTGCTGGTGCGCTGCGGCGCGACGGTGATGTTCTCGGAAGTGACCGAAGTCCGCGACGCCATCCATCTGTTAACCCCGCGGGCGATTAACGAAGAGGTCGGCAAACGCCTGCTGGAAGAGATGGCCTGGTACGATAACTATCTCGACATGGGCAAAACCGACCGCAGCGCCAACCCCTCCCCCGGCAACAAAAAAGGCGGCCTGGCTAACGTGGTGGAAAAAGCGCTGGGTTCTATTGCTAAATCAGGGAAAAGCGCCATCGTCGAGGTGCTCTCTCCAGGCCAGCGCCCAACCAAGCGCGGCCTGATTTATGCCGCTACCCCCGCCAGCGATTTTGTCTGCGGCACCCAGCAGGTCGCCTCTGGCATTACCGTGCAGGTGTTCACCACCGGTCGCGGCACACCGTATGGCCTGATGGCGGTACCCGTAATAAAAATGGCGACCCGTACCGAGCTGGCCAACCGCTGGTATGACTTAATGGACATTAACGCCGGGACCATCGCCACTGGCGAAGAGACGATTGAGGATGTCGGGCGGAAGCTGTTCGAATTTATTCTCGACGTCGCCAGCGGACGCAAGAAAACCTTCTCCGATCAATGGGGCCTGCACAACCAGCTGGCGGTGTTTAACCCGGCGCCGGTGACCTGATCGAGAGCGTGAGAATTTAACTACTTTTAGCCCGGATTTATCCGGGCTTGTTGGTTACGGATGCTGTGCGGCAAGGAAAGCGATTCTGCCCTTTTCTTCCGACATTTCTTCCGACATTTCTTCCGACATTTCTTCCGACATATCGGATGACGTTCAAGCCGCCCTTCAATTTCTGAAGAGCGGCTTGCTGCTCCCAAAGTCAGTTTACAGGCTTACTCCCCCTGCTGCTCCAGGGCGTACTTATACAACGCATTTTTCTTCACGCCGTGGATCTCCGCGGCCAGCGCGGCGGCTTTCTTCAGCGGCAGCTCCGCTTGCAGCAGCGCCAGGGTACGCAGCGCGGCTGCCGGCAGCGCCTCTTCCTGGGCCTTAAAGCCTTCGACAATCAACACCATCTCGCCTTTGCGGCGGTTTTCGTCTTCCTTCACCCACGCCACCAGCTCGCCGATCGGCGCGCCGTGGATAGACTCCCAGGTTTTGGTCAGCTCGCGGGCCAGCACCACGTAGCGGGATTCTCCCAGTACCGCGCAGATATCTTCCAGACTCTCCACCAGACGGTGCGTTGACTCATAGAAGATGAGAGTGCGCGGTTCTTCTTCCAGCGCCTTCAGGGTATCGCGACGGCCTTTCGATTTCGCCGGCAGGAAGCCTTCATAGCAGAAACGGTCGGAAGGCAGACCGGCGGCGCTCAGGGCGGCGATGGCCGCACAGGGACCCGGCAGCGGCACCACGCGAATATTCGCTTCGCGGCAGGTGCGCACCAGATGATAGCCAGGGTCGTTAATCAGCGGCGTGCCGGCATCGGAGACCAGCGCGATGTTTTGCCCTTCTTTCAGTTTAGCGAGAAGTGTTTCCGCCTTTTGCTGCTCGTTATGGTCGTGAAGCGCAAATAAGCGGGCGTTAATCGCAAAATGTTGCAGCAGCAAACCGGTGTGGCGGGTATCTTCCGCAGCAATTAAATCAACAGCTTGCAACACTTCCAGTGCGCGCTGCGTGATATCAGACAGATTCCCTATCGGAGTGGGCACAATATAGAGCTGCCCCTGAGAATTATCCGCTGATTCGTGTTGTTTCATTGTCTCGTCCGTATTGCCGATTTAATATTGAGCATTGAGCCAAAAAAATATCACTGGACACTTATGGTACCGTCAACATTTCTTCGTTCTAAGCCCGCGCGCTGTCTGCCCGTATTGCTGGCGACGCTTCTTTTTGCTGGCTGCGGCACCCACACGCAGGATCAAAGCACGGCGTTTATGCAGGGTACATCGCAGGCCAACTCCAGTTTCTACCTACAGCAGATGCAGCAAAGCACGAATGATAGCAAGACCAACTGGCAATTACTCGCCATTCGTGCACTGCTGCAGGAAGGGAAGAAGCAGCAGGCCATCGACCTGTACAACCAGCTGCCGTCGAACCTGAACAGCACCCAGGCCCGTGAACAGTCGCTGCTGGCGGTGGAAGTGAAGCTGGCGCAAAACGACTATCAGGGCGCTCGTACTCTGCTGGCAAAGCTCGACCCGACAAGCCTGGATCAACCCCAGCAGGCGCGCTACTGGCAGGCGCAAATCGATGCCAGCCAGGGCAAACCATCGCTGACCCTGCTGCGCGCCTTAATCGCCCAGCAGCCGCTGCTGAGTGACGCGAAACAGCGTCAGAAAAATATTGATGCGACGTGGCAAGCGCTCACCTCGATGCCCCAGGACCAGGCCAATGCGCTGGTGATCAACGCCGATGAAAATACCCTCCAGGGCTGGCTGGATCTGCAGCGGATGTGGTTTGACAACCGCAACGATCCGACGCTGCTGAAAGCAGGCGTTAAAGACTGGCAGACGCGCTATCCGCAAAATCCGGGCGCCAAAATGCTGCCGACGGCGCTGGTGAACATGCAAAACTATAAGCCCGCGTCCACCAACAAGATTGCGCTTTTTCTGCCGCTGAACGGTCAGGCGTCGATATTCGGCCGCACTATCCAGCAGGGCTTTGAAGCCGCCAAAAATGGTGCGCCGTCGGTGACGGGTAGCGCCGTTCCCGCGCAGGTTGCCCAGGCGGCGAATGTCTCCGGTAATGATGATGTAGTGAGTCCGTCGCAGGCAGAAGTCAGCGATCTAACCGCCACCGGAAGCCGCGCTGAACCGGTGCAAGCCCCGGCACAAGACCAGGCGGCGCCTGCCGCGGAACCTACAGCCCAGGCGCCGGCAGCGTCCGCCACGCCGCAGACCACCGCTTCCCCGGTCACTCAGCCGGTCACCGCCCCGACCGCACAGCCTCAGCCCGCAGTCGCCAGCGCCGCCAACCCCTCTGCGGAACTAAAAATTTACGACACCACCAGCCAGCCCATCAGTCAGTTGCTTGCCCAGGCTCAACAGGACGGCGCCACTTTAGTCGTCGGGCCGCTGCTGAAAGAGAACGTAGATGATGTGATTAAGAGCAACACGCCGCTCAATGTACTGGCCCTCAACCAGCCGGAGAAAGTCGAAAGCCGCGCTAACCTCTGCTATTTCGCGCTTTCCCCTGAAGACGAAGCGCGTGACGCGGCCCGACATATCCACCAACAGGGCAAACAGACGCCACTGCTGCTGGTTCCGCGCGGTGCGCTGGGCGATCGCGTGGTTAGCGCGTTTGCCGACGAATGGCTGAAGCTGGGCGGCGCCAGCGTCCTGCAGCAGCGTTTTGGATCCACGGCCGAGCTGCGCGCCGGCGTCAACGGCGGAGGGGGCATTGCGCTGACCGGCACCCCGGTCTCCACCCTGCCTTCGGCCCAGAACAGTTCCCTCGGCAGTGCGGATGAGATGCCGGTGAGCAGCGGCGGCAGCGTGGACGCCGCCTATATCCTCGCCACCCCGGAACAGATTGCCTATATCAAACCCATGATCGCCATGCGCAACGGCAGTCAAAACAATGTCACCCTGTACGCCAGCTCGCGCAGCGCCCAGGGCACCGCAGGGCCGGATTTCCGTCTGGAGATGGAAGGGCTGCAGTATAGTGAGATCCCGATGCTGGCCGGCAGCAACCCGGCGCTGATGCAGCAGGCGCTGTCCGCTGTACGTAATGACTACTCGCTGGCGCGCCTGTATGCCATGGGGGCTGACGCCTGGTCACTGGCGAACCACTTCACGCAAATGCGCCAAACGCCGGGCTTCGAGCTGAACGGCAATACCGGCGATCTGACGGCCACCCAGGACTGCGTGATTAACAGGAAACTGTCATGGCTCAAGTACCAGCAGGGAAAAATCGTTCCGGCCAGCTAAGCAAACAGACTGGCGATGCCTGGGAAAACCAGGCTCGCCGCTGGCTGGAAGGCCAGGGCCTGCGTTTTATCGCCGCCAATGCCCGCGAGCGTGGCGGCGAAATTGACCTCATCATGCGCGACGGCGCCGTCACCGTTTTTGTCGAGGTGCGCTACCGCCGTAGCGCCCGGTACGGTGACGCGGCGGCCAGCGTCACCCCGCAAAAACAACAACGACTGCTTAAAGCCGCCCGTTTGTGGCTCTGCCGACAGAATGGGAGCTTTGAGACTGTGGATTGCCGTTTCGATGTGGTAGCCTTCACCGGAAACGACATCCAATGGCTAAAAAACGCCTTTGGCGAATAGCGTAATACCAGAAGTAAGGGATCCCGTGCTCGACAGAATCAAAGCCTGCTTTACCGAAAGCATTCAAACCCAAATTGCCGCAGCGGAAGCACTCCCGGACGCCATCTCCCGGGCGGCGATGACGCTCGTGCAGTCCCTGCTCAACGGCAACAAAATCCTCTGTTGTGGTAATGGCACCTCCGCCGCCAACGCACAGCATTTTGCTGCCAGCATGATTAATCGTTTTGAAACGGAACGCCCTGGTTTACCCGCCATTGCACTAAATACCGATAATGTGGTCTTAACCGCGATCGCCAACGATCGCCTGCATGACGAGATCTACGCCAAGCAGGTGCGCGCCCTGGGACACGCCGGCGATGTGCTGCTGGCGATCTCTACGCGCGGTAACAGCCGGGATATCGTCAAAGCGGTGGAAGCCGCCGTGACTCGCGACATGACTATCGTCGCGTTAACCGGCTATGACGGCGGTGAGCTGGCTGGCCTCTTAGGTCAGCAGGATGTCGAAATCCGCATCCCCTCGCATCGCAGCGCGCGTATTCAGGAGATGCATATGCTAACCGTCAACTGTCTGTGCGATTTGATAGATAACACCCTTTTTCCACACCAGGACGATTAAGGAGAACACATGAAGGCTCTCTCGCCCCTCGCCATCCTGCTTTCTGCACTATTGCTGCAGGGCTGCGTTGCCGCCGCGGTAGTCGGAACGGCAGCTGTCGGCACTAAAGCCGCAACGGACCCGCGTACGGTGGGAACCCAGGTCGATGACAGCACCCTGGAACTGCGCGTCAATAGCGCCTTGTCGAAAGATGAACAGATTAAGAAACAGGCCCGCATCAACGTCACGGCTTATCAGGGCAAAGTCCTGCTGACCGGCCAGTCGCCGACGCCGGACCTCTCCGCCCGCGCCAAGCAAATCGCCATGGGCGTGGAAGGGACCACGGAAGTGTTTAATGAAGTGCGCCAGGGCCAGCCGATTGGTTTAGGGACCGCCTCGTCTGATACCTGGATTACCACCAAGGTGCGTTCGCAGCTGCTGAGCACCGATCAGGTCAAATCCTCGAACGTGAAGGTGACCACGGAAAACAGCGAAGTCTTCCTGATGGGGCTGGTGACCGAGCGCGAAGGCCGGGCTGCCGCGGATATTGCCAGCCGGGTGAGCGGCGTGTCCCGGGTGACTACCGCCTTTACCTACATCAAATAAACCTGCAGTCTCCCGGCTGGCGCTGCGCTTAGCCGGGCTACCGTCCCCTGTCCGTTGTGTGCCGGGTAAGGCGTAGCCGCCGCCCGGCAGCCAATCCGGCTATCCATACGTTTACGGCAAACTACACCAGCGCCAGCGCACCGACAATCGCCCCGCACAGCGCCACCAGTCCGCCCGTCAGCCACAGCGCTTTGGCGGGGAAGGCTTTGCGCAGCATAATCAGCGACGGCACGCTCACCGCCGGCAGAGTGATGAGCAGCGCCAGCGCGGGCGCTGTCCCCATGCCAGCCAGCATCATCGTCTGCACAATCGGAATTTCCGCCGCGGTAGGGATCACAAACAGGCAGCCGGCGATCGCCATCGCGATGACCCAGAACAACGTGTTATCCACCGCGCCATCGGCGTGCGGGAACAGCCAGACCCGCGCCGCTCCCAGCACCAGTACCGCGAGGATATAAACCGGGATCGTGTTCCAGAACAGGGTCCACAGCGCCCGCAGCCAGCGGCTAAAGAAGCTGTCTCTGGCCGCTTCAGACGGTGCAGCAGGCACCGCTACCGGCTGCGTCGCCGCCTCTTTCACCCATTTCTGCACCAGGGTCGCAACAATCAGCACCGTCGCCAGGCCAGCGACCAGGCGAACCAGCGCAAACTGCCAGCCCAGGACAAAGCCCATAAACACCAGTGTCGCCGGGTTGAGCAGCGGGTTACCCATCCAGAACGCCAGCGCCCCGCCCATCGACACCTGTTGTTTACGCATGCCGGCCGCGACCGGCGCGGCGCAGCAGGTGCACATCATGCCAGGCAGTGAAAAAATCGCCCCCAGCAGCGTGCCCTGAAAACGCGATTGTCCCAGGGTGCGCAGCAGCCAATCGCGCGGGATGAGCACCTGAATCAGCGACCCGAGCAGCACGCCGAGCACTGCCGCTTTCCAGACGGCGAGGAAGTAAACCATCGCATAGTCCCACGCGGCTTTCAGCGGATTGGCGTCGGCCTGGGCGAGAATGGATTTACCGATACTGTGGGTTTCCGCGGCGGTGAAGGCTTTCCCGTAATAGGGCTGCCATTTGACGAACCACAGGCCGACAATCACGACGAGAAAGAAAAGCGCGGGTTTCCACCATTGAAACGGTGACGCCGCCTGAGATGAAGACTGACCAGTCATAGCATTCCCCAGCAAGAAATGTGGATATGAATTGAAGCCGTGAATAGTACGCCGGATATTTGCGTTTGCAAAACGCTATTCAGCCTGCTGCGCGGCGCGCTCCCGCAGCTGGGATGACGTCAGAATTTGCACGCCTTCCTGGGAGGGCGACAGCGCCTCCGCCAGCAGGGCAATCGCCACGTCACGGGCCGGAATCGCTTTCCAGTTTCCTGGCAGCAGCCGGAACAGCGGTTCGAGGAAAGTCTCATTGGCCCGTTTTTTTTCCCGCTCGCCTGACAGCATCGACGGCCGGGCGATGGTCAGCCGCGGCCAGGCCTGTTCAATCAACGCCGCCTCCATTTCCCCCTTCACCCGATTGTAGAAAAACGGCGAGTGGGCATTGGCGCCCATCGCGCTAACCACCAGCATATGTTGCGCACCAAGTCGTTTGCCGGTCAGCGCGGTATCAACCACCAGCGTGTAGTCAGCATGGACAAAGGCCTCTTTGCTTCCCGCTTCCCGACGCGTCGTCCCCAGGCAACAGAAGACGATATCGACCGGGTCGACTACCTGCGCCAGGGCATCGGTCAGCTGGGGATCGTGGGGATTAAAGACACCTTCCGCCGGCGCCAGAGGGCGACGCGTCGGCGCGGCGATGGTGCTGATGCTCGGCTCATTCTGCAGCAGCCGGAGTAAGTGACCGCCAACTAACCCGGTCGCACCGGTTAATAATACCTGACTCATTGATTCTCCTTTACAGAATTCTCCGCCTTGCACTTTCGGGCTCATGTTCCAGGCTTAATACCTTACAAGGTAAGTATCCACCATCATCATGGAATTACCTCATTGACCATCCAGATAGCGGAGGAAGCATGAGTAAAAAGATAGCCGTGCTCATTACCGACGACTTTGAAGATTCTGAATTTACCTCTCCCGCCGACGCGTTCAAGCTCGCCGGGCATCAGGTCGTCACGATCGAAAAGCAGGCTGGCAAGACGGTGAAGGGTAAACAGGGAGAAGCGGAGGTGGCCATCGACAGAGCCATTGATGACGTCACACCGGGCGAATTTGATGCCTTGCTGCTGCCCGGGGGCTATTCCCCTGATCAGCTGCGCGGGGATGAACGCTTCGTCACCTTTACCCGCGATTTCGTCAACGGCGGGAAGCCGGTGTTTGCCATCTGCCATGGCCCACAGCTGCTGATCAGCGCCGATGTGATCCGCGGGCGTAAGCTCACGGCGGTGAAGCCTATCGTGGTGGATGTGAAAAACGCCGGGGGCGAGTTTTACGACCAGGAGGTGGTGGTCGATAACGAACAGCTGGTCACCAGCAGAACGCCGGACGATCTGCCGGCCTTCAATCGCGAAGCGCTACGCCTGCTCGGCGCCGGCATCACGCCGCCAGTGTAACTTTTTCCCGAAGCCCAGCGTGTTATCGGTAAACTTGATTTCGTCCGGACGAATCTCCCATACCGGCGCCGACAGCATGCGGGCCACTGGAAAGCGCTTGACGTAGCGCTGGCGCATCCGCGCCTCTTCGTCACCGCTCAGACGACGGATCTCGCCTTTGAACTGCACGCCGCGGATCAGGGCCACGGTTTTTGGCTGGCCATTAACCGTACCGGCCACTTTCGCCCGTTCGCCGGTCATCTGACCGTGGCGGGTGTGCTCATCGCTGAGCAGATAAAAGGCCACGGTATCCGGGTCATAGACGTAAAAGGCATTCGCACACCACAGCTCGTCGTCGCGGGAGACGCACCAGGTGACGACGTGCTGCTTACTCAGCCAGCGACCAATGGCAGCAAGGGTTTCCATCTTTCTTCTCCATTATGCTATGGTGCACACACCTTACCATAGTGACTTTGTGACCGTGTGCTGGTTTCTGTATCTCATTCGAACCGCGGACAATCGCCTTTATACCGGCATCACCACCGATGTGCCGCGCCGCTTTCGCCAGCATCAGGCGGGAAAAGGCGCGAAGGCGTTGCGCGGTAAAGGCGACCTGCTGCTGGCCTTTAGCCACGAGGTTGGTGAACACTCACTTGCGTTGCGACTGGAATACCGCGTTAAGCAGCTAACGAAGCGCGAAAAAGAGCGCCTCGTTGCCGGAGAGGATGCCTTCGATACCCTGCTGGCGAGGCTCAAAGGCGATTAAAATGGTCGCTGTATTCTACCTGGCCGTGGACGCCTTCGAGAGCGTCATCCGCCAGACGGTGAACCTGGAACGCCTCCGCGCTGTCCGGCCAGCGGCAGCGGAGATCGAAGCGCGCGGCCGGCTCAAAGCCGAAGCGACGGTATAAATCCGGGTCGCCCAGCGTCACCACCGCGGCATAGCCGAACTCATTCAGCGAATCCAGCCCTTCATAGACCAGTTGCCGGCCAATGCCCTGTCCACGATAGTGTTCATCCACCGCCAACGGCGCCAGACCGACCCACTGCAGCTCTTCACCTTCCACTGCAACCGGGCTGAAGGCAACGTAGCCGATCACCTGGCCTTCATCATCCGTTGCCACCACCCCCAGCGTGATCAGTCCATCTTCACGCAGATCGTGCACCAGCTGCGCTTCGGCATCGCGGCCGAAGGTACGACGCAGCAGCGCGTCGATTCCCGGTGCATCAATCCCAATCTCCACTCGAATCAGCATGCCTCACCTACCGATGTCTGTTCAGGTTTCTGCGGGCTCTTCAGTCCAGCTTCGACAAAATCCGCCAGTTGCAGCAACATCACGCGCAGCGCTTTTGGCATCTGCTCGAGCTCAATGGCGTCCATCAAATTTTTTACGTACAGCCCCAGCTCCGTATCGCCTTCAATCACCAGACGACGCTGGAAGAATAGCGTATCCGGATCCTGCTTGCGCGCGGCAATCATTAACAGATCGCTGGCGTCGGCGCTGAAGCTGACGTCGGCGTCGGCCTGCTGGCTGACCACCAGGCGACCATCGACTACCGAGGTATACCACAGCAGACCGATGTCACGCACATGAATACTTAACCAGCGCCCCTCGAGAAACGCCAGTTCTCCCTCTGCCAGCGCCTGACGGAACTGCCAGCTTAGCACCTGCTCCAGCACCTGGCGCTTGAGGGCAAAAGGCGCCAGCTTAACCGGCACGCTCAGTAAAGACGGGCCAAAGTGGACCAGCCGGGAACGCAGTTTATCCAACACAAGCTTTACTCCATGAATGCAATTGTTCCGCTATTGTGCCATATCACATAAACAACATAGCGGCGTAAATCAACAAAAACGCGATGACGGCCGCCAGTTATTGGCGCCACCAATACACTTTTAACTGCCTCAAATCAAAAATTGTCACCAGAAGGTTAACTAAAATCCCTGCTCGTTAACCATTCAGCGTCCCTGACGGGCCGCATTTTTCAGGAAAAATTATGGAGCTGCTCTGCCCAGCCGGTAACCTTCCGGCGCTTAAGGCGGCCATCGAAAACGGCGCCGATGCCGTCTATATCGGGCTGAAAGATGACACCAACGCCCGCCACTTTGCCGGCCTTAATTTCACCGAAAAGAAACTGCAGGAAGCCGTCAGCTTTGTGCATCAGCACCGTCGTAAGCTACATATTGCGATCAACACCTTCGCCCATCCCGACGGCTACGCCCGCTGGCAGCGCGCGGTGGACATGGCCGCCCAGCTGGGCGCCGATGCGCTGATCCTGGCCGATATCGCCATGCTGGAGTATGCCGCGGAGCGTTATCCACACATTGAGCGTCACGTTTCGGTGCAGGCTTCCGCCACCAATGAAGAGGCCATTCGCTTCTATCATCGCAACTTTGACGTGGCACGCGTCGTACTACCACGAGTGTTATCTATTCACCAGGTGAAGCAGTTGGCCCGTGCCACGCCGGTGCCGCTGGAAGTCTTCGCCTTCGGTAGCCTGTGCATCATGGCGGAAGGCCGCTGCTATCTCTCTTCCTACCTGACCGGCGAATCGCCGAATACCGTCGGCGCCTGTTCACCTGCCCGCTTCGTGCGTTGGCAGCAAACGCCGCAGGGGCTGGAATCTCGCCTTAATGAGGTGCTGATCGACCGCTATCAGGATGGCGAAAACGCAGGCTATCCGACGCTGTGCAAAGGCCGCTATCTGGTCGATGGCGAGCGCTATCACGCACTGGAAGAACCCACCAGCCTAAACACCCTGGAGCTGTTGCCGGAGCTGATGGCCGCCAATATCGCCTCGGTGAAAATCGAAGGCCGTCAGCGCAGCCCGGCGTACGTCACCCAGGTGGCGAAAGTCTGGCGCCAGGCGATCGACCGCTGCAAAGCCGATCCGCAGAATTTTGTGCCGCAATCCGCCTGGATGGAAACCCTTGGTTCGATGTCCGAAGGGACGCAAACCACCCTTGGCGCCTATCACCGTAAATGGCAGTGAGAAACATGAAATATTCATTAGGGCCGGTGCTGTACTACTGGCCAAAAGAGACGCTGGAAGATTTTTACCAGCAGGCGGCAAACAGCAGCGCCGACACCATTTATCTCGGCGAAGCCGTGTGCAGCAAACGCCGCGCCACCAAAGTTGGCGACTGGATCGAGATGGCAAAAGCGCTGGCCGGTAGCGGCAAACAGGTGGTGCTGTCTACCCTCGCGCTGGTGCAGGCCTCTTCCGAACTGGGCGAACTGAAGCGCTATGTCGCTAACGGCGAGTTCCTGATTGAGGCCAGCGACCTTGGCGTGGTGAACCTCTGCGCCGAACGCAAGCTGCCGTTCGTTGCCGGGCATGCGCTGAACTGCTATAACGCCGTCACTCTGCGCCTGCTGCTCAAACAAGGCATGATGCGTTGGTGCATGCCGGTAGAGCTTTCCCGCGACTGGCTGGCAAATTTACTGACCCAGTGCGAAGAGCTGGGTATTCGCAACCAGTTTGAAGTGGAAGTGCTGAGCTACGGCCATCTGCCGCTGGCCTATTCCGCGCGCTGCTTTACCGCCCGCTCGGAAGACCGGCCAAAGGACGAATGCGAAACCTGCTGCATCAAGTACCCGACCGGATGCAGCATGCTGTCGCAGGAGAACCAGCAGGTGTTCGTGCTCAACGGTATCCAGACGATGAGCGGCTACGTCTATAACCTTGGCAACGAGTTAACCTCGATGCACGGCCTGGTGGATATGGTGCGCCTGTCGCCGATGGGCAACGAAACCTTCGCTATGCTAGAGGCCTTCCGCGCCAACGAAAACGGTGCTGCGCCACTGGATCTTACCAGCAATAGTGATTGCAACGGCTACTGGAAACGGCTGCCCGGTCTGGTGCTGCAAGCCTGATAAACCGCTCACTTTGTTAACAACAGTGCTCAGATTTTAATGCATTATTAAAGATGCAGCTTTTCTGGCTGGCGCGTCCAGGATGCGCCAGGCTGGAAGAAGACCTTCAATCTGATGACGATGCTGTAGCAAAGTGAGCCTTTATGACTGACAAATCTGTTCCGTTCTCGGTGCTCGACCTGGCGCCGATCCCGCAAGGATCTTCTGCCAAAGAAGCCTTTACCCACTCTCTGGATCTCGCCAGGCTGGCCGAATCGCGCGGCTATCACCGCTACTGGCTGGCGGAGCACCATAATATGGTCGGCATTGCCAGCGCGGCGACCTCAGTGCTGATAGGCTATCTCGCCGCCAATACCACCACTCTGCATCTCGGTTCCGGCGGGGTGATGCTGCCCAACCACTCACCGCTGGTGATCGCCGAGCAGTTCGGTACCCTGAATACCCTTTATCCCGGGCGTATCGATCTCGGCCTTGGCCGCGCGCCAGGCAGCGATCAGCCGACCATGCGCGCCCTGCGCCGCCATATGAGCGGCGATGTCGATAACTTCCCGCGCGACGTGGCGGAACTGGTGGACTGGTTTGACGCCCGCGATCCGAACCCGCACGTGCGTCCGGTTCCCGGCTATGGCGAACGAATTCCGGTGTGGCTGCTGGGCTCAAGCCTGTACAGCGCCCAGCTGGCGGCGCAGCTCGGCCTGCCGTTTGCTTTCGCCTCGCATTTCGCGCCGGATATGCTGTTCCAGGCGCTGCATCTGTATCGCAGCAATTTCAAACCTTCGGCGCGGCTGGAAAAACCGTACGCGATGGTGTGTATCAATATTATCGCCGCCGACAGCAACCGCGATGCGGAGTTCCTCTTTACCTCTATGCAGCAGGCGTTCGTTAAGCTGCGGCGCGGCGAAACCGGGCAGCTGCCGCCGCCGGTGGAAAATATGCATCAGCTGTGGTCAGCGTCCGAGCAGTATGGCGTGCAGCAGGCGTTAAGCATGTCGCTGGTCGGCGATAAGGCTAAGGTTCGTCATGGTTTAGAGTCGATTCTGCGCGAAACCGAGGCGGACGAAATCATGGTCAACGGCCAGATCTTCGACCATCAGGCGCGCCTGCATTCGTTTGATTTGGCGATGCAGGTGAAAGAGGAGCTGTTGGGATAGTGAGCTATGCGGCATTTTTGCCGCATTTTTTTCGCCCGCTAAACCATTTTGTGATCGTCTTCATTCATATTTTCGCATACCCCCCGTCTTATTACGTTGAGCGTAATTACATTACCTCTGGCGTAATTGTCCCCCTCATACAACGATGTTAGTTTTTTCTTTGTTTTATTTTTCAACCCTGAATCTGGTAAAAGAGAATACCCATGAGCCAACCAACTGCCCGTGCTATGTGGATCGGCGAGTGCTTATTAAAAGCGCTGTTAATGGAAGCCTCCGCCTGGCCTAAGCCCGGCCTTGTTACACCTCATTCACAAGGGGCGCATAAAGATATGGATATCTGGTTATTTATTACCAGTTCATCGGCTATTGCCCCCTGTTTTAGCGCGTGTGCCCATACCGGGGAAAATCATCAAGGCTCGTCAGGGGAACTCTTTACAGCAATACGTACCATTGGCATTCATTATGAGAATACGCTGCTGCGGGCAACACAGCAGGTTAATACCCAGCGCGGCATTCTTTTTTCCGGCGCGGTTCTGGCGACAGCGGCAGGATGGCTTTCCGGACGCGGGGAACCCCTCTCTTATCACGCCTTAAGTCAGTGCATCGCTGAACTCTGTCGCGATCTCTGCCGTCGGGATTTTGCCGCCCTGGCCGAACGCCCGGCGCAAACCCACGGTGAGAGATTGTATGTCGAATTCGGCATTACCGGCGTGCGCGGCGAGGCGGAGCAAGGCTTCCCACTGGTTTGCCAGATTGGCTTACCCGCGCTGCATCAGGCGCTGGACAACGGGTTGGCCTGGCGGGAAGCGCTTATTCATACGCTGCTCACCTTAATGGCCCATTGCGATGACACTACCGTGCTGTTTCGCGGCGGCCAGCAGGCGCTGGCGGAAATGAAGCAGTATGCCCGGCGTCTTGTGACGCAGGGCGGAATGTTTAACCCTGCGATCGAGCAGGAACTGGCTGATTTTAATTCATGGTGCCTGGATAAGTGGGTCAGCCCTGGCGGCTCGGCCGATTTATTAGCACTGTGTCTGGCGATGTATTTTCTTTGCCTCCAGCCGCAAGGAGATATGACATAAGGAAGAATATGAACATCTATTTTTATACTTTATTAACGTATGGCTTAACGATTGTAATTTCATTTGCGGTTGTCGGCATCATCGTTGGCGTCAACAAGATGATGAATAAGTTAAATATCACCGACGATTAATTTGTGAACTTTACCTTTGCCATCAGGAATATATTTATGGATATCTTTGTTAAGCTCTTTTCGGGCATTGGCACTTTTTTTATTGAAGACCCGAAAATAGCCATTGCACGTTTTCTGTTAATTGTTCTCGGCTTTATATTGGCCTGGATGGGATTCCGCCGGAAGCTTGAACCGTTAATTATGGTGCCGATGGGCCTTGGTATGATCGCGGTTAACGCCGGGGTACTGTTTCTGGCAGGCGGACAAACCGGGACCTTAATTCTCGACCCGATGGTCAGCGAACCTAACGAGCTGGTAAACCTGATGCAGGTAAACTTCCTGCAGCCGGTCTATAACTTCACCTTTAGCAATGGCCTCATCGCCTGTATCGTTTTCTTCGGCATTGGCGCAATGAGCGATATCAGCTTTATTTTGCTCCGCCCCTGGGCCAGCATTGTTGTCGCTCTGTTCGCCGAAGCGGGAACCTTCGCCGCGCTGCTGCTGGGTATTGAAGTATTCGGCCTGCCCGCCAACGAAGCCGCGTCGATTGCCACTATCGGCGGCGCAGATGGACCGATGGTGCTCTTTGCCTCCCTTATCCTGGCACCGAACCTGTTCGTCCCCATCGCCATTATCGCTTATCTCTACCTGAGCCTGACCTATGCCGGTTATCCGTACCTGGTGCGTCTGCTGGTACCGAAAAAATACCGTGGCATGGAAGTTGAAATTGACTACCCCACCGTATCAAAGAAAGCGAAATTCATCTTTACCGTCTGCTCCTGCCTGCTGTTGTGCCTGCTGCTGCCGGTCGCCGCGCCGCTGATCCTCTCGTTCTTCCTCGGCATCGCTATTAAAGAGGCAGAGATCGAACCGTTCCAGAAATTACTGGAATCCACGCTGACCTATACCGCAACGCTGTTTCTCGGCCTGCTGCTGGGCACGCTGTGCGAAGCGCAAACTATTCTCGACCCGAAAGTTGCCATCATCCTGATTCTTGGTATCGGCGCGCTGGCCATTTCCGCCGTCGGCGCTCTGCTGGGCGGCTGGTTTATCTGGTTTATCTGGTTTATATCGAAGGGACGTTATAACCCGGCTATCGGTATTGCGGGCGTCTCCTGCCTGCCGACGACAGCAAAAATCGCGCAGAAAGAGGTTAACCATGAGAACCCCTACGCCATCATCCTGCCGCTGGCGATGGGTGCGGGCGTGAGCGGTCTGATCGTCTCGGCTATCGCCACCGGGATCTTTATCTCCACGCTATTCCTGCTGAATTAATGGAGTCAACCCATGCTAAAAGAGCACAACTGGCATCAACTTAAGGACGATACGGCGCAGCGCCTGAATCAGCTGGCCCCGTATTTCCGTGACGGTAAAATTATCGACGCCAAAGATACTGTCGCCGCGCTGGAAGCCGTTATTCGAAGCTGCGATCGCGTCAATATCGAGGGCAATAACCAGAAACAGGCGGATTTTCTTTCCGAATGCCTGTGCCAGCTTGATCCGCAAAAGATCTCCGGCCTGCATATGGTGCAGTCATCCGTACCGTTGTCCAGCCATCTGGATTTGTTTGAAAAGGGCATCGCTGAAAAGCTCGATTTCGCCTATGCCGGGCCGCAGGATGGACGTCTGGCGAAGCTGATTCAGGACGGTAAGATCAAGCTCGGGGCCATCCACACCTATCTGGAGCTGTTCAGCCGCTACTTTGTCGACCTCACGCCGCGCGTGTCGCTAATCACCGCCTTTGAAGCGGATAAAGACGGCAATCTCTACACCGGCTTTAACACCGAAGATACTCCTGTTATTACCGAAGCCACCCACTTCCGCCAGGGGATTGTGATCGCACAGGTCAACAAGATTGTCGATAAAGTGCCGCGCGTGGATATCCCCGGCGACTGGGTAAATGCGGTGATTGAAGCGCCGCGTCCGTTCTATGTCGAGCCGCTGTTTACCCGCGATCCGGGACTTATTACCGACACCCATGTGCTGATGGCAATGATGGCGCTGAAAGGTATCTATGCCGAATACGGCGTTGAGCGCATTAACCACGGCATTGGCTTCTTCACCGCCGCCATTGAGCTGCTGCTACCCACCTACGGCAAGGAGCTTGGGCTGAAAGGCAAAGTCTGTACCCATATGGTACTCAACCCGCATCCGACGCTGATCCCGGCAATCGAAAGCGGCTGGATCCAGTCGGTGCACTGCTTCGGCGGCGAACTGGGCATGGAAAAATATGTCGCCGAACGCCCGGATATCTTTTATATCGGCCAGGACGGCACGCTACGCTCCAACCGCGCCTTCGCCCAGGCTGCGGGTCACTACGCGCTGGATATGTTTATCGGCGGCACGCTGCAGATCGATAAGTACGGAAACAGTAGCACCGCCACCGCCAGCCGCGTTTCGGGCTTTGGCGGCGCGCCGAATATGGGCTGCGACGCCAAAGGCCGCCGTCATGCAACGCAATCCTGGCTGAAATGCGGCGAAGAGTTCAACGCCACCCAACAGCAGCTAATTGGCGATATGCCGCGCGGCAAACGTCTGGTGGTGCAGATGCAGGAAACCTTCCGCGAGAAGCGCCAGCCCGCTTTCGTCGACAAGCTGGACGCCTGGCAACTGGCGGAAAAAGCCAACCTCGCCCTGCCGCCGGTGATGGTCTACGCCGATGACGTCACCCACGTACTGACCGAAGAGGGCATCGCCTATCTGCACCGCTGCGAAGGGCTGGAACAACGCATGGCGGCCATTCGCGCCGTGGCGGGCTACACCGGAATTGGCCTTGCCGCCGATCCGGCACAGACCGCACAGCTGCGGGAGGCAGGCATTGTCAGAACGCCGGAAGATTTAGGCATTGACCGTCGCCGCGCCAACCGTCAGATGCTGGCGGCGAAAAGCATTCGCGATCTGGTCGACTGGTCTGGCGGACTCTATAACCCGCCCGCTCGATTCCGTAACTGGTAGGGGAAAAGGACATGGCTCTACATCAAATATCACATCATTTCAGCGGCACCCGCGAAAGAGTATCTCTGCCGCAAACCGTGCACTGTGGCGTTGTTGGCTCCGGCGATCTGGAGGTCCTGCTGGAGCCAAAAGCGCTGGCGGGCGGTATTGAAATCAGCATCTGCACGCCGGTGACCGGTTTCGATCATATCTGGGAAATCGTGCTTAAACGATTTCTGGAAAACGGACCGCTGGGCAACATGCAGGTCAGCATCAATGACAACAACGCCACGCCTGCTGTCGTCGCGTTAAGAATTCAGCAAGCGTTACAGCAGGCTATGCCGGGAGAAACCCATCATGAATGATCTGCGTTTTTTGGAAGCCAGCGCCCGCGTTCGCGCCAGCTCGCTGGTGGATAAAGGCACCTTTACTGAACTGATCGGCCCGGCGGACAAGCGAACCAGCCCGCACCTGCCCGTGCTGAATGAAGCCGTAGAGTTTGACGACGGCATCGTTACCGGCATCGGCCTGCTGGGCCAGCACCCGGCCATTGTCATCTCCCAGGAAGGGCGCTTTATCGGCGGTGCGGTGGGCGAGGTGGGCGGCGCAAAAATGGTCGGCGCGCTGATGCTGGCGGACGAACTGGCGGCGCAGACCACCGACCCGGCACAGCGCCCGATCGTCCTCATTTCCTTTGAAACCGGCGGTGTGCGCCTGCATGAGGCCAACGCCGGGCTGCTGGCCCACGCCGAGTGTATGGATATGCTGCAAACCCTGCGCGGTCGCGTCCCGGTCGTGGCGATGATCGGCAGCAAGATCGGCTGCTTTGGCGGGATGGGTTTTGTCGCCGCCGCCACCGACATCATCGTGATGAGTGAATCGGGCCGCCTGGGGCTGACCGGGCCGGAGGTCATCGAACAGGAGATGGGCCGTAGCGAGTTTGACGCCTCGGACCGCGCGCTGGTGTTCCGCACCACCGGCGGTAAGCATAAGTACATCGTCGGGGACTGTAACTACCTAATTGCCGACTCGCTTACGGTTTTCCACCAGCAGGCCGCGCTGATTGCAGACCTGCCCTGGCCGCAGATTGAAGCCATGCGCCGCATCGGCAGCGAAGCGAAAGTACGCGCCCAGATGGCGCTCACGCAAAAAATCAGCGAGTCAGAGCTATCAGATGCGCGGGATGTCTGGGCGATGGCGGGCAATACCGCGCCCCAGTCGCTGGTGGATATGGATCTCGAGACGTTCCTGGGCAACGTTAAACGCCTGCCGGTGGAGGAAGCATAATGGAAAATTTACTCGGCCAGGGCCGCGCCGCTATCGATCTGATTGTTGACGAAAACAGCTTCGAAGAGAACGCGCTGGCGGATCTCAAGCTGCCTTATGAGGATTACGGCCCCGGCGCCGTCATCGGCAGCGCCCGCATTAGCGGTGAAGTCTGCACCGTTATTGCTAACGACGCCATGACCTTTAACCCGCGTTTTCCGGTGGTGTACGCCGGAGTTATCGGGCTGGAAGAGGGTTACAAAATGGCGCTGGCAGTCTATCGCACGCTGGCGATGGATAAAGACAAGCCCGTCGGCGAGAAACGTCCGCTGGTGCTGATCGTCGACACTCCCGGCAACGGGCCGGGCAAGCTGGAAGAGATCATCGGCATGAATAAAGCCACCGGTGCCTATCAGCTGGCGCTGGCTGAGGCGCGCCATGCCGGACACCCGATTATCGCGATGGTCATCGGTCGCGCCATTAGCGGCGCGTTTCTCTGCCACGGTTTACAGGCCGACCATATCCTGAGCCTGACGTCGGAATTTGGCACCATGATCCACGTAATGCCGCTGAGCAGTATCGCGCGTATTACCCGCCAGGACGTGGAGCGTCTGAGCGAGCTTTCCCGTACCAATCCGGTCTTCGCTGCCGGGCCAGAGTTCTTCTGGCAACTGGGCGGAGTGGAAGCGCTGATCAAGGCGATCCCGGAGATGAAAGAGGCGATCGTTCGCCATATCGCAGCAGTGCGCCAGCAGAAACAGGCGGATGGCGTGACGGCAACAGGCCCGCAGGGGCGTGGGATCGCAGGCGAAGCGCGCGGCGGCAGAAAAATGCGCAACGTGATTCTGGCGCAGATGCGCGAGGAGTATCGGGCGGTCGCGGCGCGGTATCAGCCGGCCTGATTGTGGAGTACGCGCTATGAACGATCCCATCACCACACTCGAATGGCTGGTTGACGCCCAGCAGGGTATCCCCACGTTAATGGAGATGCCGCGCCGCACACTTAGCGATAAAGGCATCGCTGGCCCCACGGCGGCTCACGTTATCGAGGAGATTCACACGCCGTTAAATCTTGCGCTGGTTAGCTTTACCACCGGCAGCAGCGCATTTCAGAACATCGTCGGCGTGACGCATAACGAACTACCGTTGCGTATCGCGGCGGGTAAGCGTGTGCTGGCGGAATGCGGCGTAACCGCGGGGCAGCATATGGTGGTGACCTACGCGCCGCTGGTGAATGTGTTCACGCGTCAGGCGCTGGATGAGAGCGGGCTACACTGGTCTTTTTTATCCCGCTCCTGCCGGGACGCGCTACTGGTTGCGCTGTGTCGCCAGCTGCCTGACGTGGTGGTGGGAGAGTCCTCATTTTTACGCGCCACGCTCGAACAGGCGCTAAAGATGAACCTGAAGGCGTATTTACCCAAAACGCTGACACTGATTACCGCAGGCACTCCCCTTGATGAAGCGCTGATTTCACTGTGCGCTTCGCTGGGCTATGGGCTGCATGATGTCTACGGTTGCCAGGAGTTCGGCTGGCTGATCCTGGACGGCCTTCCGCTGCGGGAAGATATCTCGCTGGTCGCCGCGCCACAGGGTGGTGACTGGCGGGAAGTTATCGTTGGCGGCCTGCCGACCGGCGACAGCTTTCCCGTGGCGACGAACGGCCATCCGTGTAATTCGCAGGGCAAAATCCAGACCTGGAAGCGTCAGCGCACCACCCCGGAATATGACATGGTGGTGATGGCGACCACCGCCCATCACCGGGAAATTGTGGAGCGGACGGCACGGACTATTTTACGTATCAAGGGGCGTGTTTGCCGGGTTAGCGTACAGCTACAAACCCAGGCCAGCGCCACCCATATTCGCCTCTACCCCGTCACTGTTCCTGGGGCGGAAGCGGCAAATGCCGCGCCGGTCGATATTATCGGTCCGCAGGCCACCGCGCAGTTTGACGCCCTGCTTGCAGCGCAGCGGGATTTACAGCAACAGGCGAAAAACGATCCAGCATGGAGCAAGCAGCGATGAACACCCTGCAACGCCATACTCTGTGCTGGCTGGAGAGCGCTGAACTACGACCGATCGCGAGGCAGTTGAACGGCGCGTTTAGCGCCCTCCCCGCCTCATTGCGGGAAGAGGCGCGGGATTATCTGCTCTCCGGGTATCTCCCCGGCATTGTGCGCAGGGGCATCCGTGATGAAGCGAGTATTTCCCTGGGATTTTGCTTTCCGCAGCGCTGGCAGGGTCAGCGTTTACGGCTGGCGACGGTTGCTTCATTGCAGGCCGTCACGCGCGTGTTAACGCCAGAGCAAACGGCTACCCTGCCGGTCGTCAGTCGTACCAGCGCGATACGTGCCTTTAGTACCCTGCGTCAGGCATGGCGCGGGCCGGAAACCGGGCTCGGCGTGTGGGGGTCGGTGGCGCTGGAGATGACGACACCCTGGCTATGGACGGACAGTCGCTCCGATTTAGATATCCGCATTACGCCCTGGCACGAAATGGCGTTAAGCGATTGTTACTCTGTTCTGACTGATATTGCCCAGCAATATTCAGTGCGTATTGATGGGGAAATTAATTTGCCCAACGGTTTTTCTATCAATATCAAAGAGTGGTTTAGCGGGAGTCTGACCCTGCTGGCTAAAGGTGATACCGATGTCGAATTAATGACGCGACATGATGTCGCCGGGTTAATAAAACATCTCTCAATGAAATATATTAAAGGAAATTAATATGTCTGAAGTTAAATCAAAAGTACCGGGTGTGGTCGATGAAGTTAAAGCCGCCGTAGGCGATAAAATTGAAAAAGGCCAGCCGGTTGTTATTCTTGAAGCCATGAAAATGAAAATGCCTGTCGCCTCGCCGGAGGCTGGCATATTAAAGTCACTGGCGGTGAGAGCAGGCGATCGTGTAAACCCAGGCATGGTCTTATTCGAAATTTCTGCTGAGTAGACCATCACGTTTTTTAATACTCAATAATTAGTGCGGCATTCCTTTGTGATATAACCATTATGCCTCAGTCATATCAGCGATAAACATTTCGCTGATATGACAGGCACGGTGAGTACGAATAAATTTACTGTTGACTGTCCGCATCATAAAAACATACTGTGCTAAAAGCCCTTGTCTTACTTTATTGTCATTTCCCGATTCGGGTTGTCTCTTATGCTTTTAGTGTAGTTATAGAAAGAGAAACATCATGATTATTTACGGATTGATGTTAATGGGATTGTGCATGTTCGCCGGGTTAATTGTCGGCGATCTTTTGGGTTTGCTGCTTGGAATTTCCGCCAATATCGGCGGCGTCGGCTTTGCCATGCTGTTTTTAGTCGTTATTTCCCAGAAGCTGACGGAAAAGGGGCTGTTATCTAAACCTGCCGAACAGGGGGTTGGATTCTGGAACGCGATGTATATCCCTATTGTTGTCGCCATGTCCGCGAACCAGAACGTTGTGGCCGCACTCAAAGGAGGCCCGGTGGCGCTTATTGCTGGCCTTGGCGCCGTCGTGATTGGTTTTCTGTTGATTAAACCACTGAGCAAAATCGGCAGCAAAAGCGCGATGGTACGTTCAGCAGACTAACCGGTGGAGAGCATAAAGAATGGAACAACTCACAAAGATTCTTACCAGTAACTTCACCAGCAATGCCCTGATCACCGCTTTTGTGGTGGTTGGTATTGTCTGCTGGGTCGCGGCCTGGATCTCGACCCACGTCTTTCGCGGTAAAATTCACAGTTCGGCGATCGCCATTGCCGCGGGCCTGCTGCTAGCCTGGTTAGGCGGCGAACTCACCGGCGGCAAAAAAGGGCTTTCCGACATCACGCTTTTTAGCGGTATTGCACTGATGGGCGGCGGCATGTTCCGTGATTTTGCCATTATCGCCACCGCCTTTGGCGTGAAGCTTGACGAGCTGAAAAAAGCGGGCCTCGCGGGCGCGCTGGCGCTGGTCGTCTCCACCGTGCTCTCCTTCTACCTGGGAGCAATTGTTGCCTGGGCCTTCGGCTATACCGATGCGGTCAGCATGGCGACTATCGGCGGCGGCGCGGTGACCTTTATCGTCGGCCCGGTTACCGGTGCGGCGCTTGGCGCAAGCTCGGATGTTATCGCGCTCAGTATCGCTGCCGGCGTGATTAAATCTATCGCCATCATGATTGTCACGCCGCTGGTAGCCAAAGCCGCCGGACTGAACTCTCCCGCTGCAGCCATTGTATATGGCGGGCTGATGGGTTCTACCAGCGGCGTGGCGGCAGGGCTGGCGGCGACTGACCCGAAACTTGTCCCTTATGGCGCAATGACAGCCACCTTCTATACCGGCCTGGGCTGCCTGCTGGCGCCGTCTGCGCTCTATCTCTCTTTAGCCCCGTTCTTTTAACCGCATGCGCCTGTTGTTTTGTGCAACAGGCGCCAGGGAGACTTATGTATTCATTTCAACGTATGAAGCCCGGGCAAATTGCGATACAGGCCTCACTGTGCACCCAGGAGGAAGAGGAGATTTTCCGGCAAAAGTTACTGGCCGATAAACCCGAACACCGAATCGGCTTTGCGTTTATCAGCGGCACCTCTGACGAACTGCGAAACAAGCTGCAGCGCTGCGTCATCGGCTGTGCGTTAAAGAATCAGATCATCACCAGGCAGGAGTCAGCCATTTTCACCTTATGCTCACTCAGCCGCCAGGCGCTGACCCACGCGTTAACCAACACCATTACCGGCGATCATATCCGTCTGAAAATCGCCTTAGTCAGTACCTCCCGGTGGCTCGCCGTCGCCATGTACGGCGAAGCCCAGGTTTATCAGCGGATTACCCAGGAAATCATGGGGCTTTGTCTACATCGTTATTCTCCCGCATAAGCTGCCTGGCATACATACGGCATTCTGCGAGAAGAGATAGCAGTCCAGGATGATTTTCCTGACTACGAGGAAAAACGAGCGAAATTTCTTGTTCCATGAGATAGGCTTCCTGCAAAGGTAGCAGGCGTATCCCACTCCGAAAAAGCTCGCGCATACGTCCGGGTATGAGAGTGTAACCCACTCCGGCATTCACCATGCTCATTAATGAAAAAATGTCGTGTACCCGAACCGCAATATCCGGCTCAAAACCAGCGATACGGAAGGCCTGCTGAAAACCTCTCCAGGTAGCGAACCCTTCACTCAAGGCAATAAATTTTTTACTCTGTAAACGGGAGAGATCAACGGGGATTTGTAGCGTATCCGCATCCTGCACAGGAACCGCTAAATAAATCGAATCTGAAAATATCGTCCAGGTTTCGAATAAATTTGAATTATATTCATCGGGCGTCGAGATTAATGCCGCGTCGATATTACCTTCATTAAGCGCCTCTAGTAATTTCTTATTAGAGTTCATGATAAACTCAATTGAAAGCTCAGGGCGCCGCTTCTTCAATCCCTGTACTATCTGCGGCGCCGTTTTTAATACCAATGAATATAGTAGGCCTAAGCGTAATGCAGGAGAATGGAATCCTGAAGCCTCACGCGTCAGATAAATACAGCGTTCCATTGCATGGATCACTTCGCGGGCCTGCTTTTGCATTACCCATGCACCGGGTAGAGGATGTAAATTTCGGCCATTATGTGTGAAAAGATCGCAGCGTAAATTATCCTCCAAAGAATGCAACGCACGGTGTACGCTAACCGGAGAAATATGCATTATCTCTGCCGTCTTAGAAATATTCATGGTATCCATATATCCCAGGAAAATTTCCAGTTTGCGCAAAGTTATGTCTTGCTCAGTCATATAAACATTCCCTTATTTAAAATAACCTTTATCAGATAATAAGAGAATGTATACGTATATATATTGAGCCAGATCGGTAATTCTGGCTCAGGTAAAATAAAACTTACTGATAAACCGGCAGCAGGTTAAAGCTCGACAGGAAGTGCACCACCGCGTTGCCGAGACCAAAGAGCAGGATCAGCACAATCATCGCTTTTCCGCCCCACACGCGGAACTGTGGGCTGCCGAAGCGTTTACGCGAAGCGCGGGCCAGCAGCGCCGGCACAATGGCCGCCCATACCGTCGCCGCCAGGCCGGCATAGCCGATGGCGTAAAGGAAACCATCTGGTTTCACCAGCCCACCGAGCATCGGCGGGATAAAGGTCAACAGCGCGGTTTTAAAGCGCCCCATCGCGCTATCGTCAAAGCCAAACAGATCCGCCAGATAGTCGAACAGACCCAGCGTCACGCCGAGGAACGAACTCGCGACGGCAAAGTTGGAGAACACTACCAGCAGCAGATCCAGGCCGCGGTTATTCAGTACGCCGCTCAGGGCCTGTACCAGTACATCAATGTTACCGCCCTTCTGCGCAATATCGATAAACTGCGGACGCGGGATATTGCCCATCGTCACCAGCAGCCAGACCACGTACAGACCCAGCGCCAGCAGCGTACCGTAAATCAGACAGCGGGTAATGGTGCGTGGATCCTTACCATAATATTTCATCAGGCTCGGCACGTTACCGTGATAGCCAAACGAGGCCAGGCAGAACGGCAGCGTCATCAGCAGGTAGGGCGCATAGGAGGCATTCTTCTCCGCGACGTTAAACAGCGTCGTCGGTTCGACGTGTCCCAGCAGGCTGCCGAAGGTCAGGAAGAAGGTGATGACCTTGGCGCCGAGCACGATAGCCGTCATGCGGCTCACCGCTTTGGTGCTCATCCAGACAATAAATGCCACCAGAAGCGCAAAGCCGAAGCCCGCCGCGCGCGCCGGTACGTTCAGCGACATTTCACTGAAGGTATGGTGCAGGATCGAACCGCTCGCCGAAATATAGGCGTAAGTCAGGATATACAGCACAAAGGCGATCGACACGCCGTTCACCAGGTTCCAGCCCTTGCCGAGCAGGTCTTTGGTGATGGTGTCGAAACTGGAGCCAATCCGGTAGTTGAGGTTGGCTTCCAGGATCATCAGACCGGAGTGCAACATGCAGAACCAGGTAAAAACCAGCGCCGCCAGCGACCAGAAGAACCACGCGCCGGACATCACCACCGGCAGCGAGAACATGCCCGCGCCAATAATCGTGCCGCCGATAATCACCACGCCGCCAAACAGGGACGGCCGGGTGGTTGTAGTGGTTAGTGTCGCCATTTACCGAAATCTCCAGTCAAAAAAACTTTCCCACAGTGGGTGTGACGCACTGTACCAGTACACGAGTACAAAAGGAATAAAAAAAGCCCCAATCATGGCGATCGGGGCTGTATTATTTACTTTACGCTAGCGTGTTGCGCTAATTACGCATCGCCACCGAAACGACGACGACCAGCGGAGTCATCACGGCGCGGCGCAGCTGCATCGTCACGACGCGGCGCACGGCCTTCACGACGTTCGCCGCTGAAACGACGACCATCACCACGACCGCCTTCACGACGTTCGCCACCGAAGCTACGGCCGCCTTCACGACGCTCACCGCCGAAACCACGACCGCCTTCACGACGTTCACCGCCGCCACGACGTTCAGTGCGCGGCTGCGCATCGCCCATCAGCTGCATGTTCATCGGTTTGTTCAGGATGCGGGTGCGAGTAAAGTGCTGCAGTACTTCGCCCGGCATACCTTTCGGCAGTTCGATGGTGGAGTGAGAACCGAACAGCTTGATGTTACCGATGTAACGGCTGCTGATATCGCCTTCGTTAGCGATCGCGCCAACGATATGACGAACTTCAACGCCGTCATCACGGCCTACTTCAATGCGGTACAGTTCCATCTCGCCAACATCACGACGCTCACGCTTCGGACGATCTTCACGATCGCCACGCGGGCCGCGGTCATTACGGTCGCCACGACGCTCGAAACGGTCATCACGATCGCGGAACTCACGCTTAGGACGCATCGGCGCATCCGGCGGGACGATCAGAGAACGTTCGCCCTGGGCCATTTTCAGCAGCGCGGCGGCCAGCGTTTCCACGTCCAGCTCTTCGCCTTCCGCCGTCGGCTGGATTTTCGCCAGCAGCGCACGGTACTGGTCCAGATCGCTGCTTTCCAGCTGCTGCTGAACTTTAGCCGCGAATTTTTCCAGGCGACGTTTGCCCAGCAGTTCTGCGTTTGGCAGTTCTACTTCAGGGATCGTCAGTTTCATCGTACGTTCGATGTTACGCAGCAGGCGACGCTCGCGGTTCTCAACGAACAGCAGGGCGCGGCCAGCACGACCCGCACGACCGGTACGGCCGATACGGTGAACGTAAGACTCGGAATCCATCGGGATGTCATAGTTAACAACCAGGCTGATACGCTCAACGTCCAGACCACGGGCCGCAACGTCGGTAGCGATCAGAATGTCCAGACGACCGTCTTTCAGACGCTCCAGCGTCTGCTCACGCAGCGCCTGGTTCATATCGCCGTTCAGCGCGGCGCTGTTATAGCCGCTACGCTCCAGCGCTTCAGCCACTTCCAGGGTCGCGTTTTTGGTACGCACGAAGATAATCGCCGCATCAAAGTCTTCCGCTTCCAGGAAGCGCACCAGCGCTTCGTTTTTACGCATGCCGTAGGCCGTCCAGTAGCTCTGGCTGATGTCCGGGCGCGTGGTGACGCTGGACTGAATGCGCACTTCCTGCGGCTCTTTCATGAAGCGGCGGGTAATGCGACGAATCGCTTCCGGCATGGTGGCAGAGAACAGCGCGGTCTGATGACCTTCCGGGATCTGCGCCATAATGGTTTCTACGTCTTCGATAAAGCCCATGCGCAGCATTTCATCGGCTTCGTCCAGTACCAGACCGCTCAGTTTAGAGAGATCCAGCGTGCCGCGCTTCAGGTGGTCCAGCAGACGACCCGGGGTACCGACAACGATCTGCGGACCCTGACGCAGGGCGCGCAGCTGCACGTCATAACGCTGGCCGCCGTACAGGGCAACCACGTTTACGCCGCGCATATGTTTAGAGAATTCCGTCATTGCTTCAGCAACCTGTACCGCCAGTTCGCGGGTCGGCGCCAGCACCAGAATCTGTGGTGCTCTCAGCTCAGGATCAATGTTGTTCAGCAGCGGTAAAGAGAACGCTGCGGTTTTACCGCTACCGGTCTGGGCCATACCCAGAACATCGCGGCCGTCCAGCAGATGCGGAATGCACTCAGCCTGGATCGGAGATGGTTTTTCGTAACCCAGATCGTTAAGCGCTTCAAGGATGGGAGCCTTCAGGCCCAGATCTGCAAAAGTGGTTTCGAATTCAGCCATGTAGTACGTGTGCCTCAAAATTAATGGCGGCCAGTCTACATAACTCATCGTGAAAATTTACGGTAATTTTCATTGAAAAGTGTGAACCGGCTCAAAGTAGGTGTATTAACGAACAACAACGCCCTCACCCGCAAAGGTGATGGCAAGCAAAAAACTATGGGCTGATGTGTTCGTCAGCTATTGCTGGTCCGATTCTGCCAGGTCATCTTGCTCCTGGCCCAAGAGCGATAATTCCAACAATGCGTATCGGTGCTCAACGTAGTTATGTACGTTGTTAGCGACCGCCAGTTTGAACAGTGCCGTAGCGCTGTCCTTGTCCCCCAGACTTAGGTAGTACTTACCTAAATAGAAGTTGGTTTCACTGAGATGCTCAGCGAGCGAGGTGTTATCCGTTGCGTCTGCCTTCAGACGAGTCATCAGCTCTTTTTCGCTAATGTCGCCAAGGTAGAACTCGACAATGTTCCATCCCCATTGCTCTTTGTCCGACTTGTTTAAGCGCTCTCTGAGTGCTTCAAGCGCCCTCTTCTCGTCGAGTTTACGCTCGGCGATATAAAGCCACAGGCTACGGAAAGGATCATTGGGATCGTCTTGATAAAACGCCAGCAGATCATCTTGCGCTAACTTAGCCCGGCCGCCGTAATACAGGGCGATACCGCGGTTCAAGTGCGCGTAGTTGTAAGTTGGATCAAGCTCAAGTACAGAATCAAACGCTTCATAGGCAGCATCAAAATTGCCTGCCTGCGTTAAGTAAATGCCTAAGTAATTGAATACTTCAGGCATATCGGGTCGGATTGCCAGCGCTTGTGAAAAATCATTTCGCGCTAATGCCCTCAGACCGAGACTATCATACAACACTCCGCGCTCATATAAAAGCTGTGCGCGTTCGTCATCGGATAAAGCCCGACTGGCAAGAATTTGTTCCATGCGTGCCAGAATCACTTCTTGCTGTAAAGTCGGTTGCAATGGTACTGCGAGGACGGCGTCCTTACGCCAGGCGGTGCTACTGCATCCTGCCAGCGTGAGAGCTGTCGCCACGAAACACCAGCGCAAAAAAGGCTTCATTTCCCACTCCCGAAGACAACGATTGGATGAACGTCCTGTTCCCCGGCTGCAAACGAGGCGTCCTGCCCGTAAAACGCCCTCCGCAAAAGCGGAGGGCTAACGGCAACCTTACTCGCCCTGCTCGGCGACCGGAGCTTCCGGCGCTGCGGCAGACGGAGTCTGTTCAGTTGCTTCTTTGATGCTCAGACGAACACGGCCCTGGCGGTCAACTTCCAGAACCTTAACCGGCACTTCCTGACCCATCTGCAGGTAGTCAGTCACTTTCTCAACGCGCTTATCAGCGATCTGCGAGATGTGAACCAGACCTTCTTTACCGCCGCCGATGGCAACGAACGCGCCAAAGTCAACGATACGGGTCACTTTACCATTGTAGATGCGGCCAACTTCGATCTCAGCGGTGATCTCTTCGATACGACGGATAGCATGCTGTGCTTTATCGCCGTCGGTCGCTGCGATCTTCACGGTACCGTCATCTTCGATTTCGATGGTGGTGCCGGTTTCTTCGGTCAGGGCACGGATAACAGAACCGCCTTTACCGATAACGTCTTTGATCTTGTCCGGGTTGATCTTGATGGTGTGGATACGCGGTGCGAATTCAGAGATATCGCCGCGCGGCGCGTTAATCGCCTGCTCCATCACGCCCAGGATGTGCAGACGCGCACCTTTAGCCTGGTTCAGAGCAACCTGCATGATTTCTTTGGTGATACCTTCAATTTTGATATCCATCTGCAGCGCAGAGATACCGTCGCGGGAACCCGCAACTTTGAAGTCCATATCGCCAAGGTGGTCTTCGTCACCCAGGATGTCAGACAGAACGACGAAGTTGTCGCCTTCTTTCACCAGACCCATTGCGATACCCGCAACGGCGGCTTTCACCGGCACACCCGCATCCATCAGCGCCAGAGAGGCGCCACAGACGGAGGCCATGGAAGAAGAACCGTTGGATTCGGTGATTTCAGACACCACGCGAACGGTGTATGGGAATTCGTCGATAGTCGGCATCACGGCCAGTACGCCGCGCTTAGCCAGACGACCGTGACCGATTTCACGACGCTTCGGAGAACCCACCATGCCAGTTTCGCCTACGGAGTACGGAGGGAAGTTGTAGTGGAACAGGAAGGAGTCGGTGCGCTCGCCCATCAGTTCGTCGATGTTCTGCGCGTCGCGTGCGGTACCCAGAGTCGCGGTAACCAGCGCCTGCGTTTCGCCACGGGTGAACAGTGCGGAACCGTGAGTACGCGGCAGTACGCCGGTACGAACGTCCAGACCACGGATCATGTCTTTTTCGCGGCCATCGATACGCGGCTCGCCTGCCAGTACGCGGCTACGAACCACGTTTTTCTCGATGGCGTGCAGGATTTCACCCAGCTCGTTAGCGTCCAGGGTTTCATCTTCTGCTACCAGCGTGGCGATGGTTTCAGATTTGATCACGTCAACCTGAGCGTAACGCTCTTGTTTGTCGGTGATACGGTAAGCATCGCTCAGGCGGGATTCAGCCAGCGCAGCCACGCGCGCGTTCAGCGCTTCGTTGACGGCTTCCGGCTGCCAGTCCCAACGCGGTTTACCGGCTTCTTTCACCAGGTCGTTGATGTTCTGAATAACAATCTGCTGCTGCTCGTGGCCGAAGACCACCGCGCCCAGCATCTGGTCTTCGCTCAGCAGTTCAGCCTCGGATTCAACCATCAGCACGGCCGCTTCAGTACCGGCAACCACCAGATCCAGTTTGCTGGACTTCAGTTCTTCCTGGGTTGGGTTCAGTACGTACTGGTCGTTGATGTAACCCACGCGCGCGGCGCCGATTGGGCCATTGAACGGAATACCAGACAGGGACAGCGCAGCGGAAGCGCCGATCATCGCGACGATATCCGGGTTAACCTGCGGGTTAACGGAAACGACGGTGGCGATAACCTGAACTTCGTTAACGAAGCCTTCCGGGAACAGCGGGCGAACCGGGCGGTCAATCAGACGCGCGATCAGGGTTTCGCCTTCGCTTGGACGGCCTTCACGACGGAAGAAACCACCCGGGATTTTACCGGCAGCGTAAGTACGCTCCTGGTAGTTAACAGTCAGCGGGAAAAAGTCCTGGCCTGGCTTCGCTTTTTTCTGACCCACAACGGTCACGAATACCGCGGTGTCATCCATGCTAACCATCACAGCGGCCGTTGCCTGGCGCGCCATCATGCCGGTTTCCAGGGTTACGGTATGCTGGCCGTACTGGAATTTACGAACGATCGGATTAAGCAAAATTCTATCCTTTTTATCTATAAATCACGCCATATCAAAGACATAACGTCTATTGACCCGATCCTCTGCATCCTCGCGACTAATGACAACCTTTACCCGCCCCTGCGGATGAAGCCTCTCATTAGCCGCGCGAACCTCTGCATGAAGATCATTACTAGCAACAATACATGAGTTTTGAATGAATTGCTGCCGCCCGGTCGAAAAAAGGGGCCGTCAGGCCCCTTTTTCTGAAACTCGCAGAATTAGCGACGCAGACCCAGACGCTCGATCAGCGCAGCGTAACGTGCAACATCTTTACGTTTCAGGTAGTCGAGCAGTTTACGACGCTGAGAAACCATGCGCAGCAGACCACGACGGCTGTGGTGATCTTTTTTGTGCTCTGCAAAGTGGCCCTGCAGGTGGTTGATCTGTGCAGTCAGCAGTGCAACCTGAACTTCGGTAGAACCGCTGTCGTTTTCGCCACGACCAAACTCAGAAACGATTTTTGCTTTAGCTTCAACGCTTAGAGACATTTTAGAACTCCAAAAATTAAAAGAAAGAAAGGGTGCCGATCTCTAATTCAGCGACCCCTGATGCAACGCCCGAAAATGTTAAAACACTTTAGCGGACGTTAAGCGGCGATATTCTACTCGTAGCAGGCTTTTATCGCAAGAAAAGCGCTTACGCCGGGTATTCCACCACCAGACGACGCGGCGCCACGCGGCCTTCATCGTCAATTTCGCCCATGCCGAGAAACTTGCCGGATTCGTTTTCCATCACCCGCACCAGCCCGTTAAGCGGCGCGCCTGACTGACGAACCGGGTTACCGTTTTTAAAGTAAACCGCGGAGGTCTCCGGAATCGCCACCAGCGGATAGTCCGACGCCGGGCTGTCCATCGGCATCAGCAGCGGATCAAGCAGCTGCGCGGCAGGAATATCCTGCGCTGCCGCCTGATCGACCAGCGCCTGCAGCTGCTCGAGGGTCACCATCCGCTCAACCGGGTATTTGCTCACCGCCAGGCGACGCAGGAAAATCACGTGCGCGCCGCAGCCGAGCTTTTCACCTAAATCATCGATAATCGTCCGGATGTAGGTGCCTTTCGAGCAGTGGATCTCCAGCTCCAGTTCATCGCCTTCATGGCGAATAAACAGCAGCTCATAGACCGTAATCGGCCGGGCTTCACGCGGGACCTCAATGCCCTGACGAGCATACTCGTACAGCTTCTTGCCCTGATACTTCAGCGCCGAGTACATCGACGGTACCTGCTGCGTCTCGCCGCGGAAACTATCCAGCGCCGCCGCCAGCTGCTCGTCGCTAAAGGTTAGCGGACGCTCTTTCACCACCTGACCGTCGGCATCGGAGGTATCCGTGCGCTGGCCCAGTTTGGCGATCACGCGATAACGCTTATCGGAGTCCAGCAGATACTGGGAAAACTTGGTCGCTTCGCCAAGACACACTGGCAGCATACCGGTCGCCAGCGGATCCAGCGCGCCGGTGTGGCCAGCGCGGTTGGCGTTATAAATACGCTTTACTTTCTGCAGCACATCGTTGCTGGAAGCGCCCTGAGGCTTGTCCAGCAACAATACGCCGTGCACGTCGCGGCCGCGACGACGAGGACGACTCATCAGTCCTCCTTGCTGTCGTCCGGGTTCACACGACGTTCATCGTCGTGTTTCACCACGCTGGTGACCAGGTTGGACATACGCATCCCTTCCACCAGCGAGTTGTCGTAGAAGAAAGTCAGTTCCGGCACGATACGCAGACGCATCGCTTTACCCAGCAGGGAGCGGATAAAACCAGAAGCTTCCTGCAGCGCTTTGATGCCCGCTTTCACCGCGGCTTCATCTTTGTCGTTGAGGAAGGTGACATACACCTTGGCATAGGCCAGGTCACGGGACATTTCCACACCGGAAACGGTGGTCATCATACCCAGACGCGGATCTTTGATTTCACGTTGCAGGATGATGGCAATCTCTTTTTGCATCTCCTGGGCCACACGCTGCGGGCGACCAAATTCTTTCGCCATAATAAGTTCTCCAGAATAAAGACAAAAAAGGGGCCAAAAGCCCCTTTTTAAAATGATTGCCGGGTGGCGCTTCGCTTCCCCGGCTGCTTAGCCATCAAATGATTAATCGATGCTACGCTGGATTTCGATGATTTCGAACACTTCGATCATATCGCCAACGCGAACGTCGTTGTAGTTCTTCACACCGATACCACATTCCATGCCGTTACGGACTTCGTTAACGTCATCTTTGAAGCGGCGCAGGGATTCCAGCTCGCCTTCATAGATAACCACGTTGTCGCGCAGGACGCGGATTGGGTTGTGACGTTTGATCGTCCCTTCGGTAACCATACAGCCCGCGATGGCGCCGAATTTCGGCGATTTGAACACATCACGCACTTCAGCCAGACCGATGATCTGCTGTTTCAGTTCCGGAGACAGCATGCCGCTCATCGCCGCTTTCACTTCGTCGATCAGGTTATAGATGACGGAGTAATAACGCAGATCCAGGCTTTCCGCTTCGATAACTTTACGCGCAGAGGCATCGGCACGAACGTTGAAGCCAACCAGAATCGCGTTGGATGCTGCTGCCAGGGTCGCGTCGGTTTCGGTGATACCACCTACGCCGGAACCGATGATCTTCACTTTCACTTCGTCGGTAGACAGTTTCAGTAAGGAATCGGAAATCGCTTCGACAGAACCCTGTACGTCCGCTTTCAGCACGATGTTCACTTCGTGAACTTCGCCTTCGGTCATGTTAGCGAACATGTTTTCCAGCTTAGATTTCTGCTGACGCGCGAGCTTAACTTCACGGAATTTGCCCTGACGATACAGTGCCACTTCACGCGCTTTTTTCTCGTCACGAACCACAGTCACTTCATCACCCGCAGCCGGCACACCGGACAGACCGAGGATTTCCACCGGAATGGACGGACCCGCTTCCAGCACTTCGCGACCCAGTTCGTCACGCATCGCACGCACGCGGCCATATTCAAAGCCACACAGGACAATATCGCCCTTATGCAGAGTACCTTCGCGAACCAGAACGGTAGCCACCGGGCCACGACCTTTATCGAGGAAGGACTCGATGACCGCGCCGCTCGCCATACCGTTACGTACAGCTTTCAGTTCGAGAACTTCAGCCTGCAGCAGAATCGCGTCCAGCAGGTCGTCGATGCCGGTACCGGCTTTCGCGGAAACGTGGACGAACTGGCTCTCGCCGCCCCACTCTTCCGGCAGGATGCCGTACTGGGACAGTTCATTCTTCACGCGATCCGGATCAGCTTCTGGCTTATCGATTTTGTTCACCGCAACCACCACCGGTACCTGCGCCGCTTTAGCGTGCTGGATAGCTTCGATGGTCTGCGGCATCACGCCGTCGTCTGCCGCCACCACCAGAACCACGATATCCGTCGCCTGCGCGCCACGAGCACGCATGGAGGTAAACGCGGCGTGGCCCGGGGTGTCCAGGAAGGTGATCATGCCGTTGTCGGTTTCTACGTGGTAAGCACCGATGTGCTGGGTAATACCACCCGCTTCGCCGGAGGCAACCTTAGTAGAACGAATATAGTCCAGCAGCGAGGTTTTACCGTGGTCAACGTGACCCATGATGGTCACGACCGGTGCGCGCGGTTCAGCCGCAGCGCCGGTGTCACGGTCGCTCATTACCGCTTCTTCCAGTTCGTTTTCACGACGCAGGATAACTTTGTGGCCCATCTCTTCGGCAACCAGCTGCGCGGTTTCCTGGTCGATGACCTGGTTAATGGTCGCCATGGCGCCCAGTTTCATCATCGCTTTGATGACCTGAGAACCTTTCACCGCCATCTTGTTAGCCAGTTCACCAACGGTGATGGTTTCGCCGATGATAACGTCACGGTTAACGGCCTGCGCCGGCTTCTGGAAGCCCTGCTGCAGAGCGGAACCTTTACGGTGCTTACCGCCTTTACCGCCGCGAACGGCCGCACGGGCTTCTTCACGATCAGCTTTGGATTCAGCGTGTTTGTTGCCTTTCTTCGCCGGACGCGCCGCTTTGCTGCTACGGCTACGGCCGCGACCGCCTTCAACTTCACGATCGTTATCATCTTCAGCCTGACGAGCATGCTGTGACGTAGTGACGTGATAGTCGCTGCTATCTTCCGGGCTGTCTGAGGTTTCAGACCAATTTTTTTCGTTTTCTTCTGCCATACGGCGTGCTTCTTCCGCTACACGGCGCGCTTCTTCTTCAAGTTTGCGGCGTGCTTCTTCTTCCGATTTGCGCTTCAGTTCCGCGGCTTCGTTCTCACGGCGGATCTTTTCAGCCTGGGCGGTTTTGGTCATTTCGTCGGTATGTTGATTGCTCACTTTGTCTTTTTCCGCAGCTTCACGTTTCGCTTTATCAGCGACTTCACGTTTAGCTTGTTCTGCGGCCTCACGTTCAGCTTTTAATTGCGCCTCGCGTTTCGCTGCTTCTTCAGCTTCACGACGGGCCTGCTCTTCCGCTTCACGCTGCGCCTGCTCTTCCGCGGCCAGACGTTCAGCCTCTTGCGGATCGCGTTTCACAAAGGTGCGTTTCTTGCGGACTTCGATTTGTACCGATTTACTCTTTCCACCGGTACCTGGAATATTCAACGTGCTGCGGGTTTTACGCTGCAACGTCAGCTTGTCGGGCGCCGAGCCGTGTTCACGGTTCAGGTGCGTCAACAAAGTTTGTTTCTCTTGCGCGGTCACAGAATCATCAGCCGATTTGCGGATGCCTGCGTCAGCAAATTGCTGTATCAGGCGATCCACAGAGGTCTGAATCTCTGAGGCCAGCGCTTTAATAGTCACATCTGTCATGCTGTTCCTTCCTGCTACAGTTTATTACGCTTCGTCGCCGAACCAACAAATGTTGCGAGCGGCCATGATGAGCTCGCCAGCTTTCTCGTCGGTCATCCCTTCGATATCAGCCAGGTCATCAACGCCCTGCTCGGCGAGATCTTCCAGCGTACAAACACCACGGGCAGCCAGTTTGAATGCCAGGGCACGATCCAGACCTTCCAGATTCAACAGATCATCGGCAGGTTTGTTATCTCCCAGGCTTTCTTCCTGAGCCAGCGCCAGCGTAGTCAGTGCGTTTTTCGCACGCTCACGAAGTGCTTCAACGGTGGCTTCATCCAGACCGTCGATTTCCAGCAGTTCTTTCATCGGCACATAGGCCAGCTCTTCCAGCGAGGAGAAGCCTTCTTCAACCAGCACTGTCGCGAAATCTTCATCAATATCGAGATATTTGGTGAAGGTATCGATAGCGGCATGCGCTTCCGCCTGGTGCTTAGCCTGCAGGTCGTCAACGGTCATCACGTTGAGTTCCCAGCCGCTGAGCTGCGAAGCCAGACGAACGTTCTGACCGTTACGGCCAATCGCCTGCGCCAGGTTGCCCGCTTCTACCGCGATATCCATGGTGTGTTTATCTTCATCCACCACGATAGACGCGACGTCTGCCGGCGCCATGGCGTTGATCACGAACTGCGCCGGGTTATCATCCCACAGGACGATATCGATGCGTTCGCCGCCCAGCTCAGTAGAGACGGCCTGCACGCGCGCACCGCGCATACCGACGCAAGCGCCAACCGGGTCGATGCGCTTGTCGTTGGTTTTCACCGCGATTTTGGCACGAGAGCCCGGATCGCGAGCCGCCGCTTTGATCTCCAGCACTTCTTCACCGATTTCCGGTACTTCAATGCGGAACAATTCGATCAGCATCTCAGGTTTGGAACGGGTCACGAACAGCTGGGCGCCACGCGCTTCCGGACGGACAGCGTACAGTACGCCGCGGATGCGGTCGCCCGGACGGAAGTTTTCACGCGGCAGCATATCTTCACGCAGGATCACGGCTTCAGCGTTGTTGCCCAGATCCAGGGTGATGTTGTCGCGGTTCACTTTTTTCACCACGCCGGTGATGATCTCACCTTCGTGCTCGCGGAACTGATCGACCACCATCGCGCGCTCGGCTTCGCGGACTTTCTGCACGATAACCTGTTTAGCGGTCTGCGTGGTGATACGGTCGAAGGTAACAGATTCAATCTGATCTTCGACATAGTCGCCGACGTTCATGCTTTCATCTTCGTAACGCGCTGCTTCCAGCGTGATCTCGCGCGTCGGCTGAGTCACCTCTTCAACAACCAGCCAGCGACGGAAGGTGTCGAAATCGCCGCTCTTACGGTCGATTTCTACGCGAACGTCGATCTCTTGTTCGTATTTTTTCTTGGTGGCCGTTGCCAGCGCGCTTTCCAGCGCTTCGAAAATTTTCTCGCGCGGCAGCGCTTTTTCGTTGGAAACGGCTTCAACAACAGCCAAAATTTCTTTGTTCATCGGGGCCTTTCACCTCAATCCAGACTGTTAAAAGTGGGGAACCAGGTTCGCCTTCTGGATGTTACTCAGCGCGAACACTTCATCTTTGCCTTCGACGGTTACCGTGATCATTTCACCGTCTACCGCTTTGATAATGCCCTGCCATTTGCGACGGTTCTGAACCGCCATGCGCAGCACCAGCGCAACTTCTTCGCCAGTGAAACGTTGGTAGTGTTCGGCGGTGAACATCGGACGGTCGAGACCAGGCGAAGAGACTTCCAGGTTGTAAGCGACAGTGATCGGGTCTTCAACATCCATGACGGCGCTTACCTGGTGGCTCACATCAGCACAATCATCAACGTTGATGCCATCTTCACTATCAATATAGATGCGCAGTGTGGATGTGCGACCGCGAATAAATTCGATGCCGACCAGCTCAAAGCCAAGCGCTTCAACCGGCGCTGTGAGCATCTCTGTCAATTTTTGCTCTAATGTGGACAAACCCACCCCCAAGACATAAAAAAAGGGCGTATAGCCCAGTTATTCTGAAGTCAGATAACAAAAAACCCCGATAAATCGGGGCTTTAGATAACTGAACCCTGAGATCGCCATGGCGATCTGGAACACCTTCCGCAAGAATTCTTTCAAATTCGGCTACGAAGGACACTTAGTCCTCACAGTATATTTGAAAAAGTACTTAATGGGAAAGTGGTTGCGGGGGCCGGATTTGAACCGACGACCTTCGGGTTATGAGCCCGACGAGCTACCAGGCTGCTCCACCCCGCGCCTGAAACGTGGCATATTTTACTCTTATTGAGCAAAAGACGCAAATACTGCTGGGATTTGGTACCGAAGACGGGACATAAAATCGGGGTGAATTGTATCGGCAATTAGTATATTTTGTCAACATGCTTTTTATCGCCCCCGATTGCCGTTTGTGCTGGTATTTCAGGCTTTTTTAGCAAAAAGATGATGAAGCCCTTCCTGTCGCCAGTAAAAGATGGTTAAATGAATACTCACAATTAATGCATAAAAATGCAGTTAAGGTTGTTGAGTCGAACTCACCACAGTCTATCGAGCAGGGTTTTATTTTATGACGACGATTCTCAAGCATCTCCCGGTTGGTCAACGTATTGGTATCGCTTTCTCTGGTGGACTGGATACCAGCGCCGCGCTGTTATGGATGCGCAAAAAAGGCGCCGTGCCTTATGCATATACCGCTAACCTGGGTCAACCGGACGAAGACGACTACGATGCTATTCCGCGCCGCGCGAAAGAGTATGGCGCTGAAGGTGCCCGTCTGATCGACTGCCGCAAACAGCTGGTCGCAGAAGGGATCGCGGCGATTCAGTGTGGCGCTTTCCATAACACCACCGGTGGGTTGACCTACTTCAACACCACGCCGCTGGGCCGCGCGGTCACCGGCACCATGCTGGTGGCGGCAATGAAAGAAGATGGCGTCAACATCTGGGGCGATGGCAGCACCTATAAAGGCAACGATATCGAACGTTTCTATCGTTACGGCCTGCTGACCAATGCTGAACTGCAGATTTACAAGCCGTGGCTGGACAGTGATTTCATCGATGAGCTCGGCGGCCGGCACGAAATGTCCGAATTTATGATCGCCTGCGGCTTTGACTACAAGATGTCGGTTGAAAAAGCCTATTCCACCGACTCCAACATGCTCGGCGCGACGCACGAAGCGAAAGACCTCGAATTCCTCAATTCCAGCGTGAAAATCGTCAACCCGATTATGGGCGTGAAGTTCTGGGACGAAAACGTGAAGATCCCGGCGGAAGAGGTAACCGTACGCTTTGAGCAAGGCCATCCGGTGGCGCTGAATGGCAAAACCTTCGCTGACGACGTCGAGATGATGCTTGAAGCCAACCGCATCGGCGGCCGCCACGGTCTGGGGATGAGCGATCAGATTGAAAACCGCATTATCGAAGCGAAAAGCCGCGGTATTTATGAAGCCCCCGGGATGGCGCTGCTGCATATCGCCTACGAGCGTCTGCTGACCGGTATCCATAACGAAGACACAATCGAGCAATACCATGCCCACGGTCGTCAGCTGGGCCGCCTGCTGTATCAGGGACGCTGGTTCGATTCCCAGGCGCTGATGCTGCGTGATTCTCTGCAGCGCTGGGTCGCGAGCCAGATCACCGGCGAAGTTACCCTTGAGCTGCGTCGCGGTAACGACTACTCGATCCTCAATACCGTTTCAGACAACCTGACCTATAAAGCAGAACGTCTGACCATGGAAAAAGGCGATTCCATGTTTACCGCCGAAGACCGTATCGGTCAGCTGACCATGCGTAATCTGGATATCACCGATACCCGCGAGAAGCTGTTCGGCTATGCCCAGTCAGGCCTGCTGAGCGCCTCCTCGGCAACCGGTTTACCGCAGGTTGAGAATCTGGAAAACAAAGGCAAATAATCGCCTGACGATGTTTGCTCCCCGCCGGCGGCCCTCCGCCGGCTTTTTATTTTTTGTTCCCTGTCAGCGCCAGAAAAATTGAAAAGAGGCATTTTTTCCTTATCGCCCGGTCAGCAAAATTGTTGACTATAATAGCCTCAATTGATTAATTCATATCTGGTGATAAACATCATGAATATTAAACCGCCGATCAGGCCGCAAAAGGCCATTGACCGACTGATCGATGTGCTTGAGCCACACGCGACGCCCGTTAACGCGATCGCCAGAAAAAGACTCACCTGGGAATATAAAGGCAAAACCCAGCTCTTTATTTTTAAAAAAGGCGAGCTGTCGATTATTCGGAATTCCGACAAGCTATTGATGGTGACCGTCTATGAGCCCCACCTTTTCGGCGTGGCGGAAATGCTACAGCCCAGCCGCAGCCATAGCCTGCGAGCGGAAGTCTCTTCCGAACTGCTACGCATCGACTATGACCTGGCTTCCGCGCTCTTTCGTCAGCATAACCTGTGGGAGGAGGTGACCAGCCTGCTGGCCTATCATACTTCTTACCTGGTATATCGTGACGATTTGGTCCTGCAACAGCGAACCTATTCGGTGATCCGTAACCATCTGCTGGAAATGATGCTATTAACCGCAGAGACCCGACTGCGCGTGTCTATTCTTGAATATATTCAGGACAGGACCCACCTGTCGCGCAGCAGTATTCTCAATGTCTTGTCAGCATTAAAGAAAGGTGGTTATATTGCTTTCGCCCGCGGCGGTTATTTGCAAAGCATCACCTCACTTCCTGAAAAATTTTGACCGCGTCAGTCACCTTTATTTGTTGTTACTCGCCTCAATGTTGAAAATGTTTAAATTTAAATTAATAAACGCTAACGGTAAAAAAAGAAAAATTTTATGCTGAGCACCTGAATTTACCGGCGGACAACATGTCCCTGGGCTCGACCAGCAGGCAACCACTCACGGCGTTAACCGCCGGGCCTGCACCGGCTCAGGATATGCCCCGGAAATCGGCCAGGCGTGAGCAGCGGTAGCGGGAGTTGACCCCCTCGCCTGCCGTCTGCAGCGACCATAACGATGAGATCCAAGAACCCGTTAATTTTGCCCGAACGCCCGTATCGGGCTTTTTTTTATCTGAAGGAATTCAACAATGAAGTCGATTGCTCCAAAATTGTTTGCCGTGATGATCGCCCTGGGGGCCAGCAGCGCCGTCTGCGCATCCGTTAACCTGCATGGTGAAGCCGGTGCCGAGTTCACCAATCTGTCCGCCAGCTTTGGCGCCGGGGAACCGGGTATGACGTTCAATACCCAGTGGGCTCACAGCGACAATGACGGGGACAGCGTAGGGCTGGGAATGGGCTACAACTTTAACCTTGGACCTTTTCTGATGACGCTGGGCGGTAAAGGCGTCTATCTGAATCCCAAAGATGGTGATGAAGGCTATGCCATCGCCGCTGGCGGCGGCGCAGAGCTGCCCCTCGGCCAGTACTTCACGCTCTTCGGTGAGGGGTATTACTCGCCGGACTCAATGTCCAGCGGCGTCGATGATTATGTGGAGGCCAATGCCGGATTACGTATTAACGTACTCCCGTCTCTGAATATCGAAGCAGGCTATCGTTATATCGATATGGCGGGGAAAGATGGCAATCGTGACAATACCCTTGCCGACGGGGCCTATGCCGGGGTTAATTTCCGCTTTTAATCCTTACACAGGGATTGCTGTCCGGCAGTCCCTGTCTTCTCTCAGCTGGCCAACGGCACGCTTTTCAGCACGCGGTTGATCTCCTGCAGACCGGCAACATTATTCTCTTTACGGTAAACATCATTCATGGACGCCATCTGCTCCAGACGGGTCAGGGCGCCATACACCTGGTACGCCTCACTATGTCTGTCAAACACATCGCGGCGCTCCACATCCTGCAAATAATGATTTTTCAACGAATGGTTAAGGCGACCAATCAGCGCCGTATTGTCCTGGAAATAGCGCGTCACCGCCTGGGCATTATTCGCTGTAGCCCCAGGCTCACTGTGCGATACCGGTACCGTTAGCGCATTAATCGTCTCCACCGTTTGGGAGGGTGATGTTGAACTGCACCCTGCTAAACCGAGCACACCGGCGACGATAAGCAACCCGATCTTGTTCATTATGTCACTTCACCTCTGTTAATTTGACGAGGCGACTTTAACGACAGTAAAAGAAGGGAACCAGCAAAGAGATGTTTATAATTAAATGGCCGGAGGGGACAAAAACAAAAAAAGACGCTTTTCAGCGTCTTTTTTCTGGAATATTGGTACCGAGGATGGGACTCGAACCCACAAGCCCGTTAGGGCACTACCACCTCAAGGTAGCGTGTCTACCAATTCCACCACCTCGGTACAGAATACTTAGTGCGGGATGTCGCTGGTCGGCTGAGCCGGCGCAGTTGGCTGAGTTTTCTCCGTTTTCGGTGCACTCAGGTTATCCCACTCACTTCCTTTACTGGTCTTGTTGCTGTTGATGTTACCCAGCGCCAGACTGATGATGAAGAACAGCGCAGCCAGGATACCGGTCATACGGGTCATGAAGTTGCCAGAACCGCTGGACCCAAACAGTGTGCCGGAAGCGCCTGCACCGAAGGAGGCTCCCATATCAGCGCCTTTACCTTGCTGCAGCATAACCAGACCAACAAGGCCAATCGCTACAATAAGGAAAACAACCAAAAGAGCTTCGTACATAATCAACCTGTTCCTTGCGGATTTGCCGCATACCAAGTGCTTCGACCAATAAAGCGGGACGTTTTAACGTTTCCCACTGAAGCGGGTGTGAATACTAACCAAAGCGAATGACCTTCGCAAGGGCAATTTCGACACATTGTATCAACTGCAGAAAAAAACAGCAAAAAGTCGGTTTTCTATCATAAAAAAGGCGGCAAGCGCCGCCTTTTTAACCACTTAGCCGGCAAGCTTAGACGCTTTTTACCGCTTCGGCGATGCGATGCGCAAACTCGTGCACCTGATCTTCATGCTCGCCTTCCACCATGACGCGGATCAGCGGCTCCGTTCCGGATTTACGCAGCAGGACACGGCCGCGTTTCCCTAACGCTGCTTCCACTTCTGCGGTCACCGCTTTGACATGCTCGTTCTCCAGTGGGTTACCGCTGCCTTCGGTAAAACGCACATTCACCAGTAACTGAGGGAACATCTTCATGCCACTGCAAAGGTCATGCAGACTCATATGGTTACGTACCATCGCCGCGACCACCTGCAGACTGGCGACGATGCCATCGCCGGTGGTGGTTTTATCCAGCAGGATCACATGGCCTGAGTTTTCCGCACCAATGCGCCAGCCTTTTTCCTGCAGCATCTCCAGTACATAACGGTCACCGACCTTCGCGCGGGCAAACGGGATGCCTAACTGCTTGAGCGCCAGCTCCAGTCCCATATTACTCATCAGGGTACCAACGGCGCCGCCGCGCAGCTGCCCCTGACGCAGCCCTTCCCGGGCGATGATGTAGAGGATCTGGTCGCCATCGACTTTATTGCCTTCATGGTCAACCATGATCACCCGATCGCCATCGCCGTCGTAGGCAATACCCAGATCGGCTTTCTCCGCCAGCACGCGCGCCTGCAGCGCACGCACGTCGGTGGCGCCGACCTCTTCGTTGATGTTGAGGCCATCAGGCTCGCAGCCCATCGCGATAACCTGGGCGCCCAGCTCGCGGAAGACATTGGGGGCAATGTGATAGGTCGCACCGTGCGCGCAATCCACCACCACTTTCAGCGTGCCGAGGCTCAGTTCGTTGGGAAAGGTGCCTTTACAAAATTCAATGTAGCGCCCGGCGGCATCAACGATACGGCTGGCTTTGCCCAGCTCTGCCGAATCCACGCAGGTGAGTTCTTTCTCCATTTCGGCTTCAATCGCCTCTTCCACATCATCCGGCAGCTTGGTGCCCTCAATGGAGAAGAATTTAATACCGTTATCGTAGAAAGGGTTATGCGAAGCTGAAATAACGATCCCCGCCTCGGCGCGGAATGCGCGCGTCAGGTAGGCGATGGCCGGTGTCGGCATTGGCCCGGTGAACGACGCAGAGAGCCCCGCGGCCGCCAGCCCAGCTTCCAGCGCGGACTCCAGCATATAGCCCGAAATACGGGTATCCTTGCCGATGATAATTTTACGCGAGCCGTGGCGCGCTAACACTTTCCCCGCCGCCCAGCCCAGCTTAAGCACAAATTCCGGAGTGATCGGCGCATCGCCGACGCGGCCACGAATACCATCGGTGCCAAAATACTTGCGGTTACTCATAACGTTTTTTTCCCTTAGCGGCGAGGGTGGCTTCCACCACGCGCAGCGCTTCTACCGTTTCTTTGACATCATGGACGCGGATTATCTGCGCGCCCTGCATTGCTGCAATGACGGCACACGCCAGGCTGCCGTTCAGCCGTTCTGACGGCCCGACGTTCAGCAACTGACCTACCATCGACTTCCGCGACATACCAACCAACAAAGGCAGCCCAAAGTGGTGAAATTCACCCAGTCTGGCCAGCAGCTGATAATTGTGGGAGAGATTTTTACCGAAACCGAATCCCGGGTCGAGCAGCAATTTTTCTTTTGCGATCCCCGCCTGCTCGCAGCGCACAATATGTTCTGCAAAAAAGCGCTCGACATCGGCGAAGACATCCTCATATTTCGGCGCCTCCTGCATGGTTTTCGGCTGACCCTGCATATGCATCAGACACACCGGCAGCCCGGTTTCCGCAGCGGCCTGCAGCGCGCCAGGTTCGGTCAGCGAACGAATATCGTTAATGATATGCGCCCCGGCCCGGGCCGATTCGCGGATAACCTCCGGTTTGGACGTATCCACCGAGATCCACACTTCAAAGCGCTGAGCGATCGCTTCGACAACCGGGATCACCCGCGCGAGTTCCTCTTCTACGCTCACCTCAGCCGCCCCTGGCCGCGTGGATTCACCGCCGATATCAATGATGGTCGCCCCTGCGTTAATCATCAGATTGGCATGCTTCACCGCCTCAACCAGCGAGTTGTGAGCGCCGCCATCGGAGAAAGAGTCGGGCGTCACATTAAGAATGCCCATCACATGCGGATGAGAGAGATCGAGGGTTGAGCCCTGGGCTACAAGTTTCATCACAAAATCCCTGAGACTGAAGAGGTTAAAAAAAGAAAAACCCCGGAGCGGGCGCCCCGGGGTTTTTAAGGTTAAAACAAGACATCAACAGCGGTAGCTTACTTGTCGCCCAGCTGCTCTGACATGGTGTTGCCCGGGTTCGGCGTACGCGGTTCATCAACCGGACGCGGCGCACGAGGCGTGCCATTGTTGTCAGAGTTATTCGAAGAACCCGGTTCTTCCCAACCCGCCGGCGGACGAACATCGCGACGAGCCATCAGGTCGTCAATCTGCGGCGCATCGATAGTCTCATATTTCATGAGCGCATCTTTCATCGCGTGCAGGATATCCATGTTGTCGTTCAGCAGCTGGCGAGCACGACCGTAGTTACGCTCGATCAGCGATTTCACTTCCTGGTCGATGATACGCGCGGTTTCATCGGACATATGCTTCGCTTTCGCTACGCTACGGCCGAGGAAGACTTCGCCTTCTTCTTCCGCATACAGCAGCGGACCGAGTTTGTCGGAGAAGCCCCACTGGGTCACCATGTTACGCGCCAGGTTCGTCGCCACTTTAATGTCGTTGGACGCGCCGGTAGAAACATGTTCCGGACCGTAGATAATCTCTTCCGCCAGACGACCGCCGTACAGGGTGGAGATCTGACTTTCCAGTTTCTGACGGCTGGCGCTGATCGCATCGCCTTCCGGCAGGAAGAAGGTCACACCCAGCGCACGACCGCGCGGGATAATCGTCACTTTATGGACCGGATCGTGTTCCGGAACCAGACGGCCGATAATGGCGTGGCCTGCTTCGTGGTAAGCGGTCGATTCTTTCTGCGCTTCCGTCATCACCATGGAGCGACGTTCCGCACCCATCATGATTTTGTCTTTCGCTTTTTCGAACTCAACCATCGAAACAACACGTTTGTTGCCGCGAGCAGCAAACAGCGCCGCTTCGTTGACCAGGTTCGCCAGGTCCGCACCGGAGAAGCCAGGGGTACCGCGCGCAATGATCGCCGCGTCGATATCCGGCGCCAGCGGTACGCGACGCATATGCACTTTCAGGATCTGTTCACGACCGCGAACATCCGGCAGACCAACGACAACCTGACGGTCGAAGCGGCCTGGACGCAGCAGCGCGGGGTCCAGAACGTCCGGACGGTTAGTCGCCGCGATAACGATAATACCTTCGTTACCTTCGAAGCCGTCCATTTCAACCAGCATCTGGTTCAGGGTCTGCTCACGTTCATCGTGACCACCGCCAAGACCCGCGCCACGCTGGCGGCCGACGGCGTCGATTTCATCGATGAAGATGATGCAAGGCGCTGCTTTCTTAGCCTGCTCGAACATGTCACGCACACGAGATGCACCGACACCGACGAACATTTCGACGAAATCAGAACCGGAAATTGTGAAGAACGGTACTTTTGCTTCGCCAGCGATCGCTTTCGCCAGCAGCGTTTTACCGGTACCCGGAGGGCCGACCATCAGGACGCCTTTCGGGATCTTACCGCCCAGTTTCTGGAAGCGGCTCGGCTCACGCAGGTATTCCACCAGCTCACCGACTTCCTCTTTCGCTTCGTCACACCCGGCAACGTCGGCAAAAGTGGTTTTGATCTGGTCTTCCGTCAGCATACGGGCTTTGCTTTTGCCGAAGGACATCGCGCCCTTCCCGCCACCGCCCTGCATTTGCCGCATAAAGAAGATCCAGACGCCGATCAACAGCAGCATAGGGAACCAGGAGATGAAGATGGAAGCCAGCAGGCTTGGCTCTTCTGGTGGTTCGCCAATAACTTTGACGTTTTTAGTCAACAGGTTATCGAGCAGCTTCGGATCGTTAACCGGAATGTAAGTCGTGTAACGGTTACTATCTTTCTTGGTAACGTTGATCTCACGTCCGTTGATACGCGCTTCGCGAACCTGGTCCTGATTGACCTCTTGCAGGAAGGTAGAATAATCCACCTTGCGGCCATTCGACTCGCTGGGCCCAAAGCTCTGGAATACTGACATCAGCACAACGGCAATGACCAGCCAGAGTATTAGGTTTTTCGCCATGTCACTCAAGGGATTAACCTCTTATTACAACTGTGTTAAAAACAGCGTCAGGATACTCTATATCCAGTTTCTTTCAAACTTTCGTTTGAAATCTGCCGGTTATGGTTTACGCCCGGTCGCTACAATATACACTTCACGCGAACGAGCGCGGGAAGAGTCCGGTTTACGAACTTTGACCTTCGTAAACAGGGAGCGAATTTCTCGAAGATACTCATCGAAGCCTTCGCCCTGGAACACCTTCACTACAAAACTACCACCTGGCGCTAATACATCACGAGACATTTCAAGCGCCAGTTCTACCAGATACATAGCCCGGGGAATATCCACCGCCGGTGTTCCGCACATATTCGGCGCCATATCGGACATGACAACTTGGACTTTACTGTCGCCCACTCGCTCAAGTAACGCTTTCAGGACTAATTCATCACGAAAATCGCCCTGAAGGAAGTCCACACCAACGATTGGATCCATTGGTAAAAGATCGCAAGCGATGATGCGGCCGCTGTTGCCGATCTGCGTGACCGCATACTGCGACCAGCCACCGGGAGCAGCACCGAGATCGACTATCGTCATCCCCGGCTTAAAAATTTTGTCACTTTGCTGTATTTCATCAAGTTTAAACCAGGCACGGGAACGTAACCCCTTTTTCTGTGCCTGTTGAACATATTTATCGCTAAAGTGTTCCTGAAGCCAGCGGCTTGAGCTGGCAGAACGCTTTTTACCTGTCATTTAACATTCCCGTTCGGGTTCATCGTACTTTACTGCGTAAAAATCGACGCGGTAGTTTGGCGATATATGGGAGATGGCGGTAGAATGACCCGTTTTCAATCCCAACGTAAGCAAAAAAACACGATGAATCTGAGTACTAAACAAAAACAGCACCTTAAAGGTCTGGCACATCCGCTCAAGCCGGTAGTTATGCTTGGCAATAATGGTTTGACCGAAGGGGTACTGGCCGAGATCGAACAAGCGTTAGGGCACCATGAGCTCATCAAGGTGAAGATCGCCTCAGAAGATCGCGAAACTAAAGCCTTGATCGTGGAAGCCATCGTACGTGAAACCGGCGCCTGTAACGTACAGGTCATCGGTAAAACGCTGGTTCTGTACCGCCCAACGCCAGAGCGTAAGATCTCGCTGCCACGCTAAGAATATCCTGAATCTCGACACAACTTTGTGTAAAACGAGGGATTTCTGCGGCCAGGCGAGCAAAATGCCATGCTCCTGACGTTGATAAAAGGCCGCTATGCGGCCTTTTTCCTTTCTTTACAATCTATAAACATCGTAGCGGGAAATACGCCTTACAGGTATTCAACCTTAGTAATTTCGTATTCCACTTCACCACCCGGGGTACGGATAGTCACGACGTCATCCTGCTCTTTGCCGATCAGACCACGGGCGATCGGCGAGTTCACGGAGATCAGATTCTGCTTAAAATCAGCTTCATCATCACCCACGATGCGGTAGGTCTGTTCCTCATCGGTATCGAGGTTGAGCACGCTGACGGTTGAGCCAAAAATTACCCGGCCATTGTTCGGCATTTTGGTGATATCGATCACCTGGGCATTGGACAGCTTCGCTTCAATATCTTTGATACGCCCTTCGCAGAAGCCCTGCTGCTCACGCGCAGCATGATACTCAGCATTCTCTTTCAGATCGCCGTGTTCACGAGCGTCAGCAATAGCGGCAATGATTTCAGGACGACGCACAGACTTCAGATAATCCAGTTCTTCGCGCAGTTTCTCAGCGCCACGTAAGGTCATCGGAATCGCTTGCATTAGTTATACCTCTTTATCATTCCTTCAGGGAACGGAGAGCTCCGCCCCGCCACCTGCCCTGCCCACAGGCAGGACACGAGCAAAAAGAAACCGACCCGGGAAACACTCCCCAGGTCAGCAGCAATTTTTCATTTGATAGGTATTTTACCCCGAAGTTCATTATGGGTCATCGTTTACTTTACTGGGCGTTGCACCGTAGTATGACGGCCTGGCTTCAGGTTGTTAGCGCGAGATTATGCGATTTCCCAGATTTATCATCGGATTGACTGCCGGTATAGCGCTTAGCGCTCAGGCGGCGAATATTGACGAGTACATCAACCAGCTTCCCGCCGGTGCGAACCTTGCCTTTATGGCGCAAAAGGTCGGCGCATCGACGCCGGAAATCGACTATCACAGCCAGCAAATGGCGCTCCCGGCCAGTACGCAAAAGGTTATCACCGCGCTGGCGGCTCTGCTGCAGCTGGGGCCCGATTTCCGCTTTACCACCACGCTGGAAACCAAAGGCTCACTTGACGGCGGCGTGCTGAAAGGCGATCTGATTGCGCGCTTCGGCGGCGATCCGACGCTCAAACGGCAGGATATTCGCAATATGGTGGCGACGCTGAAAAAAGCTGGCGTGCAGCGTATCGAAGGCAATGTGCTCATCGATACCTCGGTCTTCGCCAGCCATGACAAAGCGCCGGGCTGGCCGTGGAACGACCTGACGCAGTGCTTCAGCGCCCCGCCGGCGGCCGCAATTGTCGACCGTAACTGCTTCTCTGTCTCGCTGTATAGCGCGCAGAAACCGGGCGATCTCGCCTTCATTCGCGTTGCGTCCTATTATCCGGTCACCATGTTCAGCCAGGTGCGAACGCTGGCGCGCGGCTCAGCAGAAGCACAGTACTGCGAGCTCGACGTAGTGCCAGGCGATCTCAATCGCTATACCCTCACTGGCTGCCTGCCGCAGCGTAGCGAGCCGCTGCCGCTGGCCTTCGCCATTCAGGACGGCGCCAGCTACGCCGGGGCGATCCTCAAAGCGGAGCTGACCCAGGCGGGGATCACCTATAGCGGCACGCTGTTGCGCCAGACGCTGGCCAATGACCCCGGAACGGTATTAGCCACCACCCAGTCGGCTCCACTGCACGATCTGCTGCGGATCATGCTGAAGAAGTCAGATAACATGATTGCCGACACCGTCTTTCGTACCATCGGCCACGCCCGCTTCGGCGTACCAGGCACCTGGCGGGCAGGATCCGATGCCGTACGCCAGATCCTGCGTCAACAGGCTGGGGTCGATCTCGGCAACACGATCATCGCCGACGGCTCTGGCTTGTCGCGCCACAACCTGATCGCCCCGGCGACCATGATGCAGGTGCTGCAGTATATCGCCCAGCACGATACCGAGCTCAACTTCATCTCCATGCTGCCGCTGGCGGGCCACGACGGGTCGCTGCAATACCGCGCCGGTCTCCACCAGGCGGGCGTGGATGGCAAAGTCTCGGCGAAAACAGGTTCGTTGCAGGGGGTTTATAACCTTGCAGGCTTTATCACTACCGCCAGCGGACAAAAGGTGGCCTTCGTGCAATATCTCTCCGGCTACGCCGTGGAACCCGCCGACCAGCGTAATCGCCGCATCCCGCTGGTCCGCTTTGAAAGCCGCTTGTATAAAGATTTGTACCAGAACAACTAAAACAAAAGGGCCGCATCAGATGCGGCCCTTTTTGATCCAGCGAAGTCAAGATTAGCGTTTGTAGATGAATTCGACGCCTTCTTCGTCGTCTTCGTCCCAGTCGTCATCCCAGTCTTCGTCATCTTCCACTTCGACTTCGGCTTCTTCAAGCTGCTGACGGTGATAGTCGTCCCACATGAACTCGACTTTCTCCGGCTTCTGCTCTTCTTCCACATGCACGATCGGGTTTTCGATGATAAAGGTCATCACGTCCCAGCACAGCTCTTTCACGCCCTGCTGGCTGGCCGCTGAGATCAGGTAGAATTTATCTTCCCAACCCAGCGCTTCGGCAATCGCCTTCGCTTTGGCTTCGGCTTCCGCTTTGTCCATCAGGTCAATCTTGTTAAAGACTAACCAGCGTGGCTTGGAGGCCAGCTTCTCGCTGTATTTCTCCAGCTCGCCAATGATAATGCGGGCATTCTCAACCGGATCGGAACCATCGATAGGCTCGATGTCGATGAGATGCAGCAGCACACGGCAGCGCTCAAGGTGCTTGAGGAAGCGGATACCAAGGCCTGCGCCTTCCGCTGCGCCTTCAATCAGCCCCGGGATATCGGCGACCACGAAGCTCTTCTCGTTGTCCATACGCACCACGCCCAGGCTCGGCACCAGGGTGGTAAACGGATAGTCAGCCACTTTCGGCTTGGCGGCGGAGACCGCGCGGATGAAGGTGGATTTGCCGGCGTTCGGCATCCCCAGCATCCCGACATCGGCCAGCAGCATCAGCTCCAGCTGCAGGTCGCGTTTATCACCCGGGGTACCCATGGTCTTCTGACGCGGGGTGCGATTAACGGATGATTTGAAACGGGTGTTGCCCAGACCGTGCCAGCCACCTTTCGCCACCATCAGACGCTGACCGTGTTTGGTCATGTCGCCCATGGTCTCGCCGGTGCCCTGGTCGATAACCCGGGTCCCGACCGGCACTTTCACCGTCACGTCTTTACCACGCTTACCGGTACAGTCGCGGCTCTGGCCATTCTGCCCGCGTTCGGCGCGGAACGATTTTTCAAAACGGTAGTCGATCAGGGTGTTCAGGTTCTCGTCCGCTTCCAGCCAGACATCGCCGCCGTCACCGCCATCGCCGCCGTCCGGACCGCCTTTCGGAATATACTTTTCGCGGCGGAAGCTTACGCAACCATTGCCGCCGTCACCTGCTACGACCAGGATCGTTGCTTCATCTACAAACTTCATTTTACTCTCCGTAAATCATTCGCCTGAGCGGGGCAGCGGTACTACCGCCTCTCGCTTACGCCAACGCCCCCAAAGACGATGGCCGATGGCGGAATACATCGCGCCCGCAACCACGACAAACGCACCGAGATAACCAATCAGGTTTAACATCGGTCTGGCGAAAACATCGGGCCAGGCCATTGATAATAAATCAGAAAACAGTAGCGTAAACAGTGGCGTCAAGGTGATTAACGCGCTGACCTGCGCCGCCTGCCAGCGCGCCATGGCTTCCGCCAGCGCCCCGTAGCCGACCAGGGTATTTAGCCCGCAAAAAATCAGGCATGCCAGTTGCCAGTCGCTTAGCTGGGATATCACCCCGGGCTTAGCGAGCGGCAGTAATGCAATCGTACATAAAGTGTACAGCAAAAATAGTATCTGCTGTGATGCCAGACGGCGCAATAACACCTTTTGCGCGACGCCATAGCTTACCCACACCGTTGCAGCAGCAACGCCGAAAATTACCCCCCATGTGTAATCCGTCAGGCGGGTAAAGATTTCAATCAGGCTGGTGTTGAAAAACATCACCAGCCCGCTGAGCAACATCAACGCGCCCACCACCTGGGTACCGCGCATGCGCTCTTTCAGAATCACGACGCTTGCCACCATCATGCCCACCGGCGATAGCTGGCCGATGACCTGAGAAGCAGTGGGGCTGAGATATTGCAGGGAAGAACTGAACAGAATGAAGTTACCGAACAGGCCACCGGTGGCAATGGCTAACAAAACCAGCCAGCGCGGCTTGCGAAAAATTCGCAGCGGCGGCAGTTTGCCTTTGATCGCGAGGATCGCGCCAAGCCCAATGCTGGCCATCAGGAAGCGATAAAACACCACCGTAGGCGGCGCCATCACCTCAAGAACCTGTTTCATCGCAATCGGCAACGCTCCCCAACACATCGCGGTGGTAAGCGCCAGAATAATGCCAATCCCAGCCTGCTGCTTCATGCCTGTTTCCCTGCAAAATTTTCCAGTAGACGAATGTAAAAAGCCCCGCAACGTGTTGCGGGGCTTTCATCCGTTACCGGGACGCGAAAAACTTATTCAGCAACGATGCTGATGAATTTACGGTTTTTCGGGCCTTTAACTTCGAACTTGACTTTACCGTCAGTCAAAGCGAACAGAGTGTGGTCACGGCCGCAACCAACGTTGGTGCCAGCGTGGAATTTGGTACCACGTTGACGAACGATGATGCTACCTGCCAGAACTGCTTCACCGCCGAAACGTTTTACGCCCAGACGTTTAGCTTCTGAATCGCGACCGTTACGAGTCGAGCCGCCAGCCTTTTTATGTGCCATTTAAATCTACTCCTCAGGTCTTAGGCGCTGATGCCAGTGATTTTCACATCAGTGAACCACTGACGATGGCCCTGCTGCTTACGATAGTGTTTACGACGACGAAACTTAACGATTTTAACTTTCTCGCCACGACCGTGAGCAACAACTTCAGCTTTGATTACGCCGCCCTCAACGAAAGGAACGCCGATCTTGATTTCTTCACCGTTTGCGATCATCAGCACTTCAGCGAATTCAACAGCTTCGCCAGTTGCGATGTCCAGCTTTTCCAGGCGAACGGTCTGACCTTCGCTTACTCGGTGTTGTTTACCACCACTTTGGAAAACCGCGTACATATAAAACTCCGCTTCCGCGCACCTCTTTATGTGATTCAGAGTGCGCTATAAATATTCACAATAGGGCGCGAATATTACGCAAAACGCGAGCCTTTGACAAGAGCGATTAGCGATCAATGCAGAAAAAAAACACAACTTTCACGACAACGTTTATCTACGGCAATTTTTCAGTACAATCATATCTTCTTTTAATTCTGTCTTAATCCTTCTGTGATCCCACCTGGATTCATGGTAACAGGACATTTGGCCCGGCTTTTGCGATGAATTTAGAAAAAATCAATGAGTTAACCGCGCAAGATATGGCGGGTGTCAATGCGACGATTCTTGAGCAACTCAACTCCGATGTTCAGCTTATCAATCAGTTAGGCTATTACATCGTCAGCGGCGGCGGCAAACGCATTCGCCCGATGATTGCTGTGCTTGCCGCGCGCGCGGTGGGCTATCAAGGGAGCGCGCATGTCACTATTGCTGCGCTGATTGAATTTATTCATACCGCCACGCTACTGCATGACGACGTCGTCGATGAGTCTGACATGCGTCGCGGCAAAGCCACGGCCAATGCGGCGTTCGGCAATGCCGCCAGCGTGCTGGTTGGCGATTTCATCTATACCCGCGCCTTCCAGATGATGACCCAGCTAGGCTCACTGAAGATCCTCGAGGTCATGTCGGAGGCGGTGAACGTCATTGCCGAAGGCGAAGTGCTGCAGTTGATGAACGTCAACGATCCGGATATCACGGAAGAGAATTATATGCGCGTCATCTACAGCAAGACGGCGCGCCTGTTTGAGGCGGCCTCGCAGTGTGCGGGAATGCTGGCCGACTGCTCCGCGGAAGAAGAGCGCGCGTTGCAGGATTATGGTCGCTATCTCGGCACCGCTTTCCAGCTGATCGACGATTTACTCGACTACAGCTCCGACGGAGAGCGACTCGGTAAAAACGTCGGTGATGACCTGAACGAAGGCAAACCGACGCTACCGCTGCTGCATGCTATGCATCATGGCACCCCCGATCAGGCGGCGATGATCCGCGGGGCGATCGAGCAGGGCAATGGTCGCCATCTGCTGGATGCTGTTCTGGAAACCATGGCCACCTGCGGTTCGCTGGAGTGGACGCAGAAGCGTGCTGAAGAAGAAGCCGATAAAGCGATTGCAGCCCTGCAGATCCTCCCGGACACGCCGTGGCGCGAAGCTTTGATTGGACTGGCACATATTGCGGTCCAGCGCGATCATTAATCCCCCTCCTTTCCCGCGCGATGCGCGGGAAAGTTCCAGTAAAATGCCACTTCTCTCCCTAAACTTCCGAATATCTTGATAGATTCTGAATATTCTGGCGCCTTAACAGAACTTGTTAGAACCCTACATAGTACGCGGGTATAGTGTCCCCATCGCCCATGTGGACGATCTGGACCTTTAACACCAGGAGAATTTATGGATAAGTTCATCGACTGGCATCCCGCCGATATTGTTGCTGGGTTACGTAAACGGGGAACATCGCTGGCGGCAGAGTCGCGACGGCACGGCCTGAGTTCTTCAACGCTGGCGAACGCCCTGACCCGCCCCTGGCCGAAAGGCGAGTTGATTATCGCCACGGCGCTGGAAACGCAGCCGTGGGTCATCTGGCCGTCACGCTACCACGACCCGGTGACTCATGAGTTTATCGACAGAACGCAGATGATGCGTCAAAAGAAGACAGACAGGTGATGTGATAATCGACAGGGTCCCGAACCAACGCCCCGGGGCCCTGTCAGGACACGGTTACTCGCCCTTCACGCGCTGAATATTGGCACCCAACGCCTGCAGTTTATCCTCGATACGCTCATAGCCACGATCGATGTGGTAGATGCGATCAACGATGGTGGTCCCTTCAGCGATGCAGCCTGCCAGCACGAGGCTCGCCGACGCACGCAAATCGGTCGCCATCACCTGCGCGCCCGAAAGCTGCTTCACGCCGTGACAGATAGCGGTATTGCTCTCGATCTCCGCGTGCGCGCCCATACGGATCAGTTCCGGAATGTGCATGAAGCGGTTTTCAAAGATCGTTTCGGTGATCACGCCGGTCCCTTCCGCCACCAGGTTAAGCAGCGTGAACTGGGCCTGCATATCGGTCGGGAAGCCCGGGTGCGGCGCGGTACGCACGTTGACCGCTTTCGGACGGTTGCCGTGCATATCGAGGCTAATCCAGTCTTCGCCCGTTTCGATGTCAGCCCCGGCGTCACGCAGTTTCGCCAGAACGGCATCCAGAGTATCCGGCTGCGCGTTACGGCAGAGGATCTTGCCGCCGGAAATCGCCGCGGCCACCAGGAAGGTGCCGGTTTCGATACGGTCCGGCAGTACACGGTATACGCCGCCACCCAGACGCTGCACGCCTTCGATGGTAATGCGATCGGTGCCCTGGCCTTTGATTTTCGCGCCCAGCGCGTTAAGGAAGTTGGCGGTATCGACAATTTCCGGCTCGCGCGCGGCGTTTTCGATAATCGTCGTCCCCTCCGCGAGGGTCGCTGCGCTCATGATAGTTACGGTAGCGCCGACGCTCACCTTATCCATCACGATATGCGCGCCTTTCAGGCGACCGTTGACCGAGGCTTTGACATAACCTTCTTCCAGTTTGATCTCGGCGCCCAGCTGTTCCAGACCGCTAATGTGCAGGTCGACCGGACGCGCGCCGATGGCGCAGCCGCCTGGCAGAGAAACTTGTCCCTGACCAAAACGCGCTACCAGCGGGCCCAGCGCCCAGATGGAGGCACGCATGGTTTTCACCAGGTCGTACGGAGCACAGAATACATCAACCGGACCGGCGTCAATCCATACCGAACCATTGCGCTCAACCTTCGCGCCCAGCTGGCTCAGCAGCTTCATGGTGGTATCGATATCTTTCAGCTTAGGTACGTTCTGGATCTCTACCGGCTCTTCGGCAAGCAGCGCGGAAAAGAGGATTGGCAGGGCGGCGTTCTTTGCACCAGAAATGGTGACTTCGCCCTGAAGGCGAGTCGGCCCCTGAACACGGAATTTATCCATTGATTCTGTTCTCTATTAAAAATTCACATACGCTGCAGGGGACCCCCCACAGCTTAGAAGCCATTTAGTTTGCGGTCTCGCGCCCACTCCTGCGGAGTGAAGGCCTTGATCGACAGCGCATGGATACGGTTGTCAGCAATATATTCCATCAGCGGCGCGTAGACGCTCTGCTGCTTTTTAACCCGACTCATGCCATCGAACATCTCACCCACAGCAATAACCTGAAAGTGGCTGCCATCGCCAGAGACGTGGACTTCCTGGAGGGGGAGTGCGTTCATCAGCACGGTCTGAATTTCATGATTTTCCATGGGCTCAAATTTATCTGATAGTGAAAACAGCCCAACATCTTAGAGGAAAGTGGCGCGGTCTTAAACAAGCAAAAAGCCCCGACGAAAAGATTGCCGGGGCTTTCGGAATAGCTTCAACGCTAAGACACTGAAAAGATTATGGGATCATATCGACAGGCAGGTTGTAAAGACCGATCAGCGTTTGCAGATTTTCGCTCTTCGCGATCAGCTGCGCTTCCCGCCCCTGACGGCGGATCAGTGCCACAAAATGCACTAACAGCGCCAGGCCCGCCGTGTCCACGCGCGTAGTCTGGCTGAGATCGATGATCGTCGCCCCCTCCGTCGCCCTGGCGCGTGCTTCCCAGAGCGGGACCAGCAGATCCTGGTCCAGCTCTCCGTGCAGCGCCAGCGTCTCGCCCTCGCGAGTCCAGCTCAGCTGCCCGGTCATTATTTTTTCTGTTCCAGCGTGATCGGCTGAGCGGAGATCGCTTTCAGCTGCGCGGTCAGGCCGTCAACGCCCTTGGTGCGCAGCAGATCGCTCCACTCATTCTGTTTGGTAGTGATCATACTGACGCCTTCGGCGATCATATCGTAGGCCTGCCAGTTACCGGTCTGGGTATTTTTACGCCACTGGAAGTCCAGACGCACCGGCGGACGACCGTTCGGGTCGATGATAGTGACGCGGATCGGAACGATGGTTGCGCTGCCCAGCGGCTGCTCCGGCGCAATCTGGTAAGTCTGCCCGTGGTACATCGCCAGCGCCTGGCCGTAGGCCTGCTTCAGATATTCACGGAAGGCGGCAAAGTAGGCCTCACGCTGCGCGGGGGTCGCTTCTTTGTAATAGCGGCCCAGCACCAGCGCGCCAGCATATTTCACCTGCACATACGGCAACAGCTCCTGGTCGACGATGTCGCGCAGATAGTTAGGGTTGGCTTTGATCTTCGGCTGTTCATTCTTCAGGCGATCGAAGGTTTTCTGCGCCGCTTCATTCATCAGCTTATACGGGTTGGACTGGTCTGCCGCCTGGACAGCGGTCAGCGGGGCAATCACCAGCATGGCGACCATGAGTAAGCGTTTAAACATATCGTGTTTCTCCTGAAATTAATGCGTCGTGCCGGCTGCCGGCGTCGCGTCAGTATGACCTTCTGCCTCGGCCTTATCATTGCCAGAATTCTGATTGTCGCCGCCCTTGCTGTTATAAAGGAACTGACCAATCAGATCTTCCAGCACCATGGCGGACTTGGTGTCCTGGATAGTACCGCCGTCTTTAAGGATAGTCGTCCCAAGGTCCGGGTCTTCAAAACCGACGTTCAGCGCCAGATACTGTTCGCCCAGCAGACCCGAGGTGCGGATCGCCAACGAACTGGTATCCGGGATATGGTTGTAGCGCTCATCGATATCGAGCTCCACGCGTGGCAGATAGGTTTTCGGGTCGAGAGTGATGTCCGCTACCCGTCCCACAACCACACCGCCGATGCGTACCGGCGAACGCGCCTTCAGGCCGCCGATGTTATCGAAGGTCGCGTAAAGGCGGTAAGTCGGCTCAGTACGTAGCGAGGTGACGTTCGCCGCCTTCAGGCAGACAAACAGCGCCGCCAGCAGCGCCACCAGTAAGAACACCCCTACCCAGATTTCATTTTTTTTCGTTTGCATGAACTCAATTCCCAAACATCAGCGCAGTCAGCACAAAATCCAGCCCCAGAACCGCCAGCGACGCATGCACCACGGTGCGTGTTGTCGCCCGGCTAATCCCGGCGGAAGTGGGGATAGCGTCATAACCGTTAAATAACGCAATCCAGGTTACCGTAATGGCGAATACCAGACTCTTAATCAGGCAGTTCACCAGGTCCATTCGCCAGTCGACGGCATTTTGCATCGCGGTCCAGAAAAAACCACCGTCAATGCCTTTCCAGCTTACGCCTACCAGCGCACCACCCCAGATCCCTACCGCGACAAAGATAATCGTCAACAGCGGCAGCGAAATGACGCCAGCCCAGAAGCGTGGAGAAATCACGCGACGCAGCGGGTCCACCGCCATCATCTCCATACTCGAGAGCTGCTCCGTGGCCCGCATCAGGCCAATCTCGGCGGTCAGCGCCGATCCGGCGCGCCCGGCAAACAGCAGCGCAGCGACAACCGGCCCCAGCTCGCGCAGCAGCGACAGCGCCACCAGCATGCCAAGACTGGTCTCTGCGCTGTAGGTGGTTAAGACCAGATAACCCTGCAGCCCGAGCACCATACCGATAAACAAGCCCGATACAATGATAATCAGCATCGACAGAACGCCAACGTTATAGAGCTGACGAACCAGCAGCGGCGCGTGCTTGCGAAACTCTGGTTTGCCCACAACGGCGTTGAAAAGCATTAATCCGGCGCGTCCAAACTTCGCGGTGGTTTTAATCCCGCGATGTCCTAGCGCGGCCAGCGCATTAAACAGCATGAGTCGCTCAACTCCCTATGCCTAATAAATCATGGTGATAGTCGCCAGCCGGATAACGGAACGGCACCGGGCCGTCGGCAATACCATCAATAAACTGACGAACCCGAGGATCGGTATTCTCCCGCAGCGACTGGGCGCTACCGTGGGCGACAATCTTTTTATCCGCCACGATATACGCGTAGTCCGCAATGCTAAGCACCTCAGGCACATCGTGCGAAACCACGATGCAAGTGACACCCAACGTGTTGTTGAGTTCAGAAATCAGCTTCACCAGCACGCCCATGGTGATGGGATCCTGCCCGACAAACGGTTCGTCGAACATAATCAGATCCGGCTCAAGGGCAATCGCTCTCGCCAGGGCGGCGCGGCGCGCCATCCCGCCGGAAAGCTCGGAGGGCATTAACTTCGCCGCCCCACGCAACCCCACCGCTTCCAGCTTCATCATCACCGTCGTATGCAGCAGCGCAGGCGGCAGCTGCGTATGCTCGCGCAGCGGATAGGCAACGTTATCAAAGACATTGAGATCGGTGAACAGCGCGCCAGACTGGAACAGCATGCTCATCCGCTTACGCACCGTATAAAGACGCGATCGCGTCATCTGCGGCACGTTCTCGCCATCAAACAGGATCTCTCCCCTGTCCGGCGGGATCTGCCCGCCGATCAGGCGTAACAGGGTAGTCTTGCCGATCCCCGAAGGTCCCATGATCGCAGTAATTTTACCGCGCGGCACCGACAGCGAGATGTCGTCGAAGATCACACGATCGCCGCGTGAAAAGCGGATACCGCGTACTTCAACTAAATTCGCCTGAGTTTGGCTCATAAAATCATCCTTACTAAACACCTGACGGGCAAGCATGGCCCTTTCTTGCGCCACAATCACAACATTTTTACAGAATCTTACCTGCACAGGTTAGCGAAAGCTGGCATTTGTTTTACTTTTGGCACACATAAAGTCAAAATTAAGAATTCGTTACGCTGCGTAGGGATAACCCAGCGAGGCGACGATTATACCTGAAGAAAGGACTTTAGATGCTCTTAGCGACGGCTCTGTTAATTATTGGTTTACTGCTGGTTGTCTACAGCGCCGATCGTCTGGTCTATGCCGCTTCCATCCTGTGTCGTATGTTGGGGATCCCGCCGCTGATCATCGGTATGACGGTGGTGAGTATCGGCACCAGCCTGCCCGAGATCATGGTTTCCACCACGGCCTCGCTGCATGGGCAGATCGATCTGGCGGTCGGCACCGCGCTCGGCTCCAACATTACCAATATTCTTCTGATCCTCGGACTCGCCGCCTTACTCAGGCCATTTACCGTGCATTCTGATATTCTGCGCCGCGAATTACCGCTAATGTTGCTGGTCAGTGTGCTGGCCGGGCTGGTGCTCTACGATGGACAGCTGTCCCGTCTCGACGGGCTGTTTTTACTGACGTTAGCGCTTCTGTGGCTGCTGTTTACCATCAAAATCGCCCGTCTGGCGGAGCGCCAGGGCAGCGATAGCCTGACTCGCGAACAGCTGGCGGAGCTGCCGCGTGAAGGATCGCTGCCGGTCGCTCTGCTCTGGTTAGGGGTCGCGATGATTGTCATGCCCATGGCTACCCGTATGGTGGTGGATAACACCACGGTATTGGCAAACTTTTTTGCCATTAGCGAGCTGACCGTCGGTCTGACGGTGGTGGCGATAGGCACCAGCCTGCCAGAGCTGGCCACCGCTATCGCCGGGGCGCGGAAAGGGGAAGATGACATTGCTATCGGCAATATCATCGGCGCCAATATCCTCAATATTGCGCTGGTGCTGGGTTTACCGGCGCTGATCGCGCCGGGGAGCTTTGCGAGCGAAGCCTTCACTCGCGATTATGGCGTGATGCTGCTGGTCAGCCTGATCTTCGCGGTGCTGTGCTGGCGCCGCCAGCAGCAGCCGGGACGGCTGGTTGGCGCACTGCTGGTCGGCGGCTTTGTGGTTTGGTTGGCGATGCTGTTCTGGACAGCGCCGCTCTTCGTTGAATGACTCGGGATAACATCATGTCGCAAATAGATTTGCCCACGGATTTTGACTTTCAACAGGCAGGCCGTCAGGTGCTGGAAATTGAACGTGAAGGTCTGGCCCAGCTCGATCAATATATAAATGAAGACTTTACCCATGCTTGCGAAACGATTTTCCGCTGCGGCGGCAAAGTCGTGGTGATGGGGATGGGCAAATCCGGCCACATCGGCCGCAAAATGGCGGCGACGTTCGCCAGTACCGGCACCTCGGCTTTTTTTGTCCACCCCGGCGAAGCGGCGCACGGCGATTTAGGAATGGTCACTCCACAGGATGTGGTGATTGCGCTGTCGAATTCCGGCGAATCGAATGAAATTCTGGCGCTGATCCCGGTCCTGAAGCGCCAGCAGGTGAAGCTTATCTGCATCACCAGCCGGCCTGAGAGCAGCATGGCGCGCGCAGCGGATATCCATCTGTGCGTGAAAGTGCCCAAAGAGGCCTGCCCGTTAGGGCTGGCGCCCACCTCCAGCACCACCGCGGCGCTGGTGATGGGTGATGCCCTCGCCGTCGCTCTGCTGGAAGCCCGTGGCTTTACCGCCGAAGATTTCGCCCTGTCTCATCCTGGCGGCGCACTCGGTCGTAAGCTGTTGCTGCGCGTCAATGATATTATGCATACCGGTGATGAAATCCCGCACGTCGGCCTGCAGGCCACCCTGCGCGATGCGCTGCTGGAAATCACGCGTAAAAATTTAGGCATGACCGCCGTCTGCGATGACGATATGAACATCATCGGGATCTTCACCGATGGTGACCTGCGCCGGGTCTTTGATACCGGCGTCGATATGCGTAATGCCAGCATTGCCGATGTCATGACCCGGGGAGGGATCCGCATCCGTCCCGGCACCCTGGCGGTAGATGCGCTAAACCTGATGCAATCCCGTCATATCACCTGCGTGCTGGTTGCCGATGGCGACCACCTGCTAGGTGTGGTACATATGCACGATCTCCTGCGCGCGGGCGTAGTGTAAGTAAGGAAAAAATAATGAATAATGCTGATGCTCAGTTAGCGACATGCTATGGGCCGGTAAGCCAGGCGTTTCTCGATCGCGCGGCTAAGATCCGTCTACTGATCCTCGATGTTGACGGTGTATTATCCGACGGACTTATCTATATGGGTAATCACGGCGAGGAGCTGAAAGCGTTCAACGTCCGCGATGGCTATGGTATCCGCTGCGCGCTGACCTCCGGCATCGAAGTGGCGATTATTACCGGGCGAAAAGCTAAACTGGTAGAAGACCGCTGCCAGACGCTGGGCATTACGCATCTCTATCAAGGTCAGTCGGATAAGCTGTTGGCGTTTCGCGAATTAGTCAGCAAACTGGCGGTTCGTCCGGATGAAGTGGCGTATATCGGCGACGATCTGATCGACTGGCCGGTGATGGCGGAAGTGGGTTTAAGCGTCGCCGTCGCCGATGCGCATCCGCTGCTGCTGCCGCGGGCGAATTATGTCACGCGCATTAACGGCGGACACGGCGCGGTACGCGAAGTCTGCGATTTGTTACTATTGGCGCAGGGCAAGTTGGATGAGGCCAAAGGGCAATCAATATGAGTAAAACCAGACGTTGGGTTATCATTTTACTGTCGCTGCTCGCGCTGATCCTCATCGGCCTGAATCTGGCGAATACGGACGACACGGCCCAGCCGGAGGTCAATCCCAACGACCCGACGTATAAAAGCGAACATACCGACACCGTCGTGTACAGCCCGGAAGGCGCCCTGAGCTATCGGCTGATTGCCGAGCATGTGGAATACTTTTCCGATCAGGAGGTTTCCTGGTTTACCAAGCCGGTGATGACCACCTTTGATACCAATAAGGTGCCAACCTGGTCAATCAGGGCAGATAAAGCGAAGCTGACGAATGACCGAATGCTCTATCTTTACGGGCACGTTGAGGTGAATGCGCTCGCGCCTGACTCTCAACTGCGCAAAATTACGACGGATAACGCCCAGATAAATCTGGTCACACAGGACGTTACCTCCGATGACATGGTGACGTTATACGGCACCACATTTAATTCCAGCGGCCTGAAAATGCGTGGAAACCTTCGCAGCAAAAATGCCGAGCTGATTGAAAAGGTGAGAACCTCTTATGAAATTCAGAACAAACAAACTCAGCCTTAAGATTGCGCTCGCCGGCGCTTTACTGGCCGCCAGCCTGCCGGCCCTGGCCAAGACGGGAGATACCGATCAGCCGATCCATATCGAGTCCGATCAGCAGTCACTGGATATGCAGGGCAACGTCGTCACTTTCACCGGTAACGTGGTCGTCACCCAGGGGACGATCAAAATTAACGCTGATAAAGTGGTGGTCACCCGTCCGGGCAATGAGAAAGGTAAAGAGGTGATCGAAGGCTTCGGTAACCCGGCCACCTTCTACCAGATGCAGGATAACGGCAAGCCGGTAAAAGGCCGGGCGTCGAAAATGCGCTACGAGCTGCAGAATGATTACGTCGTGCTGACCGGCAACGCTTACCTTGAGCAGCTCGACAGCAATATCAAGGGCGATAAGATCACCTATCTGGTGAAAGAGCAAAAAATGCAGGCCTTCAGCGACAAAGGTCGACGCGTCACCACCGTTCTGGTGCCGTCTGAGCTGCAGGATAAAAGCGGCAATCAGCAAAAGAAGAGTAACTAATTCGTTATGGCAACCTTAACTGCGAAGAACCTCGCCAAAGCTTATAAAGGCCGCCGCGTGGTGGAAGATGTCAGTCTCACCGTTAACTCCGGAGAGATTGTCGGCTTGCTCGGCCCGAACGGCGCCGGTAAAACCACCACCTTCTACATGGTGGTCGGCATTGTGCCGCGCGACGCGGGCAATATTATTATCGATGACGAAGACATCAGTCTGCTACCGCTGCACGCGCGCGCGCGCCGGGGCATCGGCTATCTGCCGCAGGAAGCCTCTATTTTTCGTCGTCTGAGCGTCTATGACAACCTGATGGCGGTCCTGCAGATCCGTGACGATTTAACCAGCGAACAGCGGGAAGATCGCGCCAAAGAGCTGATGGAAGAGTTTCATATTGAGCACCTGCGCGACAGCCTCGGTCAGGCGCTCTCCGGTGGTGAACGCCGCCGTGTCGAAATTGCTCGCGCGCTGGCGGCGAACCCGAAATTTATCCTTCTGGATGAACCCTTTGCCGGTGTTGACCCCATCTCCGTTATCGATATCAAACGCATCATTGAACACCTGCGCGACAGCGGCCTCGGCGTACTGATCACCGACCATAACGTCAGAGAGACCCTCGCCGTCTGCGAACGGGCGTATATTGTCAGTCAGGGACACCTTATTGCTCATGGTACGCCGCAGCAGATCCTCGAAGATGAGCAGGTTAAGCGCGTGTATCTTGGGGAAGACTTCAGACTCTGATAGGGTAGAGGTTACAGACGTTTTAGCCGGAGATATTTACCCTGAACATGAAGCAAGGTTTGCAATTAAGGCTTAGCCAACAGCTTGCCATGACGCCGCAACTGCAGCAGGCTATTCGTTTGCTGCAGTTGTCCACGTTAGAACTCCAGCAAGAGCTCCAGCAAGCGCTGGAAAGTAACCCATTGCTTGAGCAAACCGATCTTCACGACGAGGTAGAGGCGAAAGAAGTGGAGGATCGCGAGTCCCTCGATACCGTCGATGCGCTTGAGCAAAAAGAGATGCCGGACGAGCTCCCTCTCGATGCCAGCTGGGATGAAATCTATACCGCCGGTACGCCGTCAGGCAACGGCGTGGATTATCAGGACGACGAGCTGCCCGTCTATCAAGGCGAAACCACTCAGACGCTGCAGGATTATCTGATGTGGCAGGTCGAGCTGACGCCCTTCACCGACACCGACCGCGCCATTGCCACCTCCATCGTCGACGCCGTCGACGATACGGGCTATCTCACCATTCAGATTGAAGACATCGTCGACAGCATTGGCGATGACGAAATCGGCCTGGAAGAGGTGGAGGCCGTTCTGAAGCGCATCCAGCGTTTTGATCCGGTTGGCGTCGCGGCGAAAGATCTGCGCGACTGCCTGCTGATCCAGCTGTCGCAATTCGCTAAAGAGACGCCGTGGCTGGAAGAGGCCCGGTTGATTATCAGCGACCATCTCGATCTGCTGGCTAACCACGATTTCCGCACCCTGATGCGAGTAACGCGCCTGAAAGAAGAGGTGCTGAAAGAGGCGGTGAATCTGATCCAGTCGCTGGATCCCCGCCCTGGCCAGTCCATTCATACCAGTGAACCGGAATATGTCATTCCCGACGTACTGGTCCGCAAGGTCAGTGGCCGCTGGACCGTGGAGCTCAACGCCGACAGCATTCCCCGGCTGAAGATTAATCAGCAATATGCGGCAATGGGCAACAGCGCCCGCAATGACGCCGACGGCCAGTTCATTCGCAGCAATCTGCAGGAAGCCCGCTGGCTAATCAAAAGTCTCGAAAGCCGCAACGATACGCTGCTGCGCGTCAGCCGCTGCATCGTTGAACAGCAGCAGGCTTTTTTCGAACAGGGTGAAGAGTATATGAAGCCGATGGTGCTGGCCGATATCGCCCAGGCTGTCGAGATGCATGAATCCACCATTTCCCGTGTCACCACGCAAAAATATCTGCACAGTCCGCGCGGTATTTTTGAACTGAAGTATTTCTTCTCCAGCCATGTGAATACCGAAGGCGGCGGCGAAGCCTCGTCGACGGCCATTCGCGCGTTGGTGAAGAAGTTAATCGCCGCGGAAAACCCCGCGAAGCCGTTGAGCGACAGTAAGCTCACCTCCATGCTGTCCGAGCAGGGTATCATGGTCGCGCGCCGCACTGTCGCGAAGTACAGAGAGTCTTTATCCATTCCGCCGTCAAACCAGCGTAAACAACTGGTCTGACACAACCGATAAGGAAGACACTATGCAGCTCAACATTACAGGACACAACGTCGAGATCACCCCCGCGATGCGCGACTTCGTCACGGCGAAGTTCAGCAAACTGGAGCAATTTTTCGACCGGATCAATCAGGTCTATATTGTGTTAAAAGTAGAGAAAGTGACGCAAATTGCGGACGCGAATCTGCATGTCAACGGTGGCGAAATCCATGCCAGTGCGGAAGGGCAGGATATGTATGCAGCTGTCGATGGTCTTATCGACAAGCTGGCAAGGCAGTTAACGAAGCACAAAGATAAACTAAAACAACACTAATTGTCCGGGCCCCCCTGCGTCCGTCGTGGTTTAACATCGGCGGCGGGCGCGGGGGCGCTCAGGTGAAATTATGATGAACAACGATTCGGCTCTACAACTGAGCAACGTCCTGAACCAGGAATGTACCCGTAGCCAGGTTCACTGCCAGAGCAAGAAGCGTGCTCTGGAAATCATTAGCGAACTGGCCGCCAAACAGTTAAGTTTGCCGCCGCAGGTGGTGTTCGAAGCGATCCTCACCCGCGAAAAAATGGGCAGTACCGGGATTGGCAATGGTATTGCCATTCCTCACGGTAAACTGGAAGAGGATACGCTGCGTGCTGTCGGCGTTTTTGTCCAGCTGGAAACCCCCATCGCCTTCGACGCGATCGACAATCAGCCTGTCGACCTGCTGTTCGCGCTGCTGGTGCCAGCCGACCAGACAAAGACTCACCTGCATACGCTCTCCTTGGTGGCCAAACGGCTGGCGGACAAAGCGATTTGCCGTCGCCTGCGCGCGGCGCAGAGCGATGAAGAGTTGTATGAGATCATCACCGAAGCAGGAAGCAGCGATGACGCATAACGGCAGTCGCACCTTATCCTTTATCGTACTGAGGAGAAACGGTACATGGTACTGATGATCGTCAGCGGCCGCTCGGGCTCGGGGAAATCCGTCGCTCTGCGAGCGCTGGAAGATATGGGCTTTTACTGCGTGGATAACCTGCCGGTCGTGCTGCTGCCCGATCTGGCGCGGTCGCTGGCTGACCGCAATATCTCCGCGGCCGTCAGCATCGACGTGCGTAACATGCCGGAATCACCGGAAATCTTTGAACAGGCGATGCAGAACCTGCCGGAATGCTTTTCTCCGCAATTGCTGTTCCTTGATGCCGATCGTAATACCCTGATCCGCCGTTACAGCGATACCCGTCGCTTACACCCGCTCTCCAGCAAGAACCTGTCGCTCGAAAGCGCCATCGACGAAGAGAGCGACTTGCTGGAGCCACTGCGCTCCCGTGCGGATCTGATCGTCGATACGTCCGAAATGTCGGTGCATGAGCTGGCGGAAATGCTGCGTACTCGCTTGTTAGGCAAACGCGAGCGCGAACTGACGATGGTCTTCGAATCCTTCGGCTTCAAGCACGGTATTCCGATCGATGCTGATTACGTCTTTGACGTGCGCTTTCTGCCAAACCCGCACTGGGATCCGAAACTGCGTCCAATGACCGGTCTGGATAAACCGGTGGCCGCCTTCCTTGACCGGCACACTGAAGTGCACAACTTTATTTACCAGACCCGGAGCTATCTTGAGCTATGGTTACCGATGCTGGAGACCAACAATCGCAGCTATCTGACGGTGGCCATTGGCTGCACCGGCGGTAAACATCGTTCGGTTTATATTGCTGAACAACTGGCTGACTACTTCCGCTCCCGCGGCAAAAACGTACAGTCTCGTCATCGGACGCTGGAAAAACGTAAATCATGACCGTAAAGCAGACCGTTGAAATCACCAATAAGCTGGGCATGCACGCCCGCCCGGCGATGAAACTGTTTGAGCTGATGCAGAATTTCGATGCCGAAGTACTGCTGCGCAACGATGAAGGCACGGAGGCGGAAGCAAACAGCGTGATTGCCCTGCTGATGCTGGACTCCGCGAAAGGGCGGCAGATAGAGGTGGAAGCCAGCGGTCCGCAGGAAGTTGAGGCGCTCGCCGCGGTGATTGCTCTTTTTAATGCCGGATTTGATGAAGACTAAGCGTCACGCTTCCCGGCGACGGCCGACTGGCGACAGTACCAGCCCCGGCGCCGGATTCACGCGCTAATACAGCTTATGCTCGCGCATAAACCCTTCCCCGCCCAGCTGTCGCATCTGGCGTAAGATCCAGGCCTGGCGGCTGCGCACATAGCCCGAAGGCGCGTCAGCGCGATAGCGGATCGGATTTGGCAGCACCGCGGCCAGCAGAGCCGCTTCCCCCGGCGTCAGCTGGCTGGCAGGCTTATGAAAATAGCGCTGCGCGGCCGCTTCCACACCAAATATCCCATCGCCAAACTCGGCAATATTCAGGTAGACGGTCAGGATCCGCTTTTTACTCCAGACGGTTTCTATACCGACCGTCAGCCCGGCTTCCAGCCCCTTACGCAACCAGCTGCGGCCATCCCATAAAAACAGGTTTTTCGCCGTCTGCTGCGACAGCGTTGACGCGCCGCGGATGCGGGTATCATGACGCTCATTGTGCGCCAGCGCTTTTTCTATCGCCGATACGTCGAACCCCCAATGTTCCGGGAACTTTTGATCTTCGGCGGCAATCACCGCCAGCCCCATCCACGGAGAGATCTCATCCATGCCGACCCAATCAGAGTGCGCCAGATAGTGGACATCTCCGGAGAGCCAGGCGCTCACCTGCCGCTCAAGCATCACCGCCGAAAACGGCACCGGCAGCACGCTAAACAGCGCGATCCCCCCGCCCCAGAAGACGGCGGCGATCAGCAGCAGACGCAGCGCCAGTCGTTTTAGCAGCGCAAAGGGCGCAACGCGGAGCCTCATGCGCTCAGCGCCAGCACGCGGGCGACCAGCTTTTCGATCCCGGTGGCGGCTTGAGCAATATTCTCTGCCAGCATATACGCCGGGGTGGTGACCACTTTGTTCTCTTCATCCACCACGATGTCGTCGACCGGACAAGGCACGTGCTCCGCCCCCATCTCTTCGACCACATCGGCAGTATCGAGATCGGTCCCGATGGTTATGCGCAGCGGAAACGCAAAAATCTTCGGCAGCAGCGCCGGGGCAATGCACATGAAACCCAGCGGTTTGCCGGCCTGATGCATCGCCAGTGCCAGAGCCTGCAGATCGCGGTCCACCTGACATTCGCTGCCCTCGGCGGCGAAGCTGCTTAAATTTTTCGCCGCGCCGAAGCCGCCGGGGACGATCAGCGCGTCCAGCGTCTCCGCACGCGCCTGCGTCAGCGGTAAGATGTCGCCGCGGGCAATTCGCGCCGCTTCCACCAGCACATTGCGTTGCTCCGTCAGCGGTTCCCCCGTCAGATGGTTGATGACGTCGCGCTGCGGTTTATCGGGTGCAAAGCACACCGCCTGCGCGCCGTTGCGCGCGATCGCCAGCAGGGTAATCACCGCTTCATGAATTTCACTGCCGTCGTACACGCCGCAGCCGCTCAGTACCACACCAATTTTTTTCATCGCTTTCGCTCCTCCATGCAACTCGCTGAAACCAGTCAAAAATGTCGATTTACTCGCTATGCTTCACATATTTTACTGATTCATGTAACAAATTAGTTAAGCTTTGCTATCTTAATGAGCGAGCAATCCACTTCTCAGGTTGCGCCACGTAACAACATCACTCAAATAACACTGGCTCAACCACCAGTTCCCTGGTGTTGGCGCAGTATTCGCGCACCCCGGTCTGTCCGGGGTCATTTTTTCCCGGCCTTCGCCACCCACGCCTTCAGTACCGCCACGTCGTTTTGCCACTCAGATTTCATCTCTTCAACCCATTCAGCGACATTATCAGACCAGGCTGGCAGATCCGGCGTCTGGATCTGCTGCCCCAGTTGCTGGATGTGGCGCAGACCAATAGAACCCGCCGCCCCTTTGATCTTATGCCCCTCTTCGACAATCCCTTTTTGATCGCGGGCGGTGAGATTGGACTCGAGGACAGACATATAGCCCGGCATCATCTTCTCAAACACCGCGAGGCCATCGTTGATAAGCTTCGGTCCCACCAGTTCGATATATTGCTCCAGCATATCGGTATCCAGCACCGCGTCGGCTTTATGCACATCGGCCGCCGGCGCTTCCTGCGCTTCCTCTTCCGGCGCATCCCAGAATTTCTTGATCATGGCCGTGAGCGCTGGCACCGACAACGGCTTGCTCAACACATCGTCCATCCCGGCGTCGAGATACTCTTTCTTATTCTTCAGTACGTTGGCGGTCAGGGCCACCAGCGGCGGCAGCTCATCCGCGGCAAAGTTCTGTTTTAGCTGGCGAGAGATATCCAGCCCCGTCATATCCGGCAATTGAATATCCAGCAACACCAGGTCGTACTCGCCTGGCTCAAACATCTCCAGCGCGGCTTTCCCGGTCATGGCGACATCCACGCTGTTGCCCAGCTTTTCCAGCACCGAACGGGCCACAATGACGTTGAGCTCAATGTCTTCCACCAGCAGCACGTTAAGCGCGGGTAATGGCATGTCGTCTTCCGCCAACGTATCTTCCACTTCTTCCGCAATGGCAGGCGCATGGACGGTGAGCGTAAAGGTCGCCCCTTTACCCGGCTGGCTGGTTACGCTGATATCGCCGCCCATATTGCGCGCCAGGCGACGCGAGACGGCGAGACCAATGCCGGTTCCGGTGGCTGGTTTGCCGCCGTGGCTGTCTTTGACCTGGTAATACATGGCGAAAATTTTGTCCTGTTCCGCTTCAGGAATACCAATTCCGGAGTCTTCCACTTCGAAGTGCAGGATATCGCCTTCGTCATAGCGCACGCGGACATTCACCCCGCCGCCCTGGGGGGTAAACTTCACGGCGTTGCTGATAAGGTTCCACAGGATCTGGCGCAAACGCGTACCGTCGGTGATCACTTTATGCGGTAGCGGCAGGCTCGGCTCCAGCACAAAGCGCAGGCCCTTCTGCTGGGCCTGCAGACCGGAGAGGTTTTCAAGGTCGGCAAGGAAGCTGGTGAAGTCCACCGGCTGGTTATCGAGCTGTACCTTACGGCGCTCCATTTTATCCATGTCGATAATATCATTGAAGATATTCCCCAGCGTCACCGCCGAGACATGGATGGTTTTCAGGTATTTCTCCTGCTCGCTGGTCAGTTCGGTATCCAGCAAAATACGGCTCAGCCCGACGATCCCGTTTAGCGGGGTACGCAGCTCATGGCTGATGGTCGAGATAAAGGTAGTTTTATCCCGGCTGGCGCGCTCGAGGGCATCCTGATAGCGTTTTCGTTCGGTGATATCGCGCCCGAAGCCCATCAGGCCGCGACGCTTACCGACGCGATCGTAGTACGGGACCTTGCGGATTTCGAAGCACGCTTTGCGGCCATCGGGATAGTCCAGCCACTGCTCATAGGTCAGCGATACATTGTGGCGGAACACCTTCTCGTCGGTTTCCAGCACCTTTTCTGCGGCCTCTTCGCTATAGACGTCCTGCGGTTTGAGATGGATCAGCTGTTTCTCACTTTTGCCGGTCAACAGCTCCATCGCCCGGTTACAGCCTGAAAACTCCTTATCTTCATTGCGATAGAAGACCAGGTCCGGGGAAGCATCAAGGAAAGAGCGCAGAAAGGAGGATTGCTGTTCGAGCTGGATCTGCGTCTCTTCACGCTCTTTCATCTCGATCTTCAACTGCTCGAGAGTGGTCTCGCGCTCGGCTTCCGCCTTTTCACGTTCGCCAATCTCCTGATTCAACTGCGCGATGTTATCTTTCAGCTGCACGTTCAGCTTCAGATCGCGCTCTCGCATCTCCTCCAGCTTGTCCACCAGCCGCGAAAGACGCTGGCGGGACTCTTCGAGTTGCTCCACCACCACCGAGAGAAAGTAGACCGCCCAGGGGGTAATCAACAGACCAAAGAAGATAGAGCGGATAACGTCGATACTTTCTACCTGGCCATGCAGCACCATGGTGACCGCCATCTGTACCACAATGGCCAGCACCACCAGCGCAAGAGCCAACAGCATCGAAAAGCGGACCAGACCCAGCTTCATCATCAGGTCGACATAATACTGCGCCAGCATACGAATTTGCTTCATAGAGGATTCCTTCACGACAACTCCGCACAATAATACTCAATTCTGAGCAATGCGCTGTAAGTTGTGCAAAAAATGCGGGAAGGAGCTGATATGACGGCTGGTCGCCAAGGCGAACCAGCCGCTAAAAAGAGGCAAGGTCAGGAGAACGATTAGCGCTTGCTTAACGCCTCCCAGAGCCCCTTCAGGTAGGTCACGCCGAGAGCGCGGTCGTACAAGCCATAGCCTGGCCGTCCGGTCTCTCCCCAGATAAAGCGGCCATGATCCGGGCGAATATAGCCGTCGAACCCGTTGTCATACAGCGCTTGCATCACCTTGTACATATCCAGGGAACCGTACTCTGACGGATGGGCGCACTCGTAAAAATCTTTATCCCGTATCAGCTTAATATTGCGGACGTGGGCAAAGTGGATCCGTTTGCGCCGGGTAAACTCTGCCAGGATGGCGTACACATCGTTATCCGGATCTTCGGCAATCGAGCCGGTGCAGAGCGTGATGCCGTTGGCGGGCGAATCGACGGCCCGGCAGATCCAGTCCAGATCGTCGCGGTTTTTGACCACCCGCGGCAGGCCAAAAATGGAGTACGGCGGATCGTCCGGATGGATCGCCATTTTCACCCCGACCTCTTCACAGACCGGGATCACCGCCCGCAGAAAATAGACCAGGTTCTCCCGCAGCTTGTGGTCATCCACCGCGCTATATTTGGCAAACAGGGTCTGCACCTCCGCCAGCCTTTCTGGCTCCCAGCCCGGCAAGGCGAAGCCGTTTGAGTTCTCCAGTACCTCTTTCACTACGTCTTCCAGCCGTTTATCGATATCTTTCTTCTCAAAAGCCATCGTCAACGAACCATCCGGCAGGACGTAGTTCATATCCGTCTTCATCCAGTCAAAAACCGGCATGAAGTTATAACAGATAACTTTGACGCCGAAGCGGGCAAGGTGGCGAATGGTCTGCTGATAGTTGGCAATATAGCGGTCACGGGAAGGAAGGCCGATTTTAATGTCATCATGAATGTTGACGCTCTCTATCACCTCCATTTTCAGGCCCGCGGCATGGGCCTGGCTGACCAGACGCTCAATTTTATCGACTGGCCATACCTCACCCACCGCGACGTCATAGAGCGCGCCGACGACCCCCTCCACGCCGGGCACCTGTCGTATATGCTCTAATGAAACCTTGTCTTCCTCTGGCCCAAACCAGCGCATTGTCATCTGCATCGTTATCACCTGCTTCATAATTTGTGTTTTTACCCTACTACCATACCAGCAATCATAATCGAATTGCCCTTTCCTGTCGTGATAACGATCACATTCCTGCACCGGGCAAGCCCATCCCGGCACATTCATATTTTTTTTCAATTTATTTCAATAGATTAATAATAGTCTAGCTTTTTCTGACGACCTCTTCCAAATGTGATCCAGAGCTATTTATGATCAAATGCATACTTGTATGGTAATAAAAACAGGCGAAATTCGTTCGCGAAACAGACAATGGAAGGAACAGAAATGAGAAGCGTCATCGTCAAAGAGCCAGGCCAACTGAACATTGCATCACGTCCGGTTCCCGTTCCGGGCAGCCATGAAGTACGGGTGAAAATCGCCTTTGCCGGGATCTGCGGTTCCGATGTACACATCTATCAGGGCCACAACCCCTTCGCGAAATATCCCCGCGTTATTGGTCATGAATTCTTCGGCATTGTCGATGCCGTCGGCGAGCAGGTCTCTCCGGCGCGTATTGGCGAACGCGTCGCGGTCGATCCGGTGGTCAGCTGCGGCCATTGTTATCCCTGCTCGGTTGGTCGGCCGAATGTTTGCGCGCAGCTCCAGGTCATCGGGGTGCACCGCGATGGGGGATTCAGCGACTATGCCTGCGTGCCGGCCAAAAATGCCTGGCGCATTCCGGAGGCTATCAGCGATCGTCAGGCGACAATGGTTGAGCCTTTTACTATTGCGGCAAATATTACCGCCCAGCTGCAGCCCACGCCGCAGGATATCGCCCTGGTTTACGGCGCTGGCCCGATGGGCCTGACGGTGATCCAGGCGCTGAAGGGGGTGTATGGCGTTAAGCAGGTGATCGTCGTGGACCGCATTGCCGAACGTCTACAGATGGCACGGGACAACGGCGCCGATCTGACGCTCGATAACACCCATCAGCCGCTGGCGGATCAGCTGGCGCAGCGGCAGATAGCCCCCACGCTGGTCATTGATGCCGCCTGCCACCCAGCCATTCTGCAGGAGGCAATCCTCCTCGCCTCCCCTGCCGCCCGCATCGGCATACTCGGTTTCTCCGGCGAGGCGTCCACGCTGACCCAGCAAAGCATCACCAGTAAAGAGATCTCCATTTTCTCCTCGCGGCTGAACAGCGGGCGCTTTCCGCTGGTCATCGACTGGATGGAAAAAGGCCTTATCCATCCTGAGGCGTTAATCACCCACTGTATGCCGCTGGAGCAGGTGAAAGAAGCCATGGAGATTTTCGCCAACGATCGGAAGACCTGTTGCAAAGTGCTGCTGCAATTAGGCTAAGCCGACATTATTTTTAAATAACGGCCGACGGATATCTGTAGATCCGCCGCGCCTGATATAAATCATATAATGAGCATGGTGTTATCATGGGAAAAAATATTCGCTGGATTATCGTCCTGTTATTATTTTTAGTGTATATGATAAATTATCTGGACCGGGTGGCGTTATCCATTACGGTGCCGATGATTGAAAAGGACCTTGCACTTAACGCTGAACAATTTGGTATGATTTTCGGCAGCTTTTTCTTCGGCTACGCGGTCTTTAATTTTATTGGCGGCCTCGCCGTCGATAAATTTGGCGCCACATTGGTGATGGGCCTGGCGGTTGGGTTATGGTCGCTGTTTTGCGGCTTAACCGCGGTTGCCACCGGCTTTTATTCCATGCTGGTGCTCCGCGTGCTCTTCGGGATGGCAGAGGGCCCGATTTGCGCCTCAGCGAACAAGATGATTAACGGCTGGTTTCCTAAAAAGCAAGCAGCAACCGCAGTGGGGTTCCTCAGCGCCGGCTCTCCGCTGGGCGGCGCGGTCGCCGGACCTATCGTCGGTTATCTGGCCCTGGCTTTCGGCTGGCGTCCCGCGTTTATGATTATTTTCGCCATCGGTATTGTGTGGATGGTCGTGTGGTTTTTTATTGCCGCCAACTCGCCTGACAAACATAAGCATGTCAGTCAGGAAGAGCTCATGCTCATTAATAAAATGAAGCAAGAGGAGGACGCCCTGGAAACCGTAGAAAATCAAACGGCCCACTCACTGGGTTATTATCTCAAGCAGCCTATTATTCTGGTGACGGCATTTGCCTTCTTCTGCTACAACTATATTCTGTTTTTCTTTCTCAGCTGGTTTCCGTCCTATCTGGTCCAGCAGCACCATCTGGATATTAAACAGATGAGTCTCACCACCATGATCCCGTGGATCGTCGGTTTTGTCGGTCTGGCGCTGGGGGGTTATATATCCGATAAAATATTTAACCTTACCGGAAGGCTGCTGCTGTCGCGCAAAATCGTGCTGGTGGTATGCCTGCTAATGGCCGCGCTCTGCGTGGGGCTCGCCGGTACCGTTAGCAGCGTCGTTCCTGCCGTTCTGCTGATGTCGGTCTCCATCTTTTTCCTCTATGTGACCGGGGCGATCTACTGGGCGATTATTCAGGACGTGGTGCATAAATCCCGCGTCGGCGGCGCCAGCGGCTTTATCCATCTTATCGGCAGCGTCTCCGGCATCGTGGGGCCGATTGTCACGGGCTATATCGTGCAGTCCACCGGCAAATTCGACAGCGCCTTTATTCTCGCCGGCACTATCGCCGCGCTTGGCGCCGTGCTGGTGCTGCTGGTGATTAAAACCCCGCGGATGACGATGAAAGCCAGTCAGGCATAAATGGCTGAAGAGCGATGTCCGGCCTTGGCCCGGACATCGTCTGCTTCTACTTCTCCGCCAGGGGCACAGCCCAGCTGCGGCCTAGCGCCGAGCCCTGAGCGCCCTGCTCATTCAGATAGCGATCCAGTTCAACCATTCCGGTCCAGCGATTTTCGCACCACAGCGGCGCCAATAGCGTGGGTCGACGGGCGCTGGCCGATATCCGGTGATAGATCACCTCCGGCGGCGTATGGCGAATCATCTCCCCGGCGGTCACGGTATACGCCTCCAGCTCAATGCCATTGAGACGCCCGGCCTGCCACGCTTTGGCCATAATACTGCCTTTGACAATGTGCAGCGGGTGCAGCTTGATGCCGTCCACGCCGGTCGCCACCACCCGCTCCAGCGTCTCCAGGCAATGGCCCTGGGTCTCTCCGGGCAGGCCGACGATCAGATGTGCGCAGACCTTCAGCCCTCGCGCTCGCGCCAGACGCGCAGTACGCTGGTAGCAAGCGAAATCATGCCCACGGTTAATCCGATGCAGGGTTTTATCGTGCGCGGTTTGCAGTCCCAGCTCCAGCCATACCTCATATCCTTGCTCATGATATTCACTCAGCAGATCGAGGACTGCCTCCGGCACGCAGTCCGGGCGGGTGCCGACGCAGAGGCCGACAATATTCGCCTGGCTGATGGCCTGACGATACATCGAGCGGAGCACCTGCACTTCAGCGAAGGTGCTGGTATAGGCCTGGAAATAGGCCAGATAGCGCTTTGCCCGGTTGACGAGCTGCGCCTGATGAGCGAGCTGTTCGGCGATGGAGCGATGCTGCTGCGCCTCATCGGCAAAGGAAGCCACATTACAGAAAGTGCAACCGCCGCGGCCCAGCGTGCCGTCGCGGTTCGGGCAGCTAAAACCGCCGTGCAGCGTCAGCTTATGGACCTTTTCGCCATAGCGGCGCATAAGATCCCCACCAAACATATTGACTAATTTCTGTAACTGCATAATCTGATAGACCGGCCTCAACAAAGGGGGCCAAGCCTGCCACTTTTTGTCACCGACGGCGATGACCTGGATCAATCGTCAGCGCGGCGGCCACCCTCATTGCATAAACAATCATGATTACTGCAATTTCATTCACCTCTGTGGTGATGAGTTTTCCTTATATTTCACCTGCGGATAGCCCCAATCTTCTTCACGGCAAAAAACAGTATTAATATCCATTGAGAAAATATATGGCAGTCAAATATGCTAATGATGACATGCATTTCAGCGCATAACGGTAATGCAAAGCCGCGTGCACAGTGAGACAGATCACACTAGCCTGACCTTCCTGAGGCGTATTCATAGCACGAAAAATGGCACTATTTATTTTTAAAACAACAAGTTAACACCTGTATAGCACATTTTTGTATTAATAAGATTGCCATTTGACGTAAGTGTGGATTCCCGATAAGTTGGGAATCCGCTGGAAGCTTTCTGGATGAGCACTCTGCTCATCATATTTATGCAGTAATTGAGATTCCCTCTTAACAGCAAGTCCTCAAACTTGTGTACCGATGCGAAAAGGATTTAAAGAGGGCGAATGCGAGGTGCAAACCCCGTCGCCATACTCTTTCTGTGCCTGTGCGCAATCGGTATCGGAGGGTGTCCGCAGAGCCTGGGGAGGTTCACTGATATGTTGTACGACAAATCCCTTGAGAGGGATAACTGTGGTTTCGGCCTGATCGCCCACATAGAAGGCGAACCTAGCCACAAGGTAGTGCGAACCGCGATACACGCACTGGCCCGCATGCAGCACCGTGGCGCAATCCTTGCCGATGGTAAAACCGGCGACGGTTGCGGTCTGCTGCTGCAAAAACCCGATCGTTTCTTCCGCATCGTTGCTGAAGAGCGCGGCTGGCGTTTAGCCAAAAACTACGCCGTTGGGATGCTGTTCCTGAATAAAGATCCTGAGCTGGCTAAAGCGGCGCGCCGCATCGTTGAAGAAGAACTTCAGCTTGAGACCCTGTCGATTGTCGGCTGGCGCGATGTGCCGACCAACGAAGGCGTCCTCGGTGAAATCGCCCTCTCCTCGCTGCCCCGTATTGAGCAAATCTTTGTGAACGCCCCGGCTGGCTGGCGCCCGCGCGATATGGAGCGCCGTCTGTTTATTGCGCGTCGTCGCATTGAAAAACGCCTGCAGGAAGACAAAGATTTCTACGTTTGTAGCCTGTCCAACCTGGTCAACATCTATAAAGGTCTGTGTATGCCGGCGGATTTGCCGCGCTTCTACCTGGACCTCGCGGACCTGCGCCTGGAGTCGGCTATCTGCCTGTTCCACCAGCGCTTCTCCACCAACACCGTGCCGCGCTGGCCGCTGGCGCAGCCGTTCCGTTACCTGGCGCACAACGGTGAAATCAACACCATCACCGGCAACCGCCAGTGGGCCCGCGCCCGTACCTATAAGTTCCAGACCCCGCTGATCCCGGATCTGCACGACGCCGCGCCGTTCGTTAACGAAACCGGCTCTGACTCCAGTTCAATGGACAACATGCTGGAGCTGCTGCTGGCCGGCGGGATGGATATCGTGCGCGCCATGCGCCTGCTGGTGCCGCCAGCCTGGCAGAACAACCCGGATATGGATCCGGAGCTGCGTTCGTTCTTCGACTTTAACTCCATGCATATGGAGCCGTGGGACGGCCCGGCGGGCATCGTCATGTCCGATGGCCGCTACGCTGCCTGTAACCTCGATCGTAATGGCCTGCGCCCGGCGCGCTACGTCATTACCAAAGATAAGCTCATCACCTGCGCCTCTGAAGTCGGTATCTGGGACTACCAGCCGGACGAAGTGGTCGAGAAAGGCCGCGTGGGCCCGGGCGAGCTGATGGTTATCGATACCCGCGCCGGACGCATTCTGCACTCGGCGGAAACCGATGACGATCTGAAGAGCCGCCACCCGTACAAAGAGTGGATGGAGAAAAACGTTCGTCGCCTGGTGCCGTTCGAAGATCTGCCGGAAGAAGAAGTCGGCAGCCGCCAACTGGATGACGACACGCTCGCCAGCTACCAGAAACAGTTTAACTACAGCGCGGAAGAGCTGGACTCCGTCCTGCGCGTGCTCGGCGAAAATGGCCAGGAAGCAGTCGGTTCGATGGGCGATGACACACCTTTCGCCGTGCTCTCCAGCCAGCCGCGCATTATCTACGATTACTTCCGTCAGCAGTTCGCCCAGGTGACTAACCCGCCTATCGATCCGCTGCGTGAAGCGCACGTCATGTCGCTGGCCACCAGCATCGGTCGCGAAATGAACGTCTTCTGCGAAGCGGAAGGCCAGGCCCATCGCCTGAGCTTCAAATCGCCGATCCTGCTGTACTCCGATTTCAAACAGCTGACGACGATGGAAGAAGAGCACTATCGTGCCGACGTCCTCGACATCACGTTTAACCCGGCAGAGGCCTCGCTCAGCGAGACGGTGAAAGCCCTGTGTGACAAAGCAGAGCAAATGGTGCGCGAGGGTACCGTGCTGCTGGTGCTGTCCGACCGCAACATCGCCAAAGACCGTCTGCCGGTACCGGCGCCGATGGCCGTTGGCGCGATCCAGACCCGTCTGGTCGATAAAAGTCTGCGCTGCGATGCCAACATCATCGTTGAAACCGCCAGTGCCCGCGATCCGCATCACTTTGCGGTCCTGCTCGGCTTCGGCGCGACCGCTATTTATCCGTACCTCGCCTATGAAACGCTGGCGAAGCTGGTCGACAGCAAAGCTATCGATAAAGCCTACCGTGCGGTGATGCTGAACTATCGCAACGGTATCAACAAAGGTCTGTACAAAATCATGTCGAAGATGGGGATCTCCACCATCGCGTCCTACCGCTGCTCGAAGCTGTTCGAAGCCGTCGGTCTGCATCGCGAGGTTTCCGATCTCTGCTTCCAGGGCGTGGTCAGCCGCATCGGCGGCGCCGGCTTCGACGATTTCCAGCAGGATCTGCTGAATCTGTCGAAACGCGCCTGGCTGGCACGTAAGCCACTGGCTCAGGGCGGCCTGCTGAAGTTCGTGCACGGCGGTGAATATCACGCCTACAACCCGGACGTGGTTCAGACCCTGCAGAAGGCCGTGCAGAGCGGCGAATACAGCGACTATCAACAATACGCGAAACTGGTTAACGAACGTCCGGCGGCCACGCTGCGCGATCTGCTGGCGCTCAATCCAGGCGAAGACGCTATCAGTATCGACGAAGTAGAACCGGCGAAAGAGCTGTTCAAACGCTTCGATACCGCGGCGATGTCGATCGGTGCGCTGAGCCCGGAAGCACACGAATCGCTGGCGGAAGCGATGAACAGCATCGGCGGTTTCTCTAACTCCGGTGAAGGCGGTGAAGACCCGGCGCGCTACGGCACCAATAAAGTGTCGCGCATCAAGCAGGTCGCGTCCGGCCGCTTCGGCGTCACGCCAGCCTATCTGGTCAATGCCGACGTCATCCAGATCAAAGTCGCCCAGGGGGCGAAACCGGGTGAAGGCGGTCAGTTGCCGGGTGATAAAGTCACCCCGTATATCGCCAAACTGCGCTATTCCGTACCGGGCGTGACGCTGATTTCCCCGCCGCCGCACCACGATATCTACTCTATCGAGGATTTGGCGCAGCTGATTTTCGACCTCAAGCAGGTCAACCCGAAAGCGATGATTTCGGTCAAACTGGTTTCTGAACCGGGCGTTGGCACCATCGCCACCGGCGTGGCCAAAGCCTATGCCGATCTGATCACCATCGCCGGCTACGACGGCGGTACCGGGGCGAGCCCGCTCTCATCGGTGAAATATGCCGGCTGTCCGTGGGAGCTTGGCCTGGTGGAAACCCAGCAGGCGCTGGTCGCTAACGGTCTGCGTCATAAGATCCGTCTGCAGGTGGACGGCGGACTGAAAACCGGCCTCGATATCATCAAAGCGGCGATCCTCGGCGCAGAGAGCTTCGGTTTCGGTACCGGCCCGATGGTCGCGCTGGGCTGTAAATACCTGCGTATTTGCCACCTGAACAACTGCGCGACCGGCGTGGCGACTCAGGATGACAAACTGCGTAAGAACCACTATCACGGTCTGCCGTTCAAAGTGACCAACTACTTTGAATTTATCGCCCGTGAGACCCGCGAGCTGATGGCCCAGCTGGGCGTCAAGCGTCTGGTGGATCTGATTGGCCGCACCGATCTGCTCAAAGAGCTGGATGGGTTTACTGCCAAACAGCAGAAACTGGATCTGGGTAAACTGCTGGAGACCGCAGAGCCGCATCCGGGCAAAGCGCTGTACTGCACCGAGAACAACCCACCGTTCGATAACGGTGTACTCAACGCGCAGCTGCTGCAGCAGGCGAAACCGTACGTGGATGAAAAGCAGAGCAAAACGTTCTGGTTCGATATCCGCAATACCGACCGCTCCGTGGGGGCCTCGCTGTCCGGTTATATCGCCCAGACCCATGGTGACCAGGGACTGGCCGGGGATCCGATCGTCGCCCACTTTAGCGGCACCGCAGGCCAGAGCTTCGGCGTGTGGAACGCCGGTGGCGTAGAGCTGCATCTGACCGGCGATGCCAACGACTATGTCGGGAAAGGCATGGCGGGCGGTCTGCTGGCCATTCGTCCTCCGGTCGGCTCTGCGTTCCGCAGCCATGAAGCCAGCATTATCGGCAACACCTGCCTGTACGGCGCGACCGGTGGTCGTCTGTACGCCGCAGGCCGCGCAGGCGAGCGTTTCGCCGTGCGTAACTCCGGCGCCATTACCGTGGTGGAAGGCATCGGTGACAACGGCTGTGAATATATGACCGGCGGCATCGTCTGCGTGCTCGGTAAAACCGGCGTCAACTTTGGCGCAGGGATGACCGGCGGCTTTGCTTATGTCCTGGATGAAGATGGCGACTTCCGTAAACGCGTGAACCCGGAACTGGTGGAAGTGCTGGACGTTGATTCTCTGGCTATCCATGAAGAGCACCTGCGCGGTTTAATCACCGAACATGTGCAGCTTACCGGTTCGCAACGTGGCGAAGAGATCCTCGCCAACTGGCCGGCCTTCTCCGCGAAGTTTGCGCTGGTTAAACCGAAGTCCAGCGATGTTAAAGCACTGTTGGGTCACCGTAGTCGTTCCGCAGCTGAGCTGCGGGTGCAGGCGCAGTAAGGGGTTAAGATGAGTCAGAACGTTTATCAATTTATCGACCTGCAGCGCGTTGATCCGCCAAAGAAACCGCTGAAGATCCGTAAAATTGAGTTTGTGGAAATTTACGAGCCGTTTTCAGAAGGCCAGGCCAAGGCGCAGGCAGATCGCTGCCTCTCCTGCGGCAACCCGTACTGCGAATGGAAATGCCCGGTGCATAACTACATCCCGAACTGGCTGAAGCTGGCCAACGAGGGGCGTATTTTTGAGGCGGCTGAGCTGTCGCATCAGACCAACACCCTGCCGGAAGTCTGCGGGCGCGTTTGCCCGCAGGACCGCCTGTGTGAAGGTTCCTGTACGCTGAACGATGAGTTCGGCGCGGTGACCATCGGCAACATCGAACGCTATATCAATGACAAAGCGTTCGAAATGGGCTGGCGTCCGGATCTCTCCGGCGTGAAGCCGACCGGTAAAACCGTCGCGATCATCGGTGCTGGCCCGGCGGGCCTCGCTTGTGCCGACGTGCTGACCCGCAACGGCGTCAAGGCGGTGGTGTTTGACCGCCATCCGGAAATCGGCGGCCTGCTGACCTTCGGTATCCCGGCGTTCAAGCTGGAAAAAGAGGTGATGACCCGCCGCCGTGAAATCTTCACCGGCATGGGCATTGAGTTCAAACTCAATACCGAAGTGGGTCGCGACGTACAGCTCGACGACCTGCTGAAAGAGTACGATGCCGTGTTCCTCGGCGTCGGGACCTATCAGTCGATGCGCGGTGGACTGGACAACGAAGACGCCCCGGGCGTCTACGACGCGCTGCCGTTCCTGATCGCTAACACCAAGCAGATCATGGGCTTTGGCGAAACAGCTGATGAGCCCTACGTCAGCATGGAAGGCAAACGCGTGGTCGTGCTCGGCGGTGGCGACACCGCGATGGACTGCGTGCGGACCTCCATTCGTCAGAATGCGGCGCACGTGATCTGTGCCTATCGTCGTGACGAAGAGAACATGCCCGGTTCAAAACGCGAAGTGAAAAACGCGCGTGAAGAAGGCGTTGAGTTCCAGTTCAACGTCCAGCCGCTGGGCGTGGAAGTGAATGCCAATGGCAAAGTGTGCGGCGTGAAGATGGCGCGCACCGAGATGGGCCAGCCGGACGCGAAAGGCCGCCGTCGCGCGGAGATCGTCGCTGGTTCTGAACACGTGGTGCCGGCTGATGCGGTGGTAATGGCCTTTGGCTTCCGTCCGCACAGCATGGAGTGGCTGGCGAAGCACAGCGTCGAGCTGGACTCTCAGGGCCGCATCATCGCGCCGGAAGGCAGCGACAACGCGTTCCAGACCAGCAACCCGAAAATCTTCGCCGGTGGCGATATCGTTCGCGGTTCCGACCTGGTGGTCACTGCGATTGCCGAAGGCCGTAAAGCGGCGGACGGGATCCTCAACTACCTTGAAGTCTGATTAGGCTCTGAGCCTCAGCGCCTAAAAGCCCGATGGTTAACGCCATCGGGCTTTTTTATTGCTCATTCGCCGGGCAAACCGCCGCTTTCAGCGCCGAATTATACCAGCCGCAGATATGCTCTAAGCGGGTGATCGCCGATCCGACGGTCACCGCCCACGCGCCGCAGCGCATCGCCTCAGCTGCCTGCGCAGGCGTATTGTAGCGCCCCTCTGCGACCACTCGGCAGCCCGCGGCGCTCAGGCTTTTCACCAGCGCCAGGTCCGGTTCGACCGGTGTCTCCTCTGCGGTATAGCCGGAGAGAGTAGTGCCAACCATATCGAAGCCCAACTGCCAGCATTCCAGGGCATCGTCGAGAGAGGAACAATCTGCCATCGCGTTTTTCCCCTGGCGGTGAATTGCCGCCAACAACGATGCGACAGAGGCCGGACGCTGGCGCCGCGTGCCGTCAACCGCAATGATATCGGCCCCCGCCTGCGCCAGGGCATTCACATCCTCAAGCCACGGCGTAATACGCACCGGGCTATCATGCAGATCGCGCTTAATCAGCGCGATAACAGGCACCGTCACTAACGGACGAACGGCCTGCAGGTTGGCCAGACCTTCTATGCGCAGCGCCACCGCCCCCGCCTGTTCCGCCGCCAGCGCCATCGCCGCGACGATGGCGGGGTTATCCAGCGGGCTGCCCGGCACCGGCTGACAGGAGACAATTAACCCACCGTAATAGCGAATACGCCGATCCAGTTGTGCAAGTAAAGACATGACTGCTCCCTGAAAGATAAGTGTGGCAATAACAGTACCAGCCGCAGGGGCGCGTCGTGTGTGGCGGGGTTAACAAAGCAGGCAGGAAAAAAAACAGGCCCCGGAGGGCCTGTCAGGCGTTACTTCACAACGCGGAGCGCCGGGCGACCACCGCGCGGCGGCGGCGTGTCGTCAGGATCGTCGTCGCGATTATCCGGCTTATCGCCATCGATCACCGACATCACCGTTTCGCTTTCACTCTCAGGCGCGACGTCATCATCGTTGAGGCTGCTGACATCTTCGTCATAGGCCGCTTCCGGTTCAAACATCGTGCCGGCGCCGTTCTCACGGGCATAGATGGCGAGTACCGCAGCCAGCGGAACAGACACGTTACGCGGCACGCCGCCAAAGCGCGCGTTAAAACGCACCTCGTCATTCGCCAGCTCCAGATTGCCGACCGCACGCGGGGCAATATTGAGAACGATTTGACCGTCGCGCGCGTACTCCATCGGTACGAGCACGCCCGGCAGAGTGACATCCACCACCAGGTGCGGCGTCAGCTGGTTATCCAGCAGCCACTCATAAAACGCCCGTAACAGATACGGGCGACGCGGCGTCAGCTGTGATACATCCATTATTTAGCCCCGACCGAGGCGCATTTCACGCTCGGCTTCAGTTAAAGAAGCGAGGAAGGAATCACGCTCAAATACGCGAGTCATGTAGCCTTTGAGCTCTTTCGCGCCTGCGCCAACCAGTTCCACACCGAGAACCGGCAAACGCCACAGCAGCGGCGCCAGGTAGCAATCCACCAGGCTGAACTCGTCGCTCAGGAAGTAAGGTTTCTGGGTGAAGACCGGCGCGATGGCCAGCAGTTCTTCACGCAGCTGCTTACGCGCAGCATCAGCTTGCGCTGCGGTACCGCTCTGGATGGTGTTCATCAGCGAATACCAGTCCTTCTCGATACGTTGCATATACAGGCGGCTTTCTCCACGCGCCACCGGATAAACCGGCATTAACGGCGGATGCGGGAAACGCTCATCCAGATACTCCATAATGATGCGAGATTCCCACAGAGTGAGCTCACGATCCACCAGCGTCGGTACGCTTTGATTCGGGTTGAGGTCAATCAGATCCTGAGGTGGGTTGTCCTTCTCCACGTGCTCTATCTCAAAACTGACACCCTTCTCAGCCAGCACAATGCGGACCTGATGGCTATAGATGTCAGTAGGACCAGAAAACAGCGTCATTACCGAACGTTTGTTGGCAGCGACAGCCATGAAAACCTCCAGGTATATTCAGAATTTTGTACTGCTGCCAGTCACTCATGACCGGCCAGATGTAAAAACCCCAGTAGCGCGATGTCACCTTCGTTCACGAATAAAACAAAAAATGAACAATCACCAGCATTTGGGCAGAAAATTGGATGATAGTTTACCAGATTTTGAAGACGTTGTGGTGAGGGGATTCTGGAAATGCTGAAAAAGTGGCGAAAACCGGCGGCATGATTGTGGATAACAGCCGTTTTATCCATAAAAAAACCCGCCGGAGCGGGTTTTTTCGCAAATTGTTCTGCGTGAGCAGAAGACAATTAACGTTTGGAGAACTGCGGACGACGACGTGCTTTACGCAGACCGACTTTCTTACGTTCAACCTGACGAGCGTCACGAGTAACGAAGCCTGCTTTACGCAGTTCGCCACGCAGGGACTCATCGTACTCCATCAGAGCGCGGGTGATACCGTGACGGATCGCACCAGCCTGACCAGAGATACCACCACCTTTAACAGTGATGTACAGATCCAGTTTCTCAACCATGTCGACCAGTTCCAGCGGCTGACGAACTACCATGCGGGCAGTTTCGCGACCGAAGTACTGTTCCAGAGAACGCTGGTTGATAACGATTTTACCGTTGCCCGGTTTGATGAATACGCGAGCTGCGGAACTTTTGCGGCGACCAGTGCCGTAGTATTGATTTTCAGCCATTGCCTATAATCCCGATTAGATGTCAAGAACTTGCGGTTGCTGTGCCGCGTGGTTGTGCTCGTTACCCGCGTAAACTTTCAGTTTACGGTACATAGCACGACCCAGCGGGCCTTTTGGCAGCATGCCTTTAACCGCGATTTCAATCACACGCTCAGGACGGCGGGCAATCATCTCTTCAAAGGTCGCTTCTTTGATACCACCGATGTGGCCGGTGTGGTGGTAGTACATTTTGTCTTCGCGCTTGTTGCCGGTTACAGCAACTTTTTCTGCGTTCAGAACGATGATGTAATCACCGGTATCAACGTGCGGAGTGTATTCCGCTTTATGCTTACCGCGCAGGCGACGAGCCAGTTCAGTAGCCAGACGGCCCAGAGTTTTACCGGTCGCGTCAACAACATACCAGTCGCGTTTTACGGTTTCTGGTTTAGCTGTAAAAGTTTTCATTAAAAGCTTACCCAAATAATAAGTTACACGTTGGTGAACACCCAAACGTTTAGTCAGTTGAGGTTCACACGACATTGTCCAGCAAACCTACCCCTTCGAATAGCCTATGCCGGCGCATAGAAAGTTTCGGGAAAAAAACCTTCTCGTAACGTGGGGTCGCAAGATTATAGAGAAGTCGGGGTCAAAGATCGACCCCTTTATGAGATTTTTCAGGCAGGCCCCGGGGTGGCCTTCCGGCTCTCAATCCGTCGGGAAAAAGCGCCCTGTCAGGGCATATGCGGACGCTTGAGATACTCTTCGCTCTGCATCTCCTGCAGACGCGACAGACAGCGCTGGAACTCAAACTTCAGCCGCTCTCCCTGATAAATGTCGTACAGCGGCACCGCGGCGCTGACCACCAGCTTCACGTGGCGCTCATAGAACTCATCCACCAGGGCGATAAAGCGCCGCGCTTCGCTCTCCAGCTGCGCGGTCATCACCGGCACATCGAGCAGCATCACGGTGTGGAACAGACGGGAGAGGGCAATATAGTCATGCTGGCTACGGGCATCCACACACAGCGTGGCGAACGACGCCGCCAGCGTCTGGTTTTCGACGCCAAGCGTGGGCAGCTCACGGTGATTGATCTCCAGCGTCGGCCCGGCAGCAGCGCGCGGCGCCCCGGCCAGCGCCAGCCACAGTTTATCCATCTGTTCGCGGGTTTCGCTGTTCAGTGGCGACAGCCACAGGTGCGCCTGCGTCAGCGTACGCAGACGATAATCGATGCCGGCATCGACGTTCATAATATCGCAATGCTGCTTGATGGCGTCGATCGCCGGCAGAAAACGGGCCCGTTGCAGGCCATTGCGATAGAGCTCATCCGGCGGAATATTGGAAGTGGCGACCAGGGTGATGCCGCGGGCAAACAGGGCTTTCATCAACCCGCCTAACAGCATGGCATCGGTAATATCAGAGACGAAAAACTCGTCAAAACAGAGCACATCCGTTTCCGCCTTGAAACGGTCGGCGACAATCTCCAGCGGGTCGCTATGTCCCTGCAGGGTGGTCAGCTCTTCGTGCACGCGCAGCATGAAGCGATGGAAATGCAGGCGCTGCTTACGCTCGCCCGGCAGGCTCTGGTAAAACAGGTCCATCAGCCAGGTTTTTCCCCGCCCCACGCCGCCCCACATATACAGGCCGCGGACAGGCGCCGCCTCGGCAGCCGGTTCGCGCTTACCCAGCAGTTTGCCGAATTTCGCGCGCAAACCGCCGCCTGACGCGACGGGCGCGGGCTGAGTCTGCAGTTCCTGGTAAATGGTATCGAGGCGGCTCACCGCTTCTTGCTGGACGTCGTCGGGTTGATGGCTGCCCTCTTTCAGGGCTAAAAGGTAACGCGATGTTGGAGACAGGCTTTGCATGATCTAATTGTTATTCCTTGAAAACCGTAATGCCGAAGCTCACGATTGACGAAAAAAAGGCCGTTCTACACTACGCGATGATACGCCAGGATTCCACTTCTGTGGAATTAGCGGTTATAGTGGCACTATCGGGCGCAGGCGGAGAGCCTAAGAGCCACCCTACGGAACCACAAAACAACGGGAGATGTTCATGACCTGGGAATACGCGCTAATTGGGTTAGTCGTCGGTATCATTATTGGTGCCGTCGCCATGCGTTTCGGCAACCGCAAACTGCGCCAGCAGCAGGCGCTGCAGTTCGAACTGGAAAAGAATAAAGCCGAGCTTGAAGAATACCGTGAAGAGCTGGTCAGCCACTTCGCGCGCAGCGCTGAGCTGCTGGATAACATGGCGCATGACTATCGTCAGCTGTATCAGCATATGGCGAAAAGCTCTAACAACCTGCTGCCGGACTCTATGGCAGACGCCAACCCGTTCCGCAACCGTCTGGAAGAGTCTGAAGCCAGCAACGATCAGGCACCGGTCCAGATGCCGCGCGACTACTCTGAAGGCGCATCCGGTTTACTGCGCGGTGGCGCAAAACGCGATTAACTGATCGCGTCTGATAAAATATCTCCGGGCGCGCCCACCGCGCCCGCTCCTTCCCCCACTTCCCGGCTACAATTTAAACCAGTACCCACATTGTTACCTGTGCAAAAATTCAATAACATCAGGTTATTCAGGACGTTTTTCCATACACCTCAGGTTACGAGAGCCAGCATCTAATGAAGAAACAGACTTTGCTGTTGAGTGCGTTAGCGTTAAGCATTGGGTTATCGTTGTCGGCCCTGCCTCCGGCAGCAGCATCCTTACCGACTCAGGTGCCCGGCCAGGGCGCGTTACCGAGCCTGGCGCCGATGCTGGAAAAGGTCCTGCCAGCGGTGGTCAGCGTGCAGGTGGAAGGCACCGCCTCGCCGACGCTCAATATGCCGGAAGAGCTGAAGAAATATTTTGGTGATAACGCCCCGCAGGAGCAGGCGCAGCCGTTTGAAGGGCTCGGCTCCGGCGTCATCATCGACGCAGCGAAAGGCTACGTGCTAACCAATAATCACGTCATCAATCAGGCGCAGAAGATCAGCGTCCAGCTGAACGATGGCCGTGAATTTGATGCCAAACTGGTCGGCAGCGATGAACAGAGCGATATCGCTCTGCTGCAGCTGATCAAGCCGGCGAACCTGACGCAAATCGCCATTGCTGACTCCGATAAACTCCGCGTCGGCGACTTCGCCGTCGCCGTCGGCAACCCGTTCGGCCTTGGCCAGACCGCCACCTCCGGCATTATCTCTGCCCTTGGCCGCAGCGGCCTGAACCTGGAAGGGCTGGAGAATTTCATCCAGACCGATGCCTCGATTAACCGCGGTAACTCCGGCGGCGCGCTGTTGAACCTCAACGGCGAGCTTATCGGGATCAACACCGCGATCCTGGCGCCGGGCGGCGGTAGCATCGGCATCGGCTTCGCCATTCCAAGCAACATGGCGAAAACCCTCGCCGACCAGCTCATTCAGTTTGGCGAAATCAAGCGCGGCCTGCTGGGCATTAAAGGCATGGAAATGAGCGCCGATATCGCTAAGGCGATGAATCTCGACGTTCAGCGCGGCGCCTTCGTCAGTGAAGTGTTACCAAACTCCGGTTCCGCCAAAGCAGGGATCAAATCCGGCGACGTCATTGTCAGTCTGAACGGCAAGCCGCTGAACAGTTTTGCCGAACTGCGCTCGCGCATCGCCACCACCGAACCGGGGACCAAGGTCAAACTTGGCCTGCTGCGCGACGGAAAACCGGTCGATGTCGAAGTGACGCTGGATAAGAGCACCTCCTCCACCGCCAGCGCCGAGCTGATTATCCCAGCCCTGCAGGGAGCCTCGTTCAGCGATGGTCAGATGAAGGACGGTACCAAAGGCGTGGTGATCGATAATGTCGATAAAGGCAGCGCCGCCGCCCAGGTCGGCCTGCATAAGGATGACATTATCATTGGCCTTAACCGGGAACGTATTCATTCGATTGCCGAACTGCGCAAAGTGCTTGAAGGCAAACCGCCGGTCATCGCCCTGAATGTGATCCGCGGCAACGAAAGCATCTATCTGCTGCTACGCTGATTTTCTTCCCGGACATCGCCGCCATGTGCGATGTCCGGACAACTCATGCTATGCTGCGTCTGACCATTCATTAACGATATTTGCATCATGCCTGGAAAGTTATTACGTTCGATACTCATCGGTTTGATTGTCGGGGGACTGCTGCTGGCCCTGATGCCATCGCTACGCCAGTGGCAGCTGACGCCGACCACCCAAAACGATACGGCAGACGACTCCCCTGTGAGCTATAACGCCGCCGTACGCCGCGCGGCGCCCGCCGTGGTGAACGTCTATAACCGCGCCCTGAACAGCACCAGCCATAATCAGCTGACGCTTGGCTCCGGGGTGATCATGGATCAGCGCGGCTATATCCTGACCAACAAGCATGTTATCAATGATGCCGATCAGATCATTGTCGCACTGCAGGACGGCCGCGTCTTCGAAGCGCTGCTGGTCGGATCCGACACCCTGACTGACCTCGCCGTGCTGAAGATCAACGCCACCGGCGGGCTGCCGGTGATCCCGATCAACCCGAAACGCACGCCGCATATTGGCGATGTCGTCCTGGCGATTGGCAATCCCTATAACCTGGGGCAGACCATCACTCAGGGGATCATCAGCGCCACAGGGCGCATTGGCCTCAACCCGACCGGCCGCCAGAACTTCCTGCAGACTGACGCCTCGATTAACCACGGTAACTCGGGTGGGGCGCTGGTGAACTCCCTCGGCGAGCTGATGGGGATTAACACCCTCTCCTTTGACAAGAGCAATGACGGCGAAACGCCGGAAGGCATTGGCTTTGCGATCCCGTTCCAGTTAGCGACCAAAATTATGGATAAGCTGATCCGGGATGGCCGGGTGATCCGCGGCTATATCGGCATTAGCGGCCGGGAGATCGCCCCGCTGCACGCGCAGGGCGGCGGGATCGATCAGATCCAGGGGATCGTGGTTAACGATGTGGCGCCTGATGGCCCCGCAGCACAAGCCGGGATCCGCGCCAACGACGTGATCATCTCCGTGAATGACAAACCTGCGGTTTCTGCACTGGAGACGATGGATCAGGTGGCCGAGATCCGCCCGGGATCGGAAATTCCGGTAGTCATCATGCGTGATGATAAGAAAATTACGCTCCATATCGCCGTTCAGGAATACCCGGCCACCAACTAAACGGCTCCCCGTTTGGGGAGCCTCGTTAATCGCTAAATACCGGACCGGCCGGGAATCTGACCAGAAACCCGGTCACCGCCAGCAGCGATCTCAGCCCGGGCCAGACTATCTGTCGCTCGCGAAGCTCATCATCCAGCGTCAGTAGCGCAAATTCCCCCTTCTCACCCAGCACGCCACCCTGCCAGAGCAGGCGCTGCGCCTGCTGCCGCGCCCAGGGCGACTCGCTCTTCCAGGCCAGCAAATGCAGCATCGCCTGCTGCAGACAGACGCTGTGCGAATGGTTATCCCGCCGCAGCCGCCGGTAGACGGGCAGGGACACGCTGCGCACGGTATAAAATCCACTGCCCGCCTCTTCATCGCCTTCAGGAATAGCGCGGGCGAACTGCCCCGCCACGTCGCACAGCCGGTTGTGCGTCAGCGGAAGTTGCCGGGCGCTGAGCGCCCCGGCCGCCATGCACAGCAGACCGCTGCGCTGCAGCGAGGGCGTCGCAGAGCGCACGACCGCCGCCGGTAAGGCGATCACCGCCCGTGTTGCCTCGTCAGCGTTATGGTCAGCGCCGGCCTCATAACAGCTGGCCAGCAGCGCTTCACCAGGCGTGGCGTTCAGCGGGGGCGAAAGCAGGTTCAGCGCCGGCTGCAGTTGTGCAAGTTCATCGCCTGACGCCAGCATGGCGTCAACCACCGCCTCCCGTGTTGATGTCCGGTTTTCCGGACAGCATGCTATGGCTTCATTCATCACCGTCTCCTTATGAGAAATCTCCGCGGCCGGTATGCCAGCCGCGGGAACAGGCTGGCCTACATCGCCAGCACGTACTTGAGCATCACCCCGGCGGCGATCGCCGAGCCGATCACCCCGGCCACGTTCGGGCCCATGGCGTGCATCAGCAGGAAGTTCTGCCCGTCCGCTTCCAGACCCACTTTGTTCGACACCCGCGCCGCCATCGGCACCGCCGACACCCCCGCCGAGCCGATCAGCGGGTTGATTTTGTGCCGGCTGAACACGTTCATCAGCTTCGCCATCAGCACCCCGGCCGCGGTGCCCACGCAGAAGGCGATCACCCCCAGCACCAGGATCCCCAGCGTCTGCGGCTGCAGGAACTTGTCCGCCACCAGCTTGGCCCCCACCGACAGTCCGAGGAAGATGGTCACGATGTTGATCAGCGCGTTCTGCACCGTATCGCTCAGCCGCTCCACCACGCCGCTCTCGCGCATCAGGTTGCCGAAGCAGAACATCCCCAGCAGCGGCGCGGCGTCCGGCAGCAGGAGCGCCACCAGCAGTAACAGCACCGCCGGGAAGAGGATCTTCTCCCGCTTACTCACCGTGCGCAGCTGCACCATGCGGATCTTCCGCTCCTTATCCGTGGTCAGCGCCTTCATGATCGGCGGCTGGATCAGCGGCACCAGCGCCATGTAGGAGTAGGCCGCCACCGCGATGGCCCCCAGCAGCTCCGGCGCCAGCTTGCCCGACAGGTAAATCGCCGTCGGGCCGTCGGCGCCGCCGATAATCCCGATGGCCGCCGCCTGCGGCAGGGTGAAGCTGATGATGCCGAAGTAGTTCAGCGTCAGCGCTCCGAGGACGGTGGCGAAGATACCGAACTGCGCCGCCGCCCCCAGCAGCAGGGTGCGCGGGTTGGCCAGCAGCGGGCCGAAATCGGTCATCGCCCCGACGCCCATAAAGATGACCAGCGGCGCGATGCCCGAGCCGATGGCCACCTTATAGAAGATGGCCAGCACCCCGGCGGAGTAGCCCATGTCCACCGCGAGGCTCTCCATCTGCCCCTGCACCGACGGCAGGGCCAGCGCCAGTGCCTCTTTGATGGCGTGGACGTCCGGCGCGCAGTGGAGCTTCGCGGCAATCACCGCCAGCTGCGCCGGGTCGTGGTGGGCCAGCAGGCTCTCCAGGGCGGTGAGCGCCAGCCCGGCCTCCGGGATGTTCGACAGCAGGCCGCCGAAGCCAATCGGCAGCAGCAGTAACGGCTCAAACTTCTTCGCAATCGCCAGCCACAGCAGCAGCAGGCTGACCAGCAGCATCACCGCCTGGCCAGCCCCCAGGTGCATCAGCCCCATGCCCTGAATCAGGGCGTTCAGACTTTCCATTTCCGCTCCTCGTCCTTACGCCAGCTGCAGCAGAGTGTCGCCGACCGCCACCGCGTCGCCGGCTTTCACCGCGATGCCGCGCACGGTCCCGGCCTGCGCGGCGCGGATTTCGGTCTCCATCTTCATGGCTTCCAGAATCAGCAGCACCTCGCCTTCGGACACCGTCTGGCCTTCCGCGGCCAGCACCTTCCAGATAGTGCCCGCCAGCGGGGCGGTCACCGGGGTGCCGGCGCCGGCCGGAGCCGGGGCGGCAGCAGGCGCAGCGGCCACCGGCGCGGCGCTGAGCTGGCTGACGTCGCCGCCGTCGCTGACTTTGACCACAAAGGCTTTGCCTTCCACCTCCACGGTGTAGATACCGGAGGCGGCTGGTTTTTCTGCTTTTGCCAGCGGCTGCGCGGCTTCCGCCTGCGGTACCGGCTCAAAGGCTGCCGGGTTGTGGCGGTTTTCGAGGAACTTCAGGCCGGGCTGCGGGAACAGGGCCACGGTGAGCACGTCGTCGATGGCGTTTTCGGCAAGGGTGATGCCTTTCTCCTGCGCCTGGCGTTTCACATCCGCTTCCAGCTGCGCCAGCTCCGGCTTCAGCAGGTCGGCCGGGCGGCAGGTCACCGGGTCGGCGCCCTCGAGCACCCGCGCCTGCAGGGCGGCGTTCACCGGCGCCGGGGTGCGGCCGTACTCGCCCTTCAGGATACCGGCGGTCTCCTTCGCGATGGTTTTGTAGCGCTCGCCGGTCAGGACGTTGAGCACCGCCTGGGTGCCGACAATCTGCGAGGTCGGGGTGACCAGCGGGATGAAACCGAGGTCCTCGCGCACGCGGGGGATTTCCGCCAGCACCTCATCCAGACGGTGGGCGGCGCTCTGCTGCTTCAGCTGGCTTTCGAGGTTGGTGAGCATCCCGCCCGGGACCTGGGCGACGAGGATACGGCTGTCGGTGCCTTTCAGCTGGCCTTCGAAGGCGTGGTACTTCTTACGCACCTCGCGGAAGTACGCGGCGATGCTCTCCAGCTTGTGGATATCCAGCCCGGTGTCATATTGCGTGCCGGCGAGGGTGGCGACCAGCGCCTCGGTGGCCGGGTGGCCGTAGGTGGCGCTCATCGAGGAGATGGCGGTGTCGACGCCGTCGACCCCGGCTTCAATGGCCTTCAGCAGGGCCATCTCCGCCATCCCGGTGGTGGCATGACAGTGCAGGTGCAGGGTGACGTCGTAGCGCTTCTTGATTTCGCTGACCAGCTCAAAGGCGGCCCCCGGCGTCAGAATGCCGGACATGTCCTTGATGGCGACGGAGTCGACGCCGGTCTCCAGCAGCTGTTCGGTGAGGTCGAGCCAGGTCTGCAGGGTGTGCGCCGGGCTGGTGGTGTACGAAAGCGTGCCCTGGGCGTGGGCGCCGTGGCGGCGGACCGCCTGCAGGGCGGCCTGCATGTTGCGCGGGTCGTTCATGGCGTCGAAGACGCGGAAGACGTCCATGCCGTTTTTGACGGTGCGCTCCACGAAGCGCTCCACCACGTCATCGGCGTAGTGGCGGTAGCCGAGCAGGTTCTGGCCGCGGAGCAGCATCTGCAGCGGGGTCTTCGGCATCGCCTTTTTCAGCTCGCGCAGGCGGACCCACGGGTCCTCGCCGAGGAAGCGGATGCAGGCGTCAAAGGTGGCGCCGCCCCAGCACTCAAGGGAGCGGTAGCCGACGTCATCCAGCTGAGCGGCGACGGGGAGCATATCGTCGAGACGCAGACGGGTGGCGAACAGGGACTGGTGGGCGTCGCGCAGGACGACATCGGTAATGGCAACGGTCATAAATTCCTCCGTGAATTAAGGGTGAAGACGGCGATGGTGGTGAATGGCGGCGACAATCGCCGGCTTTAAGCGGGCGAAGTCGTCGGCGGGCGCGACGGCGGCCGGTGCCGGTTTGGGGGCGGCAGGCGGCTCGGGAAACAGGCGGTTGACGGCGAGGGACATTCCCCGGATGGCAAAGATGAGCAGCAGCAGGAACACCAGCACAAAGCCCATGCCGAGAAACATCAGGGTGAAGCCTTCGCCTAACAGGACGGCATTGTCAGTCATAAAATAGCCTTTGGGAGGAGCGCAATAATGGCTAACAGCAGACCGCGTTAGCCGAGTGGATTTCCCCGGACCGCCTGGTCAGAAGCCTCTGTTTAGCAGTCAGCTGCCGCTGCCATTACTGCGCTATATATTCAATCGGGGTTATTTAATGAAGCTCACATGTTTGCAGATTTCATCGGCGACAATGTCTTTGCGCTGATTAAAGATCACTTTATTCTGCTCAAACAGGTTATTGCCGTGGGTATCGATTGAGACAATTAACGGCCCGAACTCTTTCACCCGACATACCCATAAGGTTTCCGGCATCCCTAAATCACGCCACTGCGCATCTTCGATTTCTTCCACGCAGACCGCGGCGACGACCGCGCAGCCGGCCGGGAACACGCAGTGCAAGGCTTTATGCTCGGCGCAACCCTCTTCGGTTCCCTTCCCCATACCGCCTTTACCAACGATTAATTTCACGCCAGTCCTGGCAATAAACTCTTTTTCAAATTTCTCCATGCGCATACTGGTGGTCGGCCCAACGGAGACCATTTCAAATTTATCTTCCGAACCTTTAATCGGTCGCACAATCGGCCCGGCATGCAATATCGCGCCACCGGCAACATTGACCGGTAATTCACGCCCGCCCTCAATTAAGCGACGATGAGCCACATCGCGACAGGTCACAATATGGCCGTTGAGATAAATGATATCGCCCGCTTTAATATCAGCTAAATCTTCATCTTTAATGGGCGTAGTGAGTATTTTTTTAGCCATCAGAATGCCACTCCTGTGTGAGACGTAATGGTGTAGTTCAGGTCTTTATCGAAAACGATATGTCCTTTGCGGTGCGACCAGCAGCCGACGTTGACCGCCACGCCAATGGTGGAAGGATGGCGTGCGGTATTTTCGATATTGACGCCCATCACGGAGGTATTGCCGGACATCCCCTGCGGGCCCAGACCGATTTTGTTGATGCCGTCTTCGAGCATTTTTTCCAGCGATGCCGCCCGTTCGTTATCATTGTGCGAGCCAATCGGGCGCATCAGCGCTTTCTTCGACAGCAGCGCCGCGGTTTCCACCGACGTTGCCACCCCAACGCCAACCAGCAATGGCGGACAGGCGTTCAGGCCATAGCTGGTCATCACATCCAGCACAAAGCGGGTCACCCCTTCATAGCCAGCGCCAGGCATTAACACCATCGCTTTACCCGGCAGCGAGCAGCCGCCGCCAGCCATATAGGTGTAGATGCTGCACTGATCGGAATCCGGGACGATCTCCCAGAAAACGGTGGGTGTCCCTTTGCCAACGTTTTTGCCGGTGTTGTATTCATCAAAGGTCTCGACGCTGTTATGACGCAGCGGGGAGTCGACGGTGGCTTTGATCACCGATTCGCGCAGCAGCGCTTCCAGTTCGCCGATCAGCGGAAAGTTGGCGCCGCACTCCACCAGAAACTGGATCACGCCGGTATCCTGGCAGGAGGGACGATCCAGCTCTTTCGCCAGACGCTGGTTTTCAATCATGGTGGTAAAGATGACGTCCGCCAGCTGGCTGGTCTCTTTCTTATGCAACTCTTTTAGTTTTGCCGTGACGTCATCAGGCAATACTTTGCCGGTATATCCCACAAATCTGGCCATGATGTCGGTCATGCGGGATATCTGTTCGCTTTTGCTCATAAAGGCTCCTTAGTCAGAACAGCGTCCGTAAGTTACGGATGAAAAGGGAAAAGGATTGGCAGCAGGATCAGGCTGACAATGGTGGAAACGATAATCAGAGGGATGCCGGATTTGGCGTAATCGACGAACTTATAGCCCCCGGCCGACAGCACCATCATATTGGCGGGCATACCGATCGGCGTCGCATAGGCGCAGGAGCTGCCAATTACCGTCGCCATCAGCACCGCACGCGGATCGGCGCCCATACCGGCGGCAATCGACAGGCTCACCGGCACCAACAGCGCGACGGTGGCGGTATTGGACATAAAGTTGGTCATCACCACGGAGAGGGCAAAGACCACCACCAGCAGCATGAACGGCGAGGAGTTGTTGCCCAGTAGACCGATAATCTGGTCAGCCACCAGCTTGCCCGCCCCGGTCATTTCCAGCGCCTTTGCCAGCGCCAGAGTGCCGCCGAAGATAAAAATAGTCTGTGAATCAATGGCCTTGTAAGCTTGCTTTTCCGTCAGCACCCCGGTAACCACCAGCACCAGGGCACCGATACAGCCGGCCACCGCCAGGCTAATGCCGGTCTGTTTTTCGAAAATCATGCCGAGGATCGTGGCGATCAACACCACCAGGGACAGGATCTGCTTCCAGCGTGGAACGTGGCTGTAATCCCGCTGTTCGCCGACGCTGCCCACTTCCCCGCTGTTTGGATTATTGGGCAGAAACTTATAGCCAATGGTCAGGAAATAGAGGATGCCGCAGACCAGCATCGGTAGACCCACTTTCGCATACTCAAAGAAACCGAAGCCGCTACCGATATTTTGCAGGGCCGATTGCGCAATCAGGTTGCCCGGCGCGCCAATCAGCGACAGGTTGCCGCCCAGCGCGGCAGCAAACACCAGCGGCATCAGCAGACGCGAGCGGGAAAATCCCGATTTGGCGGCTACGCCAATGACGACCGGGATCAATACGGCTGCTGTACCGGTATTGGAGAGAAAACCTGACATCACGCCAACCACCACCATAATGGTGAAGATCAGCTGCTTCTCCGTTTTGGCGAAGTGAGTGATCACCCCACCGACTTTATTGGCCATCCCGGTCTCAAATAACGCCCCGCCAACGATGAACATGGCGACAAAAAGAATGACGTTGCTGTCGATAAAACCGGCAAAGGCCTGCTTCAGATCCAATACGCCAGTGACCACTAACGCCACGCAAACCACCATGGAAGTCACTGCCAGCGGCACTTTCTCCCAGACGAACATAACGATAGCGAACACCAGCAAACATAGGGTGATGGTAATCGGTTCCATACTTATAATTCTTCCTATCAATGATATATGATATTGTATCCAATATTGACGAGGGAGAAATTATTCCCATGCAAAAAGTAAGTCAATGCGTTTTTGTGGAATGATCGCGCAATGAGATCTACATCAAGATCCTGCGCAGATCGTCACGTTGAGGAATTAATAACGTTGATAAATATAACAAACGCCAGCTATTCGCTGGCGATCGATCCGGTCAGGGAGCAGGATCGGGCAGGTAACGCGTGAGCATATTCTCCATCGAGCGGATGATATGCTCATGCATTCGCTGACGGGCCAGCGCTTCGTTATGCTGCTCAAGCGCTTGTAAGATCGCTTTATGTTCACGGAGGGAAATGACGGCGTACTCTTCTTCGGTCACCTTGTGCCCCATCGACAGTCCGTTCCACATGTTGCAGAGCAGCATCTTCATTTTTTCATTTCCCGCCGCGTTCCAGATCTCCATGTGGAAGGCCTGGTTCAGGTCGGAATATTCAGCAGAATTATTGTCTGCCAGCGCCTTCTCTGCGGCATAGTGAACCTGAGCGATGCGTGAAATATCGGTCCCTGGACGAGAAGCTTTCGCCACCGCTTCACTTTCCAGTACAGCGCGAATTTCGTAATGCTCGCGGATAGTCTGCTCATTAATCCCCAGCACCACCGCACCTTTATTCGGCCGCACTTGAATCAGACCATCGGCGGCTAAAATCTGAAACGCTTCACGTACCGGCATGCTGGAAACGCCAACCATTTTGGCAATCCCTTCAAGGGTAATTTCCTGCCCTTCCACTAAATCCCGCGAAAGGATCGCTTTACGCAAAACCGCCGCCACCTGCTCCTTCGCGGAAAGAAGCTTAATTTTCCCTAATTTAGGCTTCTGCACTTTCCCAATCCTTCATATGTTGACGCATTATCTCCGCAAGCATAAGGAAATAACGCTGTGTTGCCTGAGCAATTTTTTCGCCTTCGCCATGGCCAATGGCGCTCGCCAGTTCGTTCAGGATCTGCGCCGACTCCTGGCCATCCTCTTTCAGGTACAGAATGACATAGGAAATATAACCGTCCAAAAATTGCTGATACGCCTTTGCCAGATAGCGGTTATCAAGATAGGAAATCAGCAACTGATGAAACGCCAGTTCACCGGCATTATCGCCAGCACGCGCCAGCTCCTGCGCGCGCGCGCGAAGTAATTCCCCCTGATTTGCCGGCACGAGGGCAAACAGTTCAACAGCCATCACCGCGATAACGCGAAAAATATGGCTCACATCCTCGACGGCCAGCGTGGAGACCTGCATATGTCGGTTAGGCAAGCGCACCAGAAATCCTTCCTGTTCAAGGGACTGTAGCGCTTCCCTAACCGGCATACGTGAAAGTCCCAATTGTTCCGCGATGTTCTCCTGAGTCAGTTCCTCCCCGGGTTTCATGGCGCCGGAGAGGATCTGATAACGAATCATCTGCGCGATTTGGTCCCGGGTCTGTTTTCTTTCGATCTTTTTCACGCTGTCCTCATGGCTGGTGGCTTAAAACGCGGGGGATTTTAGCAGATTTGCCCGACCGCTGGCGCATGGAGGCGAAAAGTGAGGCAATAAAAAGCCGGAACAACGGTTCCGGCTTTTTTGCACGTGCGAGGTTACTTGTTGACGAAGTCTTCGCCGAGCGCGATATCTTTCTTCAGGGTGTCCAGCATGCCTTCCAGCGCCTGCTGCTCAAAGGCGCTGAGTTTGCCGATAGACTGTCGCTCTTCCACGCCGTTTTTTCCCAGCAGCAGCGGCTGGGAGAAGAAACGCGCATAGTGGCCGTCGCCTTCCACGTAGGCGCACTCCACCACACCTTTCTCTCCCTGCATCGCGCGAACCAGAGAGAGACCAAAGCGCGCAGCCGCCTGACCCATCGACAACGTCGCCGACCCACCGCCCGCTTTCGCTTCCACGACTTCGGTACCGGCATTTTGAATGCGTTTAGTCAGATCGGCCACTTCCTGATCGCTGAAGCTGACGCCCGGGATCTGCGACAATAATGGCAGAATGGTGACGCCGGAGTGACCACCAATGACCGGGACTTCCACCTCGGTTGCCGATTTACCTTTCAGCTCAGCGACAAAGGTATTGGAGCGGATAATGTCCAGCGTGGTGACGCCGAACAGCTTGTTTTTATCGTACACGCCGGCTTTTTTCAGCACTTCGGCGGCGATAGCCACGGTGGTATTCACCGGGTTGGTGATAACACCAATGCAGGCCTGTGGGCAGGTTTTGGCAATCTGCTGCACCAGGTTCTTAACGATGCCGGCATTCACATTAAACAGGTCGGAACGATCCATGCCGGGCTTACGCGCTACGCCCGCGGAGATCAGCACCACATCAGCGCCTTCCAGCGCCGGGGTAGCATCTTCACCGGAAAATCCTTTAATTTTTACATCTGTGGGGATATGACTTAGATCTACCGCCACGCCCGGCGTAACCGGAGCGATGTCGTACAACGAGAGCTCTGAACCTGAAGGCAGTTGGGTCTTAAGTAGTAGGGCAAGCGCCTGGCCGATACCACCGGCGGCGCCAAGGACTGCAACTTTCATCCTAAACTCCTTATTATGGTTAATTTAGTCTTTCGTTATTCCGTCGCCTGGACCTTAATTCACAAGATGAACAATTACAATGATTATGGCTGAAGAATGCATTATTGTGCGTAGCAATAGAACAGCGGCGCACTTTATGCTTCCTGACTGACCATCCAGCAAAGCGAAGTACCGGATCGACTGTTGGTTACAATACACCCAGCCAGTTGCGCAAAACAACACCAACTCAATAACATTTCATTTACTTTTACATGGCTTTAAGCGTTGTGATGTGAACATGTTCCTTATATGGTTTTTTTGCTAAAATATGCCCCCTTCATAACATTATTGACCTATCCCGTTGCGGATTATTTGCATAAAAATTCACGGTTATGCATAATGATGTTGTTTTTACCACCATAATCTGGGTGACTTATGCGAAGTTCGGCAAAACAAGAAGAACTGGTTAAAGCGTTTAAAGCGCTGCTTAAAGAAGAAAAATTCAGCTCGCAGGGTGAGATCGTCCAGGCGCTGCAGGAAGAAGGCTTCGAGAATATCAACCAATCGAAGGTCTCCCGCATGCTCACCAAATTTGGCGCGGTTCGTACCCGTAACGCCAAAATGGAAATGGTCTATTGCCTGCCTGCTGAGCTTGGCGTGCCGACCACCTCCAGCCCGCTGAAAAATCTGGTGCTGGATATCGACTATAACGATGCCGTCGTGGTGATTCACACCAGCCCCGGCGCGGCGCAGCTGATTGCCCGTCTTCTCGACTCGCTGGGCAAGGCGGAAGGTATTCTCGGCAGCATCGCCGGGGATGACACCATCTTCACCACCCCTGCGCGCGGCTTTACGGTGAAAGATCTGCACGACGCCATCCTGGTCCTGTTCGAACAGGAACTCTGAGTATTCCCCTCTGGCAATCGTCAGAGGGCGACTCCCCTTTCTTTCTCTCTCACGCCCCTCAATCCAACAATTATTTAACATTTTGTGTGATTTAACGCGTCTATACGTTCTTTTACTTAAGGGAAACGCCTAAAACGCACAAAAGATCAAATTCGCATACCTTTATGATTTTATTAGAAATAAATCTTATCACTGCGGATAAGTTGTCATTTTTAATTCTTATAGGTTATAAAAAGCGCAATTCATTGTAACTATTAACGCGCAAAACAATTAGCATGGTATTAATATTTTTGGTGATTAGTGTATACTTGGTTTTGTGATGAGGGTCACGAAACAAAGACCCTCAACAAAAAGATTCGACGAGGTGAACATCATGAAAATCAAAACCACTGTAGCAGCACTCAGCATCCTGTCCGTCGTGTCGTTTGGCGCTTTTGCCGCTGACGTTATCAACAGCGAGCAAGCCCAGGGCCGCGAGGCCATCGGCACAGTTTCCGTCGGCGCGGTAGCCTCTTCCCCGATGGATATGCATGAAATGCTGAACAAGAAAGCGCAGGAAGAAGGGGCTTCTTCTTATCGCATTATCGAAGCCCGCACTGGCGACCACTGGCATGCCACCGCTGAGCTTTATAAATAAGTTGTAGTTCGTCAACGACTAACCCGACACAGATTCTCTACCGCGGCCTGGGCGCATACATCCCCCGCCGCGGCAAAACAAAGACTGGAGTAAAGATTATGAAACGCGCAATGATCATCGCATCCCTTGGCCTGGCTTCCGTTCTCTCTTTCGGCGCAAGCGCGGCCGTTCAGCAAGTTAACGCTGAACAAGCACAAAACCTGCAGTCCATGGGCACCATCTCCGTATCCCAGGTAGGTAGTGCGCCAATGGACATGCGTCAGGAGCTGGCCGCTAAAGCCGAGAAAGAAGGCGCCAGCAGCTACCGTATTATTGAAGCACGTACCGGCGATAGCTGGCACGCCACCGCTGAGCTGTACAAATAAACCCTCGTCGTCTTATTTCGACGACTTGCCCCCGCCTGCCGGGGGCTTTTTTTTGCTTCATCGCCGGCCCCGTCCGGAACAGCGATGTCTCAATGCGCTCCCCTGGTTCAGAAACACGTCCGTCACGGTCGGCGAGGCGCGCAACCTCTGGAGGGAAGCCTTCACCAATATTCAACAGATTAGAAATGAACGTTTAGCCATGCCGGGCGTTAAAGCGCAACTCCCCCTCCAGCTCCTCTTCTGCTTCATCAAATAATAAAATCAGCGCGCCGAAGCGCCGACGCTGCTTGTCGTTTAAATGAATAAACTCAATATCCAGCGGCAATGGCAGCAGCCCACCAGTCACCGCGTCCCACAGTGAATCGAGGTTGTTGACCTTATCCTGAGCCAGCTCAAAGGTTCGGGAAAACTCCCGGTAGAAATCCTGTTGTTCGGCGATTTCGTCAAAATCAAACGTATAGGTGGTCATGGCAGCCCCTCCCGCTTCTCTTCCTGTCGCCGTTAAGTATAGCGATAAAAAAACCGACGCCTGGGCGTCGGTTTAGGGGTTAACTGCTGGTCAGCACATGCTGGTACTTGTGCAACATCTCAACCAGCCGCCGCACGGGCTCGGTCACCTGGGGCGAAGCCTCCCAGACCCGCAACTTCTCCTGATAGACATCAAGCTCAGCCAGCAGCTGGGTAAAGTAGCGCCGACGCTTATCATCACTCCCGGCGGAGATCACATGATCTGCGGTACGTCGCAGCTGTCGATGGAAGGCCGACAGATCGTCGTTCACCGGCACGGGCGCATCACGCAGGCGCTGATGGGCAATAATCAACGTCAATGCCAGACGGAAGCGGGCGACATCGCCGGGGAACTTATTGAGCAATAAAAACAACTGCTGATAGAGCGCGGGCAGATGGTTCTCTTTACGACGCGCCGAGTTCGTTGTCAGCGAAGAGACCGCCGCAGAGACAAACTGATTCAACAGCACCCGACCGGTTCTGGCCCGAGAATTATCCCTGACAATGAGAATGACCATCAGGGCAAGGAAACAGCCGACGATCTGCCCCAGCGCACTGTCGAGGAACTGACTGAACTGAAACTGCATCGGGTTATCCAGCACCAGAATGTTAATGGTGCTCGCCAGCGCTCCCAGCGATCCGAGACGCCTTTTCTGCACTTCGATACCGATAAAGAACGCCATCGCCGCCAGGCTGATGCAAAGCAGCAGCATGCTCTGCTGCGTCGCCGGCATGATCACCAGGAAGTACAGGGTACCCAGCGGTAACGCCGCCAGGGTGCCATAAAGGAAGTCCATCGCCACCATTCGGGGGTTAGGCAGGCGCATCGCCAGCGCGGTAACGACGGCAATCATCACCATCGCGCCGCTGCCTGAGGTCCAGCCTGTCCACAACCAGAACAGCGTCCCGAGGATACAGGAGACGGAGGTACGCCAGAAGTTCACCATCGCATGGTGGCGCTCAGCAGATTCCACTTTGACCACCGCTTCGCCGCGCAGCACACTATCTTCAATGCGACTGATTTTGGTGTTACCCACCACGCCACGCTTAAGCAATAAGTAGCGCGTAGCGGCACCCACCCAGCTGTAGATGGTGACGGGCGTATTATGCTCGCCTTTCCAGGTCAGAAAACGGCGCATACGCTTCAACTGCTGGTGGACGTCCTGCACTGTCTCCACCGGCTCGGCGAACAGCTCACGGTAGTCATCCGTCACCATTTCCGGGCGCGAGTTCTGAATCAGGTAGGTCTCGCAAGCCTGGGTGATAAGCGTTAATGAAAGGGTATTGATCGCCTTCAGGCGCTGATTCGCCTTCGCCCAGCGAGAGGATTCCATGATCAGATTACTGCGCATACCTTCCAGCGCCGTGGTGCGACGCACCAGCGCGCCCCACGCCTGATCCACTTCCTCTTTTTCACCGTGGGCGACGCATAACTGCATCAGCTTATATTGCGCAATCAGCAGGTTATCCAGCTCAAGGTCGATCTCTTTTTTAATCGAACGTGGAGAGAACAGCAGGTCGGCGACGATAGCGCTGACAATACCGATGACAATTTCGCTACAGCGTTCGACAGCAAACTGCGGCGCCAGCATCGGATTGGTATGGATGGTGATAATGATAATCAGCGCAGTGTACCCGGCCAGTCCCCAGGCATAGGAGTTCTCGACCTTAACCAGCGACGAAATCCAGGTACAAAACCCGGCCCACAGGCAGCAAACCAGCATCATCAGCAGAGGCGCACGGATCATCAGGATGATGATAATCAGCGCCGCAATACAGCCAATAAAGGTCCCGGCAATTCGCAACATCCCACGATAGCGGATCGCGCCCGAGTAAGGTTCGCCGCCAGCAGCAAAGGCTGGCCCGGCGGCGACGATCGCTGCCGTCAGTACTGCCCAGCGCGGTGTTTCGAGCTGAAAATGGAAACCGACGAACAGCGCCAGCACCACCGCGCATGCAAGCTTAATGGCAAAGCGGAGATGCCGGGGAGCAATGGTATATGTCCCCATAGCGATTAACCGAATTCGCGCAGGCGCATAGCCAGTTTCTGGAAGAAGTTGGCCCGGCTGGTATCGCGGTCTTCTTTACCGGTGATCACCACCGTCGCCGTGGTGCCCGATGGCCACAGATTGCCCTGCTGCTGGTCGAGGCGAATACGCACCGGCACACGCTGCGCCAGACGCACCCACTCAAGGTTGGAGTCGACCGAGGCCATCCCTTTCGAGTCGCTGCTGCTGCTGGCGTTGGTCACCCCTGCAGCGATACTGTCCACTGTCCCTTTAATGGTTTTGCTGCTGCCAAGCGGGGTAATCTCCGCACGGTAGCCAGGGCGGACGCCTTCCAGCTTGGTCTCTTCCAGATAGGCCATGACGTAAAACGTATTCTCTTTCACCAGCGCCACCGCCGTGGAGCCGCGGGTAATAAACTCCCCGGTATAGACGTTAAGGTTGGTCACCCAGCCATCCGCGGGGGCGCGAATTTCTGTGCGCTCGAGGTCCAGCCTGGCCAGATCGCGGCTGGCTACCGCTTTCGCCAACTGATGCTCAACGGTTTGCAGCACGTTGTTCGCCTGGTCTATTTCTTCCCGCGACATCGCCTGTATGCCCAGCTTATTACGCCGACCCGCTTCAACGCGCTTCTCCTGCGCTAAGGTCTGGTAGTAGGCGACATCGGCTTCCGCTTCCGCCAGCGCTTTTTGGTAACGAGGTTGGTCAATAACGAACAATACCTGGTCTTTCTTAACCAGTTGGTTATCCTTGACGTTTACCTGGGAAATCAGCCCGGAGACGTCAGGGGCAATCGCCACAATGTCAGCGCTAAAGCGCGCATCCCGCGTCCACGGCGAAGCGGTGTAATAGACCCAGGCGCGGAAAATCGCCACGAAAGCCAAAATGACCAGTATCACGGTAATAGCGGTACGGAGGATATTTCTTGTTAGTGTTTTCACATCAACCTCAAACGAACAAGCGCGATATCAAATAAAAAAGGCAGCAATATAGCGCCGTATTAAACAGTGCAGGGTGCCAGACAAAATCGTAAATGCCGGTCGGAACCAGCAGTCGATGCACCAGCCAAAAGATGGCCAGCGACAAAAGCAACTCGAAGAAGATCGGCGGAAACGATAAGCCGAAAATCACGATGACAGGAAACAGACTCATGATGACCTTGAATAAGAAGCGTACAGGTAGTGAGCAGATGCGTTTATTATGTAGCTAACAATATATTAACGTAACGATTGCCGCATTATCTACAATGTGTGATCTAAATCACTTTTAAGCCAGAGTGAATAATGGAACGATTAAAACGCATGTCCGTTTTCGCCAAAGTGGTCGAATTAGGTTCATTCACCGCGGCGGCCCGCCAGCTTCAGATGAGCGTTTCTTCGATCAGTCAGACCGTAGCCAAACTGGAAGATGAGCTGCAGGTAAAGCTGCTCAACCGCAGCACCCGCAGCCTTGGCTTAACTGAAGCAGGTAAAATCTATTACCAGGGCTGCCGTAGGATGCTGTTTGAAGCGCAGGATGTCCATGAGCAATTATACGCATTTAATAACACCCCCATCGGGACGCTGCGCATCGGTTGCTCTTCAACTATGGCACAAAATGTTCTGGCGCGCATAACGGCGGAAATGCTGAAAGAATACCCCGGACTCTCCGTCAATCTGGTCACCGGCATACCAGCCCCTGACCTGATCGCCGACGGCCTTGACGTGGTGATCCGCGTGGGGGCCCTGCAGGATTCCAGCCTTTTTTCCCGCCGCCTGGGCTCAATGCCGATGGTATTATGCGCCGCCAAAAGCTATCTGGCGCAAGCAGGCAATCCGGAGAAACCGGCCGACCTCGCCAGCCATTCATGGCTCGAATATAGCGTACGTCCGGATAACGAATTTGAAATTATCGCCCCGGAAGGGATCTCAACCCGCCTGATCCCGCAGGGGCGCTTTGTGACCAACGATCCCATGACGCTGATACGCTGGCTGACAGCCGGGGTGGGTATCGCTTATGTACCATTGATGTGGGCGATCGAAGAGATCAACCGCGGCGAGCTGGAGATCCTGTTGCCCAGCTACCAGTCCGATCCGCGGCCGGTCTACGCGCTGTATACGGAAAAGGATAAACTGCCGCTGAAAGTGCAGGTCTGTATCAACTATCTGACAGAGTATTTTGTCGACGTGGCGAAGATCTATCAGGGCATGCACGGGCGCGGGATCGCCCGGTGAAGCGGTTCCCGGCAGGGCCGGGAACCTGGTCAGGATCAGGCGGTACCGCCGACGGTAAGATTATCGACCTTCAGGGTCGGCTGGCCGACGCCCACCGGCACGCTCTGGCCCTCTTTGCCACAAACGCCAACGCCGTTATCCAGCCGCAGGTCATTCCCTACCATCGAAATCTGCTGCATGGTTTCAATCCCGGAGCCGATCAGCGTGGCCCCTTTCACCGCCTTCGTGACCTTCCCTTTTTCGATCAGATAGGCTTCGGAGGTAGAGAAGACAAACTTACCGGAGGTGATATCCACCTGCCCGCCGCCAAAGTTAGGCGCGAAGATACCGTAATCGACCGACTCGATAATCTCCTGCGGCGTCGACTGGCCCGCCAGCATATAGGTATTGGTCATACGCGGCATCGGCAGATGAGCATACGACTCGCGACGGCCGTTACCGGTCGGCGCGACGCCCATCAGACGCGCATTGAGCTTATCCTGCATATAGCCTTTCAGGATGCCGTTTTCGATCAGCACGTTGTATTGCCCCGGCGTGCCTTCGTCATCGATGGCAACCGACCCGCGACGATCGACGATGGTGCCATCATCCACCACGGTGCACAGCTCAGAGGCAACTAATTCCCCCATATGGCCGCTAAAGACCGAGGTGCCGCGACGGTTGAAATCACCTTCCAGCCCATGGCCGACCGCTTCGTGCAGCAGGACGCCAGGCCAGCCGGCGCCGAGCACCACCGGCAGCATCCCCGCCGGGGCGGCGACTGCCGAAAGGTTCACCAGCGCCATGCGCACGGCTTCTTTCGCCCAGGCATCAGCCCGCACGTCGCCCTCCTGGGAGGCGAGGAAATAGTCATAGCCAAAGCGTCCACCGCCGCCGCTGCTGCCGCGCTCACGCTTGCCATCCTCTTCCACCAGCACGCTGACCGAAAGGCGCACCAGCGGGCGAACGTCCGCGGCGAGGGTGCCGTCGGTGGCGGCCACCAGAATCAGCTCATAAACGCCGCTCAGGCTGGCCGAAACTTCCTGCACGCGCTTGTCCGCCGCCCGGGCGACTTTGTCCACCCGGCGCAGAATATCCAGCTTCTCTTCCCGACTCATGCTCTGCAGCGGGTCGATGCTGGTGTACAAAGGGCTGTACTCAACGGCTCCCAGGGTCTGCACTTTGCCATTACCGGTATCACGCACAATCGTCCGCGCCGCCTGGGCGCTCTGCTCCAGCGCCAGCTTGCTAATCTGGTCCGCATAGGCAAAGCCCGTTTTTTCGCCGCTGACGGCGCGCACGCCTACGCCCTGGTCAATGTTGTACGACCCATCTTTAATGATGCTGTCTTCCAGAACCCAGGATTCGTGATAGCTCGACTGAAAATAGAGATCGCCGTAATCGAGGCGGCGCTCGGTCAGTTGACCAAGAATGGCAAACAGATCCTGATGATTCAGGCCATTTGCCGACAGTAATTGTTCACTTACCAGGTTCAGACTCATCGTTATGCTACTCGTTTGTTGCCGCCTGACAGGCGGAAATACAGAAGGCGATCTATTGAGATTGCGGCAATTCCCGGCAATCGTCAAATCATTGCTTTTTGTTGCTACGCGCCTGGCGCAGCACCTCATTGATCTGCGGCTGGTCAATCGGACCAGTAATGCGATAGCGCAGAATCGAGACTTTGTTCCACAGCGGGCCCAGCACCTTGCTGGCGGCAAACACCGCCGCGCCGACGATAGGGTTGACGGCAAAAGCCGCCGCCACGCCGACGGTCGCAGAGATCTCCGGCGCCACCACCGCCTGCAGATCCAGCCGGCGACGCACCAAATCGACCGAACCTTTCATGGCAATATCCGCTTCCAGGCCATCCACCAGCGTATCGTCGGTATGCAGCACGCCATCCTTGATCCATGCCGTACTGTTAATCGAGTCGAAGTAAAAGCCCTCGCTGAAGGTATCGCTAAAGTCGAAGCGCAGCTTACGCAGCAGGGCATCAACGCTCAGCAAACGCAGCAGTTGGCCAGCGTGTCCGGTACTCAGGTCGGTAAACTGTCCCTTGCCGAGGTGGCTTTTAATGATCCCATTGAGCGATGCGACATCGGGCGACCAGGGCGGCGCGCGCCAGTGCAGATCATAGTCGATGTCAAACGGCGAATCCTTCACCGGCGTGGAAACGCCGAAGAAACTGGCAAACTCATCCGTTTTATTGCCATGCAGTTTGCCTTTCAGCGACGTGCGTACACCAGCCGGCGCGCTGACCCAGACGCCATCGGTCGTCAGTCGGCCAAACCCGGTATCCACCAGACCATTGGAGAGCGTTAAGGTATCGCCCTTAATCGCCACATCGCCGTCAATACGGCCATATTTTTGCCCCCACAACCAGCATTCCGCACAGCGCAGCTGCAGATCGGGCCAGCCGTGGAAATCCAGCCGCGTCTCTGCCTGCGGGGCTGCGTTCTTCTCACCGGTCTGGCCATTGGCGCTGGTCGGGTTGAAATAGAGATAACGCACATTCGCCAGCCAGGGCGCATTGTCGCGCATCGTCAGGGTAGCGTTGATTTCACGCCCCTGCGCCTCGACCTGCGAGCCGCCGGCGACCGGCTGCGACATCAGACTGACGTTGTTCCACTGTTGACCGGCAAGCGCCAGCGACGGCGTACGCAGCACAATGCGCTGGGGAAAGAGTATGGTGCTGCTGACTTCATTCGCCGCCCCGTTTTGAAAGAGCGCCAGCCATTGAGCGCCATCCATCGGTGGCAAATTGAGTTCAACCCCAGGCTGGTCAGGCAGCGGAGAGAGCCCCTTGCTGTCCGAAGTAAGGATTGCCCGATCCAACGTCAGCTTATGGTTCAGCAACCAGCGGCTGTTGATATGATTCTTCGCGCCGACGGAGCCGGTCAGGTCGAAGCTGCTCAAACCGCCGGCGACGTTAATTTTGATCGGCATCGGCTCTCCAGCGGGCTTATTGACCGGCGAAGGTAAGTGACTGCTCACATTCTTGAGGTCGCCGTTGATATCAACCTTATAGCTGGCGTTACCATGGTACGGCAGTTCGATAGCGACCTTGCCCTCCCACGGCACGCTGCCGCTCAGCGACTCGTTGACGGCTTTTGGCAGCAACCCGGTATGCGATGGCTGCCAGTTGGCGTTCATCCCGACGTCCACCAGAAACGCTTTTTCGCCCTCCCGGGTGGAAAAATTGAGATTCAGCGGCTGATGAAACCAGGTCGCGCTCAACGTTTCGCTATTGAGATCGCCATTCACGAAGCTGAAATTCCCGCTCAGGTTTTGCAGAGTGGTGTCTAACGGCTTGATAAACAGACTGTTATTCTGCAGACGCACATCGCCTTTCGCGGTGGTCATTTCGCCATCTAAAGGGATGTTAAGATGTAAGCGAGCGCTCACATCCCCGTCCAGCTGCAGGGAATCCAGCGCCGCTCCCAGGGTCTCTTTCAGCGGCGTGGTGTTGAAATAAGGTCCCACCTCTTTGCCCGGGCCTTTGATATCGGCATCAATCAACAGCTTTTCAGCGGTATAGTCCGGGATCGCGGCATCGAGATTGCTGGCGGTGACATTGCCGAGCATCGCTTTATCCGCCCGCATCCACAACCCGTTATTGATGAAGTTGAGGTCGATGTTCAGCCCGGTCAGCGCCGGCCAGTCCGGCTGGAAGGCAAAAGTGGCGTTCTTCAGCGGGACATAAACCTGGAACTGCCCTTCATTATGCGGGTAAGGGAAAAGATGCGGATTGCCGCCATACACCAGCGTCGCATCGCGAGCCTGTCCGGCTTTAATCGCGCCGCTGAGATAGTCCACCAGCGCCTTGCCCATCAGGTTTTCCGGGAAGTAACGCCATGCCTGGCCACCATCATTGGTGCTGATGCCCGCCAGAATGCCCAGCCAGGGATCATCTCCCTGCGGTTGCAGATAGCGGAAGCCGCCGCGGGCGCGGACACCCGTCGCCTGCACGTCAATATCGCGGCCATCAAGCATAAACCCTTTGTCGTTTTTCACCCAGCTGAGGGTGGCTTCGCCAGCGGCGATCTCCAGCGGGGCGCGGAAAACACCGGTATAAGGCATCAGCGCCTGCGTCATGCGGGCGCGCAGTTCCCCGTGCTCAACGCTGCCATTCAGACTGCCGGAAAAGTGTTCCGCTCCCGGCAGGAGTTTCCACTGCTTCCATGCCAGATCGCTCCACTGCGCCTGAAAGCGCGTTTTCTCCGTCGCCTGCAGGGGAATATCGAGCGCCAGCAGGTTGATTTTGCCGCTGGGCTGCGTGGTGCGCCAGAGCTCGCCCAGGGAAGGCGCCAGCTTATCGGCGAAGGGCTGTAATCCGCTGAGGCCGCTGAGGGTTAAGTTGCTGGCACGAATGCGTAATTCATCGCTACGCTGATGGTCGTCGCCACCGACGTCCTGCGCCGGGATCCAGGCCATCGCCAGCGCGCCGCTTGGCCAGGGTTTATCGTCGATAGCGATCCGCGTATCGGGAATGTAGAAGCCCCAGCTCTGCTTGTCGTGGGAGAGATGCGCCGTCAGGTTATCCACTGACAGGTGATGAACTTCGTCATCCCCCTGCCAGCTGGCGCCCCCTTTTTTCAGCCATACGTCACCGCTGGCCACATCGCCTTTTTCAATGGTCATCCAACCTTCAAGGCTGAAGCGGGCGCTCTTCAGAGCGATATTGTCCTGCATCCAGCGGCCGAGCCACGGTTTGACGTCAATATCGTCAGCCTGTAGCCAGACTCGCCCTTTATTCAGCAGGCCATCCTCATCGCGGAGATCCATCCGCACCTGCATCACGCCATGCTGGCCGGTGAGACTGGAGAGGCTAAGCTGCCCCTCGGCGCGGTGACGGTTCCTGCCGTTAAGCCAGGTCAGCTGCGGGACTGCCAGCTCCGCCCGCTGACCGGAAATGGTCAGGAAGCTCAGATGGCTGTCGCGCAGGGTAAAGTGGTCGAACTGACGTAAAAAGAGATCGCTGATGCGGTCGGTTTTCAGGCTTTCGCCGCCGTCATTGGTCTGAATAGGGGTGTTGGTATGAACCTGCAGCTGCCAGAAGGTAAGATCGCGGAACTGCCAGCGCATATGCAGCAAACTCTGCCAGACGTCCAGCGCCAGGGTCACGCGCTTCACCGCCATTTTGCCGCCGTCTTTCAGCCCTACCTGAATATCACGGACATCTAACGTCGGACCAAAATTTTGCCAGCTGGCGGTGATCTGCGAGGCATCCACCGGCGTGCCGGTAAGTGTGGAAATCTTCTCCAGCAGCTGCGGACGCCAGGAGTCAAGCTGCGGCAACACGAGACGCAAGCCACTCACCAGCAGCGCGACGATAACAATCAATGTTGCCACGGTGAGCAATAAAATCCCGGGCAGTCGCCTCACGCCTCTCTCCTTGTCAGCCGCACAATGACGCGGTGTCTTACATCATAACCACATCGAACTGCTCTTGATTATAGAGCGGCTCAATTTGTACCTTGACCTGCTTGCCGACAAAGATTTCCACTTCCGCCAGCGCGTGCGACTCTTCCCCTTTCAGGGTTTCCGCCACCGCAGGGGAAGCATAGACCAGGAAGCGATCGGAATCATAAGCATGATGCACACGGACGATCTCACGCATAATCTCATAGCATACCGTTTCAACCGACTTTACCGTTCCGCGTCCGTGGCAGGTCGGGCACTCGTTGCACAGCACATGCTCCACGCTTTCACGCGTGCGCTTGCGGGTCATCTCCACCAGTCCCAGCTGCGAGAAGCCATTAATGCTGGTTTTCACCCGATCTTTACTCAGCGCCTGCTCTAAGGAGTGCAGTACCCGTCGACGATGGTCTTCATTGTTCATGTCAATGAAATCAATGATGATAATGCCGCCGAGGTTACGCAAACGTAGCTGGCGGGCTATCGCCTGGGTGGCTTCGATATTGGTATTGAAGATAGTATCGTCAAGATTCCGGTGCCCGACAAACGCCCCGGTATTGATATCAATGGTAGTCATCGCCTCGGTCTGGTCGATGATCAGGTAGCCCCCGGACTTCAGCTCAACCTTACGCTCCAGCGCGCGCTGAATTTCGTTCTCCACATCAAAGAGATCGAAAATCGGCTGGCGGCCGCTGTAGTGTTCCAGCTTGCTGGTCATTTCCGGGATATATTCAGCGGTGAACTCAAGTAACGCCTCGTAGGTCAGGCGAGAGTCGACGCGAATACGGTCGAGATGCGCATCGGCAAAATCACGCAGCACGCGCTGAGCCAGGGCCAGCTCGCCGTACAGCTGATAACGGGTCTGATTGCGCTTTTTGCGCTCCATCACCTTGGTCCAGACGCGCTTCAGATAGGCGGCATCGGCGGCCATTTCCTGCTCGTGAACCCCTTCCGCAGCGGTGCGAATGATAAATCCGCCCTGCTCGTCGCAGTAATCTGCGACAACCTTCTTCAACCGCTCACGCTCGGCTTCGCTTTCAATGCGTTGGGATACTCCCACATGGGAGGCGCCTGGCATAAACACCAGATAACGGGAAGGCAGGGTGATATCCGTGGTCAGACGCGCGCCTTTGGTGCCCAGCGGATCTTTGACCACCTGGACCATCAGGTCCTGGCCCTGGCGCACCAGCTCCGAAATATCGCGTACGGTAAACTGCTTTTGCTCCTCACCGGCGACACATTCGGTATGCGGCATGATATCGGAGGCGTGGAGGAACGCCGCCTTATCGAGACCAATATCTACAAAAGCCGCCTGCATTCCCGGCAGCACTCGGCTAACACGACCTTTGTAGATATTGCCTACTATTCCGCGTCGCGCTTCACGCTCAATATGGATTTCCTGCAGAATACCGCCATCGATATACGCGACGCGCGTTTCGGATGGCGTTACGTTAACTAATAATTCAGCCGTCATCTTTATCCCTTTTCTTTACGCAGTGAGTTAAAGTTACTGAGCAACTCATACGTTTCCACCAGCGGTAAGCCGACTACGGCGTGATAGCTGCCATTAATCTTCCTGACGAAGCAACCACCCAACCCTTGAATACCGTATGCACCTGCTTTATCTAAAGGCTCGCCGCTGGCCACATATTCGGCGATATCCTGCTCGCTAAGCAGCCGGAAGGTCACGTCCGTGACCACCAGACAGTCCAGCATCTGCTGCGTATCTGCCAGCGCCACCGCAGTCATGACCTGATGCGTTTGGCCGGAAAGCAGACGCAGCATTGCTGCAGCGTGTTCAGCGTCGCGCGGTTTCTCCAGCACTTCGCCGTTAAGAATGACAATCGTATCCGCCCCCAGCACCGGCAAATCGCGCGATGCCATCGCCACCCCGGCCTGCGCTTTTTCGCGCGCCAGGCGGACAACATAGTGCTCGGCGCTCTCCTGCGGCTGGCGCTGTTCCTCAATACCGGGAACCAGACGCTCGAAAGTGAGACCAAGCTGAGTCAGCAGTTCCTGCCGACGCGGGGAACCTGAAGCAAGATACAGAGTTGTCATATCAACCTTATTGCACTGCAAATTGCTGACGCACTTTGCGCATCAGCAGGAAGAGCCATGGCCAGAGGACACCGTTTACTACACTACTCCAGAATACTTCCGGACGGAAAGAGACGTTGATCACTAAAAACTCTGCCCAGAAAACAATGATATCCACGGCCAGGGATAACAGCATGACCACCAGCGCTTGTTGCCACAGCGCCAGGTTACGGAACAGCTGATATTTCAGCGCGACCAGATAGGCGATAATGCTTAAGGACAGCGCGCGAACGCCCAGCGTCGAGCCGCTAATGAGATCAAGAATAGCCCCCATCACGAAGCCCGTCCCCACGTTCACCCGATGCGGCAGGGCGAGGATCCAGTACAGCAGGATCAATAATACCCAGTTGGGCCGGAAAACGCTGATGTCCGCCGGCCAGGGCATAATTTGCAGCAATAGCGCGATAAGAAACGAGAGCCAGATAACCCAGCGTCCCTGGCTACGATAACTTGCCACTATTGCCCCCCTGCAGGCAGAGACGGCTGCGATGGCGTCAGCCCGGTGGCTGGCGCCGGCATCTGCGGCCCCATGGCATCCGGCGCAGGCAGTACCTGCGGCATCATCTGCATCAGGCGCTCGTTAGCCACGCGATGGACCTCTTCCGGGGTCATCGGGTTGGCGCCATTGCGATCGGCGCCCCACAGCAGCAGCAGATAGCGCAAGCGCTGCAGCCCGGCCGTCGGACGCGCCTGAATCACGGTGTAGGCGCGCTGAGTGTCCAGCTTCACCGAGGAGACCACCCCGACCGGATACCCTTCCGGGAAGCGGCCACCGAGACCAGAGGTCACCAGCACATCGCCGACGCGAATATCGGTATTCGCCGGCAGATGCTCAAGCTGGAGATCGTCAGTACAGCCGTTACCGGCGGCAATCACGCGAATGTCGTTACGCAGGACCTGGATCGGCAGCGCATGGGTGGCATCGCAGATCAGCAGCACCCGGCTGGTCATTTTCGCCACCGCTACCACCTGCCCCACCACGCCTTTATCGCTGATAACCGGCTGGCCTTCGTAAACACCGTTCACGCTGCCCTTATCAATAACCACCTGATCGCTGTAGGGGTCGTTGACCGTTGAGATGACCTGCGTCACCATTTTTTGTTCGTCCTGGCGCAGCGGCGAGCCAAGCAGTTCACGCAGACGCGCGTTCTCTTGCTTGTACTGGCCCAGCATCAGCAGATCGCTGTTTTTCAGCAACAGTTCCTGACGCAGCGCGCGGTTTTCCAGTTCGAGCTGATCGCGGGTCGCCAGCGTTTGCGATACGCTGTCGAGGAGTTCCCGGGGACCATTAGAGACAAAGTAGAAAGGGCTGACGGCTGTATCCATGTACGTTCTGATTTGACTGAACGTACCCAGGCGGCTGTCGGCGATAATGACGCCAAGCGCCACCAGCACCGCCAGAATAAGGCGAATCTGTAGCGAGGGGCCACGGCTAAAAATTGGCTTCATAGGCTATGCGTATTCTCGTGTCAGTAAAGACCAGGGGCAGCCGCTAAGCCACCCCAGACCTTCAGGCTGACTACTCTTCGCTAAACAGGTCGCCGCCGTGCATGTCGATCATTTCCAGCGCCTTGCCGCCGCCACGCGCTACGCAGGTCAGCGGATCTTCAGCAACCACGACTGGAATACCGGTTTCTTCCATTAACAGACGGTCCAGGTTGCGCAGCAGCGCACCACCGCCGGTAAGAACCATCCCGCGCTCGGAGATATCAGAAGCCAGTTCCGGCGGGCACTGCTCCAGAGCAACCATGACCGCACTCACGATGCCGGTCAGCGGCTCCTGCAGCGCTTCAAGAATTTCGTTGGAATTCAGGGTAAAGCCGCGTGGTACGCCTTCCGCCAGGTTACGGCCGCGAACTTCGATTTCACGCACTTCATCGCCCGGGTAAGCCGAACCGATTTCGTGTTTGATACGCTCAGCGGTCGCTTCACCGATCAGGGAGCCGTAGTTACGACGCACGTAATTAATCACGGCTTCGTCGAAACGGTCGCCGCCGATACGCACGGAAGAAGAGTAGACCACGCCGTTCAGGGAAATAACCGCGACTTCGGTAGTACCGCCGCCGATATCGACAACCATAGAACCGGTCGCTTCAGAAACCGGTAAGCCTGCGCCAATCGCTGCCGCCATCGGCTCTTCGATCAGGAAGACTTCACGAGCGCCAGCGCCCTGCGCGGATTCACGGATCGCACGACGCTCAACCTGGGTGGCGCCAACCGGTACGCACACCAGCACGCGCGGGCTCGGGCGCATAAAGCTGTTGCTGTGCACTTGTTTGATAAAGTGCTGCAGCATCTTTTCCGTCACGAAGAAGTCAGCGATGACGCCGTCCTTCATCGGGCGAATCGCCGCGATATTACCCGGGGTACGGCCGAGCATCTGCTTCGCTTCATGACCTACGGCGGCGACGCTTTTCGGCGATCCGGCACGATCCTGACGAATGGCCACCACGGAAGGCTCATTCAATACGATGCCTTGTCCTTTTACGTAAATAAGGGTATTCGCGGTACCCAGGTCAATGGACAGGTCATTGGAAAACATGCCACGAAATTTTTTTAACATACTAAGGGATAATCCTGAAAGCTGGGGCGGAAAACAAAATCCGCTTACTTTACCAACCACACGCAGCAGCGACAAGGCGCAAAAATCACCTGCTGCGGTGAAAATTAGTGCAGTTCATTTCCTTTGTTACAAATTTTTCCGACTCCGTTCATTGCTGAAATCTTCAGCAGCGCTCCACGCCTGAATTTGTAACCTGTCAAAGGAGGGTCACTGGCATTTACATTGCGATGATCCGGCGAGTAGACAAGCACACCCCCTTCACGATGGCGCGCGTTATTCTACGTGAAATCACGCTAAACGGCAGATCAAACCGAGTATCTTTGCGAATATTTTTTCACATTTGTGTCAAGTGGCTGTGAGGCCGCAAAAAATTCCCCCTGACCGCCTGTGACACCGCACTGGGACAGCACTAACCACTCGCTGCGGCTGCGTACGCCCGTCGCAAAAACTTGCATAGGCATGCCTTTGCAGGCTTCCACCAGACTTTGCACCAGCAGCTGGTTCTCACTGCGCTTTTCAATGTTGCGCGCCAGCCCAGGATGCAGTTTGATCAACTCCGCATCCAGCTGCTTGATCCAGCTGGTTCCCACCAGGGTTAGTCCCGCCTGAACGACCGCCACCCGAACGCCCAGGGCGTTAACCAACCGCATAACCGGCTGCAGACGGCCGATATATTGACAAACATCTGCCTCCGCAAGTTCAAAAATAATCCGCTGACGCTGCGATTTTTCACACTGCATTAAGGCATCGCGCAGCCAGCGCTGAAAACGGGGACGGATCAGCGACTCCACCGACAGCTGTAACGCCAGGTTTTCTTCAGGCCAGAAGCCTAAAAATGGCAGCAGGCGCGTCACCTGCAGGCGGTCATACTCCTCCGCCAGACCAAACTGCAGCACCATCGGCATGTACTCGGCGGCGATCACCTCTTCTTTACCGTCGTACATCCGCGACATCAGTTCACGGTGATGCACCCGGCCATCGCGGGTAACGGCAGGTTTTTGGTACAACCGCGGTCCCCCGCGGCTCAGCATCTGTTCGATCAGCGTCCGCCAGCGAACGTTGCCGCGGCCTTTCTCAGGAAGGGTGTCATCGTAAACCGACCAACTATTGCTACCCTGCAGCACCGCGTTGCGCGTTGCCGCTTCCGCGTGCTCCATCACCTGCGCTGTCGATTGCCCGCTGCGGAAAGCACAGATCCCGATATGCATCATATCGTCGCGATCGAGAATGCGCGTCGGCGGCAGTGCGTCCATGGCCTTCAGCAACAGCCCGGCGATACTATCCGCCTCTTTTAACGTGCGGTGCGGCAGCAGCACGGCGAAGTCGCTACGGTGATAGCGCGCCAGTAGCGCGCCGGGATAACGCATAATAAAGGTAGAGAGCAGGTTGATAAGCGTGAAGTAATGCTCTTCGGCGGCCGCCCGTCCCCAGTTGTCCCTTAGCAGATCGAACTCCGGCAGACGGATCATCATGACGATGCCGTAGGCGCCCACTTTCTCCTGGTCTTCCAGCAGCGTGGCCAGCTGATTATCAAAGAACAGGCGGTTATTCAGGCCCGTTTTAGAATCCTGTGCCGCATAGGAGCGAATCAGCGTATCCATACGGCTGCGCTGATCGCTGGCGAATTGCAGCTCCGACAGCAGCATATCCAGCGCGCTGCTGGTGCTGGCTGGCCATTCATAGACCGATCCGCGCACCTGCGGCCCGCGCTCGCCGCTCAGGATGCGCGTGGAACGCAGCTCAAGCAGCTCCTGACCAGCCAGCTGGCGGCGGATCCAGCGGACGGCGAAGAAAATAATCACCACCATAAAGCCGATGGAGATCGACAGCGGGGCCGTGATCGACAGCGAGCGGAAATAGTTCACCATTGGGTCAACGTAGACCAGATGCAGAGTGATACCGGGGTGTTTAAGCGACGGGACCGTGATCTCACGGAATTGCTCATGGCTGCCAAGCGGGCGGTAGCTGTCGGTTCGGGAGTGGCTGTAGAGTGGTTTGCCGTTAAGCATGAAATCGATATGCACGATCTCGATCGGCGTCATCAGCTCATCCAGCTGCGGCTCAAGCTGATCAAAAGAGGTGGTGATGAGCCGGTTATCCAGCATGGTCGCCACCGCCTGAACCCGGTTTTCGACCTTGTTCTCAATGCCGTTATAAAAACTCAGCGAAGCGCCAATCAGCGTGACAAAGATGGTCAGGCTAGTTAGCAGCGTGATAAAGGCTGAGAACTTCGTCGTTAATCGCATCCCTGTGTTAACTCCGCGAGTGAATGACTGCCCGATGAACCATCAGGCTCCCGTGCTGGCGCGCGCCTTGCCGCTAGCATTAACCTTTTAAAGCGCGACGCATACTATCAAAGATGGCGAGTCTGGCAATGGAATGCGTATTATCGGCGAAAGTATGCCGATAGCGAGTATAGTCGGCAGAAAAAATTTGCCAATCATTGCCCGCCTGCGGCCTGCGCCAGAAGCGCTTTAATTTTAGACGCAGGATGGCAAACCCGCGCCAGCGACGCAAATTATTACCGGTTTACCGTTTGGCCTGCTTGCCGCCCTCTTTTCCCTGCTAAAGATGCCGGGTCATGCGCGGTAAAGGAAACGTCTTGCGCCACTTTCCGATGATTCCTGGACGACCGCGCCTCTGCTTCGGCGGCGGCTCCTCATCCTAATCTGCAATTTTTCGTGACATATTCGCGATAAATCGTCGTCTCCGTCATGCTTAGGGAAACGCATGACGGAGGACACCATGAAAAGAAAAAAACTGACGGAAGCCGACGTCACGGCCGAATCCGTTTTTATGCTCAAGCGGCGCCAGGTGCTGAAAATGCTGGGTATCAGCGCGACGGCGCTTTCGCTTCCCGCCGCCGCGCAGGCCGATCTGCTGGACTGGTTTAAAGGAAATGACCGCCCGCCGGCCCCGGCGGGCAAGGCCCTGGACTTTGCTAAACCCGCCGAGTGGCAGGCTAATCTGACGCTCACCCCGGAAGATAAGGTCGCCGGTTACAATAACTTTTATGAATTCGGCCTCGATAAAGCCGACCCGGCGGCGAACGCAGGTAGCCTGCGCACCGATCCCTGGACACTGACCATCGGCGGTGAAGTGGCGAAGCCGCTGACCCTTGACCATGACGATCTGACCAAACGCTTTCCGCTGGAGGAGCGCATTTACCGTATGCGCTGCGTGGAGGCCTGGTCGATGGTCGTTCCCTGGGTCGGTTTCCCGCTGCATAAACTGTTGGCGCTGGTGGAACCCACCAGCAACGCACGCTATGTCGCCTTCAAAACCCTTTACGCCCCGGATCAAATGCCCGGGCAGAAAGATCGTTTTATCGGCGGGGGACTTGCTTATCCTTACGTGGAAGGGTTGCGACTTGACGAAGCCATGCACCCCTTGACGCTGCTTACCGTCGGCGTGTATGGCAAAGCGCTGCCGCCGCAGAACGGCGCGCCGATCCGCCTGACCGTGCCGTGGAAGTACGGTTTTAAAGGCATTAAATCCATCGTCAGCATTGAGCTGACGCGCGAGCAGCCGCCGACCACCTGGAATCTGGCGGCGCCGGACGAATACGGCTTCTTTGCCAACGTTAATCCCCATGTCGATCATCCCCGCTGGTCGCAGGCCAGCGAGCGGTTCATCGGCTCAGGCGGTGTGCTCGATGTGAAACGTCAGCCGACGTTGCTGTTTAACGGCTATGCCGACGAGGTGGCCTCACTGTATCGTGGTATGAACTTGCGGGAGAACTTCTAGTGCGTTTCACCGTCAAACAGATCGCGTGGTTGAAAGTCTTCCTCCACCTGGCGGGGTTTTTACCGCTGGTCTGGTTGTTCTGGGCCGGGCATCAGGGCTACTTTAGCGCCGATCCGGCCAAGGATATCCAGCACTTTACCGGCAGGATGGCGCTTAAATTTCTGCTGGCGACTCTGCTGGTCGCCCCGCTGGCGCGCTATGCGAAGCAGCCATTATTGATTCGCATTCGCCGCCTGTTAGGTTTATGGTGTTTTGCCTGGGCGACGCTGCACCTGACCAGCTACACCTTGCTGGAGCTGGGCATTAACAATCTGGCGCTGCTGGGCTCGGAGATTATCAATCGCCCCTATCTGACGTTAGGCATGATCTGCTGGGTGATCCTGCTGGCGCTGGCGGCGACTTCGACGCAGGCGATGCAGCGAAAACTGGGCCGTCGTTGGCAACTTTTGCACAATTTCGTCTATCTGGTGGCGATCCTCGCGCCGATTCACTACCTGTGGTCAGTGAAGATCGTCTCGCCGCAGCCCATCATTTATGCCCTGCTGGCGGTGGTGCTTTTGGCATGCCGTTATAAGAAGTTCCGCCAGTGGTGGCGCTGAATCCGGTAATGTGCAGTTTCCCGCAGATCTTTTATCAACCGCGACTCTTTTTACGATAGCGGTTGATAATCTTCCCTGATAAGACCAGTATTTAGCTGCCAATTGCTACGAAATCGTTATAATGTGCGACTTTGGTTTTCCTGACGGGGTTTTCTGACCCTGAAAAGGTGACAAGGGCGCATTGAAGGTATATGTTGTTTTTTACCCGAAGATGGCAGGAGATCGCCACACGATGGCTGACAAGTTTCACATTTTGCTTTTGAATGGTCCAAACATTAACATGCTCGGTACCCGCGAGCCTGATAAGTATGGCACCCTCTCGCTGGCTGAAATTGTTAACCGTTTAACATCTGAGGCGGCGGCGCTGAATGTGAGCCTGGATCACCTGCAGTCCAACGCGGAGTATGCGTTAATCGACCGAATTCATCAGGCTAAAGACAACGTGGACTATATCCTGATTAATCCGGCCGCGTTCGCGCATACCAGCGTAGCAATCCGTGACGCGTTGCTTGCCGTGAACATCCCGTTTATCGAGATTCACTTGAGCAACGTGCATGCACGCGAACCCTTCCGCCAGCACTCATACCTGTCAGATGTCGCCGCTGGCGTCATTTGCGGACTGGGGGCGGACGGCTATTCATACGCTTTACAGACGGCGGTAAAACGCCTGTCACAATCACACTAAACAAAGAGTACGGAACCCACTCATGGATATTCGTAAGATTAAAAAACTGATCGAGCTGGTTGAAGAATCAGGTATCTCCGAACTGGAAATTTCTGAAGGCGAAGAGTCTGTTCGCATCAGCCGCTCTGCACCGGTCGCAAGCTATCCGGTTATGCAGCAGGCTTATGCTGCGCCGATGATGCAGCCTCAGGCGCCTGCCGCCGCGGCTGCCGCACCAGCTGCTGCAGCTGAAGCGCCGGCAAAAGCGGAAATCAGTGGTCACATCGTACGTTCCCCGATGGTTGGTACTTTCTATCGTACGCCAAGCCCGGACGCGAAAGCGTTTGTGGAAGTTGGCCAGAAAGTTAACGTGGGCGACACCCTGTGCATCGTCGAAGCGATGAAAATGATGAACCAGATCGAAGCCGACAAAGCCGGCGTGGTGAAAGCCATTCTGATCGAAAGCGGCCAACCGGTAGAATTCGACGAGCCGCTGGTAGTTATCGAGTAACGAGGCGAACATGCTGGATAAAATTGTCATCGCTAACCGTGGCGAGATCGCATTGCGCATCCTGCGTGCCTGTAAAGAACTGGGCATCAAGACCGTCGCTGTGCACTCCACCGCGGATCGCGATCTAAAACACGTATTGTTAGCGGATGAGACGGTCTGTATTGGCCCGGCTCCGTCCGTAAAAAGCTATCTCAACATCCCGGCTATCATCAGCGCGGCGGAAATCACCGGCGCGATAGCGATTCACCCGGGTTATGGTTTCCTCTCCGAGAACGCCAACTTTGCCGAGCAGGTTGAGCGCTCCGGCTTTATCTTCATCGGTCCGAAAGCCGACACTATCCGCCTGATGGGCGACAAAGTGTCCGCAATCACCGCGATGAAGAAAGCCGGCGTCCCGACCGTTCCAGGTTCTGACGGCCCGCTGACCGACGATATGGACGCTAACCGCGCCCATGCCAAACGCATTGGCTATCCGGTGATCATCAAGGCCTCCGGCGGCGGCGGCGGTCGCGGTATGCGCGTTGTGCGTAGCGACGCCGAACTGGCGCAGTCTATCTCCATGACGAAAGCGGAAGCGAAAGCGGCTTTCAATAACGACATGGTCTACATGGAGAAATACCTGGAAAATCCTCGCCACATCGAGATCCAGGTACTGGCGGACGGTCAGGGTAACGCTATCTATCTGGCAGAGCGTGACTGCTCCATGCAGCGTCGCCACCAGAAAGTGGTCGAGGAAGCGCCGGCGCCGGGCATCACCCCGGAACTGCGTCGCTACATCGGCGAACGTTGCGCGAAAGCCTGTGTGGATATCGGCTACCGCGGAGCGGGCACCTTCGAGTTCCTGTTCGAAAACGGCGAGTTCTACTTCATTGAAATGAACACCCGTATTCAGGTAGAACACCCGGTTACCGAAATGATCACCGGCGTTGACCTGATCAAAGAGCAGCTGCGTATTGCAGCTGGCCAGCCGCTGTCCATCAAGCAGGATGAAGTGGTCGTCAGAGGCCATGCGGTGGAATGCCGTATCAACGCCGAAGACCCGAACACCTTCCTGCCGAGCCCGGGTAAAATTACCCGCTTCCACGCGCCGGGCGGTTTTGGCGTGCGCTGGGAGTCTCATATCTACGCCGGTTACACCGTACCGCCGTACTATGACTCCATGATCGGTAAACTGATCTGCTACGGCGAAAGCCGTGACGTGGCGATTGCCCGCATGAAGAATGCGCTGCAGGAGCTGATCATCGATGGCATCAAAACCAACGTCGATCTGCAGATGCGCATTATGAGCGACGAGAACTTCCAGCATGGTGGCACTAACATCCACTATCTGGAGAAAAAGCTCGGACTGCAGGAAAAATAATCCTGTATTTGCTGCAAAAGGCCGGTTAATCCGGCCTTTTTTCTTTTTCTCTCCCCTCGACTTTTCCATGCGGTACAATCCCCGCTTTCTTCATCCTCAAGGGACAAAAAATGGACAAACGCTTTGTTCAGGCCCATAAAGAAGCGCGCTGGGCGCTGTGGCTGACCCTTCTCTATCTTGCCGCCTGGCTGGCGGCGGCCTATCTGCCGGGCGTCAGTATCGGTTTTACCGGCCTGCCCCACTGGTTTGAAATGGCCTGCCTGCTGGTGCCGCTGCTGTTTATACTGCTGTGCTGGGCGATGGTGCGCTTTATCTTCCGTGATATCTCTCTGGAGGATAACGATGCAGCTTGAGATTATCGTGGTGCTGATCGCTTATCTGTTTGTGGTCTTCGGGCTGTCGATTTACGCGATGCGTAAACGCAGCACCGGGAACTTCCTTAGCGAGTATTTCCTCGGCAGTCGATCGATGGGGGGGTTTGTATTAGCCATGACCCTCACCGCCACCTATATTAGCGCCAGCTCGTTTATAGGCGGCCCCGGCGCCGCCTATAAATATGGGCTGGGTTGGGTACTGCTGGCGATGATCCAGGTACCGACGATCTGGCTCTCTCTCGGGATCCTCGGCAAGAAGTTCGCGATCCTGGCGCGACGCTACAATGCTATTACCCTTAACGATATGCTGCAGGCGCGCTACCAAAGCCGCGCGGTGGTATGGATTGCCAGCGTCAGCCTGCTGGTGGCCTTTGTCGGGGCCATCGCGGTGCAGTTTATTGGCGGCGCGCGCCTGCTGGAAACCGCTGCCGGGATCAAGTACGAAACCGGTCTGCTGCTCTTTGGGATCACCATCGCGCTGTATACCGCTTTCGGCGGCTTCCGCGCCAGCGTACTCAACGATACGATGCAGGGAATGGTGATGTTGATCGGGACGATCGTCCTGCTGGTTGGTGTCGTCCATGCTGCCGGCGGCCTGCATCAGGCGGTGGACACACTGCAGCGGATCGACCCACAGCTGGTGTCGCCGCACGGTGCGGATGATATCCTGTCCCCCACCTTTATGACCTCGTTCTGGGTGCTGGTTTGCTTCGGCGTTATCGGCCTGCCGCATACCGCCGTACGCTGTATCTCCTATAAAGACAGCAAAGCCGTGCACCGTGGGATTGTCATTGGCACGATCGTCGTGGCGATTCTGATGTTTGGCATGCATCTCGCCGGTGCTCTTGGCCGCGCCGTCCTGCCGGGCCTCACCGTGCCCGATCTGGTGATCCCCACGTTGATGGTCCAGGTGCTGCCGCCGTGGGCTGCAGGACTGTTTTTAGCCGCGCCGATGGCCGCGATTATGTCGAACGTGAACGCCCATTTACTGCAGGCATCGGCTACGATCATTAAAGATCTGTGGCTCAGCGCGCAGCCAACAAAAAAACGCAATGAGCAGAAGCTCAAGCGGATCTCAACGATCGCCACCTTAGTGCTGGGTATATTAATGATGCTGGCCGCCTGGCGGCCACCGGAAATGATTATCTGGCTCAATCTGCTGGCCTTCGGCGGCCTTGAAGCGGTGTTTTTATGGCCGTTGGTGCTGGGCCTTTACTGGGAGCGGGCAAACGCTGCCGGGGCGCTCAGCGCGATGTTGGTGGGCGGCGTGCTGTATGCCGTGCTCGCGACGTTTCATATTCAGTTCCTGGGCTTCCATCCTATCGTGCCCTCGCTACTGCTAAGTTTGTTGGCTTTTGTCGTCGGGAACCGTTTCGGCCAACCCGTCCCGCCAGCCCCTGTGATGACTACTGATAAATAAAGAGTTTTGCTATGCCATGGATCCAACTGAAACTAAATACTACCGGCGCGAACGCAGAAGATCTTAGCGATGCGCTGATGGAGGCCGGATCGGTCTCCATCACCTTCCAGGATACGCACGATACGCCGGTATTTGAGCCGTTGCCCGGGGAAACCCGGCTGTGGGGCGATACCGACGTGATCGGCCTGTTCGATGCCGAAACCGATATGAAAGCGGTCGTTGCCCAACTGGAGCAGCATCCGCTGCTCGGCGCCGGCTTTGCGCATAAAATTGAACAGCTGGAAGATAAAGACTGGGAGCGCGAGTGGATGGATAACTTCCACCCGATGCGTTTCGGTGAGCGCCTGTGGATTTGTCCGAGCTGGCGCGATGTCCCCGATGAGAACGCGGTCAACGTGATGCTTGATCCGGGACTGGCTTTTGGTACCGGCACTCATCCCACTACCGCCATGTGTCTGCAGTGGCTCGACGGCCTCGACCTGCAGGGCAAAACCGTTATCGATTTTGGCTGCGGTTCCGGCATCCTGGCGATCGCCGCCCTGAAACTGGGTGCCGCTAAAGCGATCGGGATTGATATCGACCCACAGGCCATCCAGGCCAGCCGTGATAACGCCCAGCGTAACGGCGTCTCCGAGCGTCTTGAACTGTATCTGCCGCAGGATCAGCCAGAAGCCATGAAAGCCGATGTCGTGGTCGCAAACATCCTCGCGGGCCCGTTACGTGAGCTGGCCCCATTAATCAGCGTCCTGCCGGTTACAGGCGGCCTGCTGGGCCTTTCCGGCATTCTGGCAAGCCAGGCGGAAAGCGTCTGCGAAGCCTACGCCCCGCTCTTCACCCTCGACCCGGTGGTGGAGAAAGAGGAGTGGTGCCGGATCACCGGCCGGAAAAACTAAGCACAATGCGGCCTGCGGGCCGCATTTTTGTTTCCAGTAGCCACCAAATAATGCCTGGAAATGAGAGGCAGATCGCACTACAGAGTACTTTTTTGGCTACAAAAACAGCGTTTTATGCCGTCAGGCAGCGAGTTTATCTAAGAAAAATCGAGAAGTTTTACGATTTTATAAATGGACACAAATTACCCATCATCAATTAAAGTAATGATTAATATAAGTATTTATTCATCGCTTTTACGCTAGTCCCGGATTCATTGATCTGCAACAGAGGATTGCTCAAAGTTTGGCCTTTCATCTCGTGCAAAAAATGCGTAATATACGCCGCCTTGCAGTCACAGTATGGTCATTTCTTAACTCATGCGCATCGGACACCACCAGCTCAGAAATCGCCTGATCGCAGCGCCCATGGCTGGCATTACTGACAGACCATTCCGGACGCTGTGCTATGAGATGGGAGCGGGTTTAACCGTTTCCGAGATGATGTCCTCTAATCCACAGGTGTGGGAGAGCGACAAGTCCCGTTTACGGATGGTGCATATTGATGAGCCCGGTATTCGTACCGTGCAAATCGCCGGTAGCGTACCGGAAGAGATGGCTGCAGCCGCGCGGATTAACGTGGAAAGTGGCGCCCAGATTATAGATATCAATATGGGATGCCCGGCGAAAAAGGTGAATCGCAAGCTTGCAGGTTCAGCCCTCTTGCAGTACCCCGAGCAGGTGAAGTCAATCCTGACGGCGGTCGTCAACGCGGTGGACGTTCCTGTGACTCTCAAGATTCGCACCGGTTGGGAACCGGAACACCGTAACTGCGTAGAGATTGCCCAACTGGCCGAAGAGTGTGGCATTCAGGCTCTGACTATTCACGGACGCACCCGCGCCTGCTTGTTTAACGGAGACGCTGAGTACGACAGTATTCGGGCAGTTAAGCAGAAAGTTTCCATTCCGATTATCGCGAATGGTGACATTACTGACCCGCTTAAAGCCAGAGCTGTGCTCGACTATACAGGGGCTGATGCCCTGATGATAGGCCGTGCAGCTCAGGGAAGACCCTGGATCTTTCGGGAAATCCAGCATTATCTGGACACTGGAGAGCTGCTGCCCCCGCTGCCACTGGCAGAGGTTAAGCGCTTGCTTTGTGCGCACGTTCGGGAATTGCATGACTTTTACGGTCAGGCAAAAGGGTACCGAATCGCGCGTAAACACGTCTCCTGGTATCTTCAGGAACATGCTCCAGATGACCAGTTTCGGCGCACATTCAACGCCATTGAGGATGCCAGCGAACAGCTGGAGGCGTTGGAGGCATACTTCGAAAATTTTGCGTAATAGAAATAAAGAGCTGACAGAACTATGTTCGAACAACGCGTAAATTCTGACGTACTGACCGTTTCTACCGTTAACTCTCAGGATCAGGTAACTCAAAAACCCCTGCGTGACTCGGTTAAACAGGCACTGAAGAACTATTTTGCTCAACTGAACGGTCAGGATGTGAATGACCTGTATGAGCTGGTACTGGCTGAAGTTGAACAGCCCCTGTTGGACATGGTGATGCAATACACCCGTGGTAACCAGACCCGCGCAGCCCTGATGATGGGCATCAACCGCGGTACACTGCGTAAAAAACTGAAAAAATACGGCATGAACTGATACTAGTCAGTTGCTTGCTTGATATAAAAGGCGCTCTTCGGCATGGGGAAGCGCCTTTTTTATTATCTGCGCCGACAGAACACATTACTGATTCACTACCCGCAGTACAGGCTCCTGCGATAAACGAGCAGCACAGACCACCGCCATAATATTATCCACCAGCGCAGGTGCCTGCTGATACAGATCGAAGCGTTGCGGTTCAAGCAGCCAGTTTTTAATCAAGCCGGAAAAGGCGCTATGTAAAACAATTAATATCACGTCGATATTTGTTTCGGCTGGCAATATATTGTTACGCACACAGCGCTGCAGAATGCCGCCAATAACGGAATAGTTAAATCCAATGCGTTGGCGAATTTCGCTCTCCGATAACATATCGCTGGCAAACTCACAGCGTTGATAAAGGATTTGCATCAGGGCACGCTGGCGAGGATTCTCAGCAATATAGCGCAGGCCAGCAATAAATCGCTGGCGCAAATCTTTTAAGGGCTCCTGCTCATTCCTTGTCGCCAGGTTTTGCTGAATCAAATCCCTGAGCGGCGGCTGCTGCTGCCACATCTCATTAAACAACTCGGTCTTACTGGCAAAATGCCAGTATACGGCACCGCGAGTCACCCCCGCCGCATCAGCGATATCCGTCAGGGTCGTATTGGTCACCCCCCGCAGGGCGAACTGCTGGATCGCGGACTCAATCAGGAGCTGCCGCGTGCGCAGCGCCTCCTCTTTGGTTTTTCTCGCCATATAAGATCTCAGTTCCCGATTAACAGGCAATATAGATTTTTCTGAAGATCCCTTAATCTAACATTCGGTGCACAATATTATTTAGCAAAAATGCAGACAAGCTAATTCTGATGTAGAAAACCAACGAATCACCTTAATGAATATTAATAGCCAACTCATTCATTAAAACAATGTCTGTTTATTATGTTTTACAATTAAGATAAATAGTAAAAACAGATCGGCCATTTTTTTGTTTTTGCGTGCCTTGCTGATTGCTTAAAAATAAGTATCTCTTACATCCAATGGCGTTTATTTGTAGGATGGCAAACTGCTTTTTGATTCCCTCTTTCTTTCACAGATTCGCCGCCGAATTTGGCACGTAATCTATAAGGAACCGCAATGACAACTCACGCCAGAGTGACACTTTTATCCGGTTTAATTATCTCTGCCTTGTTGCTTACCGGCTGCGATAATTCGGGCAACCCGCAACCCCATGCACAGGCGCCGCAGGTGACGGTCCATGTCGTGAACAGTGCGCCGTTGTCGGTCACCACCGAACTGCCAGGCCGCACCTCTGCTTTTCGCGTGGCGGAAGTCCGCCCCCAGGTGAGCGGTATCATCCTGAAGCGTAACTTTGTTGAAGGAAGTGATGTCGAAGCAGGTCAGTCGCTCTATCAGATCGATCCGGCAACCTATCAGGCCGCCTGGAACAGCGCGAAAGGCGATGAGGCCAAGGCCGAAGCCGCAGCCGCCATCGCCCATTTGACGGTGAAACGCTACGTTCCACTGCTGGGTACCAAATATATCAGCCAGCAGGAATACGATCAGGCGGTGGCCACCGCACGCCAGGCCGACGCCGACGTCATCGCCACCAAAGCCGCCGTAGACACCGCCCGTATCAACCTGGCCTACACCAAAGTGACCTCCCCCATAAGCGGGCGCATCGGCAAATCGAGCGTCACCGAGGGCGCGCTGGTCACCAACGGTCAGTCGGATGCCCTGGCCACCGTCCAGCAGCTCGACCCCATCTATGTCGACGTGACGGAGTCCAGCAATGACTTTATGCGCCTTAAGCAGGAAAGCCTGCAGCGCGGCGGTGATACAAAAAGCGTTGAGCTGGTGATGGAGAACGGCCAGGCCTATCCGCTTAAAGGGTCGCTGCAGTTCTCTGACGTCACTGTCGATGAAAGCACGGGCTCTATCACGCTACGCGCTATCTTCCCTAACCCGCAGCATGCCCTGCTGCCGGGGATGTTCGTCCGTGCTCGCATAGACGAAGGTGTCGATCCGCAGGCCATCCTGGTGCCGCAGCAGGGAGTGACCCGCACGCCGCGGGGCGATGCCTCCGTGATGTTGGTGAATGACAAAAACCAGGTTGAAACCCGGGAAGTGGTCGCGACTCAGGCCGTTGGCGATAAATGGCTCATCACCAGCGGGCTGAAGCCGGGCGATAAAGTGATTGTCAGCGGCTTACAGAAAGTCCGTCCAGGCGTCACCGTCAAAGCGGAAGCGGAGCGTGCGGCACCGGCCGCACAATAAGGATACTCAGCCATGTCTAAGTTTTTTATCCATCGACCGGTCTTCGCCTGGGTGCTGGCCATCATTATGATGATTGCCGGCGGCCTGGCCATCCTGCAGCTACCGATAGCGCAGTATCCGACGATTGCGCCCCCTGCGGTGGCGATCTCCGCCACCTACCCGGGTGCGGATGCCCAAACCGTGCAGGATACGGTCACTCAGGTTATCGAACAGAATATGAACGGTATCGACAACCTGATGTATATGTCGTCAACCAGCGACTCCGCTGGCTCGGTAACCATTACGCTCACCTTTAAGTCCGGCACCGATCCGGATATCGCCCAGGTGCAGGTGCAAAACAAACTGCAGTTGGCTACGCCGCTGCTGCCTCAGGAAGTACAGCAGCAAGGGATTAGCGTCGAAAAATCCAGCAGCAGCTTCCTGCTGGTTGCCGGCTTTATCTCTGATAACCCGGCCACCACCCAGGACGATATTTCTGACTATGTCGCCTCCAACGTGAAAGACCCTATCAGCCGCCTCAACGGCGTGGGCGATGTGCAGCTGTTCGGCGCGCAGTACGCCATGCGCGTCTGGCTGGACGGCAATTTGCTGAATAAATACAACCTCACGCCGGTCGACGTCATCAATGCGCTGAAGGTTCAGAACGATCAGATCGCCGCGGGTCAGTTGGGCGGTACGCCGGCGCTGAAAGGTCAGCAACTGAACGCGTCGATCATCGCTCAGACGCGGCTTAAAGATCCGCAGGAGTTTGGCAAGGTTACACTCCGGGTCAATGCCGATGGTTCGGTCGTCCATCTGAAAGACGTCGCCCGCATTGAGCTGGGGGGAGAAAACTACAACGTCGTCGCGAGAATTAACGGTAAACCCGCCTCTGGTCTGGGTATTAAGCTTGCGACCGGCGCCAACGCGCTGGATACTGCCACCGCGATTAAAGCGAAGCTGGCCGAGCTGCAGCCCTATTTCCCTCAGGGGATGAAGGTTGTCTATCCGTACGATACGACCCCTTTCGTCAAAATCTCCATTCACGAAGTGGTTAAAACGCTCTTTGAGGCAATTATCCTCGTCTTTCTTGTCATGTATCTGTTTCTGCAGAACATGCGCGCAACGCTCATTCCGACGATTGCCGTTCCTGTCGTGCTGTTGGGTACCTTTGCGGTACTGTCGATGTTTGGCTACTCCATCAACACCCTGACGATGTTTGGCATGGTGCTGGCGATAGGCCTGTTGGTCGATGACGCCATCGTGGTGGTGGAAAACGTCGAACGTGTAATGGTTGAGGAGAAGCTCTCGCCAAAAGAAGCGACAGAAAAGTCGATGTCGCAGATCCAGGGAGCGCTGGTGGGTATCGCCATGGTGCTCTCTGCGGTATTCGTCCCGATGGCCTTCTTCGGCGGCTCGACTGGCGCGATTTATCGTCAGTTTTCGATCACTATCGTCTCCGCCATGGCGCTCTCCGTGCTGGTTGCGCTGGTACTGACGCCGGCGCTCTGCGCCACGTTGTTGAAGCCAGCCTCAGCCGAACACCATGAGAAAAAAGGATTTTTCGGCTGGTTTAACGCCCGCTTTGACCAGAGCGTCAATCACTATACCAACAGCGTTAGCGGCATTCTGCGTGGAACAGGCCGTTATCTGGTGATCTACCTGGTGATAGTCGTGGGGATGGCCGTGTTGTTCATGCGTTTGCCCACGTCCTTTCTGCCCGACGAGGATCAAGGCGTCTTCCTGACCATGATCCAGCTGCCTTCCGGCGCGACCCAGGAGCGCACGCAGAAGGTGCTGGATACCGTAACCGACTACTATCTGCATAACGAGAAGGCCAATGTTGAAAGCGTCTTTACCGTTAACGGCTTTAGCTTCAGCGGCCAGGGGCAAAACTCCGGCATGGCGTTTGTCAGCCTGAAACCCTGGGAAGCGCGTAGCGGTGATGAAAACAACGTTGAGTCGATTATTAAACGGGCCACCGTGGCCTTCAGCCAGATAAAAGACGCCATGGTTTTCCCGTTCAACATGCCGGCCATTATTGAGCTGGGTACCGCCACCGGCTTCGACTTTGAGCTGATCGACCAGGGTGGACTTGGCCATACCGCCCTGACCCAGGCGCGAAACCAACTGCTCGGTATGGTGAAACAGCATCCGGATCAGCTGGTCCGGGTACGGCCCAATGGGCTGGAAGATACGCCGCAGTTCAAACTGGATGTCGATCAGGAAAAAGCGCAGGCGCTGGGCGTATCCCTCTCCGATATCAATGAAACGATATCTGCGGCGCTGGGGGGGTACTATGTCAATGACTTTATCGACCGCGGCCGCGTGAAAAAAGTGTACGTCCAGGCTGATGCCCATTTCCGTATGCTGCCGAGCGACATTAACAACATGTACGTTCGTAGCGCCAACGGCGAAATGGTTCCGTTCTCCGCCTTTGTCACTTCACGCTGGATATATGGCTCGCCGCGTCTGGAGCGCTACAACGGCTTGCCGTCCATGGAGATCCTCGGTGAAGCCTCGCCAGGAAAAAGTACCGGGGAAGCCATGGCCCTGATGGAACAACTGACCAGTAAACTGCCGAGCGGCATCGGTTACGACTGGACCGGGATGTCTTACCAGGAACGGCTCTCCGGCAACCAGGCGCCTGCACTTTATGCCATCTCATTGATCGTCGTCTTCCTGTGCCTGGCAGCGCTGTATGAGAGCTGGTCGATCCCCTTCTCAGTCATGTTAGTGGTTCCGCTGGGGGTCATTGGCGCGCTGTTAGCCGCCACGCTGCGTGGGCTGAATAATGACGTTTACTTCCAGGTCGGTCTTTTGACTACGATCGGTTTGTCGGCAAAGAATGCGATCCTGATCGTTGAGTTCGCCAAGGATCTGATGGAGAAAGAAGGGAAAGGGATCATTGAGGCCACGCTGGAGGCATCGCGGATGCGTCTGCGCCCTATTCTTATGACATCTCTGGCTTTTATCCTCGGGGTTATGCCGCTGGTGATTAGCCATGGTGCCGGTAGCGGGGCTCAGAATGCAGTGGGCACCGGCGTGATGGGCGGGATGCTTACCGCGACACTGCTGGCGATTTTCTTTGTCCCGGTGTTCTTCGTGGTCGTTAGGCGACGCTTTACCCGGCACGCTGAATAATTCGGCTATGTCTTGAAGGCGCCCCCTCCGGGCGCTTTTTTTGCATGGAATATTGGTCGCCAGCTAAACTAAACTCCCCTCAGTCTGGCAACCGCCATCGCACGCAGCATCGCTGAATCACAATCTTTCTCTCCATCTTTTCTGCATATTCCCGGGCTTATCTTCACGATATTTACGCGGCTCATAAATTGAGATGATTTCGGCATCCGGGCCGGACAATCCGCGGTGATAAAATAAGCCATTCCGTTCTGCACTGGCTCTCAGTACAACCCTGCGGATTATCCAGAGGTAATATCATGAAAAAGTATTTAATCGTGGCGCTGCTGGCCTCTCTGCTGGCAGGCTGTGCCCATGACTCTCCTTGCGTGCCGGTTTATGACTCGCAAGGCCGCTTAGTCCACACCAATACCTGTATGAAAGGCACAACAGAAGACAACTGGGACACCGCAGGTGCGATCGCCGGGGGGGCCGCCGCGGTAGCCGGCCTCACGTTAGGGATCGTCGCGCTGACTCGTTAGCAACTCCGCTCCACAAATGCTCAGCCTGGAGGCGTTCCCTTCGGCTCAGTCGCCAGAAAGACAAAAGGCCCAGTCACACGACTGGGCCTTTCATTTACGTTGATATGACCGCTGCTTTCCCCAGAGGCGGTGCTGCGCACCTTTTCCGGGCTACGGGGTCTGTAGCCCCGGTAAGCGCAGCGCCACCGGGGGAGCTGGCGGCGCGTCTGGCCGCAAAAAACAAAAAAGCCCGGTCTTCCGCTGAGCCTTTCGTTTTATTTGATGCCTGGGAATGATGGCGGGCGTCCTGCCCGCTACCCTCCGGCCGTTGCTGCGCAACGTTCAAATCCGCTCCCGGCGGATTTGTCCTGCTCCGGAGAGCGCTCATCGGCAAACAACAGATATAACAAAAACAAAAGGCCCAGTCTTTCGACTGGGCCTTTTGTTTTATTTGATGCCTGGCGATTCCCTACTCTCACATGGGGAGACCCCACACTACCATCGGCGCTACGACGTTTCACTTCTGAGTTCGGCATGGGGTCAGGTGGGACCGCCGCGCTATTGTCGCCAGGCAAATTCTTTACAACGTGCCGAACTTTAACCTAAAAAGTGGTGCTGATACCCAGAGTCGAACTGGGGACCTCACCCTTACCAAGGGTGCG
>NZ_JANCOB010000029.1:0-3970 GCF_024296565.1 Klebsiella sp. SWET4 | reverse complement strand
TGGGGACCTCACCCTTACCAAGGGTGCGCTCTACCAACTGAGCCATATCAGCACGTCTGGAGCGGGCAGCGGGAATCGAACCCGCATCATCAGCTTGGAAGGCTGAGGTAATAGCCATTATACGATGCCCGCATCCTGAAACTCGGCTACCCAGTTCTTTCTGTAATACTAAAGAGACTGCTCTCTTTAGTATTGAGCTGATTAGTTTACCCAACCAACTCCGGCTACGCAAAGCGTCGCCAGAAAGTGGTGGTGGGGGAAGGATTCGAACCTTCGAAGTCGATGACGGCAGATTTACAGTCTGCTCCCTTTGGCCGCTCGGGAACCCCACCCAAATTGTTATGGTGCCGACTACCGGAATCGAACTGGTGACCTACTGATTACAAGTCAGTTGCTCTACCTACTGAGCTAAGTCGGCATCAAGTAGCGCGCATTCTAGGGAGAGGAGCGAGTTCATGCAACTAAAAATTTGCATAAAACGTTCTCTTGCTCACATTTTGTGCTCTTACACGAAAAAACGGTGTAATTTCAAACAGGGCAGTGCAAATATTCGCCAGCAATCCAGCTCATCAGGAGCGGTTCCAGTCACCCGCTGATGCCCAGGATGTATGCGGACGACTGACAGAAAGGTAACGGGCCGTTAGCACTATCCTGCTGGTTTACTACGAATAAGAAACTTATTCCTCTCTTGTGATGCTGGCGCGAGAAAGCAGCATTCAATGAGTTTTTTTCTTATTATTCCCGGCAATCTGGTGTTACCCTCCTGCCCATTGTCCTGATTAACTCGTGTGAAGCATCGCCGTTTCAACGTATACGGCGATGGTAAGAACATGCTTATGAGCCAAAAAGAGCAGACGTTAATGACACCGTACCTACAATTTAACCGCCACCAATGGGCTGCACTTCGTGATTCTGTCCCGATGACGTTAACCGAGGATGAAATCACGCGGTTAAAAGGCATCAACGAAGATCTCTCTCTGGAAGAGGTTGCCGAGATCTATTTGCCGCTGTCGCGTTTGCTCAACTTCTATATCAGTTCTAACCTGCGTCGTCAGGCTGTTCTCGAACAATTTCTTGGCACCAACGGTCAACGCATTCCCTATATCATCAGCATCGCTGGCAGCGTTGCGGTGGGGAAAAGCACCACCGCGCGTTTACTGCAGGCCTTGCTTAGCCGTTGGCCGGAGCACCGCCATGTTGAACTCATCACTACTGACGGTTTTTTGCACCCTAACTCAGTATTGAAAGAACGCGGATTAATGAAGAAGAAAGGCTTCCCGCAGTCCTATGATATGCATCGACTGGTGAAGTTTGTCTCCGATCTTAAATCAGGTGTACCGCAGGCAACCGCGCCGGTTTATTCCCATCTGATTTATGATGTTATTCCCGACGGCGATAAAACCGTCGCGCAGCCGGATATTTTAATTCTTGAGGGACTCAACGTTCTGCAAAGTGGAATGGATTATCCGCACGATCCTCATCATGTATTTGTATCCGATTTTGTCGATTTTTCTATTTATGTCGATGCACCGGAAGAATTACTGAAAAGCTGGTATATCAACCGTTTTCTCAAATTCCGAGAAGGGGCGTTTACCGATCCTGACTCCTACTTCCACAATTACGCTAAGCTGTCGAAGGAAGAGGCGGTGGATATTGCCACCTCGCTATGGAACGAGATTAACTTAATGAATCTTAAAGAAAACATCCTTCCAACCCGCGAACGTGCCAGCCTGATCATGACCAAAAGCGCCAATCATTCTGTGAATCAAGTACGCTTACGTAAATAAAGCAAAGGGAGCCGAAGCTCCCTTTTTTATTCTGCGCTGCGCAATGATATTTCACCGCCAACCCAGGCTTTTATCACCCCATCCTGTTCCAGCAATAGTGCGCCTTGCGCATCAATGCCACGGGAAATTCCATAGATTTCTTTATCACCGATAATGAGTTTTACCGGGCGATGAATAAAGTTATCCAGTTTCTCCCAGCGCGGCAGATAGGGCGCTAACCCTTCCTGCTCGAACAGTTCCAGGCCCAGACGTAGCTCTTTAATCAGGCGCGCGGCGAGGAGGTTGCGGTCGATGACAACCCCCGCCTCCTGAAGGCTTATCCACCCCTGATTGACCACGTCAGACTCCACGCGACGCATCACAAGATTGATACCCGCGCCACTAACGATTTGTGCAGCATCACCCGTTTTCCCGGTCAGTTCCACGAGGATCCCTGACAGTTTACGATCTTGCAGGTAAATATCGTTTGGCCATTTCACACGAACCTGATCGGCCCCGAGCTGCTGCAGAACTTCAGCGATCACGATACCAATCACCAGGCTGAGTCCAATAGCCGCCGCCGGTCCCTGCTCCAGGCGCCAGTACATCGAGAGATAAAGATTGGCGCCAAAGGGCGAGAACCATTTTCTACCTCGCCGTCCTCGCCCTGCCTGCTGATATTCAGCCACACAGGCATCCCCGGATGTCAGCTCATCAAGCCTGTCCAGTAAATACTGGTTAGTGGAGTCAATCACGGGGAGAACCGTCACTCGGCCATGTTCAATCTGTTGGGAAATCTTTTTCTCATCCAACAGATGAATGGGCTCTGGCAGGCTGTAACCCTTGCCTGGCACTGTAAACACATCGACGCCCCAGTCGCGTAAGGTCTGGATATGCTTATTAATCGCCGCCCGGCTCATACCTAACTGCTCACCAAGCTGTTCACCTGAGTGGAACTCGCCATCAGCCAGGATAGAAATCAACGTTAAGGGAATAGTATGGTCTTTCACGCAATGCTCTCCTCTGCGTTGACTTCACCATGCGTTCCAATGAAGCGCACCTCGGGCTGAAGCCATACATCGAATTTCTTACCCACCTGCTGGCGAACGTAATGGGCTAGTTTTACCACGTCCTCGCTGGTCGCTCGATCTTCATTAATGAGTACCAGGGCCTGTTGTCGATGGACGGCCGCGCCGCCAATGCGTTGCCCTTTGAGCTGACATTGATCGATTAACCAGCCCGCGGCAAGCTTGACGGTGCCGTTTGCCTGCGGATAATGCGGCGCCTGGGGGAATTGCGCCAGCAGCGCTTCAGCAACCTGAGCGCTGACGATCGGATTCTTAAAGAAACTTCCGGCATTGCCGTTAATCCTGGGATCCGGCAACTTAGTCATTCGCATATGACAAACGGAATCGAATACCTGCTGCGGGGTGACGGTCTGTGGATCAAGACGCGTTAAATCACCGTAACTCAGTACAGGCTGCCATGCTTTCGCTAACGTTAAACCAATCGCGACGATGGCGTAGCGATCCTGGTATTCATGTTTAAAGATACTGTCACGGTAGCCGAAACGGCATTCCGCCGCTGAAAGACGCTGCTTACGACCCGTTTCCAGCTCAATGCAGTCCACATAGTTGCAAACCCGCTGGAGCTCGACACCGTAGGCGCCAATATTCTGGATCGGCGAAGATCCTGCGCAGCCAGGGATCAATGCCAAATTTTCCAGACCTGGCATCGCATGCTGTAGCGTGAACTGCACCAATTGATGCCAGTTTTCGCCGGCGCCGACGTGCAAGCACCAGGCTTCCGGCGTTTCGCTCACCTCGATCCCCATAATTCGGTTGAGGATCACCGTACCGGCATAGTCGTTCAGAAACAGGACATTACTACCTTCCCCAAGGATCAGCGTGGGTTCGCCTGCCGCGACAGCAGTTTGCCAGGCGCTTAATAACTGCTGCTCAGTTTCGGCGCGTACAATCGTCCTGGCGGAGCGCTCAATGCCAAAGGTATTCCAGGGTTTGAGGGAGTGGTTCATAGTGGCTTCCTGATGCAAAATCGGCGTTAGTTTACCGTATCTGGCGGGGGAAGGCTTGCCTGATTGCAGGGGCAGTGATATTGGGGGCGTTACCGGTAATGATGCGGTGTACCGGTCCGGGCTACAGGTCGTGCAGGGCGGGTGCGAATCCGTAGCCCCGGTAAGCGCA
>NZ_JANCOB010000028.1:0-4845 GCF_024296565.1 Klebsiella sp. SWET4 | reverse complement strand
CCCCCCTCACCGCCATATTTTAAGAAGAGCTCGTACGCAAGTACGGGCTTTTTTTCGTCTGTGGCACCCGCCGGGGGGATGAGAACCCCCGACCAGGGTTCGACAACTGGCAACAGACATTACGCTGTATTGTCAAAGCCAGACTCTGCTTCACACGATTAACAGCGCAGCGAAGATGTTCGCCAACACTATCCCCTCTTCCGCTTTGAGCCACCCGGCATAACGAAAATCATATCGCTCCGGATGGTGTACGTTATGCATTAACGAAAAGTGCTTTGTTACTTGCGTATCGACCGTAATACAATGTAAAAGTGAATGAACGTTCATTCACTTTAGCGCATGACAACACAGAAGGTACCAATGACTAGCAAAACACTGCGACTTATATTTCCTCAATGGCAAGGCGGTAACAATCCTCCCTACTATCTTGGCTCGCAGCTCCTCTCGTTTCTCTCTCCTGAAGCAAAAGGGCCCGTTGAGATCGTTCCTGTTGAGTTACCAACAACAGAGCCATTGCCAGGGATTAATGGCATCACGGCTAAGCCATCCCTCATCAGGCAACTCAATAATGCTGCCGCACTGATTGAAAAACATGATCCCAATAGCATTGTCATTTTAGGCGGAGACTGCCTGGTTTCGCTGGCGCCTTTCGCCCACCTGCTCGATAAGTTCGGAGACAAACTCGGTGTGCTCTGGATTGACTCGCATCCTGACGTGCAGACGGCTGAACAATATCCAAACGCGCATGCCCATGTGCTTGGTGCGCTAATGGGTACGGGTGATAACGATTTAGTTGCCCATGTAAAAACCAAACTTAATCCGTCAAAAATAATGATTGCCGGTATCCACGCGCCACTTCCTTATGAAGCTGAATACCTCACTCGCCATAACATTACGACGCTAGCACCTGAACAGGTTAAAAGCGGTGCAGATGAAGTCCTGGAGTGGATAGCTAAAGAAAAGATTGCGTATCTGGCGATCCATATCGATCTGGACGTACTCGACCCATCTCTGTTCCGCTCCATTCTTTTTGCAAAACCGGGGCGCGGAAAACACGATTTTGGCGACGTTGCTGAAGGCAAACTGACGATTGAGGATGTACTCAATCTGATAGCGGCAGCGACGACAAAAGCAGTCCCCGTTGGCCTGACAATCGCTGAACATTTGCCCTGGGACATGCTGAATCTCAAGAACATGCTCAGTGAATTACCCCTTCTAAAGTAAGACGAAATCCAGGAGCCAGACGACAGAGTTTAGCTCTGGCTCCTTGCATAAAAGCGCGTTAAAGTCTGGACACCGAATTTACCAAGATGCCGATATGTTAAAAAAAACCGAAACCTACCATAAGTTGATTACGGCTGCTGCTGCCTGCTTTGCGGAAAAAGGCTTTAGTGCGACAAGCGTACGTGAAATCGCTACCCGGGCAGGAATTAGTCAAGGAGCAATGTATACGTATTTCAAAAGTAAGGATGAGCTTGTTAAGGCTATTGTACTGGAAGAACAGAACTCCGCGCTGACTGCCCATAATGCGACCTATGCAGGCTCTTATTTTGATCGCCTTTGTGCACAAGTCACGTCCTGTATTAGCGAGATCGGTTACCCTATCACGCATCAACTTTGGGTTGAAATCATGGCTGAGTCTGCGCGTAATCCAGAACTGCGAAAAACGTATATCTCCAGTGATGACATCATGCGGAAAAGCTTCGCGCGGCTCATCCAGGAGGGTATCGCTGCCGGAGAGTTTCGCCGTGATATTAACCTTGAAGAAATCACGATCATTATTTTTGCCCTTATTGACGGTTTAATCGCTCGTCAGGCAATAAACACGACCTTCTCATTCAAGGATGATCTGCCAATGTTTTTTGACGTTATGGCAAAATTGCTTAAATAATACCAGACGGTCATAGTAAAACGATGTATCGAAAAAACCAGAGGTTGCTTATAACAGCCAACGCTCTCAAGCGGCAAACGACTCACACAGTGAGCAATCTTTCACGAGCCTACGCGATTGCGAAGAGTGCGTGAAAAAGTACGGACGCTTTTCACATATGAGTCCGGCAAAAAACCTCTGCCTACCCATCAATCTTCCTCCATCCGCTGATACTCTTCGCTGAGGTAGTCCACCAGCGCCCTGACGGAGGGCAGCAGCCCGCGCCGTGAAGCAAACACCGCATGGATCACTTCCCGCCGCGGCTGCCACTCATCCAGTACCACCTCTAATTCCCCTGACGCCAGCTGATCGCGCACCATTAATAAAGGAAGCTGTACCACGCCGACGCCGGCCATCGCCGCCTCGCGCAGCGCCAGCATATCGGTGGTCACCATTCGCGGCGTGAAATACACCTCCGCCCTTGCCCCCCCGGGCCCGGTAAGCTGCCATTTATGCTGATGCTTGTTCGCTCCCAGGCTGAGTCCCGGCCAGGCGCTCAGCTCGGACGGCGCCTGCGGGCGTCCGAGCCGGGAAATGAGATCAGGACTGGCCACCAGCCGGTGCCCGCGGTCCGCCAGCACGCGCATCACCAGATCGCTATCCTCGATGGGCCGGGGACGGACGCGGATCGCCACATCAATCCCCTCCCCGACCACATCCACCCGGCGGTTGGTCGCCTCAAGGTGCAGCGTTACCCCGGGATAGCGCGCCATAAATCGCGCCAGCATCGGTCCAATATGGACATGCAGCAAGGTGACCGGACAGGTGATCCTGACGCTACCGCGCGGCTCGGCGCGCAGCGTCTCGACCGCCTGCTGTGCCGCCTCGGCCTCTATCAGCATCGCTTTGCAATGCTGATAAAAGGTCTGCCCGACCTCGGTGACCGCGAACTGACGGGTGGTTCGCTGGATCAAACGGACGCCCAGCCGCTCCTCGAGTTGCGCAATGCGGCGGCTGAGCTTGGATTTCGGCTGGTCAAGCGCTCGCCCCGCCGCGGCGAAACCGCCATGGTCTACCACCTGGACAAACCAGGCGAAGTCATTGAGATCCTGCATCCTTCCTCCATTGTTCCATTTTTGGAACAGTATAGGTCATTTTTGCTCACTACCGCATACGTCGTCCCGGATATAAGCTTATTCACATCAGATACCGATACACAGGAGAAAGCCATGAAACAGATTACAGGAGTCTACACCGCGCCTGCGCAGCATTGGGTAGGCGACGGCTTCCCGGTTCGTTCGATGTTTTCTTATCAGACGCACGGCCAGCAGCTGAGCCCCTTCCTACTGCTCGACTATGCCGGGCCGTACACCTTCCCGGCGGGCAGCGATAAACGCGGCGTCGGTGAGCATCCGCATCGCGGATTCGAAACCGTCACCATCGTCTACGCCGGTGAAGTAGAGCATCGTGACTCCACCGGACGCGGCGGGGTGATTGGCCCGGGCGACGTGCAGTGGATGACGGCGGGCGCCGGGATCCTGCACGAAGAGTTCCACTCGGAGGCCTTCACCCGCAGCGGCGGCGAGCTGAAGATGATCCAGCTGTGGGTCAACCTGCCCGCCAAAGACAAAATGACGGCCCCCGGCTATCAGAGCATTACCGCCGGGACGATCCCCACCGTCGCGCTGGCGAATGGCGCCGGACAGGTTCGGGTTATTGCCGGCCAGTATGACGACGTCAGCGGCCCGGCCCATACCTTCTCACCACTTAACGTGTGGGATCTGCAGCTGAATCAGGGGCGCGACCTCACGCTGCGCCAGCCGGAAGGCTGGAGTACCGCGCTGGTGGTGCTGGAAGGGGAAGTGATCATCAACGGTTCCGAGTCCGCCCGCGAAGGTCAGCTCGCCGTCCTGAGCCAGACAGGAGACGCCCTGCATCTGGAGGCGACCGCCCAGGCAAAAGTTCTGCTGATGGCCGGCGAACCGCTGCAGGAGCCGATTGTGGGCTATGGCCCCTTTGTCATGAATAACAAAACGCAGATCGCAGAAGCCGTTCGCGATTTTAACAGCGGCCGTTTTGGCCAAATCTAACTGATTGAGGTGAATACTATGTCTACTCCCGCTAACTTTAACGGTGCTCGTCCGGTGATTGATGTTAACGATACCGCCATGCTGTTGATTGACCACCAGAGCGGCCTGTTCCAGACCGTCGGCGATATGCCAATGCCAGAGCTGCGCGCTCGCGCCGCCGCGCTGGCCAAGATGGCGTCGCTTGCCGGGATCCCGGTGATCACCACCGCCTCCGTGCCGCAGGGGCCGAACGGTCCGCTGATCCCGGAGATTCATGAAAACGCGCCGCATGCGAAATACATCGCCCGTAAAGGCGAGATTAACGCCTGGGATAACCCGGAATTCGTCGCCGCGGTGAAAGCGACAGGTCGTAAGACGCTGATTATCGCCGGAACCATTACCAGCGTTTGCATGGCCTTCCCGGCTATCGCCGCTGTCGCCGATGGGTATAAAGTGTTTGCCGTGATTGACGCTTCCGGCACCTACAGCAAAATGGCGCAGGAAATCACCCTGGCTCGCGTGGTACAGGCTGGCGTAGTGCCGATGGATACCGCCGCTGTCGCCTCTGAGCTGCAGCGCACCTGGAATCGCCCGGACGCCGCAGAATGGGCGGAGGTGTACACCAAAGTCTTCCCGGCCTACCAATTGCTGATCGAAAGCTACAGCAAAGCGCAGGACGTGGTGAAGAATAACGAACAGCTGGATTCTCAGCGCTAAAACCCCGCCCCGCTGTACCGCAGCGGGGCATTGTTCATTGCGTGAGCGAACGGTAGAGAAAGAAGAAAATATGCTTGACCGTTTTAACGCAACTCCCTATAGTAGCGCCCCGTTGCCCACCCAAGGTGAGCAGCAAGACAATATGGTGAGGTGTCCGAGTGGCTGAAGGAGCACGCCTGGAAAGTGTGT
>NZ_JANCOB010000027.1:0-5185 GCF_024296565.1 Klebsiella sp. SWET4 | reverse complement strand
GGAACTGTTTCGGGTAAAGCTCGCGAGACATCGGCCAGAGACGACTGCCGGTACCGCCAGCCATAATTACAGGAAGTAACATAATGAAATCCTTAAATAAATAATTGCTTTATTTTACTATCAATCAATCGACCGTCAGGTGGCGTAGCCTTTTTGAGGCACGCTACCGCCATTGGCTGTCGCAACCAAAATGCGTACTGCTCCCGTGCTCCAGGCTAAGCGCCACCCTCTTTCGCTTCAGGCTGTCGGCAGATCGTTCAGTCAGCGGCTACAATGACAGCCTGGCGGAACGCGTGTCCTGAAAACCTAAAAGCAGAGATATACCTTCAGGCATATCTCTGCTTTTAACATGCATCTTCCCTCACCTGGCCGCCAAACGCACCACACTTTCCGCATTTGCCGCCGGGTTAACCATCAGGACTTTCTCATTTACGCAGGGCAAAACACATGCCCTTACCGCCACCGAAAAAAGCGCAACGGGCGCCCAGCCGATGCTGGCAACCGTCAGAAAGGAGCGTTTACGACGTGGGGAAAGATAAGAAGAGACATCGCCTTCGCCGCCAGGGAGACCACGCGCATTCAGGCTTGATGGCCCTGTGCACACAACAACGGCGCTATGTTCCGATAGGTGGGATAAACGACTCATGCCTCTACACTGCACATTCCACAAAGAAAATCGTGCGCAGATTATAGCGCTGGTCGGCGGGAATAAAAATAAAAAAGCCTACTGATTAATGGATTACTCAAATGACACACATCATAAACATTCATTAAACAAGCAAAAAAAGAGCAATTTGTTGATATCCATGAAGAAAAGAAAGCCATCATTGCGCACTTTTAGCCCGTTTGATAAATAAACCGGGCACAAAAAATATAACTTTAAACAAACTTATGCCGGGCTCAATGGGTATTTGTTGCCTTTGTGTTTAGCCACAAATCGCTAAACCGCTGACAAGTCACAAGGTTATTATTCGGATGCTAACAGTCAAATGAGAAACGTTGTTATTTATCGCCTTTTGCCACGGTTATTTTGCCAGAAAAAACGTCCTTCACCTCACGTCTGGCGGAGATGACGCGGCAAAGCAAGTGATCCCAACCGCAAGCCAGTGTAAAATCGGCACTTATGTAGAACGGACTGAACACTCTTGCTCTTAGGGGCTGACAAACTGATACACCTACATAATCTCATCGCCACGAGATGCCGACCACTATTTGCATACTGCATCCTTTGGCTACAACTCACTGGTTGAGATGATGGACTTTAAATCCTCTCGAGAAGAAGCTCTCGGATCGAAGCAAAGAAGAATAAGATGCCCATCTAGTCGCGTGATGTGCTGGATGCCAGGATAGATCCCTATCGCTGTTTGGAACAATGAAGTTTGAGCCGCAAACTTCCGTGAAGGAAAGCGTGAAGAACTTCGTGGAACGGCCTAGGAAATCTAACCCACTGCCCTGCCACAACCGTCAGGTTGCGGCAACTTCTTTTATGTAAAGCCCGTCATCCTGATGATATGTTGACTGAATGCACATTCATTGTTTTATATATAATATTTTGTGCTAAAGACAGAATTTTTGCCTTTTTTCTCGCCCGCCTGAAACCAGTTTCATCCAGCCTTTTTCAAAAAAGCAAATATCCGCGCGCCAGGCACTCAAACTTTTCTGGCATCCATCCCAATTTGGTGAGTGGAAACAGCATTATATGCTGATTGAGGAAAAACATTACTCTCTGTAGGAATTTTCCTAAATCCAGGATATGTTAGAGCAAGCCATGCAATAGTACAAAACTGGTGCATTGCTTATCAAGCTAATAATTCAATCAACATAAGCCCTGTGGTAGATATTATGCAAAACCTATTTTTCTTAGTGGTGGCTGCCATACTACTTGCTGTTTCCGTTTATTTCTTGATTTCTTATTTAAAAGACAGAAAGAAAACGAAACTGACGTTTAATAAACGCAAGTGGTAAGGACCGCTCTGTATTGCAATTAGATTAAGATAACATTAAGAGATAAAAAAATGATATTACAGAATGACCGTTCATTCTGCGTTTTGGCATGGCATTAAGGCAAGAAAAAATAGTGTTAATCGCACCCTGTTCATCAAATTTCTTATAGGGCATAAATAACAAAAGCCTGCGTTGCAGGCTTTGTTTTACCTCCCGGCGCTTATCTCCGGCATCTACATCACAGTGACGGTAGCTCTTCACAAGGTAAGTTTAACTTATCGGACCTGTTTTCAACCCGCAACGGCTTTTGAACAGGATCGTAATGTCCATCACAATTTATTGAGGTTAATCTGAATGTGCGAGAAATACGCGTAGTGAGGGATATAGCGGGGGAGAGAAAGAAGAACACTGGCGGCAGGGAACCGCCAGGGTCAGACAGGCACAACTAATCGTTACCAAACAGATCGCGGGTGTATACCTTGTCCGCAACATCCACCCGCTTTTCCGCCATACGGTAATGATACATCCGCTACTTGCTGCCGGTATGAGGGAGGCGCGAAAACGTTTCTATCCCCCCCCTTCCAATAAACTAGTTATATTGATAGTACTCTTTATACCAATCTACAAAGTTTTTAACACCTTGCTGTACTGGCGTTTCCGGTTTAAAACCAATAGTTTTATAGAGAGCTTGTGTCTCGGCACTGGTATTCAACACATCACCCGGCTGGATAGGCATCATATTCTTCTTCGCTTCCAATCCCAATGCCTGCTCCAATGCATTGATATAATCCATCAGTTCCACCGGTGAGCTGTTACCAATGTTGTAGACCCGATATGGCGCGGAGCTGGTAGCCGGAGAGCCTTCCTCGACTGTCCATTCAGGATCAGGCTGAGGGATTAAATCCTGGATACGAACAATAGCTTCGACAATATCATCTATATAGGTAAAATCACGCTTCATTTTACCATAGTTATAAACATCAATGCTTTTCCCTTCCAGCATCGCTTTCGTGAATTTGAATAACGCCATGTCCGGACGGCCCCAGGGACCATAGACCGTAAAGAAGCGCAGTCCTGTCGTCGGGATGCTGTACAGATGGGAATAAGTATGTGCCATCAGCTCATTAGCTTTTTTTGTGGCAGCATACAACGAAACGGGGTGGTCGACTGAATCATCTGTTGAGAATGGCATTTTACGGTTTAGACCGTAGACAGAACTGGATGAAGCATATAATAGATGTTGCACTTTATTATGACGGCAACCTTCCAAAATATTCAGGTAGCCCGTTAAATTGGAATCTGCGTAAGCATATGGATTTTCGAGAGAATAACGTACACCCGCTTGAGCCGCAAGATGGATAACACGTTCAAACTGCTCCGTTTCGAAAAGTTTAGCCATACCATCACGGTCAGCGAGATCTAACTTATAAAAAGTAAAAGAGGGAGATTCTAATTGTTCAAGACGAGATTCTTTTAACTTTACATCATAATAATCATTAATGTTATCAATCCCAACAACTTGATGCCCATCATTCAAAAGGCGTTTGCTGACATGAAACCCAATAAAACCAGCCGCACCAGTGACTAAAAATTTCATATTTAAACTCCTGAGAAATACTCGATTGGCAGCATTGATGTTTTACAAACTTAGTTTATATCACCAGAAAAAATCACTAATCGTAAATAACTAACTGGATAACCATTTCCACAAGTTAATTAACATCAATGAAATCCAATTTCATATAAAATTTGGCTGGATATACTCTCATCCAGCCAAAGGTTATAAATCCTAATCATTACCAAACAGATCGCGGGTGTAAACCTTGTCCGCCACATCCGCCAGCTCTTCCGCCATACGGTTAGAGATGATCACATCCGCCTCTTGTTTGAAGGCATCCAGGTCGCGCACGACGCGTGAGTTGAAGAACTCATCTTCCTGCATCACAGGTTCATAGATAATGACCGGGATACCTTTCGCCTTGATGCGCTTCATGATGCCCTGGATAGAAGAGGCGCGGAAATTGTCCGAACCACTCTTCATGATCAGGCGATATACACCCACCACTTTCGGCTTACGAGCGAGGATGGAATCAGAAATAAAGTCCTTACGGGTACGGTTGGCATCCACAATAGCGGCAATAATATTGTTCGGGACCGATTCGTAGTTCGCCAGCAACTGCTTGGTATCTTTCGGCAGGCAGTAGCCGCCATAGCCAAAGGACGGGTTGTTATAGTGGTTGCCGATACGCGGATCCAGGCATACCCCTTCGATAATCTGCTTGCTGTTCAGCCCCTGGCTTTCAGCATAGCTGTCGAGCTCGTTGAAATAGGCAACACGCAGCGCCAGATAGGTGTTCGCGAACAGTTTGATCGCTTCCGCTTCAGTGGAGTCGGTAAACAGGGTCGGGATATCCTGCTTGATCGCGCCTTCTTTCAGCAGGTCTGCGAAACGTTCGGCACGCGCAGAGCGCTCACCAATGACAATGCGCGATGGGTGCAGGTTGTCGTACAGCGCACGTCCTTCACGCAGGAACTCAGGAGAGAAAATAACATTGTCAATTCCTAAACGTTCTTTGATGTCGCGGGTGAACCCCACAGGGATGGTCGATTTAATGATCATCACCGCGTTCGGGTTGATCTCTGTAACATCGCGAATAACCGCTTCCACCGTAGAGGTGTTGAAGTAGTTGGTTTTGGGATCGTAATCGGTCGGCGTCGCAATGATCACGTAGTCGGCATTACGATAGGCGTCGTGCTTGTCCGTGGTGGCACGGAAATTTAACGGTTTTTCTGCCAGATATTCCTGAATCTCTTTATCCACAATCGGAGAGATCTTCTGGTTAAGCATATCCACTTTGGCCTGTACGATATCCAGAGCAACCACTTCGTGGTTTTGCGCAATCAGGACACCGTTCGATAAACCAACATAACCTGTACCGGAAATAGTAATTTTCATGAGATTACACTTTAATCAGTTAACTGGATAATGGCGGATAGCCACGAAATTAAATAATACTGTGCGCGGTTTTACGCTTTGACCAGTGGGATGTCAAGAATAAGCCATAAGGTCAATAATACGATTAAAATCTGACCCTATGGCTTCCATTATGGATAATGCATTACTTGAGAAGAGCTAAAATCTCTTCGGTTTTTGCATTCATTAACGCAGTATCCGCTCTGGACTCCACGTTCAGACGCACCACCGGCTCGGTATTGGACGTGCGCAGGTTAAAGCGCCACT
>NZ_JANCOB010000026.1:0-11532 GCF_024296565.1 Klebsiella sp. SWET4 | reverse complement strand
CATCGCGCACCATCCTGATCGACCGCATTGAGTTTGACGCAGCGATACTGGCTCTCGATGATGCGTGGCGTGACGAGTGGGCAGCGGAGCAGAAAAGACAAGCAAAAGAGAAATAGTCATATCATTGTCTGCCTGTATCCATGTGTTAGGATGTTTCCGATTGTAATCATAGGAAGCATAAAATGAAGAAACTAATGATGGTAATAGCTGGGATGTTTGTTATTTCTGGATGCGCGACTAAGCAGTATCCGCAAGCTCCATCCGTAACTAGCGAAGAGTCTGCTGCGTTAGATTGTGCCGCAATTAAGCAGGAAATCGCAAAAACGCACAGCATTCAGAACGAAATCGAAACTACAGGTCAGTTTGATGGGCGTACCGTATTGGGGGCTTTGGGAGATTTCGGTATCGGTAATGGTATGGCCAAAAGTGAAGCGCGTAAAAAGGCGCAGGCACGTCTTCAGCAGCTTGAATCTCTTAAAACAGTTAAGTGTTCAGATAGCAAAGTCTCAGGTTAATTCTGGCTGCCATTGTCTCTGTTCCAATAATCGCAACAATTATCATATATCGACAGTAATTGTTTATTAAAAATCTAACCTCGCTCCGGCGGGGTTTTTTATTGCCCGGAGATCGCCAAATGACAGAACAAACTTCCCGCTTGGCCATTGTTATAGATAGCTCTGGGGCAGAAAAACAGGCTGACAGCCTTGCAATTGCGCTTGATAAGATGACTCAGTCTGGTGATAAAGCCGTAACCAGCATGTTCAAAGTGACAAAAGCGACTGACGAGGAAAAGGATGCGCTCAATAAATTGCGAGCAGTCATTGATCCGGTTGGTGCTGCAATTGATACGGTTGGCCGCCGCTTTAGTGAGCTGAAAAAATACTTCGACAAGGGGCTAATTGACGAGGAAGAGTTTCGCACTCTCTCCAAAATGCTGAATGATACGACCGATGAGTTAAGCGGCGTTGCACAAGCTCAACGAGAAGCAGAAAAGGGCAGCAAACTGGCTGCCGTGCAGCAGGAGGCCCAGACACAGGCATTCCAGAGGATGCTGGATAAAATTGATCCCGTATCCAGCGGCCTGAGAGGATTAAAAGAACAGCAGAAAGAGATTTATCTTGCTGCTCAACGAGGTGATTTAAGCCTCGAACAATATGATGCCTACAGTCAAAAAATTGCTGATGCTCGCAAGGAGCTAACTGGAGAAGCCCAAGCCCAGCGCGACACAGAAAAAGCTGCGGCTGATGCAATTAAGCAACAAGAGGCTCAAGCCCAGGCATTTCAGAGGATGATTGACCGCATTGACCCCCTGTCAGCGGCTCTGAAAAATTTGGATCAACAGCAAGCGGAACTATCCTCTGCACTATCGTCAGGGAAAATAAATACCGCCCAATTCGACACCTACAGCAAAAAACTGCAGGAGACTCGCCGGGAGATTACTGGAGCTGCTCAGGCAGAACGCGAGGCAGCCAAGGCTCACGACGAGCAGGTTGCCGCATTGCGTCGCCTTGAGGCCCAAATAGATCCCGTAGGTGAAGCATTCCGTCGCCTGAACGAGCAGCAGCGCCAGCTGGATACAGCTAAAACATCCGGGATGCTGTCGCCCCTGGCTTACGATCGCCTCAACAGTAAACTTGCAGAATCCCGAGATGCTCTGGAGAAAACCCAGGCGCAATTGGGTAAAACAAGCCAATCTGCAGCTCAGACTGCCAACGCTATGCGCATGATCCCTGCTCAGATGACCGATATCGTTGTCGGTCTTTCTACCGGGCAGTCACCGTTTATGGTTCTTATGCAGCAGGGCGGTCAGCTCAAAGATATGTTTGGCGGCATTGGGCCAGCGATTAAGGGCGTTGGCACATATGTCATGGGTCTTGTTAATCCCTATAGCGTAGCAGCTGCTTCAGTTGGGTTGCTAACTTATGCCGTCTATCAGAACCGACAGGAAATTGATGCTGCGACAAAAATAGCCACAACGTCTCTTGGCGCTAACGGAGATGCTGCAGAACGGCTGGCGCTTAATATGGTTGCCATATCTGACAAGACTGGTCAGGCGATTGATGAAGTCAGTAGTATGTTTATAACGACTAATGACGGTGCGAGCGAAGCAATAAATAAGCTTATCGACGTTGGTTTTAGTTATGACGAGGCAAGGACAAAGGTAGCCCAATACAAGGACTCTGCTAATTTCACCGCCTTGAATGCTGATATTGATAAGCATCGACGGGAGATCCTGAAAATAGGTGATTCGTGGACAGCTGCAGCTATTGAGGTCAAAAATTATTACACAGCAGCGGATAAGGGGAGGCAAAACGTAGCGCTTGGTGGCGCAATTGACCCTACGATGAGGTTTATCGGCCAGGCATTAGATCTGCAAACCACGATGAACACACTTACCATTGAAGGTAATAAGGCGGTAAAAAATTCCGTTGACTGGATTAATAAGGAGTATCTGGCGGCAGACAGGGTTGCCGGTGCAGAAGCTCGGTTAAAGGAGGCAAGAGCACAGTCCAGAAAAATTGCTTTCTCAGGAAATAAAGAAGCAATCGATCAGGCCAATGCGCTAATTGCTGTAAGGGAAAAGGAACTTGAGCAGGCCAAAAAAGCTGGGCAGCCCAAGACCCACAAAGAAAAAGCCTATACAGAGGACGCAGCAACCCGGCTTCTTGATCAGATAAACCAGCAGACTGCTGCCATGCAGTCCCAGCTGGATGCCAGTGACAAGCTTAACAGCGCGACACAGGCGCGAATCAAGTTCGAGCAACAGATTGCTGACCTCAAGTCTAAAACGCAGCTCACCGCTGACCAGAAGTCGATCCTTTCCCGTTCAGATGAAATCCTCCAGGCATATAAGCAGCAGGAGGCACTGCAAAATTCCGTAAAAACCCTGGACGATTACCGGAAAATGCAGGAACAGGTAAAGACGAAGGATGAGCGGACCAACGATCTGCTTAAAACTCGTCTTGAACTGCTGGAGAAAGCGAAAGCAACCGGGCAACTAAAACCCGGTGAATATGAAAAAACACGGGCAGATATTTATCAAAACACCGATATGCAACTGCCCTCGACGGTTCGTAATGTTGTAGGAAACCTGACACCCACAGGAGGGCGACTCTCTGGAACTTTTGAGGGGATGCAGGGGCAAATCAACGAATATGACCAGGCTCAGCAAGAGCTCCAGCGCTGGCTGGCAGCTCAGGAGGAAGCTTATGCGAAGGCCGGTGAAATAACTGCCGAGGGTGAGGCCAGAATGACCTCGATTCGTCAGCGTGCAGCGGATGCAAATCAGGTCATAGAGGCTCAGAAAAACACCATCATATCTGCGGCCACGCAGTCCTTGTTTGATAGCACCGCTGAAATCATGCGAACGGGGTTTGGTGAGCAATCGGCAATCTACAAGGTCGCTTTTGCTGCGAGCAAGGCATTCGCTATCGCGGACTCAATGGTGAAAATCCAGCAGGCTTTAGCAAGCGGTGCAGTTAGCGCGCCTTATCCGGCCAACATCATCGCTATGGCCTCAATCGCTGCGCAGACTGCCAGTATCGTCTCAAATATCCAGGCTGTTTCAGGTGTTGGCTTCGCCTCCGGCGGTTACACAGGCCCCGGTGGTAAGTATCAGCCAGCGGGTATTGTTCACAAAGGAGAGTACGTCTTCGACCAGGCATCAACGAACCGGATCGGCGTGTCTCAGCTTGAGGCACTTCGAAATGGCCAACCGCTTGATGCAACTCTGGGGCGTACAGGGTTTGGTACTGGTGTTCAGAACGTTAACAGCGATAACCGTAGGCAAACAACTGTACACGCGCCGATTAATCAGGAGTTTCATCTCCAGGGTATTACTCCGGAGCAGTTGAGCGCTACACTCAATCAGAATAATCGACAGCTTTCCAGGCAGTTAAAAGGTGAACTCACAAAGGAGGTTACCATGCCACAAGGAGCTTTTGGCAACGCTCTAAAAGGAAACTATACACGACACGGTCCTAGGTAAGCTAAACTGCATTAGCTGAGACTTGATTAGGTAGGTAAGTCTAACAATCTGAGTAGGTGCAAGAAAACACAAGGATCTTATTAATGGAAGCGTTGTTAACATTTACATTTAAAGACTTTATAGCTTTTATGATTCCTCTTTTTATTGGCGGACTTATCTTCAATAGGAGACGTAAACGTAAGGAGGTCCGAGTGAAGTTTTCATTTCTTTGGCTTGTTTTGATAGTCGGTGGAATTCTTGAAATATGCGATGATATCTACACAACTTATTCCTATAGGCATAATCACTTATATAATAATGATACGCTTACAACCGTGTTTAACTATGATTTTGCAAAAATTGTTTTTTGTGGGGTTTTGATTTTTGTTTCTATTGCGCTTCTTCTTCAGGAGTTGCTTTTAAATAAGCAGTCACATTGACGTATATTGCCTGTCGGCACATTGCCCTTTTTTATTTTGATATGTGGCTGTGCCGAAACAATGTAAGCTCAAATTAAAGTCAATAAATTAGTGTATTGATAATGCTGCGTTTTTGATTTCTTTTAGCTCTTGAGATGAGTTGATAAATATATCGCCTTGTGTGTTTGTGTCGATTTAATAAGATTTTTATCTTCGTTAATCTGAACCAAAAAATAAGAGTTATCTTCGATTCCATCGTGCTTTATTCTGAAATGAATACCCTCCTGAGGTTAATGGTGAAATTTTATTCGAGATACTTTACCGGGAGACTGCATGACTGATATCTACTACCCACATGACAGCCTCCCTATGCCATTACAGGAAGGATACGGATTTCAGCCTGTAAGCCCGTTAAAACGAACCCAGTTAACCACCGGTCGCGCGAGACAAAGGCGAGCTTTTACGTCCACGCCGACGCAGGCCAGCATCACCTGGTTTATGGAAACCGATGCGCAGGGCCTGGCGTTTGAGTCCTGGTTCCGTGATGCGTTATCTGACGGGGCAGCGTGGTTCATGATGAAGCTGCAGACGCCGGCGGGCATTAAGTTTTACAAATGCCGCTTCACAGATATTTATCAGGGACCGGTGCTGGTGGCCCCGATTTACTGGAAGTACACGGCAACGCTTGAATTATGGGAGCGCCCCCTTGCTCCTGCCCCATGGGGTAATTACCCGGAATGGATCGTCGGCAGCTCACTGCTGGATATTGCGCTGAATAAGGAGTGGCCGAAGCATGACGCAGATTAAACGCCTCTACGCCAGCAGCGGGCCGGAGGTGATCATTGAAACGCTGGAGATCACCATTGGTTCTGACGTCCATTATCTGTGCCAGGGTTACGAGAACATCACGGCAACGACGGAGAACGGCGATACCGTAACGTTTTCAGCCTGTGCGATAGACATTGCGCTGCCGGCGCGCAATGCGGACGGCACGCAGGACCTCAAATTTGCCCTGTGCAATATCGATGGTGTTGTGTCCACGGCGATCCGCTATGCCCTGGCTAACAGATTGCCTGCATGGCTGACGTACCGGAGTTATATCTCTACGGATTTAGCAGCGCCTGCGGCAGTGCCGTATACGCTGAAAATAAAGTCGGGCTCCTGGACGGCGACAGAGGTTCAGATCACTGCGGGTTACATGAACATCCTCGATACCGCCTGGCCGCGTTACCGCTACACGCTCCCTGTATTCCCCGGACTGCGTTATATCAGCTAAGGAATCCCAATGTTCAACCCTGATAAATACCGTTCTGTTAAATGGCAGAAGGGCGGCAGAGCCTACCCGCTACTTGACTGCTTCGGCATTGTGAACGAGATACGCCGCGATCTGAATTTACCCGTCTGGCCGGATTTTGCAGGTGTGACCAAAGACGGAGGGGGCCTCGACCGGGAGGCGAGAAAGCTGATGCTTTCGCTGAAACGTTGTGACCCCTGTGAAGGTGCCGGGGTGGCCTGTTATTCCGGGTCGACTGTCACCCACGTAGGGATCGTGGTCAGTATCGATGGTCTGTTGCATGTGGCGGAATGCAACCCGGGTACGAACGTCACCTTTCTGCCGTTGCCGCGGTTTAAGCGGCGATTTGTCAAAGTGGAGTTCTGGCAATGACCATTCGTTTTTACCCGTCCCGGCTTCCCGGTGAACCACTCGAAACGCATGAGCATGGTGTAACCAGTATTCGCAGCTGGCTGGTGGCAAATGTTGAAGGCTACGAGGATCGGGATGTCCCACCGCTTACCGTTGAGGTTGAGGGGCTGTTAATTCCTCCAGGTGAGTGGGCCACCTGCGTGATTCGCCCTGATAGTGATGTCAGGCTTTATCCGGTTCCATTCGGGCTGGAGGCCGCCACAATCGCGTGGATCGGTATCGGTATCTCCGTTGCCGCTGCAGCCTATTCGCTTGTTTTGATGAGCACCATTGATACGGGCGGCTATACCTCATCCACAGGGCGCAGTCTCGACCTGAACCCGGCGCGGGCCAACACCGCAAAACTCGGTGATGCCATTCGTGAGGTGTTTGGCCGGGTGCGTATCTACCCAGATTATGTGGTGCAGCCGGTTACCCGGTTCGATGCCGCCGATCCTACGAAAATGCGCGTCCAGATGCTGCTATGCCTCGGAGTCGGTGAACTGATTTATACCAATGGCGATATCCGGGTTGGCAGTACGCCAGCTTCAACGCTGCCGGGTTTCAACATCACCTATTTTCCGCCAGGCGCGGACGTTTCCGGCGATGAGCGCAGCGAAAACTGGGTCAACTCCACCGAAGTGGGCGGGACGTCATCCGGCACCGGGCTGGACATGGCCCAGACGTCGCCGGACGCAGACGACATTATCGCAGACAGCATGACCGTATCCGGTTCGAGCGTAACGTTTACGGGGCTGGATACGGATGATGATGATGATGACGAGAACGATAACGCACTGCCGCCCAGTTGGGTCGCTGGCGCCGTGGTCGAACTGAAAGCCCCGGCGAACTACCAGATCACCACGGCGGCTGGATACAGCGTTATCGCAAGCCCGCTGCTGACGGAGATCGCGCCGGTGGTTGGAATGCCGGTGACGCTGGGGTTTAACTCAGTCGATTACGATCTGTTTATCGCGTCATATACCCCCGGTCAGGCTGCAGTGCCCGGCACCGGGGGGAGTGCGGCAAAAGTCCAGGCCAGTGCGGCCCCGACCACCTACGATTTTTCGACCAGCTCCAGCACGTTCACGATCACCTGGCAGGGGGTTACCTACCCGGTGTCGCTGGTGGCTAACTATGTCTCGATGTCGGGACTGCTGGCGGCCATCACCGAGGGACTCACTGGCTCCGGCCTGGTTGCACAGGACAACGGCGGCACCGTACTGATAACCGAGTCGGCCAGTCCGTTCGCGGGTGGGGCGATCACGTCCTCTTCGCTGCCTGCAGCTGTTTTCGGTGATGCTCCGGTTTACACCTCCGGCACGGCATCAACCGGCGGCAGCCCGGCGGTAACGGCGAATGTGACGCTTGCCTATAACAGCGCCACGGGAACAGCCTTTTCCGGCATGCCGGAGGGGGTGCAATGGCTTTCACTTGCTCACCGCGGGAATGAGTACCGCATTGTCTCGACCGACGGCACAACGGCGACGGTGGCGCGCCTGGTTAATGGTGCCGTTGATGAGTCATGGCCGGGATTCACCGCCCGGACGATGATCGACTATGAGGCCACTGGTCTTAACGACACGTTGAGCTGGCTGGGGCCGTTCCTGGTTTGCCCTGAAAATGAGACCGTCGATATGTTCGAGGTGAATTTCTCCTTCCCGAACGGCATCTGTGGCTTTGACAGCAAGGGGAAAAAGCGGCTTCGGCATGTTGAGTGGGAGATTCAGTATCGCGTCTACGGTTCCGGATCGGGGTGGGTGAGTCACCAGGGAGAGTATGCGCTTAAAAACGTCAACGGGCTGGGATTCACTGAGCGGATCACCCTCAGCTCACCAGGGCTGGTAGAGGTTCGCTGTCGCCGGCGCAATGAGCAGGGCTCAAACAACGCCAGGGATTCGATGTACTGGCAGGCACTGCGCGGGCGACTGCTGACGCGCCCTTCATCCTATCCCGGCGTGTCGCTGATGGCGGTGACCGTTGAGACGGGGGGCAAATTGGCGGCTCAGTCGGACCGCCGCGTAAACGTGGTGGCCACGCGGGCCTATGACTCAGGAACGGCCAGAACCATTTCGGGAGCGCTGCTGCATGTCGGGAACTCGCTGGGGCTGGAGATGGATGTCGACACTATCAACGCGCTGGAGTCCGCGTACTGGACGCCACGCGGCGAGTATTTCGACTTTGCTACCGGCGACAGTATCTCTGCGCTGGAAATGCTGCAGAAGATAGCCAATACCGGGAAGTCACGTTTTCTGCTGAGTGATGGCCTGGCGACGGTCAACCGTGAGGGGATTAAGCCCTGGACTGGCGTGATCACTCCGCATGAGATGGTGGAGGAGCTGCAGAGCGGATTTACCGTACCGTCTGACGATGATTTTGATGGCGTCGACGTGACATACATCAACGGGACTACCTGGGCAGAGGAGACCGTTAAATGCCGGACGCCAGACAATCCTACGCCGGTGAAAATCGAGGCCTACAAACTCGATGGGGTACTGAATGAGGATCACGCCTACCAAATCGGGATGCGCCGCCTGATGAAATACCTGCAGCAGCGGGTGACGTTCCAGACCACTACCGAGCTGGACGCGCTGTGCTACAACACGGGCGATCGCATTGTGCTGACGGATGATATTCCGGGTAACAACACGATTTCCTGTCTGGTGGAGGCGATGACAACGGCGGGTGGCGTGACAACGTTCACCGTCACGGAGCCGCTGGACTGGTCTTTCGAAAATCCCCGCACGCTGATCCGCTATCAGGATGGCTCTGCATCCGGGCTGATGGTGGCAAGCAGGGTGGGTGATTTTCAGCTGTCAGTCCCGCACCTGAGTGAGTTTGATGATCCGATGAAGGTTGACCTGTCGTCGGCAACCATTGAGCCGATCCGCCTGGTGTTCTGCGGCTCAACGCGCCATGTCTACGACGCCATTGTAGAGGAGATCGCCCCGCAGTCTGACGGAACCTGTCAGGTCACCGCTAAAGAATACCTCGAATCGTTCTACCAGTACGACGACGCCTCATACCCCGGCGACGCTGCTTAATATCAAAAAAATCCCTTTCAACTTTTCTTTCGCTCAAACCCTCGTTTGGGCGAATACCGTTTTGGAGCAAAAAACATGGCCTTTGATCCGCCACTTGGGAGCACGTCGCCCGCGGTGCTGCTCGATAACGCCACTCGCCTGGATAATTTGCTGAATAGCCTGGCACTGGTTTTCCCTGACCGCTCCGGGGCTGATCTGGATACCTGGCGAGGTATCATGTCGCGGATTTCGACTACGCTGGACGATATCCGGCGCAACCTGGTTCCGTTGAGCCGTCAGTATATGACCCTCCCGGAAGCGCAGGCGGATATCGCGAACATTCAGGTTGGCTCTGCAACGTTCGTTCGTAGCACAGCCGACGATGCTCTCGCAGATGAATACATCAATATCAGCGGCACACTCACCGCGACCGGCAGGCGTATGCCCTCCGATATAGTGGTCAGTAAATTGCCCCCCCTGGTTGCGCTGTCTGAAACCACGACGTTCAGGACGATGACAGAATTAAATGATGAATACGATTCTGTTGTGGTGGACAGCGAATACAACATTCTGGTCGCGCTGAAAAACGGCTTATTTGATTTCTGTGGCCTGTCAGTTAACGGGAAGAGTATTAATCCTGCTGGTATCCTGGGAACGATGGATAAAACAAACCTCGAAGTGCTCAGCGGCACAACGGAATTCAGCTCCGCATCGGGTGAGTATGAGCTGAACCCCGCGAGATATGTCATCCTGGACGAAGATAAAAGCATTCAGTTTGATCTGGATGAATACATACAGCGATCCATCGGATGGCAACAGGCTTATCTGTTTTCTTTACAACCGCCAAAAGTTAACCCCTACGCACCATTCACGCAGATCGACGCCAGCGGGAAATCACAGGTTCGCGTTTATGATACTGAGAATAAGAAAGAAATCGCCGTAACGACAGGGAGCAGCAACGAAACGAATCCCCGGCCGGATATTCTGGACCGGATCGTATGGACGTCAGACAGAGCCGACAATGCCCCCGGCGGGTTGTTTTATGCCGAGGGCCCAGGCTTTAAAGAATATCCCTATATCGCCAGGCCAAAACTGGTTGGATGGGGTCACAGCTTCATGGAGAACGGCCGCTTTCTTTCACGGCTCGCCCAGCTGACAGGCCTTTATACCTACAACTTTGGCAAGTCTGGACTGACATCTGAAGGTATCGCCAGCCGCCAGGGAGCTGCCCGAACGTTTTACACTCCTGCTGGCGGTGTCATCCCCGCCTCTGGTGCAGTGACGTTAAGCCCCGCTAAACCCGGCCCAAATCGCATTTTTGGTAATGCTGCCGCCACCAGTATTGCCTGCTCCTTTGCGGGTATTGACGGGATGTTTGGCTGGGACGGGACGAATGCGACGTTTACCAGGACTGCTGCTGGCGCTGTGGTGACAGTCAGTGTGCCCACTCCGGTGATCGTTTATCCGATAACAGGGTTTTCAGTAACAAACGGTGCGCCGAGCGGAACCAGGTACGATCAGCATGATGAGTGTATTAATATTTTCTGGCTGGGTCGAAATAACATTTCTGAGATTGATTTGATAATCAGTAACGCGCTGGCGATGGTGTCATGGCTTAAATCGGTGGGAAAACGATTTGTGATATTGCCTGATTTTCCTGGTGGGACTGAGCCAACGGGTTCAACCAATAATAATTACGTCCGCATTTTAAATAACTTATATAAACAGAATTTTCCAGATAATTATTGCCAGATTAATGGTGTCGATCTGCTGCAAAACTTCATGAATCATTATGATCCGACGTCACCAGGAGATGTCGAAGATATCAATAATGGCGTAACCCCGAGATCGTTACGTTACGACAATTTGCACCCCAGCCAGAGTATATCGGGTTCAGTCACACCAGAGTATGCGCTGTATGCCGGAGCAGATGTTAATGCCGAGTTCGTTTACAACTTTATGAAATTAAAAGGGTGGGTATTGTAATGAGCGGAAGAATTGAAGTGTTAAAGGGAGTGGTTAACGATACCGGGAAGAAATTTTATCGCGATAAAAGCATTAACAAAGGTACCCGTAGCGTATTTGATATGGCCGTCGACGCAATGGGAGGAGGTAAAGATTTAGCTGCTGGAGCGATAATCCACGATCTAGCCTATAACGATCACACCGGGGTGTTTTCCCTGGCTAAAACCTACAGCGCAGCAAATAAAGGCATGGTGTTCGCTGGCGTAAAAAACGACGGGTTTGATCTGGATGCCGCCAGCTGCATGAAAGTCAGCGATACGCACTGGCTGTTTGTGGCGTGGGTAAAAGTAACAAAAGCCGGGTCCCTGTCCACGTTCAACAACCAGCTCCTGCATTTTTCCACGACCGAAACAAACGGCTATGCGAATGCGCTTTTATCAGTTGTGCCGACGACCGATGCAACCGGACAACCGA
>NZ_JANCOB010000025.1:0-18974 GCF_024296565.1 Klebsiella sp. SWET4 | reverse complement strand
CCCTGTGGGAGAGGGTTAGGGTGAGGGGGAATTTTCCGTTCACGTTGCGTTTGGCAGAAAAGGGTAGTCCTTCGCTGGTGAACGGGTAAGGACGGCGGGCACGGCGCCGCTTTTGTGCCGGGCGCCTGCTATTTCCTCTCCACCGTTATCATGGTCACGAACGGATGATACTGCCACGGCACGCTGCCGCCTTTGCGGTACATCTTCGACAGGGTGCCATCGAGATAGAGCATCTGCCGCACCCCAAGCTTTGACTGCGCATAGCAGGCAAAATCATAGAAGTTGGTCTCGCGATCGCTGAGCATAAACACCACCCGGCCCTGCTTATCGATACCCACCCCGTTACGCAGCTTGCGCGAACTGGCTGAGGGCTTCAGCCGCCAGTTGATGACGCCATTCTCAATCAGCATCGGGCCGGACTGCACCGCATAGCGGATGGCGGGAGAGGGTTTGTACGCCGGCAGCGGCACGATTTTCGCCCGGTCGTTCGCCACCAGGAACACGCCGCCGGGGCGGATAAAGAAGTTCCCGCCGCCGGCGGAACGGTTTACCGGCGTCAGCCGTTTACCGTCTTCGATATACAGCCCCAGCGGCGCGTAGGCTTTATCGTAAATGCCGCCGTTCATCGCCATCTGCACCCGGCCGTCGCCATCGATACCCGCCAGCAGCGAACGCAGGGAACCCCACGCTTTGCCGTGCCGATCCTGCCAGTACATCGCAATGCGCTCTTTCTGCGCATCCACCCGATAGCTCTGCAGGGTCAGCGTCGGGTCGGTGAGGGTACAGGCGGCGCTGGCGACGGCGGCCAGGGGCAGCAGCGCCAGGGGGAGCAGGCAACGTAATAACATGGGCAGTCCTTTCTATGGTCTGCGCCGAGTATACCCGCCTCGCTGCCTTATGCCGCCCAAATCTCACAGTGTTTTTGCACCAGGCCGGAAAGCGAACCGCCGTTGGCGATAAAGTCGCGCATCTGCTGCGCTTCGCTGTGCGGCGATTTCGCCTGGCGGACCACCGCTTCCAGCGCCGCCGTCGCCTTCAACTGATGGGCGAAGGGAGCCAGCCGGTCGGCGAGCTGCAGGATCTCCTGGCGGATGCTGCGCTGCTCTCCGCTGCGCACGTCGGTGAGGGTCCCGTCCAGCCCATAGCGGCACGCCTGATAGCGGTTAAAGGGGTACAGCAGATAATCATCAGGCTGGTGCTTAAAAGGGCGCTCCGTCAACAGCCAGCAGGCCAGGGTCTGTATAAAGCCGGCGATATGGATCGCCTGGGCGAGGGTCAGGGGAGTGTCCATCACCCGCACCTCGACGGTCCCAAACTGCGGGCTGGGGCGAATATCCCAGTGCAGATCCTTCATGCTGTCGATCATGCTGGTGTAGCTCAGCTGGCGGAACAGGCGACGAAACCCCTGCCAGTCTGCCACCCACGGCATCGGACCGTTGTCGGGATAGGAGGAGAAGCGGTTCAGGCGTGAACAGGCGAAACGGCTGTCGGTACTGTCAAACCACGGCGAGGCGGCATTAAGGGCGATGAAGTGCGGTACAAAGCGCGACAGGCCGTGCAGCAGATAGAGGGCGTCGTCGCCGCTCTGGCAGCCGACGTGCACATGCTGGCCAAAGACCGTGGCCTGCTGCGCCAGATAGCCAAAATGCTCGACGGTTTTAACATAGCGCGGATTGTCGCTGATTTGCTGACGCTGCCAGGCATGAAAGGGGTGCGAACCGCCGCCGCAGATCTGCAGATGATGGCGCAGCGCCGCGCGCTGAACCGCCTGCTGGATGGCGCTGAGCTGGGTTTGGGCATGGCTGATGTCGCGGCACACCCCGGTGGCGATCTCCAGCATGCTCTCGGTGATGTCATGTTTGGCTTCTCCCACGGTCAACTGATGCTGGACGTCGGCAATCAGCGTCGAGGCATCCTGGCTGAGGTCGTAACCCGGCGGGTTCACCACCTGCAGCTCCAGTTCGATACCGAGGGTAAAAGGATCGGAGCGGTGAAAATCGGCTAAAGGCATAGTCTCTCCCGGTCGATGTGTTCCCTGAAGTATAGAAGGGATTGATCCCGACGGAGAATACGCGGCGGCGGACGGGGGATGAATAAAAAGTGACGCAGAGTGATTATTTGAAATTTGCTATATAGCGGCTGGTGCAATTCTGCAACATATTTCCCGCTGGCGGTGCGGCGGAATAAGGCGCAATTATTTTCCCATAATTATCATGGAGATAATATAAGCCCTTCTTATTTTACCGGTCGGTTTTGGCCTATTATCGTCCGCGTAAGAGCTGGTACGCATTTTGCCTGTTAATTCGTGACACTTTATTTAACAGGGATCATGTGATGCACAAAAAGACGTTATTTTCGCGTGCCGGTCGTCTCGCCGTGGCGGTGAGCGGCGCACTGGCCCTGGCGGGCGCCGCCTTACCTGCCAACGCCTCCACGCTGCGGATCGCCATGACCGCCGCGGATATTCCGTTAACCCTTGGCCAGCCGGATCAAGGCTATGAGGGCAACCGCTTTACCGGCATCCCGCTGTACGACGCGCTGGTGGAGTGGGATCTGTCGCAAGGTGAAAAGCCCAGCGGTCTGGTGCCGGGGCTGGCGACCGAGTGGCACATCGATCCGCAGAACACCAGCCGCTGGATTTTCACCTTGCGTCCGGGCGTCAGGTTCCATGACGGGACGGAGGTGAACGCCGACGCCATCGTCTGGAACGTGGATAAGGTGCTGAATAAAGCAGCGCCGCAGTACGCCCCGGGGCAGATCGGCAACACCCTGTCGCGCATGCCGACCCTCACCGGCGCAGAGAAAATTGACGACCACACTGTGGCGCTGACCACCTCGGAACCGGATGCGCTGCTGCCGTACAACATCACCAACCTGTTTATCGTCTCGCCGACGGCGTGGCAGAAACAGTATGACGCGGTGCCGGCCAGCGCGGGAGATAGCGCCGCGCGCAGCAAACAGGCGTGGACCGCCTTCGCCGCCCACGCGGTGGGCAGCGGCCCGTTCAAACTGGAGAAGCTGGTGCCGCGTCAGCAGCTGATCCTCGATAAAAACCCCGACTACTGGAACAAAGATCGCATTCCCCGGGTGGATAAAGTGGTGCTGATCCCCTTGCCGGAGGCCAACGCCCGTACCGCGGCGCTGCTGTCGAAGCAGGTGGACTGGATTGAAGCCCCGGCGCCGGACGCCATCGATCAGATCAAGTCTCAGGGTTTTCACCTCTACGCCAATACCCAGCCGCACCTGTGGCCCTGGCAGTTCTCCTTTGAAAAAGGATCGCCGTGGCAGGACATCCGCGTGCGCAAAGCGGCCAACTTGTGTCTGAACCGCGCCGAGCTGAAGAGCTACCTCGGCGGCTACATGACCGAGGCCACCGGGGTTTATGAGGCTGACAGCCCGTGGCATGGCAAACCCACCTTCCAGATCAAATATGACCCGGATACCGCCCGCCAGCTAATGACCGAGGCCGGATACAGCGCCAGCAAACCGCTGCACGTCACGGTGGCCACCTCGGCCTCCGGCTCCGGGCAGATGCAGCCCTTGCCGATGAACGAGTATATCCAGCAGAGCCTGAAGAGCTGCTTCTTCAATGTGGATATCAAAGTGGTGGAATGGAACACCCTGTTTACCAACTGGCGCCTGGGTGCCCGGGACCCCTCGGCGAAAGGGATCGATGCGATCAACGTCAGCGCCGCGGTTAACGATCCGTACTTTGGCCTGATCCGCTTCTCGACCGCCAAAGCGTTTCCGCCGGTGGCGACCAACTGGGGTTACTTCTCCACTCCGGAGACGGAGAAGCTGGCCGCCGCCGTCAAGCACGCCTTTACCCCGGCGGAGATGAACCAAGCGGCCGGTGAGCTGCACGCCGCGCTGGTGGATCAGGTGCCATTCCTGTTTGTCGCCCACGACGTCGGGCCGCGTGCGATTTCCCCTGCGGTGACCGGGGTGGTGCAACCGCAGAGCTGGTTTATCGACCTCAGCCTGGTGAGCAAAAAAGAGTAATCGCGAAAGGGGCGACCGATGATCAATACGCTGCTATACCGCATTCTGCTGGCTATCCCCACCATGCTTGGGGTGGCGGTGATCTGTTTCATGCTGGTGCAGATCGCCCCGGGCGACCCGCTGGTGTCGGTGATGCCGCCGGACGCCTCGGAGGCGCTGCGTCAGACGTTAATGCAGGCTTACGGCTTTGATAAGCCGCTGCCCATGCAGTTTATCCACTGGCTGTGGCGGGCGCTGCACGGCGACCTTGGTATGTCGGTCGCCACCGGCCGCCCGGTGATAGACGAAGTGATGACCGCGGTGGCGTACTCCCTGCGCCTGGCGCTGCTGGCGACGGCGATCGGCTTCGTCCTCGGCAGCCTGTTCGGCTTTGTCGCCGGCTATTTTCGCAACAGCGTCATTGACCGTCTGGCCTCGGTGTTGTCGGTATTTGGCGTTAGCGTGCCGCACTACTGGCTGGGGATGCTGCTGGTGATCCTCTGCAGCGTTAAGTTCGCGCTGCTGCCGGCCACCGGCGGCGGGCCGATAGGCGAGGTGGGCTGGCAATGGGACTGGGCGCACCTGCAGTTCATGCTGCTGCCAGCCCTCACCTTGTCGGTGATCCCCACCGGGATTATCGCCCGCACCGTGCGCTCGCAGGTGGCCGATATCCTCAGCCAGGAGTTTATCGTTGGCCTGCGCGCTCGCGGGCTCAACGAGTCGCGCATCTTTGTCCACGTCATGAAAAATGCCGCGCCCACCGCGCTGGCGGTGATGGGGCTGCAGGTGGGCTATCTGATGGGCGGCTCGATCCTTGTGGAGACCGTTTTCTCCTGGCCGGGAACCGGATTGCTGCTCAATACCGCCATTTTTCAGCGCGACCTGCCCCTGCTGCAGGGCACCATCTGGGTGCTGGCGCTGTTTTTCGTGCTGCTCAACCTGCTGGTGGATATTCTGCAGACCACCCTCGACCCGCGTATTAAGAGGAGCTGACCATGGTGGATACGGCAACGACGAAAGCGGTTCCGGCCGCAGCGGCCCACGCTTCCCGGCAAGGTTACTGGCGCGGGGTATTGCGCCGCCTACTGCGCGACCCCGGCGGGGTGGTGGTGGGCGTGGTGATCCTCCTGCTGCTGGCCCTGGCGCTGTTCGGTCCGTGGCTTATCGTCAAAGATCCTTATCAAACGTCGATGTTCCTGCGCCTGAAACCCATCGGCAGCGACGGCTTCCCGCTGGGCTCGGATGAGCTGGGACGCGACATGCTGTCGCGGCTGATCCTTGGCACCCGACTTTCGCTGTTTATGGGAATTGTCCCGGTGGTGTTCGCCTTTTTTATCGGCGGGGCCATCGGGATTATCGCCGGCTATACGGGCGGCAAAACCAATACCGTGATTATGCGCACCGTGGATGTGTTCTATGCCTTTCCCTCCGTCCTGCTGGCGATTGCGCTGTCGGGAGCGCTGGGGGCGGGCATCGGCAATGCGCTGCTGTCGCTGACCCTCGTGTTTGTCCCGCAGGTGGCGCGGATTGCCGAGAGCGTGACCGCCCAGGTGCGACATATGGACTATATCGACGCCGCCCGGGCCACTGGCGCCAGCGCGTTGACCATTATCCGCGTCCAGGTGTTGGGCAACGTGCTCGGGCCGATCTTCGTCTTCTCCACCGGGCTGATTTCGGTGTGCATGATCCTCGCCTCCGGCCTGTCGTTTCTCGGCCTCGGCGTGCGGCCGCCGGAGCCCGAGTGGGGGCTGATGCTCAATACGCTGCGCACGGCAATCTATACCCAGCCGTGGGTGGCCGCCCTGCCGGGCCTGATGATTTTTATCACCTCCATTTCGTTCAATATCCTCGCGGACCGCCTGCGTGCGGCAATGGCGATTAAGGAGTAAGCGATGCAACCCTTTATCAATATCGACCTTGGCGGGCCGGCGCAGCCGCTGCTGAAGGTCAATCACCTGCTGAAGTACTTTCGCGGCGGCAAAGGCCGGGAGGTGGTGCAGGCGGTGGACGATATCAGCTTCACGGTGATGAAAGGCGAAACCCTGGGGGTGGTCGGCGAGTCGGGCTGCGGCAAATCGACCACTGCCCGGCTGCTGATGCAGTTGCTCACCCAGGACAGCGGCGAACTGATCTTCGACGGACAGGGGGTCGGCTCGTCGCGTCTGCCGCTGAAAGCCTACCGTCGCCAGGTGCAGATGGTCTTTCAGGATAGCTATGCTTCGCTCAATCCGCGCCTGACCATGGAGGAGAGCATCGCCTTCGGCCAGCGCGTCCATGGCGTCAGCGCCAGAGAGGCCAGCGAATATGCCCGCTATCTGCTGGCGCACGTTGGCCTTGAGCCGGCGCGCTTTGCCGACCGCTACCCGCATGCGCTCTCCGGCGGCCAGCGGCAGCGGGTGAATATCGCCCGCGCGCTGGCGATGAAGCCGCGGCTGGTGATCCTCGATGAGGCGGTGTCGGCGCTGGATAAATCGGTGGAAGCCCAGGTGCTGCAGCTGCTGCAGGAGCTGAAACGGACTCTCGAGCTGACCTACGTGTTCATCAGCCACGATCTGCACGTGGTACGCTGGCTGTCGGATCGGATCCTCGTCATGTACCTTGGCGAAGTGGTGGAGATTGGCCCGGCGGAGCAGCTGTTTACCGCCTCCGCCCACCCCTATACCCGGGCGCTGTTAAGCTCGATGCCCTCCATGGACCCGGAAAACCGCACCCTGACCTCGCCGCTGAGCGGCGATCCCCCCAGCCCCATCGCGCCGCCGAGCGGCTGCCGCTTTCACACCCGCTGCCCGCATGCGAAGGCGGTCTGCGCCGAGGTGAAACCGCGGCTGGAGGCGGTCGGGGAGGGGCACCAGAGCGCCTGCCTGATGGCGCAGCCGGCCTCGCCCTGGCATCAAAGCATCTCCCTTAAGGAGGTCAGCCATGTCGGATAACGCCTTTGTCCATGTGCGCGACCTGCGGGTCGTCTTTCGCCGCGACGGGCAGACCATCAACGCGGTCAACGGGGTCTCCTTTGAGGTACAAAAGGGGGAGGTGATGGCGCTGATTGGCGAGTCGGGTTCCGGCAAGAGCGTGACCCTGCGGGCGCTGATGCGCCTGCACCCGCCAGGGAGCAGTGAGCTCTCCGGCACCCTGCAGGTGGGGGACGACGAGGTGCTGACGATGAGCGCCAGCCAGCTGCGGCGTTACCGCGGCGGACGCTGCGCGATGATTTTTCAGGAGCCGCTGCTGGCCTTCGATCCGGTCTACACCGTCGGGCAGCAGATTATTGAAGGGCTGCGCCGCCACGAATGGCTGTCGCGCCAGGCGGCCCGGGACAGGGCGCTGGAGGCCCTGCGCCAGGTGCGTATTCCCAGCCCCGAGCGGCGACTGGATGCTTACCCGCACGAGATGTCCGGCGGGATGCGCCAGCGGGCGATGATCGCCCTTGCGCTCTCCTGTAACCCGCAGCTGCTGCTGGCGGATGAGCCGACCACCGCCCTCGACGCCACGGTGCAAATCCAGATCCTGATCCTGCTGCGTGAGCAGCAAAAGCAGCGCGGGCTGTCGATCGTGTTTGTGACCCACGATATCGGCGCCGCGGTGGAGATCGCCGACCGGGTGGCGGTGATGTACGCCGGGCGGATCGTCGAGGAAGCGTCGATGAGCGAGATCCTGCGCCACCCGCGCCATCCTTATACCCAGGTGCTGCTGGGCAGTCGGCCGAAAGAGGGGCTTAAGAAAGGTGATGCCCTGCACTGCATTCCCGGCGCGCCGCCGGATCTGGCGCGCTTGCCGCCCGGCTGCGCTTTTGCCGAGCGCTGCCCGCACCGTCGCCCGGTCTGTGAACAGAGTCTGCCGCCGACGGAATCCGTCGCGGAGCGCCACGCGGTGAGTTGCCACCGCTGGCGCGAGCTGGCGATTGACGCTAACGCCCAGGCCCTGGCCGTCTGATCGGCGGCAAAAAACCATACAGGATGAAGACCAGGCGTTGATAGCGCATTCCCACCGCCGGTTACGCTGGCGGCGACCTTGATGTCAGGAGACTACCATGAGCAGTGATGTACTTTTTACCCCCGCGACCGACACCACCGGCTGGCGCATCAATGGCGACCGCCTGTGGGCGTCGTTAATGGATCTCGCGCAGATCGGCGCCACGCCGAAGGGCGGCTGCCGCCGTCTGACCCTCACCGACCTCGACCGCCAGGGGCGGGACAAGGTAATAGGCTGGGCGCGGGAGGCCGGGATGAGCGTCACCATCGATAAAATCGGCAATGTGTTTATGCGCCGGGAAGGCCGCAACCCCGGCCTGCCGCCCATCGTCTCCGGCAGCCATATTGACACTCAGCCCACCGGCGGCAAATTTGATGGCAACTACGGCGTGCTGGCGGCGCTGGAGGTGGTGCGCACGCTCAACGATCTGCAGATTGACACCGACGCGCCGATTGAGGTGGTGTTCTGGACCAACGAAGAGGGGTCGCGCTTTGTGCCGGTGATGATGGGCTCCGGGGTCTTTGCCGGCGTCTTCCCGCTGGAAGAGACCTGGGCCGTCACGGATAAAGAGGGTGTCAGCGTCGGCGAGGCGCTGGCGCAGATCGGCTATATCGGCGAGCAGACCCCGGGGGAGCATCCCATCGGCGCCTATTTTGAGGCGCACATTGAGCAGGGGCCGATTCTCGAAGATGAAGCGAAAACCATCGGTATCGTGCAGGGCGTGCTGGGGATCCGCTGGTACGACTGCGTGGTCACCGGCCAGGCCTCGCACGCCGGACCCACGCCGATGCGCCTGCGTCAGGATGCCCTGCAGGTGGCGACCCGCATTATGCAGGAAGTGGTGGCCATTGCCGGGCGCAGCGAAGAGGGACGCGGCACCGTCGGCAGCGTGCAGGTGTGGCCCAACAGCCGCAACGTGGTGCCCGGGGAGGTCACCTTCTCCATTGATATGCGCAATCTCAGCGATGCGCTGGTGGACGAGATGGATCGCCAGCTGCGGGCGTTTATCGCGGAGGTTGAGCGGGAGAGCGGTCTGCAGGTGGCCCTGAAGCAGGTAAGCCACTATCCGGCGGCGCCGTTCGATGCTGAATGCCAGCAGGCCATTGCCGATGCCGCGCAGCGGCTGGGCTATCCGGCGCGGCCGATCGTCTCCGGCGCCGGGCATGACGCAGTGTATATGAGCTACCTGGCGCCCACCGGGATGATTTTTATCCCCTGCAAGGACGGGATCAGCCATAACGAAATTGAGTATGCCTCGCCGGAGCACGTCGCCGCCGGGGCCAACGTGCTGCTGCAGGTGATGCTTCAGTACGCGCGGCCGGTGTAGACGGTCGTCCTCCCCGGCGGCGCGTCCTCCAGCCGTTTATCATGCTGTCACCCGGGTAAGGCGGTTACACCGCCGCGACCCGGGACGGCGGATGACGGGGCGGTCAATCACGGCTCCCGCTCCCTGCGCTAACCCGCTGGCGGCCAAATTTGCGCGAGCCCACCACGCACAGCACCACGCCCAGCGTAACCGCCAGCATCAAGGGGCTGACGGTTTCGTGCAACAGCGCCGCCGACAGGCCAAGCCCGAAGAACGGCTGCAATAGCTGGAGCTGGCCGACGGCGGCGATCCCGCCCGCGGCCAGCCCTTTGTACCAGAAGATGAAACCGATCAGCATGCTGAAGAGCGACACATAGCCGAGCGCCGCCCAGGAGGAGGCCGAGATGGCATGCCAGGACGCGGGCTGAACCATCAGCGAGGCGGGGAGCATCAACGGCAGGGCTATCACCAGCGCCCAGCAGATCACCTGCCAGCCGCCGAGCTCCCGCGTCAGCTTTGCCCCTTCCGCATAGCCGAGGCCGCAGGCGATAACCGCCGCCAGCATCAGCAGATCGCCGCTGAGTGAGGCCGCCGCACTTTGCGTCAGGGCGAATCCCACCACCAGCAGGCTGCCCAGCAGCGAAAAGATCCAGAAAGCCCGCCGCGGGCGTTCGCCGCCGCGCAGTACGCCGAAGAGGGCGGTCATCAGCGGCAGCAGGCCAATAAACACAATCGAATGCGCCGAGGTGATGTGCTGCAGGGCCAGCGCCGTGAGCAGGGGAAAGCCGATCACCACCCCTGATGAGACGATGATCAAGGGCACAAGCTGCGCCAGGCGCGGGCGTTTCTGGCGAAAGCCGACCAGCAGCGCGACGGCAAGCAGCCCGGCGATGGAGGCGCGCAGAAAGGTCAATAAGAACGGATCCATATCCTGCACCGCCAGCCGCGTCGCGGGCAGCGACCCGCTAAAAATAATCACCCCCAGTAAACCATGAAGCCATCCGGACCAGGGACCGGGCACCGATTTATCCATTGTTGAATCTACCACGTTAACCTCGCGTTATCAGATGTGCTGTGCCCGCTTGAGCATCGTCTGTGGCGATGGTAATGTGCCCAATCTAATACAATCAAATTATTGTCATAGATACATTTCACGATGAAAGCCCGATATAAAGCCGTTGTCGACCGATATGCCCAGGCGATCCGCAGCGGGCAGCTGCCCGCAGGCAGCCGTCTGCCGACGCACCGTACCCTTGCCGCCGGGGAGCGCATCTCGCTGGCCACCGCCACGCGCATCTACCGTGAACTGGAAGAGATGGGGTTGGTCAGCGGCGAAACCGGCCGCGGCACCTTCGTGCGCGACCTCTCACTGCCGCCGGGGCATGGGGTCGATCAACAGGTGGTGGCCGCCGATGTCGTGGATCTCAATTTCAACTACCCTTCGCTGCCGGAGCAGGGCGATGCGCTGCGCGAGGCGCTCAGGCAGCTGGCGATGGCGGGCGATATTGACTCGCATCTGCGCTATCAGCCTCATGCCGGACGGCTCGCCGAGCGGGAAATTATCGCCCGCCATTTGACCTGCCAGCACTTTACGCCGGATGCGGAAAATGTCCTGATCGTCAACGGCGCACAGCACGGGCTGGCAGTGACCGTCATGGGGCTGTTACGTCCGGGGGATGTGGTGGCGGTGGATGCGCTGACCTATTCGGGCTTCAAGGTTCTGGCGGCGCTGTATCATCTGGAGCTGGCGGCGATCCCCTGTCGACCGGAGGGGCCGGACCTGCAGGCGCTTCATACGCTGTGCCAGCAGCGGCGGGTGCGGGCGGTGTATACCATGCCGACGCTGCACAATCCGCTGGGCTGGGTGCTCAACACCGGGCAGCGGCAGGCGCTGGCCGATCTTGCGCGCCAACACGATCTGCTGATTATTGAAGATGCCGCCTACGCCCGGCTGGTGAGCCGTCCGCCGCCGCCGGTGATCAGCTATGCGCCGGAAAGAACGGTGTATGTCACCGGTTTTTCAAAAAATATCGCCACCGGACTGCGCGTGGGGGTGGTGATCTCTCCGCCGCGCTATCGCCCGGAGATTGAGCGCGCCATCCGCGCCACGACGTGGAATACGCCGACGCTGATAAGTTCGCTGATCTGCGCCTGGATTGAAGATGGCACGGTGGCCCGCTTTGAAATGCAGAAACGACAGGATGCGCGACAGCGGCAGCAGGTGGCCCGCGAGGTGCTTTGTGGGCTTCCCGTCGTCAGTCATCCCGATTCGTACTTTGTCTGGCTGCCTCTGGGTGAAGAGAGCCGGGCCGATCGACTGGCGAATGCGCTGATGGAACGCCGTATTTCGGTGTCGACCGCCGAGCCGTTCTGCGTCTCCGCCACGATCCCGCAGGCGCTGCGCATTGCGCTCGGATCGGTGCCTTTCGACAGTCTGCGCCAGGCGCTGCTCAGCGTGCGCGACGCCGTTGAGTATGAACAATACCGCTAACCCATCTGCTCCAGCTGGCCGCGCAGGACCTCCACCCCCTGGGCGATGGCGTCAGGGTTAATGGCGTGGAATCCCATGCGAAAGTAGTTATCCGGCGGCGCGGCGCTGAGAAAATGGCGCGCCCCGGGCTCAATCAGCACGCCGGCGTGGGCGGCGCGCCAGGTGAGCTGCTGGGTGTTGATCTGCGCCGGGGTCTGCAGCCAGAAGGCGTTAGCATGTTCGCTCCCCGCCAGCGCGCGACACGACGGCAGATAGCGCTGCAGGGCGGCGTGCAGGCGCTCCCAGCGCTGGGCGGAGTCGTAGTGGTAGCGCCGCAGATGGGTTTCATAATGGCCCTGGGCAAGGAAGTGGGCCATCTGGTACTGAATGTTGGTCGGCGGATGGCGATAGACCAGCCGGCGCAGGGCGCGCGCCTCGTCGATCAGGTCCGGGTCGGCGACCATAAACCCCAACCGCAGCCCCGGTGACAGCGCTTTTGACAGGCTGCTGACATACACCACCCGGCCGCTGCGATCGCTGGCCTTCAGCGCCGGCAGCGGGTTGAGGGTAAAGTTACTCTCCGAGTCATAATCATCTTCAATAATGACCGCGTCATGGCGGGCGGCATGCTCCAGCAGCTGGCGACGCCGCGCACTGCTCATGGTCACCCCGGTGGGCACCTGATGGCCGGGGGTGACATAGTAGTAATCGCAGGGACGCTCATTAAGCACGATCCCCTCTTCATCCACCGGGTGCGGCACCACCTCGGCGTCGGCGAGCAGAAAGGTGTTGATGGCTTCGCGAAAGCAGGGGTTTTCGACGCCAATGCGGGTGGTGGAAGAGAGCAGCAGTCGGGTCAGCAGGTAGAGCGCATTTTGCGAGCCAAGGGTGATGAGAATTTCATCCGGCGCGGCGACAATGCCGCGCTTGGGCAGCACCCGGGTGCGGATCTGCTCGATCAGCATCGGCACATCCTGGTCAATATGGTCGATGACCCACGCCGGGTCGCGCACCCCGCCGTGCAGCCAGTTCGCCGCCGAGCGCCAGGTGGCCAGCGGGAACTGCCGGGTATCGGGCTGGCCGTAGATAAACGGGTAGCGGTAGTGCATCCAGCCCGCCGGTTTGAGGATCGACTCCTGCTGGCTGGGGGTCATCTGCAGCCGGTCGCCCCAGCGTGGTGCAGCGGCTTCGCGCTGCGGTGCACTCTCGACGGCGGCAGGCGAAGCTTCATGATAGTCGGGATGCAGGTAGTAACCGCTTCGTGGGCGGCTAATCAGGTAGCCCTCGTTGACCAGACTTTCAAACACCAGCGCGGTGGTGTTGCGCGAGACGCGAAGCTGGCTGGCCAGCTGGCGACAGGAGGGCAGCGGGGTGTCGGCGGCGAAGATCCCGCTGAGAATGGCATTCACCAGCGTCTCTCGCACCTGTTCCTGCAAACCGCGGCCAGGCTGAAAATCAACGTGTAACAGGTGACGGATCATACGGGGCTCCTCTGGCAATAACGCATTGCGACCACCCGTTACACTCAGCAAATTCCATACCACCCTGCCGCCATCTGACACAGCGATGCGGCCCATCTGGCTCTATACGGAATTGAAAAACGCTCCCACATTAAAAACGTATTCAGCCGCCGTGGACCGGAACGTCCCCGGCCACTATTTTGCAGAAACCTTTTCGCGTTCTGGAATGAACCCGTCTGGCCAATCCATCAGGGGTGAAATAATGAAAAAATCATTGGCATCAATGTGTCTGAGCGCTGTATTAACGGTCGCTTTTTCTTATCACGCCGTCGCGGCCGATCTTCCGGAAATAGAAAAATCCGGCACCTTGAAAGTGGCGACGGAAGATGATTATGCGCCGTTTAACTTTATGAATAATGGCCAGGCCGATGGCTTTAACAAAGATATGCTTGAGGAATTACGTAAATATGCCAAATTCCATGTCGACCAGAGCATATTACCGTGGACCGGATTATTAGCGGCCGTCTCCACCGGGCAATACGATATGGCCTTAACCGGGGCGGTTATTACCGATGAGCGGCTGAAGGTTTTTGATTTCACCCCACCGTGGGCCTCCGCGCAGCACTATTTCGTCAAACGCGCTGGTGATACTTCGTTAAATACGATTGCCGATCTCAGCGGCAAAAAAGTGGGGTTACAGGCCGGGAGCGCGCTGCTGGCGCGTTTGCCGGAGCTGAAGGCGATGCTGGAGAAGACCGGCGGCAAGCTGGGACCGGTGGTGGAGTATCCCTCCTATCCGGAAGCTTACGCCGACCTGGCGAATAAGCGACTGGATTACGTGATTAACGTGGTGATCTCGGTAAACGACCTGGCGAAAGCCAAACCGAAGGTCTTCGCCAAAGGGCTGGCTGTCTCCGGACCGGGGTATATGGCGTGGCCGATCCCGAAAAACTCGCCGCAGCTGCTGGCCTATATGACCAAGTTTATGAACCACATGAAGGAGACCGGCAAGCTCGCCGAGCTGCAGAAAAAATGGTTTGGCGAAACCTATGACAACCTGCCGACCGAGGCGATCACCAGCCCGGAACAGTTTCACAAACTCGCCGGACTGTAATATTCCGCGGCGGGCGACCGCCGCCTGTTGCTGAGAAGGAGGGCCTCATGGATGCAATTTCCTGGCAGTTATTAATCGAAGGCGCATGGACGACCCTCTGGATTTCGGCCATCGCTATCGCCTTCGGGGTGGTGGCGGGCCTGCTGATCGCCCTGGTGCGGATGCTGCGCCTGCCGGTGATCGACCAGCTGCTGGTGGTCTATATCAGTCTGGCCCGCGCAACGCCGCTGGTGACGCTGGTGCTGTTTCTGTTCCTTTCCCTGCCGACGATGGGCATTAACCTCGACAAGAACGTGGCCGCCATCGTGGCGCTGACGCTTAACACGTCGGCGTTTAACGCTGAGATCTGGCGCAACGCCTTCCGCACCTTTCCGCGCGAACAGCGGGAGGCGGCGGAGTCGGTGGGAATGCGCCGCTGGACCTACTTCCGCTACATCATGCTGCCGCAGATGTGGATCGAGAGCCTGCCGGCGCTGGTCAATGAGATGTCCTTTTTGATCAAAGGTAGCCCGGCCATCGCCGTGATTGGCGTGGTGGATCTCACCCGGGTCACCAACCGTATCTCCTCGGTCACCTACGAGCCGCTGTCGCCGATCCTCGCCGCCGGCCTGCTGTATGTGGTGATCATCGGCTGTTTGTTGAAGCTGCAGGGTATCGCGGAACGTAAAGCCAGGCGTCTGGCGCGCTAGGAACGGGAGGCATTATGAATCAGTGGGGCGTTATCTGGTCGGTTCGCGATAGCTTTATTGCCGGGTTATTCGCGACCCTCGAACTGTTTATTACCGCCGCCCTGGCGGCGCTGATTATCGGTATTACGCTGTGTTATTTTAGCGAATATCAAAAGAAAGTGATTAACCGGATTATTATTGGTTTCGTCAGCCTGATGCGTGCAATCCCTTTTTTGATCCTCGCTTATCTTCTGTATTACGGGCTGCCGCAGCTCGGTATTAGCATGGAGCCGTGGACCGCCGGTTTACTGGCCCTGATTATTTATCATGGCGCCTATTTCTTTGAAATATTGCGCAGCCAGCGGCGGGTATTTTCCGGCGGATATATTGAAGCGGCGATTGCTCAGGGCTTTTCGCGCTATGCCATTTTCCGGCGGATTATTTTACCCAATATCGTCTCTTCCGCCTTACCGCTGATCGGCAATCAGCTGATTATTTGCCTGAAGGACACCGCTTTCCTGAGCATTATTACCGTTCAGGAGATCACCGCCGCCGCCAACAGCGTCCAGGCTACCTATTTTATTCCGTTTAACGCCTTTATCGTCGCCATTGGGCTTTACTGGGCGATCAGCATTCTGCTGGAGCTGCTGATTAAGCGCCTGACCGCCTGGGGAGCCAAAAGAGGAATGAGCCATGCCTGAGTCTATTGCCGTAAGCGTCAAAAACGTCTCCAAACAGTTCGATAATGTGGAAGTCCTGCGGGATATTAACCTGACGGTGGAGAAGGGGACCGTGGTGAGTATTCTCGGCTCGTCCGGGTCGGGAAAATCCACACTGCTGCGCTGTATGAACTGGCTGGAACAGCCGGACCGCGGTGAAATTCATATCGGCGGTCAGCGACTGGGGATTGATGAACAGCGCGGCCGGGCGATGTCGCACCGCCAGCTGGCCAAAATTCGCGAGCGGGTGGGGATGGTCTTTCAGAGTTTTAACCTGTGGCCGCATCTGACCGTTCAGCAAAACGTCAGCGAGGCGCTGCTGCACGTTAAGGGCATGAAACGAGACGAGGCGAAGGCCATTGCCATGCAGCAGCTGGAGAAAGTGGGCATGGCGCACAAAGCCGATGTTTACCCGATCACTCTCTCCGGCGGGCAGAAGCAGCGGGTGGCGATCGCCCGTTCGCTGGCGATGTCGCCCGAAGTTATTCTCTTCGATGAACCGACGTCGGCGCTGGATCCGGAGCTGGTTAATGAGGTGTTGGGGGTAATGAAAGCCCTCGCCGCCGAGGGTTACACCATGGTAGTGGTGACGCACGAAATGGATTTTGCCCGCCAGGTATCCAACGAGGTGGTGTTTCTGGAGAAGGGGCTGCTGATTGAGAAGGCGCCGCCGGAGAAGTTCTTCACTCAGCCTGACTCTGAACGCGTCAGGCAGTTTCTGCAAAGCAGCCGTTAGTCCGGCTTGCATCCCTTGCCGGCAGCGCCGGCAAGGGAAAAACCACGCGCCTGCCTAGTCCCGGTCAATAGCGAACGGCTGCCACGCCTGACGGACCGGCATCACCTCCACCCGGTTAATGTTCATATGCGCCGGCAACGTGGCGATATAAAACATCTGCTCGGCGATATCGCGCGCGCTCAGTGGCGTGGTGCCGCGATAGAGCTTATCCGATGCCGCCTGGTCGCCTTTGGTACGCACCAGGGTAAATTCGGTCTCGGCAATCCCCGGCGCCAGATCGGTGACCCGCACGCCGGTGCCAAGCAGATCGCAGCGCAGGTTATAGCTGAACTGCTTCACAAACGCCTTGCTGGCGCCATACACATGGCTGCCGGGATAGGGCCACTGCCCGGCGATCGAGCCGATATTGATAATACTCGCCCCGGCGCCATGGCGTATCAGCGTCGGCAGCAGGGCGTGGGTCATCGTCACCAGACCGGTGACGTTGGTGTCGATCATCGTTTTCCAGTCCTCCAGCGCCACCTCCTGCGCCGGCAGTGGCGACAGCGCCAGCCCGGCGTTGTTGATCAGGGTGGTGACATCGGCGAAGGGGGCGGGGAGCGACGCCACGGCGGCAGCCACCGCCTCGCTGTCACGAACGTCAAGCTCAATAATATGCACCGGCACCTGGGCGGCGAGTCTGTCCTGCAAGGCCTTCAGTCGCGGATAGCGGCGCCCGCTCAGCACCAGCGACCAGCCCGCGTCGGCAAACACCTGCGCTGCCGCTTCGCCAAAACCCGAGGTCGCCCCGGTGATAAACACTACGTTGCTCGTTGCCATGTCATTCTCCTGTGCGGTTGTCCCTCCACTATAAAAACGCCGGACGGCAAGGCACAGGGCCAGACGGCGGACGCGGATGTGACACCGTGTCACATCGTTTTTCGCGCACTGGCTCTATCCGTTTTGCGTTGCCGCGGCCAATGATGAAGCCAACCACAACGACATGAGAGAGGGCAGGGTATGAAGCTGGCACTACAGAACGAGGTCGCGGTAAGCAATGATGAAGTTCGGCAGCTGGATCGCGCTTATGTGTTTCATTCATGGTCGATGCAGGGCAATCTCCATCCGCTGGTGATTGCCGGGGCGCAAGGCTGCGAGCTATGGGATTACGAGGGGAATACCTGGCTCGATTTCAGCAGCCAGCTGGTGAACGTCAACATTGGCTATCAGCACCCCCGGGTACTGGCGGCCATGAAGGCGCAGCTGGAGACCCTGGTCACCATCGCGCCCGCCACCGCCAACCTTGCCCGCGGCGAAGCGGCGAAGCGCATCGTCGACCTGGCGCCGGCGGGCTTCAGCAAGGTGTTCTTCACCAACGCTGGGGCAGATGCCAATGAGAACGCGATTCGCATGGCGCGGCTCTATACCGGGCGCGACAAGGTGCTGTCGGCCTATCGTTCCTATCATGGCAACACCGGCAGCGCGATTGCCGCCACCGGCGACTGGCGCCGGGTGCCGAATGAGTTCTCCCGCGGCCATGTGCACTTCTTCAACCCCTACCTTTACCGCAGCGAGTTCAACGCCGCGACCGAGGAAGAGGAGTGCCAGCGCGCGCTGGCGCATCTGCGGCGGATCATTGAATGCGAGGGGCCGACGGCCATCGCGGCGATCCTGCTGGAGTCCATCCCCGGCACCGCCGGGATCCTCGTGCCGCCGGCAGGCTATATGCAGGGTGTGCGCGCCCTGGCCGACGAGTTTGGCATCGTGCTGATCCTCGATGAGGTGATGGCCGGCTTTGGCCGTACCGGCAGCTGGTTCGCCTTCGAGCAGGATGGCGTGGTGCCGGATCTGGTGACCTTTGCCAAAGGGGTTAACGCGGGCTACGTGCCGGCGGGCGGGGTGCTGATTAGCGAGCCGATTGCCCGCTATTTTGACGACCACTTTTTTGCCGGCGGGCTGACCTACTCCGGCCATCCGCTGGCGATGGCGGCGATTGTCGCCACCATCGACGCGATGAAAGAGGAGAAGGTGGTTGAGAACGCGGCCTATATCGGCAACGAGGTGCTGCGCCCCGGTCTCGAGGCGCTGGCGGAGAAGCACGCCATTATCGGCGAGGTGCGTGGTCGCGGCCTGTTCCAGGCGCTGGAGCTGGTGAGCAGCCGTGAACAAAAAACGCCGCTGACTGCCGCCGACATGGCCGCGATCAAAGGGGCCTTAACCGAGGCCGGGCTGTTGGCCTTTGTGGTGGAGAACCGCATTCACGTGGTTCCGCCGTGCACCATTACTGCTGAGCAGGTGGCGCAAGGACTGGCGATTTTTGATGCGGTCTTTGCTCGCTTTGCCAGCCTGGCGAAGTAGGGGAGTGGCATCGGATAACGTTACCTGGCAGTACGCTTGCCGGGCCTAAACGCCAGCCGGACGGTGCCCTCTCCCTCCGGGCGAGGGCCAGGGTGAGGGGAAGCACTGCAGTGTGGTTGTTTATATTATCGGTGGCTTCAGCGCACATTGCGCTCCCGGTTAATCGTCTGCGTTATGTCACTCATGGCGCAGGGAGCGCACAGGGGGCGGCCAG
>NZ_JANCOB010000024.1:0-20149 GCF_024296565.1 Klebsiella sp. SWET4 | reverse complement strand
CGACAACTGGCAACGCCAGTTGGACAGACCGCGAGCCTGCGAGCGGGCTGCCCCGACAAAAACGCCGGGAGCGTTTTTGAACAACGCCTGCGTTGGCCCCGCAGGGGCGAGGCCCATGGATGGGCCGAGTAACGGCGAGCGAAGCGAGTCAATCCCCCCTCACCGCCATATTTTAAGAAGAGCTCGTACGCATGTACGGGCTTTTTTTTCGCTTGTGGCACCGCAGACATCCCCGGGGTCGGCAGCAATGCCTCCCCCGGCTACCAGACCGTACCCGCCAGGTAGCCCGGCTAAGCGCAGCGCCGCCGGGAGGATGCCCAAAAACAACAAAGCCCGGGCTAGCCCGGGCCTTGCTCACAGTATGACGATTAATAATAGGCTTTCAGCGTCCGCTGGCAGAGAGCCGAGCGCACGCAGTCATCGGTGGTGAAACGCACGATGCCGATCATCTCGTCTTCCTCAAAACGCGCCAGCGCATCACTCAGGCCAGATCTCACACCAGAGGGCAAATCGCACTGGGTGATATCGCCATTGACGATGACCGTCACGTTCTCCCCGAGGCGGGTTAAAAACATCTTCATTTGCGCAGCGGTCACGTTCTGGGCCTCGTCCAGAATCACCACCGCATTTTCAAAGGTACGTCCGCGCATATAGGCGAACGGCGCGATTTCCACCTTGCCGATTTCCGGACGCAGGCAGTACTGCATAAAGGAAGCCCCCAACCTTTTCACCAGCACATCGTAAACCGGTCGGAAATAGGGCGCGAACTTCTCGGCGATATCTCCCGGTAAGAAGCCAAGATCTTCATCGGCCTGCAGAACGGGACGGGTAACAATAATTCTGTCCACATCCTTATGGATCAGCGCTTCAGCTGCCTTCGCCGCACTGATCCAGGTCTTGCCGCATCCGGCTTCGCCGGTGGCGAAAATCAGCTGTTTATTGTCGATGGCATTCAGATAATGCGCCTGAGCTTCATTGCGCGCCTCAATTGGGGAAGTATCACGGCTGTCCCGCGCCATGCCAATTGCTTCTACGCCACTCATTTGCACAAGCGATGTGACCGATTCTTCTTCACGCTGTTTATGGCTACGTGAATCCCGTCTCAGCACACGTTTTGCTTCACGACGAGCTTTGATCACTGCTTTTTGTCTTCCCATGGATAGCACCTTGCGTTGTAGGTTTACATCACACGCGTCAACATCGACGCGACTATGCGCACGAACGATTGAGGTTTGGCTTCCTTGTAAGCCATTGCTTGCCGGTAGAACTGACAACGAGTCGCGGCTACGCGCACCGCGTACCCTGCCAAGGTGGTAATAATTCGAAGCGGAGGGAGAAAGAGTAAGAAAATCGCTGCCGGAAGCGGGGCTTCCGTGCTGAAGAGTACGGTCTGTGGTTTTACGTTGTCCGGTACGGGACCTTACCATTCGCGATCTCCATAGTGAAACGTCACACTGCCGGGAACTACCGCGTATGTAATAAGTACATCAAAAAAGATTCTTAATGCAACTTATTTTTCACAATGACGCAACAAATAGTTCTTAAGCAAGTGTAGGAGACTATCGGTCATTTGTATTACAGAAATATAACACATGGCAGGAAATATAATAAAAAAGAGAAAAACAGCAGAAAACGCCCTGCCCTCACGGACAGGGTCGGTATCAGGCCTGCAGCAGCGACTCTCCCAGATAGTGTTTTTCATCCACTACGCCGGGTAAAACAAAGAAGTAGCCCCCGCCGATGGGTTTGACGTACTCCTCCAGCGCCTCGCCGTTAAGCCGTTTCTGCACCGTCAGAAAACCCTTTTCCAGATCGTGCTGATAGCAAACGAATAACAGCCCCATATCCAGTTGTCCGGCGTTAGTGACGCCCAGCGAATAGCTGTAGCCGCGGCGCATCATCAGGCTGGACTGGGTTTCCGGCGTGCGAGGATTGGCCAGACGAATATGGCTATCCAGCGCAATGACTTCGCCGCCAGGATCTTTACTGTAATCCGGGGTATCGTGTTCGTTTTTCATCCCCAGCGGCGCACCGCTGTGCTTGTCGCGGCCAAAGATCGTCTGCTGCTCCTTGAGCGGCGTCCGATCCCAGAACTCCACGTGAAACTGGATAATTCGCGCCGCCTGATAGCTGCCGCCCACGGTCCAGGCCGGCTCGTCCTGATCGGCTGTCACCCACACGACTTTATCCATCAGCGCGCTGTCGTGGCTCGGCGGGTTAGCGGTGCCGTCCTTGAATCCCAGCAGGTTGATCGGGGTATCTTTGCCTTTACTGCGCGCCGCGCTGTCGGAGATAAACCCTTCCCGCTTCCAGCGCACACTCAGCAGATCCGGCGTATGTTTGATGACATCGCGCAGGGCGTGGATCACCGTATCCTGAGTATTGGCGCAGATCTGCAGCAGCAGGTCGCCATGGCACAGGGCGGCATCCAGTGAATCGTTGGGGAAGCGGGTCATCGGCTGCAGTTTTTTCGGCGCTTTATCCGCCAGGCCAAAACGCTCATCAAACAGTGAATGGCCAACCGAGACGGTCATGGTCAGGTTATCCGGTGCAATCCACGCCCCTAAGATGCCGGAATCCATCGGCGGCAGCCGGGGATTCGGCGTATCCGGCGCCGGGCCGCCCTGGGTTAAAAAGGCGATACGCTGGGTCAGCAGCCGAAACAGACGCTCGAGGTCAGCTTTATCTGACGCCAGCACATCGAACGCCACCAGCATCATCGAGGCCTGCTGCGGCGTCAGGATGCCCGCCTGATGCGGGCCGTAGAAGGGCTGTTTTTCCTGACGGGCGTCGGGTGTGAGCGTCCCGGGGGAACTTTCTGCTTTTGCCGCATGCGCCACCGGGCAGCCGCCGGTGATGGCCAGCGCGCCGCCAAGCGCGCCGATCCCTTTCAGTAAGCGACGACGTGACGGCTCGTTCACGTCGTGGGGTTTCTGTTGTGCCATCGACTTAGTCCAGACCCAGGATCCCGCGCAGCTGAGCCAGATCTTCCGCCAGGGTGGTGATCGGCCCTTTCAGCGCATTACGGTCAGCGGTGGTCAGCTTATCGTAGGTCTCGAAACCGTCTTTGGTGCGATATTTGCTGAGGATGCTGTCCACTTTCTTAAAGTTGGCGTCCACTTTCGCCAGCAGCGCGCTGTTCTCTTTTTGTAGCTGCGGACGCAGCAGGTCGACGATTTTCTGTGCGCCGTCAATGTTGGCCTGGAAGTCCCACAGGTCGGTGTGGCTGTAACGATCTTCTTCGCCGCTGATCTTGCTGGCTGCGACTTCCTCAATTAATCCTGCCGCCCCGCCCACCACTTTTGACGGCGGGAACGCCAGCTCGCTGATGCGTTTTTGCAGCTCCAGCACATCGCTGTTCAGCTGATCGGCATATTTTCCCATGCCCTTGACGCTGTTATCGCCAAACAGCGCCTTTTCCAGACGGTGGAAACCGGTGAATTTCGGATCTTCCGCTTTTTTCTCGAAGTCGTCTTCGCGGGCGTCGATGCTGCCGTCAAGGTCAGAGAACAGCTCGGCAATCGGCTCAATGCGCTCGTAATGCTGGCGCGTCGGGGCGTACAGCGCTTTCGCTTTTTCGATATCGCCCGCTTTCACCGCGTCGGTAAAGGCTTTGGTGCCGCTGACCAGCTGCGCGGTTTCCGCCGTCACATAGGCCTTATAAGCGGTGATCGCGTCGCCGAGGCTCAACACCGCATCCGCTTTCGCCGCGTCTTTGGTTGCTTCGCCGGTGACAATCAGTTTCCCTTTCGGGTTGGTGAGCAGGCCGCAGGTCATATCATATTCGCCTGGCTGCAGGTTAGCGGTGAGCTTTTGGGTAAAGCCCGGCGCGATGTTCTCACGCTCTTCTACCACCATGACCCCTTTCAGAATTTCCCACTCCAGCGCTTTCTGGCTATGGTTCTGAATAATAAACTGGGTTTTACCCGCTTTAACGGTCACCTGCATCGGCTCGCACTGCTTGTCGTTGACGGTGACTTTGACCTGCGGGATATCCGCAGCCTGAGCACCCAATGCAGAGCTGAGCAGCGCGGCCACGGTCGCCCGCAGCGCATTACGGCGAAAATGAATCATCATGATCATCCCTTTCGGTAAGTAGAGTGTCGCTTATAAGCTCGCAGCGCCCGGTCAGGCAGCCCGCGAGGCAGTGGTATTATTCCGCGGCGGCAGGGCAAACAGCACCAGCGCCGGGATCAGATAAAGCAGATAGACCGCCACTTCGCTAACGCTCGGGGTCTCCTGGTAGCCGAAGATCCCTTCAAGCAGTGTGCCGAACAGCGTATGCGTCGACAGCACGTTGCTCAGATCGAAGGCCGTATCCTGGAACAGGTTCCACAGGCCAGCCTCGTGGAAGGCGCGGATCGCCCCCGCGGCCAGGCCAGCGGCCACCAGCAGAATAAACAGGCTGGTCCATTTGAAGAACACGCCGAGGTTAAGGCGGATACCGCCCCAGTAGAGCAGGAAGCCCAGCACGATTGCCGTGGCCAGGCCCAGCAGCGCCCCCAGCGGCGGCCAGATGCCGACATCCTGCTGGAATGCCGCCAGCAGAAAGAAGACCGACTCCAGCCCCTCACGGGCAACGGCGAAAAAGACCATCATCACCAGCGCCCAGCCATGGTGATTACCGCGCTGCAGCGCCTTGTCCACGGCCTGCTCCAGTTGCTGTTTAACGTTGCGCGAGACATTGCGCATCCAGAAGACCATCCACGTCAGGATCACTACCGCGATGACCGCGACGATCCCCTCGAACAACTCCTGTTCGCGCTGAGGAAATTCCCCGGTGGTTTCGTTGATAAAAATGCCTAAGCCAAGACACAGCGCCGCCGCGAGGATCACGCCAATCCACATCACGCCAATCCAGTTGCCGCGCTGGGTGCGTTTCAGATAGCTGGCGATCAGGCTGACAATCAGCGCCGCCTCAAGGCCTTCGCGTAACATAATGAGAAATGGGACAAACATGCCAATACCCTTAAATGTAAAGCACCGTCAACGAATGCAAAAACAGGTAATATTTATGATAGTGATTATCATTACAATACTCAGAAACACAAGCGAAATGTTTAGAGAATGATGACTATCTGTAAATAAATCGCTGGCAAATAATGACTTACGAAAATATTCGCCTGTTATGAGGGAAAAGAATAAGCAAAGGATTTTTTACGCCAGATATTTACCCGTGGCGGCGGCTATGGCTAAATGGCGGCCTTATTGACCTGCGAAAAGAACAACATGACTGCATTTTTTCATTTCCTGCTGGCGCTGGTGGTGATCCTCGCCCTGGCCTGGCTTGTCAGCTACGACAGACAAAATATTCGTATTCGTTACATTCTCCAGTTGATTATTATCGAAATAGCGCTCGCCTTCTTTTTCCTGCACGCAGAAAGCGGCCTGTGGCTGGTGAAAAATATCTCCGGCTTTTTTGCTTCACTGTTAGGCTTTGCCGCCGAAGGGACCAATTTCGTCTTTGGCGGCATGAGCGAAAAAGGGTTAGCCTTTATTTTCCTGGGCGTCCTGTGTCCGATTGTGTTTATTTCCGCGCTGATTGGTATTCTTCAGCACTGGCGGATCCTGCCGATTTTCATTCGTGTCATCGGTACCCTGCTGTCGAAGGTAAACGGCATGGGTAAGCTGGAATCTTTCAACGCCGTCAGTTCGCTGATCCTCGGCCAGTCGGAAAACTTCATCGCCTACAAAGGCGTGCTGGGCGACCTCTCCTCACGGCGTCTGTTCACCATGGCGGCGACGGCCATGTCGACCGTGTCACTGTCGATCGTCGGCGCCTATATGACCATGCTGGATGCCAAATATGTCGTCGCGGCGCTGATCCTGAATATGTTCAGCACCTTTATCGTGCTGTCGGTGATTAACCCGACGCGGCCGGACAGCGAGCAGGAAATAAAACTCGAGAAGCTGCACGAATCGCAGAGTTTCTTTGAAATGCTCGGGGAATATATTCTGGCCGGCTTTAAAGTGGCGATGATTATTCTGGCGATGCTGATCGGCTTTATCGCCCTGATCAGCGCCATTAACGCGCTGTTCGCTACCCTGTTTGGTCTCAGCTTCCAGCAGATCCTCGGCTACGTCTTCTATCCGCTGGCCTGGCTTATCGGTATCCCGCTGAGCGATGCGCTGAACGCCGGCAGCATCATGGCCACCAAACTGGTCGCTAACGAATTTGTGGCGATGATTGAGCTGCAAAAGATTGCCGCCAGCATGACGCCGCGCGGGCTCGGCATTCTCTCGGTCTTCCTGGTGTCGTTTGCCAACTTTGCCTCGATCGGCATTATCGCCGGGGCGATCAAAGGCCTGAATGAACCGCAGGGCAATATCGTCTCCCGCTTCGGCCTGCGGCTGGTGTATAGCGCCACGCTGGTGAGCCTGCTTTCCGCCAGCTTCGCCGGGCTGGTGCTGTAAGACAAACGGCGGGGCTGCCCCCGCCGTTTACTCAGAACTGCACGCAGACCGGCTGGTCGACACGCATCACCGACTCCTGCGCGAAGCGTGATTTATAGCCCTGGCGCAGGGCTTCAATACCGGCCTCGCTCTGCGCATCGTTGCCATGGATCACCATCAGCGCCTTACTCTGCTCCCGCACCACCTGACCATTCTGGCCAAGCCACTGGCCGCGAGCATCAAACACCGTCAGCCCATCGCGAAAGCGCGGCGTGACGTCGCGGTCGACAAACTGTTGCCACTCTTCAGCAGTGATGTCTTTCCCCGCCGGGCGGCTCAGGCCGAAATAAAGCGTGGTTTGCACCATGGACCGATCCGCCGGGCAGGCGCCGGGCTTCGGCGCGCGGGTCGACGAACTTCCACCCGCCACGCAGCCGCTGAGTAACCCTGCCAGCACCAGCGCCATTGCACCCTGTCTGAACGTCATCTTTGCTATCCTCATTGTTATTAGTCAGGAAATATCAGCGGATTCTCAAATAATTAGCAAGGGTTATAATATTCCGGCCCGGCAACAGGCAAAAAAAAGCCCGCCAACGGCGGGCTCGTGAGCGTCAGATGACCTTACTCAGCCGTGGCGCGTACCGGCGGCGGCGTATGATAATGGGCATCCGCTTCGGCGAAGCGCTGCTGCATGCTGGCCGACGGCGCTTTATCCAGCAGGCTAAAGACCACAATCCCCAGGCTACCGAAGATAAAGCCCGGAATAATTTCATACAGGCCCAGCCAGCCAAACTGCTTCCAGACGATCACGGTCAGGGCGCCAATCACCATCCCGGCCAGCGCGCCGTTACGGGTCATGCGCGACCACATCACCGAGAACAGCACCACCGGACCAAAGGCGGCGCCGAAGCCAGCCCAGGCGTAGCTCACCAGTCCCAGCACGCGGTTTTCCGGATTGGCCGCCAGGGCAATCGCCACCAGGGCAACCACCAGCACCATCATTCGCCCCACCCACACCAGCTCTTTCTGGCCGGCGTTTTTACGCAGGAAGGCTTTATACAGATCTTCGGTGATTGCGCTGGAGCAGACCAGCAACTGACAGCTCAGGGTGGACATCACCGCCGCCAGAATCGCCGACAACAGGATCCCGGCAATCCACGGGTTAAACAGGATTTGCGCCAGTTCGATAAACACGCGCTCGGCATTCTGATTAACCGCGCCCGCCAGGCTCGGGTTGTTATTGAAGTAGGCAATCCCAAAGAAGCCGACCGCCACCGCGCCCGCCAGGCACAGGATCATCCAGGTCATACTGATGCGACGAGCATGAACGATACTGTGGTGCGAATCCGCCGCCATAAAGCGCGCCAGAATATGCGGCTGACCGAAATAGCCCAGCCCCCAGCCCATCAGCGAAATAATTGCCACGAAGTTCAGCCCCTTGAGCATGTCGATATTTTCGATGCTCTTTTGCTTAATGACTTCCAGCGAATCCCCAAAGCCGCCGACGGAAATAATCACGATCACCGGGGTGAGGATCAGGGCAAAAATCATCAGGCTGGCCTGCACGGTGTCGGTCCAGCTGACGGCGAGGAAACCGCCGACGAAGGTATAGATAATCGTCGCCGCCGCCCCGGCCCACAGTGCGGTTTCATAACTCATGCCGAAGGTGCTTTCAAACAGACGCGCCCCCGCCACAATTCCCGATGCACAATAGATGGTAAAGAACAGCAGAATAACCAGCGCTGAAATAATTCTCAGCACCCGGCTTTTATCTTCAAAACGGCCGGTAAAATAATCGGGCAGCGTCAGGGCGTTATTATTCACCTCGGTATGCACGCGCAGGCGCCCGGCTACCAGCTTCCAGTTAATCCACGCCCCCAGCGTTAAGCCAATGGCAATCCAGCTTTCGGAAATCCCGGAGAGAAAAATGGCGCCCGGCAGGCCCATCAGCAGCCAGCCGCTCATATCCGAGGCGCCGGCGGAAAGCGCGGTCACAAATGGCCCCAGACTCCGCCCCCCGAGAATATAATCATCAAAGTTTTTGGTCGAACGCCAGGCTATAAACCCTATTAAAACCATACCAAAAATATAAACAATAAATGTCACCAGCATCGGTGTGCTAATAGCCATGCAAAGTCTCCAGAATTTTTATCGACAGCATCCCGCTTCGTCGTTTTTTTCCACTACCGGAACGGGGTAATGGTGCGTTGTTTAATTGGGCGACCGTATCCTGACGGAAGCTTCGGTTTTGCACAAATGATTTAACACAGCATTTACACGAAAACCCGACAGCGCAAAACGTCATTTTTTTAGAGGTTGCACTCTCTCACGTTTTTAAAGGTTGCACCAAACAAAAGTGTTAACTCACGCATACAAATACCCTATGAGCACGGGGTTAAAATTCTGCTATTTTAGGCATTATTTTTAACAAATCCGCCATTTCACGGCTTGCGTCACAAGCCATAATTAACAAGGTTGCACAAAGTTGCAACATAGTGGATATTTCCATGCAACCGCATAAGCCTAACGATAAATGACAGGAGTTTTGAGCATGGGCACCACCACCATGGGTGTTAAGCTTGACGACGCAACTCGCGAGCGCATTAAGTCCGCCGCGAGCCGTATTGACCGCACGCCGCACTGGCTGATTAAACAGGCCATCTTCAATTATCTGGAAAAGCTGGAAAACGATGAGACGCTGCCTGAGCTGCCGGCGCTTCTGAACGGCGCCGCCAATGAAAGCGATGAAGCGGGTTCACCGGCGGAAGAGCCGTATCAACCGTTCCTCGAATTTGCCGAGCAGATCCTGCCGCAGTCGGTGAGCCGCGCAGCGATCACCGCCGCCTGGCGACGTCCGGAAACCGACGCGGTACCGATGCTGCTGGAACAGGCCCGACTGCCGCAGTCGCTGGGCGAACAGGCGCACAAGCTGGCGTATCAGCTGGCGGAAAAACTGCGCAACCAGAAGACCGCCAGCGGCCGCGCCGGCATGGTGCAGAGTCTGCTGCAGGAGTTCTCCCTCTCCTCACAGGAAGGGGTGGCGCTGATGTGCCTGGCGGAAGCCCTGCTGCGTATTCCGGATAAAGCCACCCGCGATGCGCTGATCCGCGACAAAATCAGCAACGGCAACTGGCAGTCGCACATCGGCCGCAGCCCGTCGTTGTTCGTCAACGCCGCCACCTGGGGGCTGCTGTTTACCGGGAAACTGGTGTCGACCCATAACGAGACCAGCCTCTCCCGCTCCCTGAACCGCATCATCGGTAAGAGCGGCGAACCGCTGATCCGCAAGGGCGTGGATATGGCGATGCGCCTGATGGGCGAGCAGTTCGTCACCGGCGAAACCATCGCCGAAGCGCTGGCTAACGCCCGCAAGCTGGAAGAAAAAGGGTTCCGCTACTCCTACGATATGCTCGGCGAAGCGGCGCTGACCGCCGCCGACGCTCAGGCCTATATGGTCTCTTATCAGCAGGCGATCCACGCCATCGGCAAAGCCTCCAACGGCCGCGGCATTTATGAAGGGCCGGGCATCTCCATTAAGCTCTCCGCGCTGCACCCGCGCTACAGCCGCGCGCAGTATGACCGGGTGATGGAAGAGCTTTACCCGCGTCTGAAATCGCTGACCCTGCTGGCGCGCCAGTACGACATCGGCATCAACATCGACGCCGAAGAGGCCGATCGTCTGGAGATCTCCCTCGATCTGCTGGAAAAACTGTGCTTCGAACCGGAGCTGGCCGGCTGGAACGGCATCGGCTTTGTTATTCAGGCCTACCAGAAGCGCTGTCCGTTTGTTATTGATTACCTGATTGACCTCGCCACCCGCAGCCGCCGTCGCCTGATGATCCGTCTGGTGAAAGGCGCCTACTGGGATAGCGAAATCAAACGCGCGCAGATGGAAGGCCTCGAAGGCTATCCGGTCTATACCCGCAAGGTTTACACCGACGTCTCCTACCTCGCCTGCGCGAAGAAGCTACTGGCGGTGCCGAACCTGATTTACCCGCAGTTCGCTACCCACAACGCCCATACCCTGGCGGCTATCTACCAGCTGGCGGGCCAGAACTACTACCCGGGCCAGTATGAGTTCCAGTGCCTGCACGGCATGGGCGAACCGCTGTACGAGCAGGTGGTGGGCAAAGTCGCCGACGGCAAACTGAACCGGCCGTGCCGGATCTACGCCCCGGTGGGCACCCACGAAACGCTGCTGGCGTATCTGGTGCGCCGTCTGCTGGAAAACGGCGCCAATACCTCTTTCGTCAACCGTATCGCGGACAATACCCTGCCGCTGGACGAGCTGGTGGCCGACCCGGTCAGCGCGGTAGAAAAACTGGCGCAGCAGGAAGGCCAGGCCGGCCTGCCGCATCCGAAAATCCCGCTGCCGCGCGATCTCTACGGCAGCGGCCGCAGCAACTCCGCCGGTCTCGATCTGGCGAACGAGCACCGTCTGGCCTCCCTCTCCTCTTCCCTGCTCAACAGCGCCCTGCATAAATGGCAGGCATTGCCGATGCTGGAGCAGCCAGTGGCCGAAGGCGAGATGCAGCCGGTGGTTAACCCGGCAGAGCCGAAAGATATCGTCGGCTACGTCCGCGAAGCCAGCGACGCCGAAGTGCAGCAGGCGCTGACCAGCGCTATCAACAATGCGCCGATCTGGTTCGCCACCCCGCCGCAGGAGCGCGCCGCCATTCTTGAGCGCGCCGCGGTGCTGATGGAAAGCCAGATGCCCACCCTGATGGGGATCCTGGTGCGCGAGGCGGGTAAAACCTTCAGCAACGCCATCGCCGAAGTACGCGAAGCCGTCGACTTCCTGCACTATTATGCCGGCCAGGTGCGCGACGATTTCGATAATGAAACCCACCGCCCGCTGGGCCCGGTGGTCTGTATCAGCCCGTGGAACTTCCCGCTGGCGATCTTCACCGGCCAGATTGCCGCCGCGCTGGCGGCCGGCAACAGCGTGCTGGCGAAACCAGCCGAGCAGACGCCGCTTATCGCCGCCCAGGGCGTGGCGATTCTGCTGGAGGCCGGCGTGCCGCCGGGCGTTATTCAACTGTTGCCGGGCCGCGGGGAGACCGTGGGCGCCGCGCTAACCTCCGATGAGCGCGTACGCGGCGTGATGTTCACCGGCTCCACCGAAGTGGCGACGCTGCTGCAGCGTAATATTGCCAGCCGCCTCGATCCCCAGGGTCGCCCGACGCCGCTGATCGCCGAAACCGGCGGGATGAACGCGATGATCGTCGACTCGTCGGCGCTGACCGAGCAGGTGGTGATCGACGTCCTGGCTTCCGCGTTCGACAGCGCCGGCCAGCGCTGCTCCGCCCTGCGCGTCCTCTGCCTGCAGGAAGAGGTCGCCGACCATACGTTGACCATGCTGCGCGGCGCCATGAGCGAGTGCCGGATGGGCAATCCGGGCCGGCTGACCACCGATATCGGCCCGGTTATCGACACGGAAGCGAAAGAGAATATTGAACGCCATATTCAGGCGATGCGCGCCAAAGGCCGCACCGTCTACCAGGCTGTGCGCGAGAATAGCGAAGACGCCCGCGAATGGCGCCACGGAACCTTCGTGCCGCCGACGCTTATCGAACTCGACAGCTTCGACGAGCTGAAAAAAGAGGTCTTCGGCCCGGTGCTGCACGTGGTGCGCTATAACCGTAACGAGCTGGACAAACTGGTGGAGCAGATTAACGCCTCTGGCTACGGCCTGACGCTCGGCGTGCATACCCGCATCGACGAGACCATCGCCCAGGTCACCGGCAGCGCGAAGGTGGGCAACCTGTACGTCAACCGCAATATGGTTGGCGCGGTGGTCGGCGTGCAGCCGTTCGGCGGCGAAGGGTTGTCCGGTACCGGTCCGAAAGCCGGCGGTCCGCTGTACCTGTACCGTCTGCTCTCCAGCCGTCCGCAGGACGCGGTTGGCGTGACCTTCGCCCGCCAGGATGCGGAGCGCCCGCTGGACGCCCAGCTGAAAACGCTGCTGGGAAAACCACTCCTGGCGCTGCAGCAGTGGGCGGCGGGCCGTCCTGAGCTGCAGGCGCTGTGCCAGCAGTACAGCGAGCAGGCGCAAAGCGGCACCCAACGCCTGCTGCCGGGGCCAACCGGCGAGCGCAATACCCTGACGCTGATGCCGCGCGAGCGCGTGCTGTGCGTGGCGGATAATGAACAGGATGCGCTGATCCAGCTGGCGGCTGTGCTGGCGGTGGGTTGTGAAGTATTGTGGCCGGACAGCGCCCTGCAGCGCGATCTGGCGAAGAAGCTGCCTCGGGAGGTCAGCGAGCGCATTCGCTTTGCCAAAGCGGAGCAGTTACCTGGCCAGGCCTTCGACGCGGTTATCTACCACGGCGATTCCGACCAGCTGCGCGAGCTGTGCGAGCAGGTGGCGGCGCGCGACGGGGCGATTGTCTCGGTGCAGGGCTTCGCCCGCGGCGAAACCAACCTGCTGCTGGAGCGGCTGTATATTGAGCGCTCGCTGAGCGTTAACACCGCGGCGGCAGGCGGTAACGCCAGCCTGATGACCATCGGCTAAAACAGGCGCCCCCGGTGGCGCTGCGCTTACCGGGGCTACATAACACCGCCAAAGAGTAGCCCGGATAAGGCGCTGTGCGCCGCCATCCGGGAAAGCGGCGCTGTGATCAGCTAATGACAGCCGACGTCAGCTGTGTTTAATTAAGGCTCCCGGACGGGAGCCTTTTTTATGGGAGCAGAACAATGAAACGCACGTTATTTGCCGTGATGGCCCTGCTGGCCAGCGGCGCGGCGCTGGCGGACGAGTGCAGCAACGCCAATACCCAAACCGAAATGAATCAGTGCGCGGCCGCGCAGTATCAGGCGGCCGACAAAAAGCTGAATGACACCTGGCAGCATGCCCTGCAGCGGGCGGTGGGTAAGCAACAAACATTACTGAAGCAGGCGCAGCAGGCATGGATCGCCCTGCGCGACGCCGATTGCGCCTTTCTCGCGTCCGGCGCCGAAGGCGGCAGCATGCAGCCGATGCTGGTAAGCCAGTGCATGACCGATAAGAGCGTGGAGCGGGAGTCTTTCCTCGCCTCGCTGCTGCAGTGCGAGGATGGCGATCAAAGCTGCCCACTGCCGCCGGCCAATTAACGGACGCGAATGCCTTCGATAATCATCCGCTGGACATTATCGACCGTTTGTTCAAAAAAGGCCGCATCCTGCAGCGTGGCGCCGGTGACCGCCTCCACCTGGGTGGCGAAGTCGGCGTAATGCTGGGTGGTGGCCCAGATCATAAAGATTAAATGCTGCGGATCGACCGGCGCCAGCTTGCCGCGGTCGATCCAGCCGGAGACAATCGCCGATTTCTCATCGACCAGCGCTTTCAGGTCCCCGGTCAGTTCGCCCATCAGCAGCGGCGCCCCCTGCAGCATCTCGAGGCAGAAGAGCTTCGAGGCCTGGGGGTGATCGCGGGACACCTCCAGCTTCAGGCGAATATATTCGCGGATCGCCACCAGCGGGCTGATATCCTCACGAAACGCCTTCAGCGGCGCCAGCCAGATGGCGAGGATCTGCTGCAGGACAGCCACATACAGCGCCTCTTTCGAAGGGTAGTAATAGAGCAGATTGGTTTTCGATACCCCGGCGCGCTCAGCCACCTGCTCCAGTCGCGTACCGTGAATACCAAATTGCGAAAATGCCTCCAGCGCGGCGGCCAGGATGGCCTCCTTTTTGGCGCTGACCGCTTGTGAACGTTTGCCGTTTTTCTTCACCGCGCCCTGTGCCATACATCCTCTCCTTCAGTTGACGCCACCAGCATAGCAAAAGCCCCGCGCCGACACGACCCCGTGCACCCTGATTGCGCATGACTGCCGTTTTTTCGTGCACTGATTTTGACCATCCAGTCCACTTTTTTATCGTCCTTTTTAGCAACTCAAAAGTAACACATTAATAACATTAGCATTTATAAAACTGGCATCGCGTTTGCTTTAGCTCTTCTGCGAGGTGGTCCAGGGAGAGGCAGGATGCCGCACCACCGCAACTCCATCTTCCATGACTGCAGAGAGGTAGGTATGAAAATTGGTGTTTTCGTTCCCATTGGCAACAACGGCTGGCTGATTTCCACCCATGCCCCGCAGTATATGCCGACCTTCGAACTGAATAAGGCTATCGTGCAGAAGGCCGAGCACTACCATTTCGACTTCGCGCTCTCCATGATCAAGCTGCGCGGCTTCGGCGGGAAAACTGAATTCTGGGATCACAACCTGGAGTCCTTCACCCTGATGGCCGGCTTGGCCGCGGTGACCTCGAAGATCCAGATCTACGCCACCGCCGCCACCCTGACGCTGCCGCCGGCGATTGTCGCCCGAATGGCCTCCACTATCGACTCCATCTCCGGCGGCCGGTTTGGCGTCAATCTGGTGACCGGCTGGCAAAAACCGGAATATGACCAGATGGGCATGTGGCCGGGAGATGACTATTTCGCCAGCCGCTATGACTATCTCACCGAATACGTTCAGGTGCTCCGTGACCTGTGGGGCACCGGGCGCAGCGATTTCAAAGGTGATTACTTCACCATGAACGACTGCCGGGTCAGCCCGCGCCCTTCGCAGCCGATGAAGGTGATCTGCGCCGGGCAGAGCGATGCCGGTATGGCCTTCTCCGCCCAGCACGCGGACTACAACTTCTGCTTTGGCAAAGGAGTCAACACGCCAACGGCCTTTGCCCCAACCGCCGCACGCATGATGCAGGCGGCGGAAAAAACCGGCCGCGACGTGGGGTCCTATGTGCTGTTTATGGTGATCGCCGACGAAACCGACGAGGCGGCGCGCGCCAAATGGGAACATTACAAAGCGGGCGCCGATGAAGAAGCGCTGGCGTGGCTCACCGAGCAGAGTCAGAAAGACACCCGCTCCGGCAGCGATACCAACGTGCGCCAGATGGCCGACCCCACCTCGGCGGTCAACATTAACATGGGCACCCTTGTCGGATCGTATGCCAGCGTCGCGCGGATGCTCGATGAAGTGGCGAGCGTGCCCGGCACCGACGGCGTGCTGCTGACCTTTGATGATTTTCTTGCCGGCATCGACGCCTTTGGCGAACGCATTCAGCCGCTGATGCGCTGCCGGGACCACATTGCTCCTGTTACCCGTGAGGTGGCCTGATGATTACCCTTCCCGCTCGCCCGGAATCCCTGACCTTCGCGCCGCAGCAGAGCGCGCTGATTGTGGTCGATATGCAGAATGCCTACGCCAGTCAGGGAGGTTATCTGGATCTCGCCGGCTTTGACGTCTCCGCCACCCGGCCGGTTATCGACAATATTAATACCGCCGTCGCCGCCGCCCGCGCCGCGGGCATGCTGATTATCTGGTTCCAGAATGGCTGGGATGACCAGTATGTTGAAGCTGGCGGCCCGGGCTCGCCGAACTATCACAAATCCAACGCGCTGAAAACGATGCGTCAGCGTCCGGAGCTGCAGGGCAAGCTGCTGGCGAAAGGCGGCTGGGATTATCAGCTGGTGGATGAGCTGACGCCGCAGGAAGGCGATATCGTGTTGCCGAAACCGCGTTACAGCGGCTTCTTTAACACCCCGCTCGACAGCATTTTACGCAGCCGCGGCATACGCCACCTGGTGTTCACCGGGATCGCCACCAACGTCTGCGTCGAATCGACGCTGCGCGATGGCTTCTTTCTCGAATACTTCGGCATCGTGCTGGAGGATGCCACCCATCAGGCCGGCCCGGCCTTCGCCCAGCAGGCGGCGCTGTTCAATATTGAAACCTTTTTCGGCTGGGTCAGCGACGTCGAGAGCTTCTGCCACGCGCTGTCCCCCGCCACCCCGCTGTCTTTAGCCAAGGAGAAACGTTATGCCTAAACAGGTGATTATTCCGCCAGGCACCACCACGCCGATTGCCCCCTTTGTTCCGGGAACGCTCGCCGACGGGGTGGTCTACGTCTCAGGCACCCTGCCGTTTGATAAGCAAAACAATGTGGTGCACATCGGCGACCCAAAGGCGCAAACCCGCCACGTGCTGGAGACCATCAAGAGCGTTATCGAAACGGCGGGCGGGAGTATGGCGGATGTGACTTTCAACAGCATCTTTATCACCGACTGGACAAATTACGCCGCGATTAACGAGGTCTACGCCGAGTTCTTCCCCGGCGATAAACCGGCCCGCTTCTGCATTCAGTGCGGACTGGTGAAGCCTGATGCGCTGGTGGAAATCGCCAGCGTCGCCCATATCGGCGCCCCGACATGATGAGGCTCAATATTGCTCCAGCCCCATGGCCCGGCGCGCCGGTGGTGGTCCTCAGCGCCGGTTTAGGCGGCGGCGGCGGCTACTGGCTGGCGCAGCGCGCGGCGCTGGAGGCACAGTATCAGCTGGTGAGTTATGACCATAACGGGACCGGGGAAAACGCCGGCCCGCTGCCCGTCGACTACAGCATGGCGACGATGGCCCAGGAGCTGTTCAGCGCCCTGCAGGCGACGGGGATCACCCGCTTTGCGCTGGTGGGCCACGCCCTGGGGGCGCTGATTGGCCTGCAGCTGGCGCTCGATCGCCCCGAGGCGGTGAGCGCCCTGGTGCTGGTCAACGGCTGGCTGACGCTGTCGCCGCACACCCGCCGCTGCTTCCTGGTGCGCGAGCGTCTGCTGCATGCCGGCGGCGCGCAGGCGTGGGTTGAAGCGCAACCACTGTTTCTCTACCCGGCGGAATGGATGGCCGCGCGCCTGCCGCGCCTCGAAGCGGAAGATGCGCTTGCCATCAGCCATTTTCAGGGCAAAGAGAATCTGCTGAAGCGGCTGCAGGCCCTGAAGCAGGCTGATTTTTCACGCCGTGCTGCGGCCATCGCCTGCCCGACGCTGATTGTCAGCGCCGCTGACGACCTGCTGGTCCCGGCCTCCTGCTCCCGCGTGCTGCAGGCGGCGATCCCCGGCAGCCAGCGTGTGGAGATGCCGTGGGGCGGCCATGCCTGTAACGTCACCGACGCCGATACCTTTAATACCATTTTATGCGACGGGCTGGCCGCTATGCTGCCGGTCGCCAGGGAGATCTAATGAACGATGCGATAAACCACACGGCCTGCGAGACGCTGTTTACCCAGGCCCGGACCCACAACGGCTGGCTGGATAAGCCGGTGAGCGACGCGCAACTGCAGGCCATCTGGGACCTGATGAAAATGGGGCCCACCTCCGCCAACTGTTCGCCAGCGCGCATCGTGTTCGTCCGCAGCGCGGAAGGCAAAGAGAAGCTCCGCCCAACGCTCTCCAGCGGCAATCTGCAGAAAACCATGCAGGCGCCGGTGACCGCCATCGTGGCATGGGATAGCGCCTTCTACGACCGGCTACCGATCCTGTTTCCCCACGGTGACGCCCGCAGCTGGTTTACCTCCAGCCCGCAGCTGGCGGAAGAGACCGCGTTTCGCAACAGCTCGCTGCAGGCGGCGTACCTGATTTTCGCCTGCCGCGCGCTGGGCCTCGACACCGGGCCGATGTCCGGTTTTGACCGGGAAAAAGTCGACGCGGCGTTTTTTGCCGACAACGGCTGGAAAAGCAACCTGCTGGTGAACATCGGCTATGGCGACCCCGGCAAGCTGTATGGTCGCCTGCCGCGTCTGTCCTTTGATGAAGCCTGCCTGCTGGCATAAGGAGTTGGCGATGGAGTTAGCGGACAAAGCGAGTTTTCGTGACGCCATGGCCCACGTCGGCGCCGCGGTTAACATTATTACCACCGATGGCCCGGCGGGCCGGGCGGGGTTCACCGCCAGCGCGGTCTGCAGCGTCACCGATACGCCGCCGACCCTGCTGGTCTGCCTGAACCGCTCAGCCTCGGTGTGGCCGGTGTTCAGCGAACACCACACGCTGTGCGTCAATACCCTGGCGGCGGGACAGGAGGCCCTGTCGACGCTGTTTGGCGGTAAAACGGCAATGGACGAGCGTTTTGCCGCCGCCGACTGGCAGACCGGCGCCACCGGCTGTCCGCGGCTGGAGGCGGCGCTGGTCAGCTTTGACTGCCGCATCGACCAGCGCGTCAGCGTCGGGACGCACGACATTCTGTTTTGTCACGTCGTGGCCATTACCCGTCACCCGGAGCCCCGGGGACTGATGTGGTTTGACCGCGGTTATCACACGCTTATGCGACCCGCTTGTTAACCTTTAACCCGGGATATCATCATGGCACTCTTCGATTTTCCTCGCTGGAAGTTGACCTCCCCCGCCGCTGAGTCCGGCGTTGTCGCCCCCGATGAACGCTTGTCGGCCGGGCAAACGCTGGTGATGGGCGTGCAGCACGCCGTTGCGATGTTCGGTGCGACGGTGCTGATGCCGTTGTTGATGGGGCTCGACCCCAACCTGTCGATTCTGATGTCGGGCGTCGGCACTCTGCTGTTCTTTGTCGTCACCGGCGGACGGGTGCCGAGCTATCTCGGCTCCAGCGCCGCTTTTGTCGGGGTGGTGATCGCCATTACCGGCTTTAACGGCCAGGGGCTGAACCCTCATCTGAGCGTCGCCCTTGGCGGGATCATCGCCTGCGGGCTGGTTTACACCCTGATTGGTCTGGTGGTGATGAAGATCGGCACCCGCTGGATCGAGCGCCTGATGCCGCCGGTGGTGACCGGCGCGGTGGTGATGGCAATCGGCCTGAACCTGGCGCCGATTGCCGTGCGCAGCGTCTCCGCCAGCGCCTTCGACAGCTGGATGGCGGTGTTGACCGTGCTCTGCATCGGCATAGTCGCGGTATTTACCCGCGGGATGCTGCAGCGTCTGCTGATCCTGGTCGGCCTGATCGTCGCCTGCGCACTGTACGCCCTGCTGGCTAACGGCTTTGGCCTTGGCAAGCCGCTGGACTTCTCCCCCCTCGCCCAGGCGGCGTGGTTCGGGCTGCCGCACTTTACCACCCCATCCTTTAACGGTCAGGCGATGATGTTGATTGCGCCGGTCGCGGTGATCCTGGTGGCCGAGAACCTCGGGCACCTGAAGGCCGTCGCCGGGATGACCGGGCGCAATATGGACCCGTACATGGGGCGCGCCTTCGTCGGCGACGGGCTGGCGACCATGCTCTCCGGCTCGGTGGGCGGCAGCGGGGTCACGACCTATGCGGAGAACATTGGCGTCATGGCGGTGACCAAGGTCTACTCGACGCTGGTCTTTGTCGCCGCGGCGCTGATCGCGATGCTGCTCGGCTTCTCGCCGAAGTTTGGCGCATTAATCCACACCATTCCCGGGCCGGTGATCGGCGGCGCCTCGATCGTGGTCTTTGGCCTGATCGCGGTCGCCGGGGCGCGGATCTGGGTACAAAACCGCGTCGACCTCAGCCAGAACAGCAATTTGATCATGGTGTCGGTGACCCTGGTGCTGGGCGCCGGCGATTTCGCGCTGTCGCTGGGCGGCTTTACGCTGGGCGGAATTGGTACGGCCACCTTCGGGGCGATCCTGCTGCACGCGCTGCTTCATCGCGGGACGCGCGAGGCGAAGGAGGCCAGGGTAACGCCGGTGTAAGCCACATTAGCGCCGCGTTGGCGCGTGGGCCTGGGTGGTGTGAGCCTGTAGGCCGGATAAGGCATTTATGCCGCCATCCGGCACCGCCGCAGGTACGGAGCCTGACTGCCCGGCGGCGCTGCGCTGACGCGGGCCGACTGACCGTCAGGGCTGGATAATTTGATACGGTTATCGGTTTGCAACGGTTTCGCCCCGGCAAAACGGTTGTTCTGTGTTATTTACGGGCAGATGGCGCTCCCGATAGGTCTTCTGCGTTATGCCTCTCCTGGCGCAGGGAGCGCACAGGGGGCGGCCAGTCGCCGCCGCCCCCTGTACCCCCGG
>NZ_JANCOB010000023.1:0-25605 GCF_024296565.1 Klebsiella sp. SWET4 | reverse complement strand
GTGCTGAAAGCATCTAAGCACGAAACTTGCCCCGAGATGAGTTCTCCCTGAGACTATAAGTCTCCTGAAGGAACGTTGAAGACGACGACGTTGATAGGCCGGGTGTGTAAGCGCAGCGATGCGTTGAGCTAACCGGTACTAATGAACCGTGAGGCTTAACCTTACAACGCCGAAGCTGTTTTGGCGGATTTGAGAGAAGATTTTCAGCTCTGATTCAGAGTCCGAAGGATTTTGCGCTGAGACAAGGCGGCAAACGAGGCGATGGAAGGAGCATACATAAGTATGTGACTGACATTCGCGAGAGCAGCCAACGCAGTATGAGCGCAAAAGACACAGGACGAGCACAAAGAATTTGCCTGGCGGCACTAGCGCGGTGGTCCCACCTGACCCCATGCCGAACTCAGAAGTGAAACGCCGTAGCGCCGATGGTAGTGTGGGGTCTCCCCATGTGAGAGTAGGGAACTGCCAGGCATCAAATTGCAGTAAGCCGGGGTGACAACCGGTGGTAATAAAGCGAAGAAATTCGGTGGAGCGGTAGTTCAGTCGGTTAGAATACCTGCCTGTCACGCAGGGGGTCGCGGGTTCGAGTCCCGTCCGTTCCGCCACTTATTAAGAGCCCTGAGCATTTGCTCAGGGCTTTTTTGTTTGATTGTTCTCTATTATTGCTAATTCAGCAAAAATCCTCTGCATTAATCGCTCTTTTTCTCCTCCACACCATCAGCCATAATTTCATCCGTTAACCGAAATGAAGAAATAACGAGGAAAATCATGGCAATCCCTGCATTTGGTCTTGGCACCTTCCGTCTGAAAGATGATGTTGTTATCGCATCCGTAAAAACCGCGCTGGAGCTGGGCTATCGTGCTATCGACACCGCGCAAATCTATGACAACGAAGCCGCGGTGGGTCAGGCCATCGCCGAAAGCGGCGTGCCGCGTGATGAGCTGTTCATCACGACCAAAATCTGGATCGAAAACCTGAGCAAAGACAAACTCATCGCCAGCCTGAAAGAGAGCCTGCAGAAGCTGCGCACTGACTATGTTGATCTCACGCTGATCCACTGGCCGTCACCGAACGATGCGGTAGCTGTTGAAGAGTTTATGGCAGCCCTGATGGAAGCGAAGAAGCTGGGGCTGACCCGTCAGATCGGTATCTCCAACTTCACTATTCCACTGATGGAGCGCGCGATTGCCGCCGTTGGCGCTGAGAATATCGCGACTAACCAGATTGAGCTCTCGCCGTATCTGCAAAACCGTAAAGTGGTCGATTGGGCGCGTGAGCACGGCATCCATATCACCTCTTACATGACGCTGGCCTACGGTAATGCACTGAAAGATGAAGTGATTGCCCGCATCGCGGCGAAACATGGTGCGACCCCAGCGCAGGTTATCCTGGCATGGGCGATGGGCGAAGGCTATGCGGTTATCCCATCGTCCACCAAACGTGACAACCTGGCCAGCAACCTGAAAGCGCAGGATCTGCAGCTGGATGATGAAGATCGTAAAGCGATCGCCGCACTCGACTGCAACGATCGTCTGGTGAGTCCGGAAGGTCTGGCTCCACAGTGGGATTAATCTCCCGCTTTCGGCATGCCGTTCGCACTGCCGTCTGAGACGATATTACGACAGCTCCTTCGGGAGCTGTTTGACGTGCTCACTTAGAAAGTCAATAAATGCCCTGATGCGCGTGCTGACCGCCCGGTCGCTGTAGTACACCGCACTGAATGGCATCTCCACCGGCAAGCGTTTGTCGGCAAGTAACTCCACAAACTCCCCACGGCCAATCTCTTTATCCACCATATAATCCGACAAACAGGCTATGCCGTTACCGGTCAGGCACAGCTGCTTGAGCGTTTCGCCGCTATTGGAGGACACCGCCGATTCGATCTCTAACAGCTGACCATCGCAACAGGAGACCGGCCAGGTATTCAGCGATACCGGCTCGGTGAACCCGAGGCAGTGATGCTGTTTCAGATCTGACGGATGCTGCGGCATACCGTAGCGCGCGACATAGTCTGGCGAGGCGACGATCTTACGATAGCTGGTAAATAGCGGTCGGGCGCGCAGGCTGGAATCCGTTAAGGTCCCGGCCCGAATGGCCACATCCACTTTTCGTTCAATCAGGTTAATAAACGTCTCTGAAGAGACGAGCGACAGCGTCATTTCCGGGTAGCGCTCGCGAAATGGCTTCACCAGCGGCATGAGAAAATGCAGCATCACCGGCGTCGCGGCATCCACCCGCAGCAGGCCCCGCGGCGTTGTGCGCGTTTCCAGCAGGTCATTCTCTGCTGCCGCCATTTCCTGCAAGACCACCTGCATCCGGCGAAAATAGCGCTCGCCTTCCTCCGTCAGACTGAGCTGGCGGGTGGTCCGATTGAGCAGGCTTACGCCTAGCTTTGATTCCAGCTTCTTGACCGCCCGGCTGACGGCAGAGTTGGCCTGTCCGAGCTGCTCGGCCGCCCGGCTGAAACTTCCGCTTTCCACCACCGCCACAAAGATGGCGATCTCCTCTGATGTGGCTCTCATTATTGCACCTGTAGCAAAATTCTATTGATACTTTGATAGTTTTTGTTATTTATACAACCCTTCATACTACGTGTCATCTTAATCCTGATGCTACGGAGTAAATTATGCCACTGGCGCTATTTGCCTTAACTATCGGTGCCTTCGCGATTGGCACCACTGAATTTGTGATTGTCGGCCTGGTCCCGACTATCGCGCAACAACTCTCTATCTCTCTGCCTTCGGCGGGACTGCTGGTCTCTATCTACGCGCTGGGCGTGGCGATTGGCGCTCCGGTGCTGACGGCGTTAACGGGGCGTATGCCGCGTAAACAGCTGCTGCTGGCGTTGATGGTCCTGTTTACGGCGGGTAATGTGCTGGCCTGGCAGGCCCCGGGCTATGAAACGCTGATCCTGGCGCGATTGCTGACCGGTCTGGCACACGGCGTGTTCTTCTCTATTGGCTCGACAATCGCCACCAGCCTGGTGGCAAAAGAGAAAGCCGCCTCAGCTATCGCTATTATGTTCGGCGGCCTGACGGTCGCGCTGGTCACCGGGGTGCCGTTCGGGACTTTCATCGGTCAGCATTTTGGCTGGCGGGAAACGTTCCTCGCGGTATCGATTCTGGGCGTGATTGCGCTTATCAGCAGTCTGCTTCTGGTGCCGAATAATATTCCGGGCCGCGCCAGCGCCAGCCTGCGCGATCAGATGAAAGTCTTAACTCATCCTCGCCTGCTGATGATCTACGCCATTACCGCGCTGGGCTATGGCGGCGTATTTACCGCCTTTACTTTTCTTGCTCCGATGATGCAGGAGCTGGCCGGTTTCAGTCCGTCTGCGGTTAGCTGGATCCTGTTGGGCTACGGTGTCTCGGTCGCTATTGGCAATGTGTGGGGAGGCAAACTGGCCGATAAGCATGGCGCCGTCTCCGCGCTGAAGTTTATCTTCGCCGCGCTGGTTGTGCTGCTGCTGGTCTTCCAGTTGACCGCCAGCATCCACTATGCTGCGCTGGCAACGGTGCTGGTAATGGGTATTTTCGCCTTCGGCAACGTGCCGGGTCTGCAGGTATACGTGGTGCAAAAAGCCGAACAGTATACGCCTGGCGCCGTCGACGTCGCTTCCGGTCTCAATATTGCCGCCTTCAATATTGGTATTGCGCTGGGGTCCATCGTCGGCGGGCAGACGGTTGAACGGTATGGTCTGGCGCAGACGCCGTGGATTGGTGCGGTGATTGTGCTGGTCGCCCTGCTGTTGGTGATGCTGAGCGGTCGTTTAGATAAATCGCCGCGCCGTTCGACAGCGGTTTCTCTCGAAGGCTAAGGGTTTATCGCAAATTGCATTGAAAGTGGATGGGAAAATCCCTATAACAGAAGAACCAGTCGTTGTTGGGCTGGTTTCTGTTATTGAGGATTGATGCCCAAATTGCGAAAGAATACCTATGCCATGCGCTACGTCGCCGGACAACCTGCGGAGAGGATATTGCCTCCGGGGGCGTTTGCGGGCGTCAGTCCGGTTTATCCTGCCGGCACGCCGTTAAGCAGCGATGAAAAGATCCGCGTGCTGGTATGGAATATCTTCAAGCAGCAGCGCGCAGAGTGGCAGTCGGTCCTCAAAAATTTCGGCAAAGATGCGCATTTGGTCCTGTTGCAGGAGGCGCAAACTACCCCAGAACTGGTCAGGTTCGCGACTTCAAACTATCTGGCCGCCGATCAGGTGCCGGCGCTGGTATTGCCGCAGCATCCTTCCGGCGTGATGACGCTGGCCTCCGCTCACCCCATCTATTGCTGTCCGCTGCGCGAGCGCGAGCCTATTTTGCGATTGCCGAAATCGGCGTTAGTGACCGTTTATCCGCTGCCCGATGCGCGGCTGCTGATGGTGGTCAACATCCATGCGGTCAACTTTAGCCTTGGCGTCGATGTCTACAGCAAGCAGTTGCTGCCGATCGGCGATCAGATCGCCCATCACAGCGGGCCGGTGATCATGGCCGGGGACTTCAATGCCTGGAGCCGGCCGCGAATGAACGCGCTGTACCGCTTTGCGCGTGAGATGTCGTTACGCGAAGTTCGTTTCTCTGACGATCAGCGCCGCCGTGCGTTTGGTCGTCCGCTCGATTTTGTGTTCTATCGTGGGTTAAGCGTGCACGATGCTTCCGTGCTGGTGACCCGCGCCTCCGATCACAACCCGCTACTAGTCGAATTCAGTCCCGGCAAGCCTGATTAATTTAAGGTATGTCAGGCCTGCCATCGGGCAGGTCTGCGTTCAGCACGATGCTGCCCTAAATTACTCACACAACCGAAGGACAACACAATGACAACACGCTCTCACCATGACAACGTCGAAAAGCAGTTCGGCTCCCAGGCCAGCGCCTATTTGACCAGCGCCGTGCACGCCTCCGGGCGCGATCTGCAGCGGCTGGCTGAACGGCTGGCCGATTTCCCTCAGGCGAAAGTGCTGGATATGGGCTGCGGGGCAGGGCACGCCAGCTTTACCGCGGCGGGACAGGTTGCCGAGGTGACCGCCTATGATTTATCAAGCCAGATGCTGGAAGTGGTTACCGCGGCGGCAAAAGAGAAAGGCTTTAGCAATATCGTGACCCAGCAGGGATATGCTGAAACGCTGCCGTTCGCTGATGCCAGCTTTGATGTGGTGATTAGCCGCTACTCCGCGCACCACTGGCATGATGTCGGCCAGGCGCTGCGTGAGGTGAAACGTGTTCTCAAGCCGGGCGGGGTGATGATCATAATGGACGTGATGTCGCCGGGTCATCCGGTACGTGATGTCTGGTTGCAGACCGTGGAAGCGCTGCGCGATACCTCGCACGTGCGTAATTATTCCAGCGGCGAGTGGCTGGCGCTGGCCAATGACGCAGGCCTGGTGATTAATCATTTATCGACCGATCGCCTGCCGCTGGAGTTCAGCTCATGGGTGGCGCGGATGCGCACCCCAGAGGCGCTGGTAGAAGCGATTCGCTTATATCAGCAGAGCGCTTCGGCGGAGGTCAAAGCCTACTTCGAATTACAGCAGGACGGGTCGTTTACCAGCGATACCATCCTGTTCGAAGCGCATAAAGCGGTTTAATACGGGCAACAAAAAAGGCACCGGGGGAAGTCGGTGCCTTTTTATCGAACCCTGACGTATCAGGACTCTGGTCGATCGCTGTTTTTCACAAACAGCGTTAGCTGATCGCCAGGCCGCAGATTGTCGGTATCGCTGTTCCAGCGCATCACGTCGCGAATATTAACACCGTGACGCTTGGCGATGCTCGACAGCGAATCACCTTTGCGAACACGATAGGTGATGCTATCGCTGTTGTTCGCCAGGCGCTGTGCGCTGCTACCTGCGCCGACAACCAGATTCTGCCCGACTTTTAACCCTGAACCGCGCAGATTGTTCCACTGCTGCAAATCCCGGGTCGTGACGCCGAGACGCGAAGCAATCCCGGAAATCGTGTCGCCAGAGCGTACCTTATAGCTACGGCTGGTCAGCGGCGTATTGTCCGCGAGCTGCGTTGGCTGCACGGCGGCAATGTCGCCAGAGGCCAGCGATTCACGCAGCTGAGCGGCGTGCTTCTGTGGCACCATGACGTACTTTGGCCCGCTAGCGCCCAGCGTTGACCCCTTTACGCCAGCGTTGAAGGTTTTCAGTTTGCTGACCGGCATTCCTGCCATGTCCGCGAGCTGAGAAATATCAACCGGGCTGTCGAGGCGAACGCGCGCCAGCGCACGGCTTTCATCGGCCGTAGGCAGCTTTACGCCGTAACGCTTGCTGTTTTTGAGAATGTCGCTCAACGCCAGCATTTTCGGTACGTAGATTTTCGTTTCATGCGGCAGAGACAGCGACCAGAAATCGGTGGGTTTACCACGCGAACGGTTCGCTTTTACTGCTTTCATGACCCGACCTTCGCCGCTGTTATAGGCTGCGACCGTTAATAACCAGTCGCCGTCGAACATTTTGTTCAGACGTTGCATCATGTCCAGCGCCGCGGTAGTAGATGCGACGACGTCACGACGCGCATCGTAACTGCGGGTCTGTTTTAAACCATAATTGCGCCCTGTGCTCGGAATGATCTGCCAAATGCCTGCGGCATTGGCGCCAGACGTCGCGTGTGGGTCAAAAGCGCTCTCCACTATGGGTAGTAATACCAGTTCCATTGGCATGTTACGTTTCTTAACCTGCCCGGCTATCCAGTACATATACGGCTCTGCCCGTAAAGTTACATCGTGGAGATAGCTCTTATTTCTTAAGTACTTCTGTTTCTGTTCGCGAATCCGGGGGTTATCCGGTATTCCCATCTTTAGCTCGTCGCCTATGGAAGTCCACAGATCCTGGTCTTGCGCGTAGAAGGTTCCATCATCTAACCAGCGCGCTTGACTTGTGAACTTACCTGCTTCCCCTTGACCAGCCGCAGAAAGGCTCTGTGCTCGCTGTTCGACGGTGCCATCGTGCTTAGACGCCTGGCACCCCACCAGCAGGACAGAGGCGAGTAATATCGCTCGTGCCTTCATGTGTGTGTCAATAGTTGCTTAAAAGACGACCAAGGATAACGGCGAAGTTGGCCGATGACAAGAATTAAATATCAGAAGTCGTCTTTCTTTGACCTTAACCATGCAAATCGCGCCACAGAGTGTTGCAAATTTGTTTCTTGGTTAATTTTATCAATTAAATCAATATCATTTACGCGTAAAAATAAATTTATACGACGCTCATTTTTCAGAGTTACGGGTAGTGTTTTTTGTTTTTTTGCACGTAACTCATTAACTTTATGATAGTAATCGTTTATGTCCCTATCATCTGGCAGGATACTCAATGCAAACTTCATATTCGCTAACGTATATTCATGTGCGCAACATATGAGGGTTTCTTCAGGAAGGGCGTTAATTTTCATAAATGATTGATACATCTGCTCTGCAGTACCTTCGAAGAGCCTTCCGCAGCCGCCGGAGAACATTGTGTCGCCACAGAACAGATAAGGTTCGCTGTAGTAACAGATATGTCCTAATGTGTGACCTGGCGTAGAGAAAATGGAAAAATCGTGCCCGAGAATTGACAGCCGATCGCCATCGCCTACCACCTGAGTGACTCCCTTATCCTGGGTTTCCGCCGGCCCGTAAACCACTATAGAAGGGAATTTTTCACGTAATTGTTTTACGCCGCCGACGTGATCCTGATGGTGATGGGTTAGTAAAATGGCTTCGGGCTGCCATTGGTTTTCCTCAATGGCCGCCAGAACCGGCGCGGCTTCGCCTGGGTCAACGATGATGCAGCGGCCGTTATTCTCACTGAGAACCCAGATGTAGTTGTCCTGAAACGCGGGAATACTGATAAGATTCATAAATTACCTCTAAAGCGTAGCGGAAGGTGGCAATGAAGCCGGCAAGGATACCTCACACAGTGACAGCGCCTGAGCATTGGTCCAGTATGCCGTGGGGCGAATACTATCGCGAAACGCTGGAGCAGCAGATGAAACCGTGGCTGGCTAAATTATATGGCTTTCATCTGCTTAAGATTGGCAATCTGAGCGCGGAAATCAATACTGAAGCTTGCGCCATCTCGCACCAGGTCAATGTCTCGCTGGCAGGAAATCCGATGCAGGTTCGGGCCGATCCGCTGCATTTACCCTTTGCCGAAAAGTCCGTCGACGCCTGCCTGCTGGCGCACACCCTGCCGTGGTGTAGCGATCCGCATCGTCTGCTGCGGGAAGCCGATCGTGTACTGATCGATGATGGCTGGATGATCCTGACCGGGTTTAATCCGGTCAGCCTGATGGGGTTGCGTAAGCTGGTGCCGCTCCTGCGCAACGGTACGCCTTATAATAGCCGTATGTTTACGCTGATGCGCCAGCTGGACTGGCTGTCGCTACTCAACTTTGAAGTGCTGCATTATGGGCGTTACCAGGTTTTACCCTGGTCGCGCCACGGCGGCAAACTGCTGAGCACCCATCTGCCGGCGCTGGGCTGTTTGCAATTGATTGTCGCCCGCAAACGGACCATTCCGCTGACGCTCAATCCGATGAAATCCGGTAAAGCGAAAACCCAGCTGCGGCCGGCAGTCGGCGCCACCCGGCAGTGGCGCAAGGGGCAGAATTAGCTCTCCGGTTGGTAACCGATGTCGTCCTGAGTGGGATGGGAGGCCGCCGCGCGGGCCAGCTCGTCGCAGCGTTCGTTTTCTGGATGGCCGGCGTGGCCCTTCACCCACTCCCATTTGATCTTATGCTGGCCAAGCGCAGCATCCAGCCGCTGCCAGAGGTCGACATTCTTTACCGGTTTTTTCTCTGCCGTTTTCCAGCCGCGCTTTTTCCAGTTGTGGATCCACTGGGTGATCCCCTGGCGGACATACTGGCTGTCGGTGCTGAGCACCACCTCACAATGCTCTTTTAACGCTTCGAGAGCGACGATTGCCGCCATCAGTTCCATGCGGTTATTGGTGGTCAGACGGTAGCCGGCGCTAAAGGTTTTTTCGTGCTGGCGGTAGCGCATGATGGCGCCGTAACCGCCGGGTCCTGGATTTCCCAGGCAAGAGCCGTCGGTGAAAATTTCTACCTGTTTGAGCATCTCTGGTAGACTTCCTGTAATTGAAATCGATTTGTAAACGATAAGTCTGACATAAATGACCGCTATGAGCACTGCAATTACGCGCCAGATTGTTCTCGATACCGAAACCACCGGTATGAACCAGATCGGGGCGCACTACGAAGGACACAAGATTATCGAGATCGGCGCCGTGGAGGTGATCAACCGCCGCCTGACCGGTAACAATTTCCATGTCTATCTGAAGCCCGATCGGCTGGTGGATCCTGAAGCATTCGGCGTGCACGGGATCGCCGATGAGTTCCTGCTGGACAAACCCACCTTTGCCGACGTGGCTGATGAGTTTATGGATTACATCCGCGGCGCGGAGCTGGTGATCCATAACGCCTCGTTCGATATCGGCTTTATGGATTATGAGTTCGGTAAGCTGAACCGCGGCATTGGAAAAACCGAGACCTTTTGTAAAATCACCGACAGTCTGGCGCTGGCGCGGAAAATGTTCCCCGGCAAGCGCAACAGTCTGGATGCGTTATGTTCGCGCTACGAAATAGATAACAGCAAGCGTACGCTGCACGGGGCATTACTCGATGCCCAGATCCTTGCCGATGTCTATTTGATGATGACCGGCGGCCAGACGTCGATGGCGTTCTCTATGGAAGGCGAAAGCCAGCAGCAGGCGGGAGAGATGGGCATTCAGCGCGTCGTCCGCGCCGCCAGCCAGTTACGGGTAGTTTATGCCTCTGATGAAGAACTGGTGAACCATGAATCCCGCCTCGATCTGGTACAAAAGAAAGGCGGAAGCTGCCTGTGGCGTGCCTGATAACCACTAAAATGGATTAAAAGTAGGCGGTTGGGCGATTTTTGCAGCAAACGATTCAAAACGGTAGAAAAAGCGTTGACGGGGTAGAGGGGAATCCGTAATATTCGCCTCGTTCCCAACGGAACAACAACGCGGAGCGGTAGTTCAGTCGGTTAGAATACCTGCCTGTCACGCAGGGGGTCGCGGGTTCGAGTCCCGTCCGTTCCGCCACTATTAAGAAAGCCTGAATCAGCAATGATTCAGGCTTTCGTCGTTTTCGTCGCCGAATTTCAGCGCGCCTCTTGTTCCTCCTGCATACACTGCATGAATACCCGCATCGCCGGACTGATTGCTTTCCCGGCGTGATGGGCGCAGAGCGCATGGATCGTCAGCGGCGTCTCGCTGAACGGCAGCTCGACCAGCGTCCCGCGTTTGAGTTCCTCCTCTACCGCAAAGCGCGGCAGGAAGCTCACCCCAAGATTGCCCGCCACGCACTGCTTGATGCTTTCAATACTCCACAGTTCGATGGTGTTCTCCATGGTAATGCCGCGCTGGCGCAGGGTACTTTCAAAAATCTGCCGGAACACGCACTGGGGTTCGTTGATGATAAAGCTCAATGGGATATGCTGCCGCGGGCGCAGGAAGTCGACCGGCGCCTGATCGACTGACGCGACCAGCGCCAGCGGCTGCGGGCCAAGTTCCATCATGGTGAGCGCATCATCGTTGCCAACCCGGTAAAACACCCCCAGGTCGACTTCGTCAGCGAGCAGCGCATCACGGATGCTGTAGCAATTGAGTGACTGCAGTGACAGGCGGACCTTCGGGGCGCGTTGCTTAAAACGCTGCAGCACCGGCGGCATTTTGTACGCCAGCAGGGTTTCACCAGTGGCGACGCGAAGTTCGCCGCCGGGTTCATCGTCCTGGCGCGCCGCCTGGCGAATCGACGCCATTACTTTGGTCAAGTCGTAGACGTGCGGCAGGACATTTTTACCGGCGGCGGTGAGACACATCCGTCGGCCAATTTTCTCAAACAGCGGGATGGCAAGCTCCTGCTCAAGCTGCTGGATATGAAAGGTTACGGTGGACTGGGTGCAGCACAGTTTCTGCGAGGCGCGCAGAAAGGATCCTTCTTCGACAACCGTTTTGAAGGTGATAAAGCGTCGCAGATCCATATTTCCTCTTTATATCGACATTCTCGAATTCAGAATGAAAAAACATTCATTTTTTTAAATTATCAGCTTCGGGTACTGTCTGCCAGTCAAGAGGAGAAAACACGTGACACCTACCCTGATTAGCGCCTTTTTAACTTACACCCTGATCACCGCCCTGACGCCCGGGCCGAATAATATTCTGGCGCTGAGCAGCGTCACCGCGCACGGCTTTCGACGGAGCATGCGGGTTCTGGCCGGCATGAGCCTGGGGTTTGTGATCATCATGCTGATTTGTGCCGGGCTGACGTTCACTCTCGTTACCCTGGATGAGGGGATAACCTCCCTGCTACGCTGGGTCGGCGCAGGGTATATCCTGTGGCTGGCCTGGCACATTGCCCGCAGCGACCCGGCCAGCGGTGGGCAGGAGGAGCGGCCTGTCAGCTTCTGGGCCAGCCTGGGGCTGCAGTTTGTGAATGTAAAAATTATCCTGTACGGCATCACGGCCCTGTCGACCTTTGTTCTGCCAGTGACTCGCGAGCCATTCTGGCTGGTGATGATAAGCCTGTTGCTATCAGTAATAGGCGTTGCCGGCAATCTTTGCTGGGCGCTGGCCGGTCATCTGTTTCAGCCGGTGTTCGAACGCCATGGAAGAGGGTTAAATCTGCTGCTGGCGCTGCTGCTGGTCTGGTGCGCGGTACGAATGTTTATGGAATGAATTAAGGGAGCGTAACGCTCCCTTGAGGTTATTTATCCTGCGGCAGGGCGGGTTGCCCTTCATTTACCCAGGTCATGAAGATCCGATAACCGATGGCCAGCAGGGTGGCGCCGAGAAACATACCGAGAATGCCGTTAGAGGCCATTCCGCCGAGGGCGCCCAGCAGCACTACCGGCATTGGCGCGTCGACTCCGCGCCCCAGCAGCAGAGGTTTGAGGACGTTATCGGCCATGCCGGCGACGATCAGCAGGATGGTGTAGAAGATATCCATGCCGGTACTGTGGGTGCCGAGACTCCACATTAGCGCAATGGCCGGGGCCGTCACCAGGATCACCGGCACCTGGGCAATGCCGAGGATCAGGGCCAGAATAAAGAAGATCCCGACGGCGGGAATGCTGGCCATCAGCATGATCACGCCGACCAGCAGCGCCTGGATCAATGCCACCCCGATGACGCCCTGGGCGACCGCGCGGATGGTGCTGGTGCACAGGCGGGTGAGGGTCACGCCTTTATTTTCATCGGTAATACGGATGGCAATACGCTGGGCGCTGATGGCGCCCGCTGCGCCCCAGGCCATCATAATTCCCGAGACGATAAACGAAATAATAAAGCCAATCAGCCCGCCGCCCATGCTGGCCAAAATACTGAGAAACTGTTTGGCAATGTCGCCGATTTGCGAGCGGTAATTACTGAGCAGTCCCGGGAGATCGACGGAAGCTCTCATCCACAGGGCGCTAAGCCGTTCGCCAATGATCGGTAACGCGGCAATGCGCGAGGAGGGCGGGGGAATGGTAAAGCTCTGGCTGCCCATCTTGTCTATCATGGCGCTGGCGCTTTCCGCCAGCGAGGTGATCATCAGCACCGTGGGGATGACGATCAGTAAAATACCTAACAACACCAGCACCACTGACGCCAGTCCCTGTTTGCCCGCTAACAATCCGGCAAAATATTGATGTAAGGGATAGAGCGCCACGGCGAGGATCAGCGCCCAGAGCATCATATTGATAAAGGGAGAAAAGACGGTAAAACAGAATGAGGCCAGCGCCAGAATAAGCCCAAACCGAATAAACATATCGAGAAAGCGGGTGACCAGCCGTTTTTCAATCAACAGCAGATTATTATTATCCATTTTCTTTTACGCTCACATAATATTCTTACGCCAACGCTCAGCGTTGTTTAACAAAACACGCCAGCAACAGAAAATTCATGATTTACAACGCAGAAGTGAGTTGAAGGTGATCTCCGCCCATTTGGTTGTGGGGGCTTTTAATGAGTGTAGAACAGAAATGAATGGCGCCCGGCAAATATTCTGCGGTGCGCTGGCGGGCGAATTCCCGCTTTCTTTACCTGCTGAATGAGGAAGAAAGCGGAGGGAGATTAACCGAGGGTAAAAGGATCGGCATCGCGCCAGGCGGGAAATTTTTCGCGATATTCCTGGAGGGCAGCCAGCGACAATTCGGCATCAAGACGGGTGGCCTGATGCGGATCGGCAGTGGCGACAATCTCCCCCTGGGGACTGATAATCCGGCTATCGCCGCGGTAATGATGGCCGTTACCGTCAGTACCGACCCGGTTACAGCCGGCGACATAGGCCTGGTTCTCGATAGCGCGGGCGACCAGCAGCGACTGCCAGTGCAGGGAGCGCGGCGCCGGCCAGTTGGCAACATACAGCGCCAAATCATAGTCGTTCAGATTACGCGACCATACCGGAAAGCGCAGGTCGTAACAGACCAGCGGCAGGATACGCCATCCGCGCCATTCAAAGACCACGCGTCGGTCACCAGCCTCATAATGATGGTGTTCATCGGCCATACGGAACAGGTGCCGTTTATCATAATGGTGCACCGTACCGTCGGGCTCGACCAGCAGGAAGCGGTTAACAGCGCCGTGTTCGGTTTGCAGCGCTGCGCTGCCGGCAATCAGCGCCTGGGTTTGCGCGGCCCGGGCATGCATCCACTCCACCACGTCGGCTTCGGGTAAAGACTGTTTTGCCGCTTCCATGGCAAAGCCGGTGGTGAACATCTCCGGTAAAACAATGACATCGCGCCCAATAATCCCTTCCAGTTGGCGATCAAAATGGCGCAGGTTGGCAGGGCCGTCCATCCAGACCAGCGGTTGTTGCAACAGCGTAATTTTCAGGCCAGGCACAATGGTCAACTCCATTCTCATGAGGGGGTTAGGTTAACTGTAACACCATATCAGCCTCGCGGCGGTCAGCGGAATATTTTGTTAAAAAAATGCTACTCACAGAAGCCACGGAGGAGGGGGGACGAAAAAAAGGCGGGGAAAATTCCCCGCCCGGCGTGTGATGTGGTGATTGTTTTATTATGCGGCTTCAACTTTGCGAACTTTTTCCGGCAGCTTTACCGGCTTTGTCGCCAGCTCCTCTGGCGCAAAGTCGTCGACGTTGATGCTGCGCAAGCGACTGTGCTCTGCGCGGGTCAGAATAGCGGCTTCTTCCTGATTTATTAATCCTTTGGCCAGCGCGTTGTGTGCCAGCTCATCCAGACGGGTGAACGGCAGGTTTTTACCCAACTCTTTGCAGATCCGCTGGTGGATAGGATCGGCCGCCATCACTTCCAGCAGGGCCTCTTCCAGCAGACCAACCGGGTTATGCTCGCTCGGCGTCAGGTACTGACCGCGACCGATGCGGGAGCGAGTGGCGCTGGGCACCTGCAGAATTTTAGCGACTTTATGGTCCAGCTTATCCGACGGCGCATGATGATGACGCCCGGTCGGGAAGATGGCCACACGCATCGCACCTGCCACCAGACGGTTGGGGAAGTTTTTCAGCAGATCGTCGATGGCCTGTTCAGCCTGGTGCAGCGCATCCTGCACTCCCCAGTGAACCAGCGGCAGATCGGCTTCATTGCGTCCTTCATCGTCATAGCGTTTCAGCACCGCCGAGGCCAGATACAGCTGGCTTAACACATCCCCCAGACGCGCGGAGATACGTTCGCGACGCTTGAGGCTGCCGCCCAGTACCGCCATCGACACGTCTGACAGCAGCGCGAGGTTGGCACTCAGACGGTTCATTTGCTGATAGTAACGACGGGTGGCGTCACGGGTCGGCGCGCTGCTGGTGCGTCCGCCGGTCAGGCCCAGCCAGAAACTCCGGACTTTGTTACTGCCGACATGGCCGATGTGTTTGAACAGCAGCTTATCGTAGGCGTTCAGGTCGTTATTCTGCGCGGCGGCCATCTCTTCCAGCACGTAAGGGTGGCAGCGAATAGCCCCCTGACCGAAGATCATCATGCTGCGGGTCAGAATGTTTGCGCCTTCAACGGTGATGGCGATCGGCGCGCCCTGGTAAGCCCGGGCGAGGAAGTTACCTTCGCCCAGCATAATGCCTTTCCCGCCGGTAATATCCATCGCGTCGATAATGGAGCGCTGGCCGCGGTGGGTACAGTGATATTTCACAATCGCGGACAGCACTGCCGGTTTCTCGCCGAGCATAATGCCGTAGGTGATCAGCGACGCCGCGGCGTCCATCACATAGGCGTTACCCGCGATGCGCGCCAGCGCCTCTTCAATCCCTTCCATTTTGCCGATCGAGATTTTGAACTGACGGCGAATGTGGGCGTAGGCGCCGGTCGCCATGGCGACGGATTTCAGGCCGCCGGTGGCGTTGGAAGGCAGGGTAATGCCGCGGCCCACGGACAGACATTCAACCAGCATGCGCCAGCCCTGACCGGCCATGCTCGGGCCGCCGATGATGTAATCGATCGGCACGAAGATATCCTTGCCGCGGGTTGGGCCGTTCTGGAACGGGACGTTCAGCGGGAAGTGGCGACGGCCAATTTCCACGCCCGGCGTTGAGGTGGGGATCAGCGCGCAGGTGATGCCCAGCTCTTCCTCGCCGCCCAGCAAACGGTCCGGGTCAGAGAGTTTGAAGGCCAGCCCCAGCACGGTGGCGATTGGCGCCAGCGTGATATAGCGTTTGTTCCAGGTCAGGCGCATCCCCAGCACCTGTTGACCCTGCCAGTCGCCCATGCACACCACGCCGGTATCCGGAATAGCGCCGGCGTCAGAGCCCGCTTCCGGACTGGTCAGTGCGAAGCAGGGGATTTCCAGGCCGCGCGCCAGACGCGGCAGATAATGATTCTTCTGTTCTTCGGTACCGTAATGCTGCAGCAGTTCGCCCGGGCCCAGCGAGTTTGGGACGCCGACGGTGATCGCCAGGATGCCGGAGACGCCAGAAAGTTTCTGTAGCACTCGTGCCTGAGCGTAAGCGGAGAACTCAAGCCCGCCATACTCTTTCTTGATAATCATCGCGAAGAAGCGGTGCTCTTTCAGATAGGCCCACAGCTCGGGCGGCAGATCGGCCATTTCGTGGGTGATGGCGAAGTCGTTAGCCATCCGGCAGGCCTCTTCCACCGGGCCGTCGAGGAAAGCTTGCTCTTCGGCGGTCAGGCGCGGCTGCGGATAGTTATGCAGCTTGTGCCAGTCCGGGTTGCCGCGGAACAGATCGCCTTCCCACCAGGTGGTGCCGGCGTCGATGGCTTCTTTTTCCGTACGCGACATCGGCGGCATCACCTTGCGGAAAGCGCGAAATGCCGGTGCGGAAATCATCGATTTACGCATGGGGGCAAAGTTGAACGGCAACAAAATAATGGCCAGCGGCAGCAGCAGCCAGATATTCCACAGTCCGGCCGCGCCGAGCGCCGCGGTCCAGGCGAGCAAAATCACACTGCTGAGCAGCAGGCTGACCCGGTGATAGAAGAGCGCACCGAGTAAAACGACGGTTGCAACAATACTCAAAATCATCATAGAGAAATGCTCCCTGAGCTTGTAGGAGGTCTGACCACTTGTGATGTATTGGTTGTAGTGCATGCGTTTTTATTTAGCAATGTGTTTACAAAATAATTACAACCTCGCTCACATTGTTGTATGCAAAAGCGGCACATAAAATCAAAAGGGCGGGGGATAACACTGCCTGCTGCTTCTCGCTTCGGCGGCTATCCGGTACACTGCCAGGGTTATTCCACTCATACTGAAGGATTATCCTCATGTACCAGGATCTTATTCGTAACGAACTGAACGAAGCCGCGGAAACGCTGGCTAACTTTCTGCAGGACGAAGCCAATATCCATGCTATCCAGCGTGCCGCTGTTCTGTTGGCGGATAGCTTTAAGGCGGGTGGGAAAGTGCTGTCCTGTGGTAACGGCGGTTCCCATTGCGATGCGATGCATTTTGCGGAAGAGCTGACCGGTCGTTATCGCGAAAACCGCCCGGGTTACCCGGCCATCGCGATCTCCGACGTCAGCCATCTCTCCTGCGTGAGCAATGATTTTGGCTATGAGTATGTGTTCTCCCGCTATGTTGAATCCGTCGGCCGTGCGGGCGATGTGCTGCTCGGCATCTCCACGTCAGGTAACTCCGGCAACGTGATCAAGGCCATTGAAGCCGCGCGGGCGCAGGGGATGAAAGTGATCACCCTGACCGGCAAAGACGGCGGCAAAATGGCGGGTTCCGCCGATGTTGAAATACGCGTGCCGCACTTTGGCTATGCCGACCGCATCCAGGAGATCCACATCAAAGTGATCCATATCCTGATTATGCTGATCGAAAAAGAGATGGTGAAAGGCTAACAGGCAGGCGAGTGTGTACTGTTGACGGCGGCCTCGCTTTGGCGCCGTCGTGATTTGTGAGGGTGAGGTGATCTATGTGCGAACTGCTCGGGATGAGCGCCAATGTGCCAACAGATATCTGTTTTAGCTTTACCGGGCTGGTGCAGCGCGGGGGCGGGACGGGGCCGCATAAAGACGGCTGGGGCATTACCTTCTATGAAGGCAAAGGCTGTCGCACATTCAAAGATCCGCAGCCGAGCTTTCAGTCGCCGATCGCGAAACTGGTCCAGGATTACCCGATTAAGTCCTGTTCCGTCGTCGCCCATATCCGTCAGGCCAATCGCGGGATGGTGGCCCTGGAGAACACCCATCCCTTCACCCGCGAACTGTGGGGGCGCAACTGGACCTATGCGCACAATGGGCAGCTCAAAGGCTATAAATCGCTGAAAACCGGTAATTTCCATCCGGTAGGTGAAACCGACAGTGAAAAAGCGTTTTGCTGGCTGCTGCACCGTTTAACCGAGCGCTATCCGCGCACGCCGGGCAATATGCTGGGCGTTTTCAAGTATATCGCCACCCTGGCGGGTGAACTGCGTGAGAAAGGGGTGTTCAACATGCTGCTGTCGGACGGGCGCTACGTGATGGCGTTCTGCTCGACCAATCTGCACTGGATCACCCGGCGGGCGCCGTTTGGCGTGGCAAAACTGCTGGACCAGGATGTGGAGATCGACTTTCAACGCGAGACCACACCCAACGATGTGGTCACGGTTATCGCCACGCAGCCGCTGACGGCCAATGAAACCTGGCACAAGATCATGCCAGGCGAGTGGGCGTTATTTTGTCTCGGGGAGCGTGTAGTTTGAGGCCAGCTGCGGCTGAACAACCTCGTGGCTGAGCGGCTTGCTTACCACATAGCGGCCGTCAGTCACTGACACAATCGGCGGTTTGTGGGTCTGCTGGAAATAGTCATAGCCAGGCTTAAGCTGTTTCCAGAAATCCGCATAGTAGGAGTATTTGTGGCGTTCCATATTGGCGTTGGTCATGCGGAACGGATAGATACTCACCTGCACGCTTGGCTGGCCGAAGACTAAGGCGCCGGTCACAAACTGGAAGATCTCATCGATCCCGCTGTCGGTCATGGCGTAGCAGCCGACTGAGACGCAGTCGCCATGGATCATCAGGTATTTCCCTTCATAACCATGGGCGCGATCGTAGGCGTTCGGGAAGCCGATGTTAATGGCTTTATAGAAGCGGCTGTCGGGTTTGAGCTGGCTGCGGGTGACGCTATAGAACCCTTCCGGACTCTTGAAATCACCCTGGCGCTGTTTCGGACCGAGGCCACCGGAGTAGTTGCAGATCCGATAGCTGTCGAGGAGCTGGTAGGTTTCACCCATTTTGACGTAAAGGTCGAGCATGCGCTCTTCTTTAAAGATCTCAATGTAAACCGGTGAACCCATTAATTGCTGCTTGTATTCTTTGCTAACCGGCGTCGTCGGGCTATTGCTGCTGAGCAGCCCGGCAAATGACACGCACGGCAACAGAAGCATCGCAATAAATAATGCGATTTTGCGCATACTGCTTGTTCCTTGATAAAACAAAATAGCCACATTGCCAGAACGGCAAGAGAGACCCGAAATCAGAGTTTTCTGGATTTAGAGCGCTCACATTAGCATCACGGCATTTTTTCGCAAGGGCGACGTGGCGGCGTTTACAATTCAGCCTCACTTTATAACCCGCTTACGGCGAAAACACAGTCAGAACTTTGCGCAATAGCTCGCATTTTAGAAGCACTTATTGCCCCTCACGCTACAGCCGCCGCTCACGAAATGTTACACTTGCGCCGGTTCATCACCAGAGTAAGAAAGGAGGCTTCTCTTCCGTCATGAGCGCCACTGGCGCCGTTTCGCCCTTTCTTCTCTGCCATTCTGTCAATAAGCTGGCCCCGGCCTGCGTCGGGGTTGAGGTTACGGATACCTGCTAACGATATGATTAAAATCACGAAAGGGCTGGATTTGCCCATAGCTGGCATGCCATTACAGCAGATCTCTCCTGCGCCAGCGGTGAAGCGCGTCGCGCTACTCGGCGAAGAGTACGTCGGGATGCGTCCCGCTATGGCGGTCAAAGAGGGCGATCGGGTCAAAAAAGGTCAGATCCTGTTCGAAGATAAAAAGACCCCCGGCGTCTACTTTACCGCCCCGGCGAGCGGGGTTGTCAGCGCCATCCACCGCGGTGAACGGCGCGTTTTACAGTCAGTGGTGATTGATATCGAGGGCAATGACGCGGTGGCCTTTACCCGTTACGCCGCGGACGCACTGGCTGAGCTGCCGCGCGACACCGTACAGCAGCAGCTGCTGGCCTCGGGCCTGTGGACCGCGCTACGCACCCGGCCATTCAGTAAAACGCCGCGCCCGGGCAGCGTGCCCGCCGCTATTTTTGTCAACGCCATGGATACCAATCCGCTGGCGGCGGAGCCGCAGCCGATTATTCTGGCCGAGCGTGCCGCCTTCGATGCCGGTCTTACCGTGCTCACGCGTCTGACCGACGGGAAAGTGCATGTCTGCCAGCCCAGCGGCGGCAAGCTGGGCGGCCATCCTGCCGGCCAGGTCTGTTTTAATCAGTTCTCCGGGCCGCACCCGGCGGGGCTGCCGGGAACCCATATTCACTTTCTGGAGCCGGTGAGCCTGAATAAACAGGTCTGGCACCTCAATTATCAGGATGCGATCGCTATCGGTCAGCTTTTCCTTGAAGGTGAGCTGAACTGCGAACGGGTGATTGCGCTCGGCGGCCCGCAGGTGAAGTCGCCGCGGCTGGTCAAAACGACGCTGGGCGCCAGCCTGGACGATCTGCTGGCGGGCGAGCTGGAGGAGGGGGAAAACCGCGTCATTTCCGGCTCGGTACTTAGCGGTACCCGCGCCCACGGCCCCCACGCTTTCCTCGGGCGTTTCCATCTGCAGGTGAGCGTGGTTCGCGAAGGTCGGGAAAAAGAGCTGTTTGGCTGGGTGATGCCGGGCAAAGAGAAGTTCTCGATTACCCGCACTACGCTAGGCCATTTCTTCAAGCGCAAGCGCTTTCATTTCTCCACGGATACTAACGGCGGCGAGCGGGCGATGGTGCCGATTGGCAACTATGAGCGGGTCATGCCGCTGGATATTCTGCCGACCATATTGCTGCGCGATCTGCTGGCCGGCGATAGCGATAGCGCCCAGGCGCTGGGCTGTCTGGAGCTGGATGAAGAAGATCTGGCGCTCTGCACCTACGTTTGTCCGGGCAAATATGAATACGGTCCGGCGCTGCGCAGCGTGTTAACCCAGATTGAGCAGGAAGGATAAGAGATGGGCTTAAAGCACCTGATTGAGAAACTTGAGCCGCATTTCACGCATGGCGGCAAGCTGGAAAAATATTACCCGCTGTATGAAGCGGCGGCGACCATCTTCTACACGCCGGGGCAGGTCACCCGCGGCGCGGCGCACGTGCGCGACGCCATCGACCTCAAGCGGATGATGATCCTCGTGTGGTTTGCCGTATTCCCGGCGATGTTCTGGGGCATGTACAACGTTGGGCTGCAGACCATTCCGGCGCTGCACAAACTGTACGGCGCCGAACAGCTGCAGCAGGTGATCGCCAACAACTGGCATTACAGCGTCGCCCAGTGGTTAGGGGTCAGCTTCAGCGCTGACGCCGGCTGGCTGAGCATGATGACCCTGGGCGCGGTCTTCTTCCTGCCGATCTATATCACCGTTTTTATCGTCGGCGGCTTCTGGGAAGTGCTGTTCGCGATTGTGCGCAAACATGAGATCAACGAAGGCTTTTTCGTTACCTCGATTCTCTTCGCGCTGATTGTGCCGCCTACGCTGCCGCTATGGCAGGCGGCGCTGGGGATCTCCTTTGGGGTGGTGATCGCCAAAGAGATTTTCGGCGGTACCGGGCGCAACTTCCTCAACCCGGCGCTGGCGGGGCGCGCGTTCCTGTTCTTCGCCTACCCGGCGCAGATTTCCGGCGATCTCGTGTGGACGGCGGCGGACGGTTTCTCCGGCGCCACGCCGCTCTCCCAGTGGGCCAGCGGCGGCGGTGAAGCGCTGGTTAACGTCGCGACCGGCATCCCGGTGAGCTGGATGGACGCCTTCCTCGGCAACATTCCCGGCTCAATTGGCGAAGTCTCCACGCTGATGATCCTGATCGGCGGCGCGATCATTCTCTTTGGCCGCGTCGCGTCCTGGCGCATCGTCGCCGGGGTGATGATCGGCATGATCGCCACCGCCACCCTGTTTAACGTTATCGGCTCCGATACCAACCCGATGTTCTCGATGCCGTGGTACTGGCATCTGGTGCTCGGCGGCTTTGCCTTCGGCATGATGTTTATGGCGACGGACCCGGTATCCGCCTCGTTTACCGATAAAGGGAAATGGAGTTACGGCGTGCTGATCGGCGTGATGTGCGTGCTGATCCGCGTGGTGAACCCGGCTTATCCGGAAGGGATGATGCTGGCGATCCTCTTCGCCAACCTCTTCGCACCGCTGTTCGATTACCTGGTGGTGCAGGCCAATATTAAGCGGAGGAAGTCGCGTGGCTGAGAAGAAAAGTAACGATAGCATCGGCAAAACGCTGCTGGTGGTGCTGGTGCTTTGTCTGGTCTGCTCCATCGTGGTAGCGGGCTCGGCCGTGGGGCTGAAATCCCGCCAGCAGGCGCAGCGGGCGCTGGATAAACAGCGCAATATCCTGGCCGTCGCCGGCCTGATACAGCCCGGGATGGATGCTGATGCGGTAGCGGAAACCTTCGCGGCGCGCATTTCGCCGCGACTGGTGAATCTGGCGACCGGCGAGCTGCTGGAGAAAGACCCGGCAAAATTTAATCAGGCCCAGGCGCTGAAGGATCCGCAGCAGAGCATCGCGCTGGACGCCAGCCAGGATCCGGCCGGCATTAAGCGGCGTAGCAACCTGGCGGAAATTTATCTGGTGCGCGACGCGCAGCAACAGATTGAGCAGATGGTGCTGCCGATCTACGGCAATGGCCTGTGGTCGATGATGTACGCCTTTGTGGCGCTGGACGTTGATGGCCGCACGGTGAAAGGCATTACTTATTACGATCAGGGGGAAACCCCGGGGCTGGGCGGCGAAGTGGAGAACCCGAACTGGCGCCAGCAGTTTATTGGCAAGCAGGTGCTGGATGACAACGGCATGCCGGCACTCCGGGTGGTGAAAGGCGGCGCGCGCGCCGGTGACCTGCATGCAGTAGACGGTTTATCCGGCGCCACGCTAACGTCTAACGGCGTGCAGCATAGCTTTGATTTCTGGATGGGCGAACTGGGCTTTGGTCCGTTCCTGAAAAAGGTGCGTGAGGGAGGGCTGAATAATGGCTGAACAGAGCGATATGAAAGAGGTGAAGCGCGTGCTGGTGGGGCCGCTCATCGCCAACAACCCCATCGCCCTGCAGGTGCTGGGCGTCTGCTCCGCGCTGGCGGTAACCACTAAACTGGAAACCGCCTTCGTGATGACCATTGCGGTGACGCTGGTGACGGCGTTCTCCAGCATGTTTATCTCGATGATTCGCCACCATATTCCCAATAGCGTGCGCATCATCGTGCAGATGGCGATCATCGCCTCGCTGGTCATCGTGGTGGATCAGCTGTTGCGGGCTTTCGCTTATGAGACCTCTAAGCAGCTGTCGGTATTTGTCGGGCTTATCATCACCAACTGTATCGTGATGGGTCGCGCCGAAGCCTACGCCATGAAATCGCCGCCGCTGGCCAGCTTTATGGATGGTATCGGTAACGGTCTCGGTTACGGCGCGATCCTGATAATCGTCGGCTTCCTGCGCGAGCTTATCGGCAGCGGCAAGCTGTTCGGTATCACGGTGCTGGAGACGGTGCAGAACGGCGGCTGGTATCAGCCGAACGGCCTGTTCCTGCTGGCGCCGAGCGCCTTCTTCATTATCGGTTTGCTGATCTGGGCCCTGCGTAGCTGGAAGCCTGAGCAGCAGGAAAAGGAGTAATCGATGATGGCTCATTACATTAGCCTGTTTGTCCGCGCGGTGTTCGTTGAGAACATGGCGCTGGCCTTCTTCCTCGGGATGTGTACCTTCCTCGCGGTGTCGAAAAAGGTCTCCACCGCCTTCGGCCTCGGCGTCGCAGTGACGGTGGTGCTGGGTCTTGCTGTGCCAATCAACAACCTGGTCTATAACCTGGTGCTGCGCGACGGCGCGCTGGTGGAAGGCGTAGATCTCAGCTTCCTGAACTTCATCACCTTTATCGGGGTGATTGCGGCGCTGGTGCAGATCCTCGAGATGATCCTCGATAAGTACTTCCCGGCACTCTATAACGCGTTAGGGATCTTCCTGCCGCTTATCGCCGTTAACTGCGCCATTTTCGGCGGCGTGTCGTTCATGGTGCAGCGTGATTACAACTTCCCGGAATCCATCGTCTACGGCTTCGGCTCCGGCATCGGCTGGATGCTGGCGATCGTGGCGATGGCGGGGATCCGCGAAAAAATGAAGTACGCCAACGTGCCCGCCGGCTTGCGCGGGTTAGGGATCACCTTTATCACCACCGGGTTGATGGCGCTGGGCTTTATGTCCTTCTCCGGCGTGCAGCTATAAGGGCGAATAAGTATGGAAATTATTCTTGGCGTCGTGATGTTCACGCTGATTGTGCTGGTGCTGTCGGGGCTTATCCTGGCTGCGCGCTCAAAGCTGGTGAACGCGGGCGACGTGGTTATTGAGATCAATAACGAAGCGGATAAACAGATCCGCACCCCGGCGGGTGACAAACTGCTGAACACGCTGTCCAGCAACGGTATCTTCGTCTCTTCCGCCTGCGGCGGCGGCGGCTCCTGCGGCCAGTGTCGGGTGACCATCAAAGAAGGCGGCGGCGATATTCTGCCGACCGAGCTTTCGCATATCACCAAACGCGAAGCCAAAGAAGGGTGCCGCCTGGCCTGCCAGGTGGCGGTGAAGCAGAATATGAAAATTGAGCTGCCGGAAGAGATTTTCGGCGTGAAAAAATGGGAGTGCGAGGTTATCTCTAACGATAACAAAGCCACCTTCATTAAAGAGCTCAAATTACGGGTGCCTGATGGTGAAGCGGTGCCGTTCCGCGCCGGCGGCTATATTCAGATCGAATGCCCGTCGCATAAAGTGGCCTATGCCGACTTTGATATTCCTGATGAATATCGTTCAGACTGGGACAAATTCAATCTGTTCCGCTATGTCTCTGAGGTGAAAGAACCGACCTTGCGCGCCTACTCGATGGCTAACTATCCGGAAGAGAAGGGCATCATTATGCTCAACGTGCGCATCGCGACGCCGCCGCCGAAAGTACCGGATGCCCCGCCGGGGATCATGTCGTCCTATATCTGGTCGCTGAAGCCTGGCGATAAGGTGACGATTTCCGGGCCGTTCGGCGAGTTCTTTGCTAAAGAGACCGACGCTGAGATGGTGTTTATCGGCGGCGGCGCCGGCATGGCGCCGATGCGCTCGCATATCTTTGATCAGCTTAAGCGGCTGCACAGCACGCGCAAAATCAGCTTCTGGTACGGCGCCCGTTCGCTGCGCGAGATGTTCTACGATGATGAGTTCGAGCAGCTGGCGCGCGACAACCCAAACTTTACCTTCCACGTCGCGCTCTCCGATCCGCTGCCGGAAGATAACTGGACCGGGCATACGGGCTTTATCCATAATGTTCTGTATGAAAACTATCTGCGCGATCACCCGGCGCCGGAAGACTGCGAATTCTATATGTGCGGGCCGCCGGTGATGAACGCCGCGGTGATAAAAATGCTCAAAGACCTGGGCGTCGAAGATGAGAACATCATGCTCGACGACTTTGGAGGCTGACGATGCTGACGGTATTTGTCGCGACCTTTGTGATTTTTGCGCTGGTGATCCTCGGTATGTCGCTGGGCTACCTGGTGAAGCGCAAGAGCATTCAGGGCAGCTGCGGCGGGATCTCCTCGCTGGGGCTGGAGAAAGTCTGCGACTGTCCGGAACCGTGCGACGCGCGTAAGAAACGTCTCGCTCGCGAGGCGCAGCGTCAGCGGCGGCGTATTTTGTAATGCCCGGCGGCGCTGCGCATGCCGGACCTGCTGCTTCAGTTTTGTAGGCCGGGTCAGGCGCAGCCGCCACCCGGCATAAAGCGGCTCCGTGCCTGGTGGCGCTGCGCTTGCCGGGTCTGCTGCTTCGGTTTTGTAGGCCGGGTCAGGCGCCAGCCGCCACCCGGCGAAATAACAGCGCAACCGGAGATGTCCCTGCTCGCGCTGCGCTTAGCAGGGCTACCACTTCTGTGTTATTTCCGGGCAGATTGCGCTCCCAATATTTCTTCTGCGTTATGTCACTCATGGCGCAGGGAGCGCAC
>NZ_JANCOB010000022.1:0-26174 GCF_024296565.1 Klebsiella sp. SWET4 | reverse complement strand
CGGGCGACAACATCAAAATGGTTGTTACCCTGATCCACCCGATCGCGATGGACGACGGTCTGCGTTTCGCAATCCGTGAAGGCGGCCGTACCGTTGGCGCGGGCGTTGTAGCTAAAGTTCTGGGCTAATTCGTTAGCTTCGAATAAAAAGGGCGCTTCGGCGCCCTTTTTGCTGCGCGCAGTTCCGCGAAATAACGTGTACAACACACCATTCATAACGTGCGCTGCGGCGGATAATGCGCAAATGGTCTATTGTAATCATAACTATTCTCATTTAATATTTGTGCATAAATTGAACGGGAGTTTATATGTACGTTTGTTTGTGCAATGGCGTTAGCGATAAAAAAATTCGCCAGGTTGTTCGCCAGTTTCAACCGCAATCTTTTCAGCAATTACGTAAGTTTGTTCCCGTTGGAAATCAATGCGGTAAGTGTGTTCGAGCTGCACGTGAAGTGATGGAAGATGAATTAACCACCATGCCGGAATTCAAAGAAATCGCCTGAAGTCCGCGCTTCTCTTTTGACATCCCTATAGGCCGGACTACGCTTCAATAAGTGGAAGCGGAGGGACTATATAATGAAAGGTGATGTCAAAATCATAAGTTATCTCAATAAATTATTGGGAAATGAGCTGGTCGCAATCAATCAGTACTTTCTCCATGCGAGAATGTTCAAAAACTGGGGTCTGATGCGCCTCAACGATATTGAGTACCACGAATCAATTGATGAAATGAAGCACGCCGATAAGTACATCGAGCGTATTCTTTTCCTCGAAGGCATTCCTAATCTGCAGGATCTCGGCAAACTTGGCATCGGTGAAGATGTGGAAGAGATGCTGCAGTCAGATTTACGCCTGGAGCTGGAAGGCGCGCAAAACCTGCGTGAAGCGATCGCCTATGCCGACAGCGTACATGACTATGTCAGCCGCGATATGATGATTGAGATCCTGGCGGATGAAGAAGGCCATATCGACTGGCTGGAAACCGAACTCGATCTCATTGGCAAAATTGGCCTGCAAAATTACCTGCAGTCGCAGATCAAAGTGTCAGATTAGCCAGCGTTTGCCACCCGCACCAGAAACCTGCTGCCGCCAGAAATGGCCCAAATGGCAGCGGGTTATTCTTTTCCCATTTTCTGTTGCCGCCGCACCTGGCGGACAGTCCCAATATCACCCACGTCATGCCAGCGAGCAATGACGCTACCAGCACCAGCTGCGGCAGCATTCGCCAGCCATGCCAGGCCCCAAGGGCGGCGAGATATTTTATATCGCCATAGCCTAATCCTTCATGCCCACGGACCCTGCGGTATAGCCAATAAAGGGCGGCAAACGAGAGATAGCCGGCTAGTGCTCCCCAGACAGCCTCGTTGAGCTGATGCGGCGCCAGACAGAGATAAAAAAGCAAGCCGCTCCATAGCAGGGGACAGGTGAAACGGTCTGGCAGCAAGCCGTAACGCAGGTCCTGCTGACATAATGCTAGCGTCAATCCGCTATAGCACAGTAAGAAGGGGAGGGCGGCGAGCATAGGTTACCCCGTGATGATCAATGAACATGGCCTCACTATGCTTATCGGCTCGGCGCAGGGCAAAATGCAATTTTCGAGAGTGGATGGCGCTTTGCGGATTTATTGGCAGCGTTACGGCGCTTGCACAGCGCACTATCGCGAAGACGCGCAAATCCCGGTGATGATTTTCTAAACAGCGCTTGCGTCGTGCCAGAATTTGCGTATAATGCGCGGGCCTGTCAAAGTTGACAGCCGGTTCGATATGAACCCTGATAGTGCTTTTTGCTATCAAACAATGTCCCCAATCGGGGGACTATGTAAGAACGGTTACACTCTCCCATCAATCGTAATGGGTATGAGGAGTAATCATTTCGTCTATAAAATAATTGGAGCTCTGGTCTCATGCAGAACCAAAGAATCCGTATCCGCCTTAAAGCGTTTGATCATCGTCTGATCGATCAATCAACCGCGGAAATCGTCGAGACTGCTAAGCGCACTGGTGCGCAAGTCCGTGGTCCGATCCCGCTGCCGACCCGCAAAGAGCGCTTTACCGTTCTGATCTCCCCGCACGTCAACAAAGACGCGCGTGATCAGTACGAGATTCGCACTCACAAGCGTCTGGTTGACATCGTTGAGCCAACTGAAAAAACCGTTGATGCTCTGATGCGTCTGGATCTGGCTGCCGGTGTAGACGTGCAGATCAGCCTGGGTTAATCAGGTCATCGAGCGATTGAGAGGTTGAAACAATGATTGGTTTAGTCGGTAAAAAAGTGGGCATGACCCGCATCTTCACTGAAGATGGCGTATCTATCCCAGTAACCGTAATCGAAGTTGAAGCAAACCGCGTTACTCAGGTTAAAGACCTGGCTAACGATGGCTACCGCGCAATCCAGGTTACCACCGGTGCTAAAAAAGCTAACCGTGTAACCAAGCCGGAAGCGGGTCACTTCGCTAAAGCTGGCGTTGAAGCTGGCCGTGGTCTGTGGGAATTCCGTCTTGCTGACGGCGAAGAATTCACCGTAGGTCAGAACATTAGCGTTGAACTGTTTGCTGACGTTAAAAAAGTTGACGTAACCGGTACCTCTAAAGGTAAAGGTTTTGCTGGTACCGTTAAGCGCTGGAACTTCCGTACCCAGGACGCTACTCACGGTAACTCCTTGTCTCACCGCGTTCCGGGTTCTATCGGTCAGAACCAGACTCCGGGCAAAGTGTTCAAAGGCAAGAAAATGGCAGGTCAGCTGGGTAATGAGCGTGTAACCGTTCAGAGCCTGGACGTAGTACGTGTTGACGCTGAGCGCAACCTGCTGCTGGTTAAAGGTGCTGTCCCGGGTGCTACCGGTAGCGACCTGATCGTTAAACCAGCTGTGAAGGCGTGAGGAGATAGCAATGGAATTAGTATTGAAAGACGCGCAGAGCGCGCTGACTGTTTCCGAAACTACCTTCGGTCGTGATTTCAACGAAGCGCTGGTTCACCAGGTTGTTGTTGCTTATGCAGCTGGTGCGCGTCAGGGCACTCGTGCTCAGAAGACTCGTGCTGAAATCACTGGCTCCGGTAAAAAACCGTGGCGCCAGAAAGGTACCGGCCGTGCGCGTTCTGGTTCTATCAAGAGCCCGATCTGGCGTTCCGGTGGCGTGACCTTCGCTGCTCGTCCGCAGGACCACAGTCAAAAAGTTAACAAGAAGATGTACCGCGGCGCGCTGAAAAGCATTCTGTCCGAACTGGTACGTCAGGATCGTCTGATCGTTGTCGAGAAGTTCTCTGTTGAAGCGCCGAAAACTAAGCTGCTGGCACAGAAACTGAAAGACATGGCTCTGGAAGATGTGCTGATCATCACCGGTGAGCTGGACGAGAACCTGTTCCTGGCCGCACGTAACCTGCACAAGGTTGACGTACGTGATGCGAACGGTATCGACCCGGTTAGCCTGATCGCCTTCGACAAAGTCGTAATGACTGCTGATGCTGTTAAGCAAGTTGAGGAGATGCTGGCATGATTCGTGAAGAACGTCTGCTGAAGGTGCTGCGCGCACCGCACGTTTCTGAAAAAGCGTCTACTGCGATGGAAAAAACAAACACCATCGTTCTCAAAGTTGCTAAAGACGCGACCAAAGCAGAAATCAAAGCTGCTGTGCAGAAACTGTTTGAAGTCGAAGTCGAAGTCGTTAACACCCTTGTAGTTAAAGGGAAAGTTAAACGTCACGGACAGCGTATCGGTCGTCGTAGCGACTGGAAAAAAGCTTACGTCACCCTGAAGGAAGGCCAGAATCTGGACTTCGTTGGCGGCGCTGAGTAAGTCGGAGGAGTAATACAATGGCAGTTGTTAAATGTAAACCGACATCTCCGGGTCGTCGCCACGTCGTTAAAGTGGTTAACCCAGAGCTGCACAAGGGCAAACCTTTTGCTCCGTTGCTGGAAAAAAACAGCAAATCCGGTGGTCGTAACAACAATGGCCGTATCACCACCCGTCATATCGGTGGTGGCCACAAGCAGGCTTACCGTATTGTTGACTTCAAACGCAACAAAGATGGTATCCCGGCAGTTGTTGAACGTCTTGAGTACGATCCGAACCGCTCCGCGAACATCGCGCTGGTTCTGTACAAAGACGGCGAGCGCCGTTACATCCTGGCCCCGAAAGGCCTGAAAGCTGGTGACCAGATTCAGTCTGGCGTTGATGCTGCAATCAAAGCAGGCAACACCCTGCCGATGCGCAATATCCCGGTTGGTTCTACCGTTCATAACGTAGAAATGAAACCAGGTAAAGGCGGTCAGCTGGCACGTTCCGCTGGTACTTACGTTCAGATCGTTGCTCGTGATGGTGCTTATGTCACCCTGCGTCTGCGTTCTGGTGAAATGCGTAAAGTCGAAGCAGACTGCCGCGCTACTCTGGGCGAAGTTGGCAATGCTGAGCATATGCTGCGCGTTCTGGGTAAAGCAGGTGCTGCACGCTGGCGTGGTGTTCGTCCTACCGTTCGCGGTACTGCGATGAACCCAGTAGACCACCCACATGGTGGTGGTGAAGGTCGTAACTTTGGTAAGCACCCGGTATCCCCGTGGGGCCTGCAGACCAAAGGTAAGAAGACCCGCAGCAACAAGCGTACTGATAAATTCATCGTACGTCGCCGTAGCAAATAATTTTAGAGGATAAGCCATGCCACGTTCTCTCAAGAAAGGTCCTTTTATTGACCTGCACTTGCTGAAGAAGGTAGAGAAAGCGGTGGAAAGCGGAGACAAGAAGCCCCTGCGCACTTGGTCCCGTCGTTCAACGATCTTTCCTAACATGATCGGTTTGACCATCGCTGTCCATAATGGTCGTCAGCACGTTCCAGTCTTTGTTTCCGACGAAATGGTTGGTCACAAACTGGGTGAATTCGCACCGACTCGTACTTATCGCGGCCACGCTGCTGATAAAAAAGCGAAGAAGAAATAAGGTAGGAGGAAGAGATGGAAACTTTAGCTCAACATCGCCATGCTCGTTCTTCTGCTCAGAAGGTTCGCCTCGTAGCTGACCTGATTCGCGGTAAGAAAGTGTCGCAGGCCCTGGATATTCTGACCTACACCAACAAAAAAGCTGCTGTACTGGTCAAGAAGGTACTGGAATCTGCCATTGCTAACGCTGAACACAACGATGGCGCTGACATTGATGATCTGAAAGTTGCGAAAATTTTCGTAGACGAAGGCCCGAGCATGAAGCGCATTATGCCGCGTGCTAAAGGTCGTGCAGATCGCATCCTGAAGCGCACCAGCCACATCACTGTGGTTGTGTCCGATCGCTGAGACTCTGGAGACTAGCAATGGGTCAGAAAGTACATCCTAATGGTATTCGCCTGGGTATTGTCAAACCATGGAACTCTACCTGGTTCGCGAACACCAAAGAATTCGCTGACAACCTGGACAGCGATTTTAAAGTACGTCAGTTCCTGACAAAAGAACTGGCTAAAGCGTCTGTATCTCGCATCGTTATCGAGCGTCCGGCTAAGAGCATCCGTGTGACCATTCACACTGCTCGCCCGGGTATCGTTATCGGTAAGAAAGGCGAAGACGTAGAAAAACTGCGCAAGGTCGTAGCGGATATCGCTGGCGTACCTGCACAGATCAATATTGCCGAAGTTCGTAAGCCTGAACTGGACGCTAAATTGGTTGCTGACAGCATCACTTCTCAGCTGGAACGTCGCGTTATGTTCCGTCGTGCGATGAAGCGTGCTGTACAGAACGCAATGCGTCTGGGCGCTAAAGGTATCAAAGTTGAAGTTAGCGGCCGTCTGGGCGGCGCGGAAATCGCACGTACCGAATGGTACCGTGAAGGTCGCGTACCGCTGCACACTCTGCGTGCTGACATCGACTACAACACCTCTGAAGCGCACACCACTTACGGTGTAATCGGCGTTAAGGTATGGATCTTCAAAGGTGAGATCCTGGGTGGTATGGCTGCTGTTGAACAACCGGAACCGGCTGCTCAACCTAAAAAGCAGCAGCGTAAAGGCCGTAAATAAGGAGCGTCGCTGATGTTACAACCAAAGCGTACAAAATTCCGTAAAGTGCACAAAGGCCGCAACCGTGGTCTGGCGCAGGGTACGGATGTTAGCTTCGGCACTTTCGGTCTGAAAGCTGTTGGCCGTGGTCGTCTGACTGCCCGTCAGATCGAAGCAGCACGTCGTGCTATGACCCGTGCAGTTAAGCGTCAAGGTAAGATCTGGATCCGTGTATTCCCGGACAAACCGATCACCGAGAAGCCGCTGGAAGTTCGTATGGGTAAAGGTAAAGGTAACGTGGAGTACTGGGTTGCCTTGATTCAGCCGGGTAAAGTCCTGTATGAAATGGACGGTGTACCGGAAGAGCTGGCCCGTGAAGCATTCGGCCTGGCAGCAGCGAAACTGCCGATCAAAACCACCTTTGTAACTAAGACGGTGATGTAATGAAAGCAAAAGAGCTGCGTGAAAAAAGCGTTGAAGAGCTGAACGCTGAGCTGCTGAACCTGCTGCGTGAGCAGTTCAACCTGCGTATGCAGGCTGCAAGTGGCCAGCTGCAACAGACTCATCTGCTGAAGCAAGTGCGTCGTGATGTTGCACGCGTTAAGACTTTACTGACTCAGAAGGCGGGTGCGTAATGACCGATAAAATCCGTACTCTGCAAGGTCGCGTAGTTAGCGACAAAATGGAGAAATCCATTGTTGTTGCTATCGAACGTATGGTGAAACACCCGGTATACGGCAAATTCATCAAACGTACGACCAAACTGCACGTACATGACGAGAACAACGAATGCGGTATCGGTGACGTGGTTGAAATCCGCGAATGCCGTCCGCTGTCCAAGACTAAGTCCTGGACGCTGGTTCGCGTTGTAGAGAAAGCGGTTCTGTAATAGAGTACGCATTCTCGATACGGATAAACGGCTCAGCGATGAGCCGTTTATTTTTTCTACCCATATCTGGTTTGTGGTGTTATAATGCCGCGCCCTCGATATGGGGCTTTTTAACGACCCTAATTTTCGGGTCTCAGTAGTAGTTGACATTAGCGGAGCACTAAAATGATCCAAGAACAGACTATGCTGAACGTCGCCGACAACTCCGGTGCACGTCGCGTAATGTGTATCAAGGTTCTGGGTGGCTCGCACCGTCGCTACGCAGGCGTAGGCGACATCATCAAGATCACCATCAAGGAAGCAATTCCGCGTGGTAAGGTCAAAAAAGGTGATGTGCTGAAGGCGGTAGTGGTGCGCACCAAGAAGGGTGTTCGTCGCCCGGACGGTTCTGTCATTCGCTTCGATGGTAATGCATGCGTTATTCTGAACAATAACAGCGAGCAGCCTATCGGTACGCGTATTTTTGGGCCGGTAACTCGTGAACTTCGTACCGAGAAGTTCATGAAAATTATCTCTCTGGCACCAGAAGTACTCTAAGGAGCGAATCATGGCAGCTAAAATCCGTCGTGATGACGAAGTTATCGTGTTAACCGGTAAAGATAAAGGTAAACGCGGTAAAGTAAAAAATGTCCTGTCTTCCGGCAAGGTCATTGTTGAAGGTATCAACCTGGTTAAGAAACATCAGAAGCCGGTTCCGGCCCTGAACCAACCAGGCGGCATTGTAGAGAAAGAAGCAGCTATTCAGATCTCTAACCTTGCTATCTTCAACGCGGCAACCGGCAAGGCTGACCGTGTAGGCTTTAGATTCGAAGACGGCAAAAAAGTCCGTTTCTTCAAATCTAATAGCGAAACTATCAAGTAATTTGGAGTAGTACGATGGCGAAACTGCATGATTACTACAAAGACGAAGTAGTCGCTAAACTCATGACTGAGTTTAACTACAATTCTGTCATGCAAGTCCCTCGGGTCGAGAAGATCACCCTGAACATGGGTGTTGGTGAAGCGATCGCTGACAAGAAACTGCTGGATAACGCAGCAGCTGACCTGACAGCAATCTCCGGTCAAAAACCGCTGATCACCAAAGCACGCAAATCAGTTGCAGGCTTCAAAATCCGTCAGGGCTATCCGATCGGCTGTAAAGTAACTCTGCGCGGCGAGCGCATGTGGGAGTTCTTTGAGCGCCTGATCACTATTGCTGTACCGCGTATCCGTGACTTCCGTGGCTTGTCCGCTAAGTCTTTCGACGGCCGTGGTAACTACAGCATGGGTGTCCGTGAGCAGATCATCTTCCCAGAAATCGACTACGATAAAGTCGACCGCGTTCGTGGTTTGGATATTACCATTACCACTACTGCGAAATCTGATGAAGAAGGCCGCGCTCTGCTGGCTGCCTTTGACTTCCCGTTCCGCAAGTAAGGTAGGGTTACTTAATGGCTAAGCAATCAATGAAAGCACGCGAAGTAAAGCGCGTGGCTTTAGCTGATAAATTCTTCGCTAAACGCGCTGAACTGAAAGCTATCATCTCTGATGTGAACGCAACCGACGAAGATCGTTGGAACGCTGTTCTCAAGCTGCAGACTCTGCCGCGTGATTCCAGCCCGTCTCGTCAGCGTAATCGCTGCCGTCAAACAGGTCGTCCGCATGGTTTCCTGCGGAAGTTCGGGTTGAGCCGTATTAAGGTCCGTGAAGCCGCTATGCGCGGTGAAATCCCGGGTCTGAAAAAGGCTAGCTGGTAATTGTCACCAATTGAATCACGGGAGTAAAGACAGATGAGCATGCAAGATCCGATCGCGGATATGCTGACCCGTATCCGTAACGGTCAGGCCGCGAATAAAGCTGCGGTCACCATGCCTTCCTCCAAGCTGAAAGTGGCAATTGCCAACGTGCTGAAGGAAGAAGGCTTTATTGAAGATTTTAAAGTTGAAGGCGACATCAAGCCGGAACTGGAACTGACTCTTAAGTATTTCCAGGGTAAAGCTGTTGTAGAAAGCATTCAGCGTGTCAGCCGCCCAGGTCTGCGCATCTACAAACGTAAAGATGAGCTGCCGAAAGTTATGGCGGGTCTGGGTATCGCAGTTGTTTCTACCTCTAAAGGTGTTATGACTGATCGTGCAGCGCGCCAGGCTGGTCTTGGTGGCGAAATTATCTGCTACGTAGCCTAATCGGAGGAAAAAATGTCTCGTGTTGCTAAAGCACCGGTCGTTGTTCCTGCCGGCGTTGATGTTAAAGTCAACGGTCAGGTTATTACGATCAAAGGTAAAAATGGCGAGCTGACTCGTACTCTCAACGATGCTGTTGAAGTTAAACATGCAGATAATGCTCTGACCTTCGGTCCGCGTGATGGTTACGTAGACGGATGGGCTCAGGCTGGTACCGCGCGTGCCCTGCTGAACTCAATGGTTATCGGTGTTACCGAAGGCTTCACTAAAAAGCTTCAGCTGGTTGGTGTAGGCTATCGTGCAGCGGTTAAAGGGGATGTAGTAAACCTGGCTTTAGGTTTCTCTCATCCTGTTGAACATAAGCTGCCGGCCGGTATCACTGCAGAATGTCCGACTCAAACTGAAATCGTGCTGAAAGGCGCTGATAAGCAGGTGATCGGCCAGGTTGCAGCAGATCTGCGCGCCTACCGTCGTCCTGAGCCTTATAAAGGCAAGGGTGTTCGTTACGCCGACGAAGTCGTGCGTACCAAAGAGGCTAAGAAGAAGTAAGGTAACACTATGGATAAGAAATCTGCTCGTATCCGTCGTGCGACCCGCGCACGCCGCAAGCTCCAGGAGCTGGGTGCAACTCGCCTGGTGGTACATCGTACCCCGCGTCATATTTACGCACAGGTAATTGCTCCGAATGGTTCTGAAGTTCTGGTAGCTGCTTCTACTGTAGAAAAAGCTATCTCTGAACAACTGAAGTACACCGGTAACAAAGACGCGGCTGCAGCTGTGGGTAAAGCTGTTGCTGAACGCGCTCTGGAAAAAGGCATCAAAGATGTTTCCTTTGACCGTTCCGGGTTCCAATATCATGGTCGTGTCCAGGCACTGGCAGATGCTGCCCGTGAAGCTGGCCTTCAGTTCTAAGGTAGAGGTGTAAGATGGCTCACATCGAAAAACAAGCTGGCGAACTGCAGGAAAAGCTGATCGCGGTAAACCGCGTATCTAAAACCGTTAAAGGTGGTCGTATTTTCTCCTTCACAGCTCTGACTGTAGTTGGTGATGGTAACGGTCGCGTTGGTTTTGGTTACGGTAAAGCGCGTGAAGTTCCAGCAGCGATCCAGAAAGCGATGGAAAAAGCCCGTCGCAACATGATTAACGTCGCGCTGAACAACGGCACCCTGCAACACCCGGTTAAAGGTGTTCACACGGGTTCTCGTGTATTCATGCAGCCAGCTTCCGAAGGTACCGGTATCATCGCCGGTGGTGCAATGCGCGCCGTTCTGGAAGTTGCTGGGGTTCATAACGTTCTGGCTAAAGCATACGGTTCCACCAACCCGATCAACGTGGTTCGTGCAACTATTGATGGCCTGGAAAATATGAATTCTCCAGAAATGGTCGCTGCCAAGCGTGGTAAATCCGTTGAAGAAATTCTGGGGAAATAAACCATGGCAAAGACTATTAAAATTACTCAAACCCGCAGTGCAATCGGTCGTCTGCCGAAACACAAGGCAACACTGCTTGGCCTGGGTCTGCGTCGTATTGGTCACACCGTAGAGCGCGAGGATACTCCTGCTGTTCGTGGTATGGTCAACGCGGTTTCCTTCATGGTTAAAGTTGAGGAGTAAGAGATGCGTTTAAATACTCTGTCTCCGGCCGAAGGCTCCAAAAAGGCGGGTAAACGCCTGGGTCGTGGTATCGGTTCTGGCCTCGGTAAAACCGGTGGTCGTGGTCACAAAGGTCAGAAGTCTCGTTCTGGCGGTGGCGTACGTCGCGGTTTCGAGGGTGGTCAGATGCCTCTGTACCGTCGTCTGCCGAAGTTCGGCTTCACTTCTCGTAAAGCGATGATCACCGCAGAGATCCGTCTCTCCGATCTGGCTCACGTAGAAGGCGATGTAGTAGACCTGAACGCGCTGAAAGCGGCAAACATTATCGGTGTCCAGATCGAGTTCGCGAAAGTGATCCTGTCTGGTGAGGTAACTCGTCCGGTAACTGTTCGTGGCCTGCGTGTGACTAAAGGTGCTCGTGCTGCTATCGAAGCTGCTGGCGGTAAAATTGAGGAATAAGTAGCAGATGGCTAAACAACCGGGATTAGATTTTCAAAGTGCCAAAGGTGGCCTTGGCGAACTGAAACGCAGACTTCTGTTTGTGGTCGGTGCGCTGATAGTGTTCCGTATTGGCTCTTTTATTCCGATCCCTGGTATTGATGCCGCTGTACTTGCCAAACTGCTTGAGCAACAGCGAGGCACCATCATTGAAATGTTCAACATGTTCTCTGGTGGTGCTCTCAGCCGTGCTTCTATCTTTGCACTGGGGATTATGCCGTATATCTCGGCATCTATCATCGTGCAGCTGCTGACGGTGGTTTACCAACCGCTGGCAGAGCTGAAGAAAGAAGGGGAGTCTGGTCGTCGTAAGATCAGCCAGTACACCCGCTACGGTACTCTGGTGCTGGCGATATTCCAGTCGATCGGTATTGCTACCGGTCTGCCGAATATGCCTGGTATGCAGGGCCTGGTGATTAATCCAGGCTTTGCGTTCTATTTCACCGCTGTTGTAAGTCTGGTCACAGGGACTATGTTCCTGATGTGGCTCGGCGAACAGATCACTGAACGCGGTATCGGTAACGGTATCTCGATCCTGATCTTCGCCGGGATCGTTGCGGGACTCCCGCCGGCCATCGCCCATACTATCGAGCAAGCGCGTCAAGGCGACCTGCACTTCCTCCTGTTGCTGTTGGTTGCAGTATTAGTATTTGCAGTGACCTTCTTTGTTGTATTCGTTGAACGTGGTCAACGCCGCATTGTGGTAAACTACGCGAAACGGCAGCAGGGTCGTCGTGTCTATGCTGCACAGAGCACACATTTACCGCTGAAAGTGAATATGGCGGGGGTAATCCCGGCAATCTTCGCTTCCAGTATTATACTGTTCCCGGCAACCATCACGTCATGGTTCGGGGGTGGTACTGGTTGGAACTGGCTGACAACAATTTCGCTGTATTTGCAGCCTGGGCAACCGCTTTATGTGTTACTCTATGCGTCTGCAATCATCTTCTTCTGTTTCTTCTACACGGCGTTGGTTTTCAACCCGCGTGAAACAGCAGATAACCTGAAGAAGTCCGGTGCATTTGTACCAGGAATTCGTCCGGGAGAGCAAACGGCGAAGTATATCGATAAAGTGATGACTCGCCTGACTCTGGTTGGTGCGTTGTATATTACTTTTATCTGCCTGATCCCGGAGTTCATGCGTGACGCGATGAAAGTGCCGTTCTACTTCGGTGGGACATCGCTGCTTATCGTTGTTGTCGTGATTATGGACTTTATGGCTCAAGTGCAAACTCTGATGATGTCCAGTCAGTATGAGTCTGCATTGAAGAAGGCGAACCTGAAAGGCTACGGCCGTTAAAACTGGTCGCCCGAGAAGTTACGGAGAGTAAAAATGAAAGTTCGTGCTTCCGTCAAGAAATTATGCCGTAACTGCAAAATCGTTAAGCGTGATGGCGTCATCCGTGTGATTTGCAGTGCCGAGCCGAAGCATAAACAGCGCCAAGGCTGATTTATTCGCATATTTTTCTTGCAAAGTTGGATTGAGCTGGCTAGATTAGCCAGCCAATCTTTTGTATGTCTGTACGTTTCCATTTGAGTATCCTGAAAACGGGCTTTTCAGCATGGTACGTACATATTAAATAGTAGGAGTGCATAGTGGCCCGTATAGCAGGCATTAACATTCCTGATCACAAACATACCGTAATCGCTTTAACCGCTATTTTCGGTATCGGCAAAACCCGTTCTAAAGCTATCTGCGCTGAAACGGGCATCGCTGAAAATGTTAAGATCAGTGAGCTGTCTGAAGAACAAATTGATATTCTGCGTGAAGCAGTAGGTAAATTTGTCGTTGAAGGTGATCTGCGCCGTGAAATCACCCTGAGCATCAAGCGTCTGATGGACCTTGGTTGCTACCGTGGTTTACGCCATCGTCGTGGTCTTCCGGTTCGCGGTCAGCGTACCAAGACCAACGCACGTACCCGTAAGGGTCCGCGTAAACCGATCAAGAAATAATCGGGGTGATTGAATAATGGCAAAGGCACCAGTTCGTGCACGTAAGCGTGTAAGAAAACAAGTCTCTGATGGCGTGGCTCATATCCATGCTTCTTTTAACAACACCATCGTTACTATCACTGATCGTCAGGGTAACGCACTGGGTTGGGCAACAGCCGGTGGTTCCGGTTTCCGTGGTTCTCGCAAATCCACTCCGTTTGCAGCTCAGGTTGCAGCAGAGCGTTGCGCAGAAGCCGTAAAAGAATACGGCATCAAGAATCTGGAAGTTATGGTCAAAGGTCCGGGTCCGGGTCGCGAATCTACCATTCGTGCACTGAACGCCGCTGGTTTCCGCATCACTAATATTACTGATGTGACTCCGATCCCTCATAACGGTTGTCGTCCGCCGAAAAAACGTCGCGTATAACGCTACGTTTTCCAGGTTAGTTGGAGAAAGAAAATGGCAAGATATTTGGGTCCTAAGCTCAAGCTGAGCCGTCGTGAGGGCACCGACTTATTCCTTAAGTCTGGCGTTCGCGCGATCGATACCAAGTGTAAAATTGAACAAGCTCCTGGCCAGCACGGTGCGCGTAAACCGCGTCTGTCTGACTATGGTGTGCAGTTGCGTGAAAAGCAAAAAGTTCGCCGTATGTACGGTGTGCTGGAGCGTCAGTTCCGTAACTACTATAAAGAAGCAGCACGTCTGAAAGGCAACACCGGTGAAAACCTGTTGGCTCTGCTGGAAGGTCGTCTGGACAACGTTGTATACCGTATGGGCTTCGGCGCCACTCGTGCTGAAGCACGCCAGCTGGTTAGCCACAAAGCGATTATGGTAAACGGTCGTGTTGTTAACATCGCTTCTTATCAGGTTAAAGCGAATGACGTTGTCAGCATTCGTGAGAAAGCGAAAAAGCAATCTCGCGTGAAAGCCGCTCTGGAGCTGGCTGAGCAGCGTGAAAAGCCAACCTGGCTGGAAGTTGATGCTGGCAAGATGGAAGGTACGTTCAAGCGTCAGCCGGAGCGTTCTGATCTGTCTGCGGACATTAACGAACACCTGATCGTCGAGCTTTACTCCAAGTAAAGCTTAGTACCAAAGAGAGGACACAATGCAGGGTTCTGTGACAGAGTTTCTAAAACCGCGCCTGGTCGATATCGAGCAAGTGAGTTCGACGCACGCCAAGGTGACCCTTGAGCCTTTAGAGCGTGGCTTCGGCCATACTCTGGGTAACGCACTGCGCCGTATTCTGCTCTCATCGATGCCGGGTTGCGCGGTGACCGAGGTTGAGATTGATGGTGTACTGCACGAGTACAGCACCAAAGAAGGCGTTCAGGAAGACATCCTTGAAATCCTGCTCAACCTGAAAGGGCTGGCGGTGAGAGTTCAGGGTAAAGATGAAGTCATCCTTACTTTGAATAAATCTGGCATTGGCCCTGTGACTGCAGCCGACATTACCCACGACGGTGATGTCGAAATCGTCAAGCCGCAGCACGTGATTTGCCACCTGACTGATGAGAACGCTGCTATTAGCATGCGTATCAAAGTTCAGCGCGGTCGCGGTTATGTGCCGGCTTCTGCCCGAATTCATTCGGAAGAAGATGAGCGCCCAATCGGCCGTCTGCTGGTCGACGCCTGCTACAGCCCTGTAGAGCGTATTGCCTACAATGTTGAAGCTGCGCGTGTAGAACAGCGTACCGACCTGGACAAGCTGGTCATCGAAATGGAAACCAACGGCACAATCGATCCTGAAGAGGCGATTCGTCGTGCGGCAACCATTCTGGCTGAACAACTGGAAGCTTTTGTTGACTTACGTGATGTACGTCAGCCAGAAGTGAAAGAAGAGAAACCAGAGTTCGATCCGATCCTGCTGCGCCCTGTTGACGATCTGGAATTGACTGTCCGCTCTGCTAACTGCCTCAAGGCAGAAGCTATCCACTATATCGGTGATCTGGTACAGCGTACCGAGGTTGAGTTGCTGAAAACGCCGAACCTGGGTAAAAAATCTCTTACTGAGATTAAAGACGTGCTGGCTTCCCGTGGACTGTCTCTGGGCATGCGCCTGGAAAACTGGCCACCAGCAAGCATTGCTGACGAGTAACCGGATCACAGGTTAAGGTTTTACTGAGAAGGATAAGGTCATGCGCCATCGTAAGAGTGGTCGTCAACTGAACCGCAACAGCAGCCATCGCCAGGCTATGTTCCGTAACATGGCAGGTTCGCTGGTTCGTCATGAAATCATCAAGACGACCCTGCCGAAAGCGAAAGAACTGCGTCGCGTAGTTGAGCCGCTGATTACTCTTGCCAAGACTGATAGCGTTGCTAATCGTCGTCTGGCATTCGCCCGCACTCGTGATAACGAGATCGTGGCAAAACTGTTTAACGAGCTGGGCCCGCGTTTCGCGAGCCGCGCCGGTGGTTACACTCGCATTCTGAAGTGTGGCTTCCGTGCAGGCGACAACGCGCCGATGGCATACATCGAGCTGGTTGATCGTGCTGAGCCGAAAGCAGAAGCTGCTGCAGAGTAATCTGTAGTAACGTAAAAAAACCCGCCCCGGCGGGTTTTTTTATATCTACCGCATCCCCACTTCACTACACTATCTGTACTCTTTTTGTTCATCCCCCGGAGCCGTAGAATGTGGTTACTGGATCAGTGGGCGGAACGCCATATCCTCGATGCCCAAACTAAAGGTGAGTTCGATAACTTACCCGGCAGCGGCGAACCGCTGACTCTCGATGACGACTCGCATGTGCCGGCGGAGCTGCGGGCAGGTTATCGCCTTCTGAAGAATGCTGGATGCCTTCCCCCGGAGCTGGAGCAGCGAAGAGAAGCGGTGGCACTGGCTGATTTACTGAAGGGCGTCCGCCAGGACGATCCTCGTCATGCTGAACTGAGCAAACGGCTTGCCTTGCTCGAACTGAAGCTTCGTCAGGCTGGTCTGAGTACCGGCTTTTTACGCGGTGAGTATGCCGAGGCTTTGCTACAAAGAATGAACCAGGAGTAAATATGTATCGTATTGGTGAGCTGGCTAAGCTGGCTGACGTCACGCCAGATACCATCCGTTATTATGAGAAACAGCAAATGATGGATCATGACGTGCGCACCGAGGGAGGATTTCGTCTTTACTCGGATAACGATCTTCAGCGGCTACGCTTTATTCGCTATGCCCGTCAGCTGGGCTTCACTCTGGAAGCGATCCGCGAATTATTGTCGATCCGTATCGATCCGGAGCACCATACCTGCCAGGAATCGAAAGGGATCGTTCAGGCGCGATTAAGCGAAGTCGAGGCGCGGATCAAAGAGTTGCAGACGATGCGTCGCTCTCTGCAGCGGCTTAATGATGCCTGCTGTGGGACTGCGCACAGTAGTGTTTATTGTTCGATCCTTGAGGCCCTTGAACAAGGCGCCAGCAATGGCGGTACGGGACGTTGATTTTTTCATCGCGCGGATCTACACTCGCGCGGAATTCACACATGCACTGGAGTTTATATGAGTCGCTATCAGCATACTAAAGGGCAAATTAAAGATAACGCCATTGAGGCACTTCTCCACGATCCGTTATTCAGGCAGCGTGTAGAGAAAAACAAGAAAGGGAAAGGAAGCTATCAACGTAAAGATAAACATGCAGGAAGGATTGACCGGGAGGCCAGTGGCAAGCAAGCGAATCGCTTTTTTACCACTGGCCTTCTGCTTTCGGTGCTGATTAAGAACGGTTGTTTTGCTCTTTCAGCAGATCGCGAATTTCGCTCAGCAGGACTTCTTCTTTAGAAGGAGCTGGCGGCGCCGCCGGAGCCTCTTCTTTCTTACGATTTAACTTATTCATCAGTTTAATCGCCATGAAGATGGCAAACGCGACGATGATGAAATCGAAAACGTTCTGAATGAATACTCCATAATGCATCACGACAGCCGGGACATCGCCCTGGGCATCACGTAGCGTGACGGCAAACTGTTTAAAATCGATCCCGCCAATCAACAGGCCGAGTGGTGGCATAATAATATCTGCGACCAGCGATGAAACAATTTTACCGAATGCTGCACCGATGATCACACCCACTGCCAAATCGACAACGTTCCCGCGCATCGCGAATTCGCGAAACTCTTTTAAAAAACTCATTTTATTCTCCTTGTGCCAGCTGACGTTGTAAGTTTAACAAATGTATTTTCATTTGCCATTCCCAGTAGATAGTTACCGCAAAATATTAACCTTTGAATAATAAGGGATAATAAAAAGGCGCCTGTTCGGCGCCCTGGGAATTACAGGAAGAAAGGACTTGGCTGGAACAGCCTTTCTACATCGGAAATAAACTTCTTATCGGTCAAAAACATGATCACATGATCGCCCTGCTCGATCCGCAGATTATTATTCGCGATCATTACGTCGTTGCCCCGCACAACGGCGCCGATGATCGTACCTGGCGGCAGCTTGATCTCATCGATCGAACGCCCGACCACCCGGGAGGTGCTCTCATCACCGTGCGCCACGGCCTCAATCGCTTCGGCAACACCGCGGCGAAGGGAGGAGACGCCGACAATATCGGCTTTACGAACATGGCTGAGGAGTGCGGAAATTGTGGCCTGTTGAGGTGATATCGCGATATCAATGACACTGCCCTGGACCAGATCCACGTAGGCTCTGCGCTGGATCAGCACCATCACTTTTTTCGCGCCCATTCGCTTCGCCAGCATCGCCGACATAATGTTTGCTTCATCGTCGTTAGTGACGGCAATAAACAGGTCCACCTGGTCAATATGCTCTTCAGCCAGCAGCTCCTGGTCCGATGCATCACCGTAGAAGACGATTGTATGCTGCAGCTTTTCCGCAAGCTCAGCGGCTCGCTGCTGATTACGTTCGATAAGCTTGACGCTGTAATCTTTTTCCAGCTTATGGGCCAGACCCGCGCCAATATTGCCCCCGCCGACCAGCATAATACGCTTATACGGCTTTTCCAGTCGCTGCAGTTCGCTCATGACCGCGCGAATATGCTGCGAGGCGGCAATAAAGAATACTTCATCGCCGGCTTCCACAATCGTCGAACCCTGTGGGCGAATAGGACGATCGTGGCGGAAAATAGCGGCCACACGCGTATCGATATGCGGCATATGCTCCCGCATGGTGGACAACGCATTCCCTACCAGCGGACCACCGTAATAGGCTTTTACTACGGCGAGGCTGACTTTCCCTTCGGCGAAGTTCACGACCTGCAGCGCGCCGGGATATTCGATCAGCCGGTGAATATTGTCGATGACCAGCTGTTCCGGAGCGATTAAGTGATCGATAGGCACCGCTTCAGAATTGAAGAGCTTATCCGCATCACGAACGTAATCTGGCGCACGAATACGCGCAATACGGTTTGGGGTATTGAATAATGAGTAGGCGACCTGACAGGCCACCATATTGGTTTCATCCGAACTGGTGACCGCTACCAGCATATCGGCATCATCGGCCCCCGCCTCGCGCAGTACGCGAGGGTGAGAGCCATGTCCCTGGACGACACGCAGGTCGAACTTATCCTGCAGGCTGCGCAGACGGTCGCCATTGGTATCAACCAGCGTAATATCATTGTTCTCGCCGACAAGGTTTTCCGCCAGCGTGCCGCCGACCTGGCCGGCGCCCAGAATAATAATCTTCATCTGCAGTGACCCATTAATTCCGACGTTTGATTAGCTTAGCGTAAAAGAAGCCATCACCTTCTTCCGGGCCCGGCAGATTTTGCTGCCCGGGGCTCGCCGGCGTACCGGTTGCATGAAGTTCAGCATCCGGGGTTCGTGCGAGGAAGGCGGAAATTTGCTGACTATTCTCTTCCGGCAGAATAGAACAGGTAGCGTAAACCAGCGTACCGCCTGGTTTCAGGTGCTCCCAGGTGGCATTCAGGATCTCGGCCTGCAGCTGGGCTAACTCGGCGATATCCCGATCCCGGCGCAGCCATTTGATATCCGGATGGCGGCGAATGACGCCGGTGGCGGAGCAGGGGGCATCCAGCAGAATACGATCGAACTGTTCGTTGCCACACCACTGCTCAGGGAAGCGACCATCGCCCTGTTTGACTTCGGCTTTCATGCCCAGCCGTTTCAGGTTGTCATAGACGCGTGACAGACGCTGTTCATCAATATCCACCGCCATGACCTGAGCCTGCGGGGCAACCTCCAGAATATGCGTCGTCTTGCCGCCCGGTGCGGCGCAAAGATCGAGAATGCGTTCGCCATTTTCCGGCAGCAGGTAGCGCATACAGCCCTGGGCCGAGGCATCCTGGACGGTGACCCAGCCTTCGGCAAAACCTGGCAACGCATGGACTGGGGCAGGGGTGGCCAGACGCACGGCGTCGGGATAGTCAGGATGGGTGAAGCCCTCTAAGCCGGCCTCTTTAAGCAGAGCAAGCCATTCATCCCGGGAATGATGGTTGCGGTTAACGCGCAGCCACATCGGCGGGCGCTGGTTGTTCGCATCGACGATCTCCTGCCACTGCTGCGGCCAGGCCTGCTGCAGGCGTTTCAGCAGCCATTTGGGATGAAGATAGCGGTTTTCATGCTCAGCAAATTCGACTAATAACGCTTCCTGCTGGCGCTGGAACTGGCGTAGCACGCCGTTGATCAGCCCTTTAAGCTGCGGGCGTTTAATGGCCACCGCGCCTTCTACCGTTTCCGCCAGTGCGGCATGCGGAGGAATACGGGTATAGAGCAACTGATAAAGCCCAACCATGATCAGAAAATGCACGGTGCGCTGTTTGCCGGTCATCGGACGCGCCATCAGCTTGTTGATAAGCCACTCAAGCTGACTGAGCGTACGCAATACGCCAAAGCACAGCTCCTGCAACAGCGCTTTGTCTTTATCGCTGACTTTCTGCTGCAGAGGGGGCAGAACGTTGCTCAAAGACTGACCTTGTTCTACCACTTGCTCGATAGCCTGGGCGGCCAGACTGCGTAAGTTTATTTTGTTTTTCATAAGCGCAAAAATAAAAATGCCCGGCTAACCCGGGCTTTTAAAGAGACAACCGTCAGGCGAGACGGGTACCAGGGATGAACCACTCCCGGCGGGAATTGAGTAAGTCCTGCGAGCTCATCGCTTTTTTACCCGCTGGCTGTAGTGATTCCAGACTGAGGATCCCATCACCCGTGGCGACCTGAATACCCTGTTTGGTTGCTGCCACTATTGTTCCCGGCTCGGCGTGCGTGGCTTCGGCAATAACCGATGCCCGCCAGACTTTGACTGGCTGCCCGTCAATCTCCAGCCAGCTCATTGGCCAAGGATTAAACGCCCGGATGCAACGTTCCAGCTGTGCAGCGGAAAGCGACCAGTCGATGCGGGCCTCTTCTTTACTCAGCTTCTCGGCATAACTGACGAGTGACTCGTCCTGGACTTCAGGCTGTGCCGTTCCGTTTGCCAGTTGCGCTAAGGTTGTCAGCAGTCCCTGTGGGCCGAGGCCGGCCAGCTTATCGTACAGGCTGCCGCTGGTATCCTCAGCGGTAATGGGGCAGGAAAGCTTATACAGCATGTCACCCGTATCAAGGCCGACGTCCATCTGCATGATGGTCACGCCGGTTTCGCTATCGCCCGCCCACAGCGAACGCTGGATCGGCGCGGCGCCACGCCAGCGCGGCAGCAGGGAGCCATGAACGTTGATGCAGCCCAGACGCGGCATCTCAAGCACCGCTTTTGGCAGGATCAGACCATACGCCACCACCACCATGATATCGGCGCCTAAATCGGCGACGAGCTGTTGGTTCTCCTGCGGACGAAGAGACGATGGCTGGAATACGGGGACGTCATGGGCTTCAGCCAGCACTTTTACCGGGCTCGGCATCAATTTTTTGCCGCGTCCCGCGGGACGGTCTGGCTGAGTAAACACGCCAACGATCTGATGTTCAGACGACAACAACGCGTCAAGATGACGCGCTGCAAAATCGGGGGTGCCGGCGAAAATGATACGTAGTGAATGTGACACGGTATTCCTTGTTATCAGGCACGGGAACGTAAACGATCCAGTTTCTCAACCTTCTGACGAATGCGCTGTTGTTTGAGCGGTGACAGATAGTCAATAAACAGTTTGCCAACCAGGTGATCCATTTCATGCTGGATACAGATCGCCAGCAGGCCATCGGCCTCCAGCTCAAACGGCTTACCGTCGCGATCCAGCGCACGGATCTTCACTTTTTCCGCACGGGGTACCAGAGCACGCTGTTCCGGAATGGACAAGCAGCCTTCTTCAATACCGGTTTCGCCGTCTTTTTCCAGTAGCTCCGGGTTGATTAACACCAGCCGCTCTTCACGATTTTCCGACACATCGATCACGATGATGCGCTGATGGATATCGACCTGGGTTGCGGCCAGACCGATGCCTTCCTCGGCGTACATGGTGTCGAACATATCATCGACGATACGCTGAATTTCCGCATTCACTTCTTTGACCGGCTCGGCGACTTTGCGAAGGCGCTCGTCCGGAATATGTAACACTTGCAAAACTGCCATAAAGTTCCAGAGTCGTATTCAGGAGTTGATAAGATTATTAGCTCTATTCTAGACAAAACCCCCTGCAATTGACAGTCTCACTGTCCAATCGCAAAGATTGTCAATGCCGCTTATGGCAGGGGGTAAGGATGACGCCCGACGAGATTTGGCTGCGGCTGATGAAGGTCAATAATTTGTATGGCGACAGGATGCTGGATATTGCGCAGCGGTTATGCGCAGCCGCTTTCGTGGATAGTGAAGCGCTACATGCCGTTGGGATGACCACGGCGCAGGTGAAGCCATTTTTACGGTTTGACGAGCGGGAGCTTGACGAGACGCAGCGCTGGCTGGAACACCCGGATCATCATCTGTTACGGGCTGACGATCCGCGCTATCCGTTGCGGCTAAGGGCTATCGCTGATTACCCCGGCGCGTTGCTGGTCAGTGGCGACCCCGCCCTGCTTCACAGCGCGCAGCTTGCCGTTATTGGCAGCCGTTTGCACTCCTGGTATGGCGCCCGCTGGGGAAAACTGTTCAGCGAAACGCTGGCGCGTAGAGGGATCACCATCACCAGTGGGCTGGCGTTAGGCATTGATGGCGTTGCGCACCGCGGCGCGCTGGCCGCGGAGGGGAAAACCATCGCGGTGCTGGGCAACGGGCTGGAACAGGTTTATCCGCGGCGCCATGCAAACCTCGCCCAACAGATCATCGACAATGGCGGTACGCTGGTCTCTGAATTTCCACTCATTACGCCGCCGCTTCCCGCTCATTTTCCCCGACGTAACCGTATTATCAGCGGCTTAAGTTTGGGCGTGCTGGTGATTGAGGCGGCGTTGCGAAGCGGATCGCTGGTCACCGTCCGTTGCGCCCTGGAGCAGGGAAGAGATGTGTTCGCCCTGCCTGGCCCGATTGGTAATCCGGGATCTGAAGGTCCGCACTGGTTAATCAAGCAAGGCGCGGTACCGGTGACCTCGCCAGAGGATATCGTGGAGTACTGGCAAAACGAGCTGGCCTGGCTTACTGATACGTCTGATTCGATAAATAATTGCGCCGATCAGCCGTCTGTAGCATTGCCATTTCCGGAGCTCCTGGCTAACGTAGGAGATGAGGTAACACCTGTTGACGTTGTCGCTGAACGTGCCGGCCAATCTGTGCCAGTAACCGTAGCTCAGCTACTTGAACTGGAGTTAGCAGGCTGGATCGCAGCTGTACCCGGCGGCTATGTCCGATTAAGGAGGGCAAGCCATGTTCGACGTACTCATGTATTTGTTTGAAACTTACATCCATAACGAAGCAGAAATGCGCGTGGATCAGGACAAACTGACGCGGGATCTTACCGATGCAGGCTTTGAGCGGGAAGATATCTATAACGCGTTAATGTGGCTCGAGAAACTGGCTGATTATCAGGAAGGTCTCGTTGAACCCATGCAGCTCGCTTCCGACCCGCTGTCGCTTCGGGTGTATACCGAAGAGGAGTGCCAGCGTCTGGATGCCAGTTGCCGGGGATTTTTACTCTTCCTCGAGCAGATTCAGGTGTTGAACCTCGAAACGCGAGAAATGGTGATAGAGCGCGTCCTGGCGCTGGATACAGCTGAATTTGAACTGGAAGACCTGAAATGGGTCATCCTGATGGTACTGTTCAACATTCCGGGCTGTGAAAACGCCTATCAGCAAATGGAAGAATTACTCTTCGAAGTAAATGAAGGTATGCTGCATTAATCTTTTTGCAGCAACATCGAGTTGTTATGACCAAATCAGCACTGTTTTCGGTGCGTAAAAATGAGCCCTGCCCGCAGTGCGGGGCTGAACTGGTGATCCGTTCCGGGAAACATGGCCCGTTTCTCGGTTGTTCGCATTATCCGGACTGTGACTATATCCGTCCCCTGAAAAGTCAGGCGGACGGTCATATCGTTAAGGTGCTGGAGGGACAGGAGTGCCCATCTTGCGGCGCTGTCATGGTGTTACGCCAGGGGCGCTTTGGTATGTTTATCGGCTGCAGTCGCTATCCCGAATGCGAGCATACCGAGCTGATTGATAAACCCGATGAGACCGCTATCGCCTGTCCGCAATGTGGACAAGGGCATCTGGTCCAGCGTCGCTCTCGTTTCGGTAAAACCTTTCATTCCTGCGATCGCTACCCTGATTGCCAGTTCGTTATCAATTTTAAACCGGTAGCGGGCGAATGCCCTGAATGCCATTACCCGCTGTTAATTGAAAAGAAGACGGCGCAGGGGCTCAGACGCTTCTGTGCCAGTAAACAATGTGGAAAGCCGATCCCGGCGGAATAAATCAGTGAACAATAACCTGCCCTCAGAAACCGTCGCCCATGCCGTGGCGGTACTGAAAAATGAACATGTCATCGCCTACCCCACAGAAGCCGTTTTTGGCGTTGGCTGCGATCCAGACAGCGAAACGGCCGTCATGCGTCTGCTGGAGCTGAAGCAGCGTCCTGTTGACAAGGGATTGATCCTTATCGCCGCCAGCTTTGAGCAGTTGAAGCCTTATGTTGATGATTCACGGTTAAGTGACTCGCAGCGGGACGCTATCTTTTCCTGCTGGCCGGGACCGGTGACGTTTGTATTCCCGGCGCGTCCTGAAACGCCGCGCTGGCTGACGGGGCGTTTTGATTCGCTGGCCGTACGCGTGACCAACCATCCGCTGGTGATTGAATTGTGCGAAGCTTACGGAAAACCGCTGGTCTCGACGAGCGCCAATCTCACCGGGCAACCACCGTGTCGTACCACCGCAGAGGTTCATGCTCAGTTTGGTGACAGCTTCCCGGTTGTGGATGGCGCCACAGGTGGACGGCAAAATCCATCTGAAATCCGTGATGCCCTGACGGGTAAACTGTTCCGCCAGGGGTGAACCATGGAAACCTATGCCGTTTTTGGTAATCCGATCGCGCACAGCAAATCGCCTTCTATTCATCAGCTGTTTGCCCGCCAGTTAGGGATTACTCATCCTTATGGACGTGTGCTGGCGCCGCTGGACGATTTTGTCTCTTCTCTGAATCAGTTCTTTGCAGAAGGAGGAAAGGGGGCCAACGTCACCGTTCCTTTTAAAGAGGAAGCTTTTGCGCGTGCGGACGAGCTGACAGAACGCGCTGCGCTGGCGGGAGCAGTAAATACCCTGAAACGCCTGGAAGATGGCCGTTTACTGGGGGACAACACCGACGGTATTGGCCTCCTGAGCGATCTGGAACGCCTGGGGTTCATTAAGCCGCGCCAGCGGATCCTGCTGGTAGGTGCTGGTGGCGCATCACGCGGGGTTCTTTTGCCGCTTCTGTCGCTGGGATGTGCCGTCACGATCGTGAATCGAACCTATTCTCGTGCCCATGAGTTAGCCACTCTCTTCGCCCATACCGGTAGCGTCAGCGCAAGAGAGATGGATACCTTATCCGGGGAAACATTCGATCTGATCATCAATGCGACGTCCAGTGGAATAGACGGTGATGTACCGGCTATCCCGGCATCTGTTGTCCACGCTGACGTGTATTGCTATGACATGTTTTACCAGAAAGGGCCAACACCGTTTCTTCACTGGTGCCAGCAGTATGGCGCAGTCCACTGTGCTGATGGGCTGGGAATGCTGGTGGCGCAAGCCGCCCATGCTGTTCTGCTATGGCACGGCGTCCTGCCGGCTATCGCTCCGGTCATCGAAACGCTGCAGCAGGAACTGAATGCATGAATCAGGCGATTCAGTTTCCTGACCGGGAATCATGGGATGCCGAACGGCAGGGTGTGGTTTTTCCTGTGCTGGTCAATGGGATGCAATTAACCTGCGCAATTTCAGGGCAGAGCCTGCAGCAGCGTTTTAGCGCAGAGGGGCCAGCGCAGTGGCTGGCCGCCTTCCAGGAACATCGTTGGGATCTAGAGGAAGAGGTGGAAGCATTGATCCGCGATGGTCAGGAAGATGCTCAGGGCTGGATCTGGTTATCCTGATCCAGGTATTCATTTTTCCATTTCACATAGTTATTTGCTGAATACTTCAGTCCTTCCCGTTCCGTCTCCGTCAGGGGGCGGATCTGTTTGACCGGATTGCCAAAGTAAAGGTAGCCGCTTTCCAGTTGTTTGTTCTGCGGTACCAAACTGCCTGCACCAATCATGACGTCATCGCCAACGACGACACCATCTAATAAGATCGAACCCATACCAACCAGCACGCGGTTGCCGATAGTGCAGCCGTGCAGCATCACTTTATGACCAACAGTTACATCCTCACCAATGATCAGCGGATTTCCCTCCGGCTTATAAGAGGACTTATGAGTCACATGGAGAACGCTACCGTCCTGAATATTGCTGCGTTGACCTATCGATACATAGTTGACGTCGCCGCGAATAGCCACCAGAGGCCAGACGCTGACATCATCGGCAATTCTGACATCACCGATAACAACGCTGGATGCGTCAATCATGACGCGAAGACCGATTTGTGGGAAAAATGCTTTATAGGGGCGCAGCTGAGCAGACATATAGACCTCAAAATACGGGAATGTAAGAAGACTTTGGTGGCTTTTATCTCCCTGTGCAACCCCTGAAAACGGTGAAAATTGAGCAAATCGTGCAATTACGCGACGAAAAGGGTGAAAAATCACCATTCAGAAAAAAAGATCGAAAAAAGGCTTGTGCAAAAAAATGGGATCCCTATAATGCGCTCCCACTGACACGGCAGATGTGAATCACTTCACACAAACAG
>NZ_JANCOB010000021.1:0-34381 GCF_024296565.1 Klebsiella sp. SWET4 | reverse complement strand
TGTTTGTGTGAAGTGATTCACATCCGCCGTGTCGATGGAGGCGCATTATAGGGAGTTCTCGAGCGCCTGCAATAGAAAAATGGCAGAAAAATGACTGACTGCTGCATTCCCCAGCAAAACCCCGCTTTATACCCTTTTACACACAGAATTATCCACAGAAGCGCGATGAAAGGGCGACAAAAGCCCGGTGGGTCAGCTTCTATATAAAGAAGAAACGGTGGCTGAAAGAGAAAGATAAAAATTCGCGAGCGTTGCGCAAACGTTTTCGTTACAATGCCGCGCTATGACACGGATGCCCGGTTGGGTGCGTTAGGTGAGTTTTTAGGCAAAAACTCACCTAACGCTCTCTGTAATGTTCAAATCCTGGGGATTTAATACCATGCAACAACGTCGTCCAGTCCGCCGCGCTCTGCTCAGTGTTTCTGACAAGGCCGGTATCGTCGAATTCGCGCAGGCGCTTTCCGCTCGTGGTGTCGAGCTGCTGTCCACCGGCGGCACCGCCCGCTTGCTGGCAGATAAAGGCCTGCCGGTTACCGAAGTCTCTGACTACACCGGTTTCCCGGAAATGATGGATGGACGCGTGAAGACCCTGCATCCGAAAGTACACGGCGGTATCCTCGGTCGTCGCGGTCAGGATGACGGTATCATGCAGCAGCACGGTATTGCGCCTATCGATATGGTGGTCGTTAACCTTTACCCGTTTGCCCAGACCGTCGCTCGTGAAGGCTGCTCGCTGGAAGACGCGGTGGAAAACATTGATATCGGCGGCCCAACCATGGTGCGCTCCGCAGCGAAGAACCATAAAGACGTTGCTATCGTAGTGAAGAGCAGCGACTACGACGCCATCATTAATGAGATGGACGCCAACGAAGGCTCCCTGACGCTGAACACCCGCTTCGACCTCGCCATTAAAGCCTTCGAACACACCGCCGCTTACGACAGCATGATCGCTAACTACTTCGGCAGCATGGTTCCGGCCTATCACGGCGAAAGTCAAGAAGCCGCTGGCCGCTTCCCGCGCACCCTGAATCTGAACTTCATTAAGAAGCAGGATATGCGCTACGGCGAAAACAGCCACCAGCAGGCTGCCTTCTATATAGAAGAGAATGTAAAAGAAGCCTCCGTAGCGACCGCCACTCAGCTGCAGGGCAAAGCGCTCTCCTATAACAACATTGCCGATACCGATGCGGCGCTGGAGTGCGTGAAAGAGTTCAATGAGCCAGCCTGCGTTATCGTTAAGCACGCTAACCCATGCGGCGTTGCCGTCAGCGACTCGATCCTCGATGCCTACGATCGCGCCTATAAAACTGACCCAACCTCCGCCTTCGGCGGCATCATCGCCTTTAACCGCGAGCTGGATGCGGAAACCGCGCAGGCCATCATCTCTCGCCAGTTCGTCGAAGTGATCATCGCACCGTCCGCCAGCGAAGAAGCGCTGAAGATCACCGCCGCGAAGCAGAACGTCCGCGTACTGGTCTGTGGCCAGTGGGATACTCGCGTTGCCAGCCTCGATTTCAAACGTGTCAATAGCGGCCTGCTGGTTCAGGACCGCGATCTCGGCATGGTCACTGCGGGCGAACTGCGCGTGGTCAGCAAACGTCAGCCAAGCGAGCAGGAACTGCGCGATGCGCTGTTCTGCTGGAAAGTAGCGAAATTCGTCAAATCCAACGCCATCGTCTATGCCAAAGACAATATGACCATCGGGATAGGCGCCGGTCAGATGAGCCGCGTCTACTCAGCGAAAATTGCCGGGATTAAAGCCGGTGACGAAGGTCTGGAAGTGAAAGGTTCCGCCATGGCCTCTGACGCCTTCTTCCCGTTCCGCGACGGCATTGATGCCGCAGCCGCAGTGGGCATCACCTGTGTGATCCAGCCGGGCGGCTCTATCCGCGACGACGAAGTGATTGCTGCCGCTGACGAACATGGTATCGCCATGATCTTCACCGACATGCGCCACTTCCGCCATTAATTCACGGAGCTACAGATGAAAGTATTAGTAATCGGCAACGGCGGGCGTGAGCACGCGCTGGCCTGGAAAGCGGCCCAGTCGCCGCTGGTTGATACCGTCTACGTCGCGCCGGGCAACGCAGGTACTGCGCTGGAGCCGTCGCTGCAAAACGTCGCCATCGGCGTCACCGATATTCCGGCGCTGCTTCGCTTCGCGCAGGATGAGAACATCGATCTGACCATCGTGGGCCCGGAAGCGCCGCTGGTCATTGGCGTAGTGGACGCATTCCGTGCCGCAGGGCTGACCATCTTCGGGCCAACCGAAGGCGCCGCGCAGCTGGAAGGCTCAAAAGCCTTCACCAAAGATTTCCTCGCTCGTCATCATATCCCGACGGCGGAATACCAGAACTTCACCGAGGTCGAGCCTGCGCTGGCTTATCTGCGGGAGAAAGGCGCGCCGATCGTCATCAAAGCCGACGGTCTGGCAGCGGGTAAAGGCGTTATCGTGGCGATGACCCTTGAGGAAGCTGAGGCGGCGGTCAAAGATATGCTGGCCGGCAACGCCTTTGGCGATGCTGGCCACCGCATCGTGATTGAAGAGTTCCTCGATGGCGAAGAAGCCAGCTTTATTGTGATGGTCGACGGCGAGCACGTCCTGCCGATGGCCACCAGCCAGGATCACAAGCGCGTCGGCAACGGCGATACCGGCCCGAACACCGGTGGGATGGGCGCTTATTCTCCGGCGCCGGTCGTGACTGATGAAGTCCATCAGCGCACCATGGAGCGGATTATCTGGCCAACCGTGAAAGGCATGGCCGCTGAAGGCAATACCTATACCGGTTTTCTGTATGCCGGTCTGATGATCGACAAACAGGGTAACCCGAAGGTAATTGAGTTCAACTGCCGCTTTGGCGATCCGGAAACCCAGCCGATCATGCTGCGCATGAAGTCCGACCTGGTAGATCTGTGCCTCGCCGCCTGCGCGGGCAAACTGGACGAGAAAACCTCCGAGTGGGATGACCGCGCGTCGCTGGGTGTGGTGGTTGCCGCCGGCGGCTATCCGGGCAATTACAACACGGGTGATGAGATCTTCGGCCTGCCGCAGCAGGAAGCGGCAGATGGTAAAGTCTTCCATGCCGGCACCAAACTGGCAGACGACCAGCGCGTCGTCACCAACGGCGGGCGCGTGCTGTGCGTGACCGCGCTGGGTGAAACCGTGGCGCAGGCGCAGCAGCGCGCCTATCAACTGCTGACCGATATTCGCTGGGACGGCAGCTTTAGCCGTAACGATATCGGCTGGCGCGCCATCGAACGTGAAAAAGCTAACGGCTAAGTTTTGCCAGCAGCGTTTTCCGCGTAATGCCTAACTGACGGGCGGCTTCAGTTTTGTTGCCGCCCGTTTTTTCCAGCGCAGCCAGAATCACCTCTTTTTCAACTTCCACTAACGGCTGAATCAGCGCGTTCTCGCTACCACCCGACGGCAACGGCGTGCCCGCTATCGCCAGCGGCAGTTCTCGTTCGGAGATATAGTTTCCGGTCAGCAGCACCACCGCCCGCTCCACCGCGTTTTCCAGTTCACGGATATTACCCGGCCAGGGGTAGTGGATCAGCAGATCCATCGCCTGCGGCGTAAACCCCTGCACCGTTTTGCGATTGCGTTCGGCATAGCGCTTAAGAAAGTGTTGCGCCAGTAGAGGAATGTCTTCCCGGCGCTGACGCAGCGGCGGCATATCAATGGTCACGACGTTCAGGCGATAATAGAGATCCTGGCGAAAGCGCCCGGCGCTCACCTCCTCCGCCAGATTACGATGGGTAGCGGCAATCAGCCGCACATCAACGGCAAGCGTCTGGTTACTGCCAACGCGCTGCACCTCGCGTTCCTGAATCGCCCGCAGCAGACGCACCTGCATCAGCGGTGAGATATCACCAATTTCATCAAGGAACAGCGTGCCGCCATCCGCCTCGACAAAACGCCCTTCCCGCCGCCGATCCGCCCCGGTAAACGCCCCTTTTTCATGACCGAACAGCTCGGACTCCAGCAGCGACTCATTCAGCGCCGCGCAGTTTAGCGTCACCAGCGGCTTCTCGCGGCGTTCGCTGCAGGCGTGAATGGCGCGCGCCACCAGTTCTTTACCGGTTCCCGATTCGCCGCAGATCAGCACCGTCGCATCCGAGGGCGCCACCAGCGTAATATTGTTGATAAGCGCCTGCATTGCCGGGCTATCGCCAATCATTCCCCATCGTAATTCTGTCGCGCCGCTGAAATCGCCCTCGCTCTGCCGGGTGTGTGCCAGCGCCTGAACCAGCGTCTGCTGCAGGGTGTCAAAATCCAGCGGTTTGACCAGATAATCCAGCGCCCCGGACTTAATGGCCTCCACCGCCGTACCGACGCTGGAAAACGCCGTCATGATCAGCACCGGTATCGCCGGGTTATAGGCTTTTATCTCTTTTAACGTCGCGATACCGTCCATCTCCGCCATACGGATATCGCACAGCACCAGGTCGAAGACCTGGTGCTGGATCTGCTCCAGCGCCTGCAGGCCGTTGTGAGCTAACGCCACCTGATAGCCCCAGCCGCGCAGCAGCGCCTGCAGAATTGTGCAGTGGCTGACGTCATCATCGACAACCAGAATCTGTACTTTATCGCTGCTCATCTTCCCTCCGTTGAGCCTCCACCGGTAGCCAAAGCGTAAATATCGCTCCGGCCCCCGGCTGGCTTTCGGCGCGGATTGTCCCGCCATGTTGTTCGATAATATTCTGTACCACCGCCAGCCCCAGCCCCGTGCCGTCCGCCTTGGTGGTGAAATACGGTGTGAAGATGGCCTGCAGCTCTTCATCGCTCATCCCCTTACCGCTATCCGTGACGACGATTTTCACCCGCTGACGATCGGCTTCGCTTGCCGATACGTGAATGACGCCATCACGGCCAATCGCCTGCATCGCGTTCAGGTACAGGTTCAACAGCACCTGGTTCAGGCGGTCAGCATCGGCGTTGATCGTGGTTAACTCAGGGCGCGGAGTAAATTGCAGTGCGATCCCGCGACTCTGCGCATCCTGGCTTACCAGCTGCAATGAGTGCCGGATAAGCGCGTTGATATCCACCGGCTGGTAATTTAAATGCGCGGGCCGGACCAGCTCCAGCAGCTCGCTGACCACCCGGTTCAGGCGGTCGGCTTCTTTCGCCATCACCTGGGCTAATTGCTGCGCTTCGCCGCCTGGGGGAGTGCGTTCGGCAAAATACTTCGCCAGCCCTTTAATCGAAGAGAGCGGATTGCGGATCTCATGCGCGACACCCGCCGCCAGATGGCCAAGCGCCACCAGCTTTTCTTTGCGGGCCATCGCCTCCAGCAGTTGCTGGCGTGAGCGACGATAGCGGCGGAACCAGAACTGAGCGAGGATCGTCGCCGCGATGACCAGCGCCGCGGCACCCAGCATGATCATCATGTTGCGCTGGCCGCGGGCCTGCGCCGCATCCAGCTCGCGGCTATCAAAGGCGATAAAAATCACCTGCGGGACAGTGGGCTGAGCCAGCGCGCTGTTGCCGCGATTCATCATCCCCATATGATGGCCGCGAGCAGGATTGAGCGGGCGGAACTGGCGATAGATCTCCAGCGCCGGCTGCGGTTCGCTAAGCCGGCGCCAGCGGGCCTGTTCGCTCACGTGGAGTTCGCGCATCTGCGCCGGACTGTACAGCGCGTTATCCACCTGTTGCGGATCGCTATGGGCGATGATTTTACCGTTTTCATCGGTCACCGCGAACCACAGCACTCCGGGCTGCCAGGCCATCTCTTCCAGCAGGGCCTGCAGCTGCGCATGATGCATACGCATCCCCATCCCGACGCGCGTGCCAGACTCCAGCGCGCGGATCAGCACGCTCCCCTTCTCCTCAATGGTTTGTCGGGCGGCGGTCGTCTCACGACCGTAGTCGCGGACGATCATTACGGAGAACAGCATGACCAACAGCACCATTGCGCCGGTCAGCAGCCAGCTCAGGGCGTCCGCAGCGGCGTGCCGGGAGAAAGGTTTGATCTTCATCGGTGAGTCCTTGTCATATCCTTTTCGCTTTCTGCAGGATCCTTCAGCAGAAATCATGCCATTTTCCCACGCCGTCAATCCTGTTCTCAAACATATCGCCTGCGGTTTAGCGAGTAAAAATGACCCGCCTGACCCGCCAGGAACGGGTCATTTTTACTCACCTTCCCCATCGGCTCCTCCGGCAGGCCCGTACGGGCGGGCTTTTTCAGGCTGGCATGGAAGATGCAATAACGAGAGAAACCACACAGGAGATAATGCCATGAAACGGAACCGTAACTTACCTCTCACCCTCGTCACCCTTGCCGTACTGACCTTTGGCAGCAACGCGGCCTGGGCCAACCATCACTGGGGCAATAACACCGGGATGGGCAATCAGGGTTACAGCCAGCTGACCCAGGAGCAGCAGGCTACCGCGCAAAAGCTGCATAACGATTACGCTGCGCAAACCAGCGCCCTGCGCCAGCAGCTGCAGTCCAAACGCTATGAGTACAATGCGCTGCTCACGACGCAAAAGCCGGACAGTGGAAAGATTGAAGCTGTCGCTCAGGAGATGGAAGGCTTACGCCAGAAGCTGGATCAGCAGCGGGTGAAGTTTGATGTCGCCCTGGCTGAGGCGGGCGTTCCCCGTGGCGCAGGAATGGGATACAACGGCTGCCGCGGTAACGGCGGTGGTCATAGGGGCATGAACCACTGGTAATCGTTAGAAGCTTTTTTCTGTCGGCTGCCAGGTGCAGAAGTTTTCATTGGCGACCAGCAATAGTTGAGAGCCTTCAGACGCCTCCAGCCAGGCGATGCTCACCGCGGCGGAGGAATGACTCTGGCGACGTTCAATATGCGCCAGGGCCCGGCTATCGAGGTCAGGCTTAACCGTCTGACCTTCACAGGTCAACACGGTATGCGCGGCAGCGTTCCAGCGCCCCTGACGCAGGACGACGCGTCCCTGGCGGAGAGCATCGCTGGTCTGGCGGATCTGCTCGGCGCGATAACGATACAGTGCGACCTGGTCGCTGGAGAGCTGTTGCTTCTGCCCGTCGACTTCCCGCTGCATAAAGCTGAGATCGCCCTGCGCGTCGAAGCGGGCGCGAATATGTTCCGGCGGCTTACCGTAGACATTGAGTTCGATAAACGTCAATTGATCGCCCTGCCAGCGATATTCACTGGTCGAGGTATCCCCGTGACGCCACGGGCTGAAAGCGGCGAGAAGATGGACTTCATCACCTGAATCTTTACGCCAGATACGCATCGCCCCCTGATTATCCGCATAACCACTGGCGGTAAACGGTGGAAGCGAGGCGTCGTGGCTGCAGGCAGTCAGCAACAGGATGCCCGCCAGCGCCAGAGGCCGGCGCCAGACAGACAAAAGGGGCTTAATAGCCCCTTCGATAAAACTGTTCACTGCCACGCGGTCTTACTTAACTGCGTCTTTCAGTGCTTTGCCAGAAACAAATGCCGGCACGTTAGCTGCAGCGATTTTGATCTCTTTACCGGTCTGCGGGTTGCGGCCAGTACGCTCAGCGCGGTGGTTCACTTTGAAGGTACCGAAACCAACCAGTTGAACAGCATCACCTTCTTTCAGAGACTCAGTAATTGCAGCCAGGGTAGATTCCAGGGCAGCTTTAGCCTGTGCTTTGGACAGGTCAGCTTTGTCCGCAATTACATCAATCAGTTGAGTCTTGTTCATAAGTTATCCTTACAATGTGTTTATCGCTTGCTAAGCATCGAGTGCGACGGAAATGCCAAAAAAGCACCCTCCTGCATACACGCACCGATAGCCACTTTTTTTCGCCCTCCAAATGTAGACCAGACGGGGGGCGGAATGGAAGCCTTCAGACGCTACAATTCAGGCGGTAAATCACGTTTTCTGGTCTCACTGCTGAAAATTTATACCAATATTGCTCTCACCGGCCTCACGCAGGTCCGCGCGCAGACCTTTTATCAGCTCAAGGTCACGCTCTTCACAGTCGGCCAGCAGGCGGAAAATTTCCCACTGAATATCCCATTCCTGCTCTACCGCCGGGTTCGCTTTCAGCTCTTCATCGGTCATTTCGCGACCGGCCTGGGTCATTTCCAGCATCGCCACGCTGGTGATGGATGTCTTGCTCACCTCAATCGCGTGCTCAAGTGTTTCACCGCTCAGACGCGAATGGATCAGTTCGCTCAACGCCACGCAGGCGTCTATAGCCGGGTAAACACCGTACAGGTCGAAATCATCTGCCGCCGGGATGGCCTCTTCTAGCTTCTCCAGCTGACTGTCGAAATTCACCTTCGCATCTTTAACCGTCAGCGTTTCCCAGATCAGGTCCAGGATACGACGGTACAGCTGGCCGTCGCCGAACTCGGTTTGCTTGCAGAACATGGCGTAGTTAGGGTACATACGCTCGCACAGGCAGGCCATAAAAGTGACATGCTGCCAGCTTTCCAGCTTCTCCAGGCGCAGGTGAATCGGGTTTTGTAACATGATGAATTCTCGAAGTCAGAAATTAGGCGCAGTGTACCTGAATCAGCCGTGATTTGCTTGCCAACGCACAAACGACGGACGACGGGACGCCACCGCATCGGCCCAGCGCGTCGGCTCGGGGAGACGATAGCCTCGCATGCAGCGCTCAACCCACATTAAGGCGCTGTCCATGCCCACCCGGTGACCGGAGCTAATAAACAGCGGGTTGCAGCGCACTTTGCTGCGCCAGACCCAGGCCAGTTGCTCATTTTTATCCATCAGCGGGGCCAGTGCGCCGGGCTCATCACCCAGTTCGCCGATTTTTCCGCACAGCCGTTTTTTCGCCACCCCGATGGTCGGCACGTCAATCATCAGACCAAAATGGCTGGCGACGCCGAGCCGCCGGGGATGGGAGATACCGTGGCCGTCGACGAAGAGCAGGTCCGGTTTTTGCGAAAGCTGCTCCCACGCCGCCAGCAGCGCAGGTGTTTCGCGAAACGAGAGAAAGCCGGGAATATAGGGCATGGTGGTGGCGACGCGCGCCACCTGATACTCCACCAGCTCAAGCTCAGGCCAGGTCAGCAGCACCATCGCAGCCCGGGTCACTTCCCCTTCCTGCTCAAACCCGACATCCGCGCCGCCGATCAACGCCGGCGGGTCGCGATCCAGTCGATCCGCTCGCTCGACCGACGCGGCTAACTGTTGTTGTTGGGTACGTAGCGCGGCTAAATCCATACGGCTTATCTCCTATTGATGATAGGGTGTGGAAAGACGATGCACCGCCTCAACAAAGACGCCCGCATGCTGCGGGTCGACATCCTGATGGATGCCGTGACCAAGGTTAAAGACATGACCTTCGCCCTGGCCGAAGCCGGCGAGAATAGTCGCCACTTCCTCTTCAATACGCGGGGCTGGCGCATACAGCATCGACGGGTCCATATTGCCCTGGAGCGCCACTTTGTGACCTACACGACGGCGAGCATCAGCGATATCGGTGGTCCAGTCGAGCCCCAGCGCGTCACAGCCGGTCTCCGCCATCGCTTCCAGCCACTGGCCACCGCCTTTGGTGAACAGGGTCACCGGCACGCGGCGGCCTTCGTTCTCCCGCAGCAGGCCATCGACAATTTTATGCATGTAGTAGAGCGAGAACTGCTGATAGTCGCGACCGGTCAGCACCCCGCCCCAGGTGTCGAAAATCATCACCGACTGCGCGCCGGCTTTGATCTGCGCGTTGAGGTACAGGGTGACGCTCTTCGCCAGCTTCTCCAGCAGCGCATGCAGCGCCTGCGGTTCGGCGTACATCATCTTTTTGATCACGGTGAACGCTTTGCTGCTGCCGCCTTCCACCATGTAGGTCGCCAGCGTCCAGGGGCTACCGGAGAAGCCGATCAGCGGCACTTCGCCTTTGAGTTCGCGGCGAATGGTACGCACGGCGTTCATGACATAGCCCAGTTCCTGCTCCGGATCCGGGATTGGCAGCTTGTCGACGTCGGCTTTGCTTTTTATCGGCGAGGTGAAGCGCGGACCTTCGCCAGCTTCAAAGTACAGCCCCAGACCCATGGCGTCCGGGATCGTCAGGATGTCCGAAAAGAGGATCGCCGCATCCAGCGGGTAACGGCGCAGCGGCTGGAGCGTCACTTCGCAGGCCAGCTCGGCATTTTTACACAGCGACATAAAGTCGCCCGCTTGCGCACGGGTGGCTTTGTACTCCGGTAAATAGCGGCCCGCCTGGCGCATCATCCACACCGGGGTGACATCAACCGGCTGACGCAGCAGCGCGCGCAGGTAACGATCGTTTTTCAGTTCGGTCATTTTTACATTCCTTTAGCGTTGATGCGCCCAGTGTAACATGTCACTCGAACTCTGCCCGACACATCGCCACCGTATCTTCGATAAGCCGACGCGCCACCGTGCCCGGCGGTGGCAGGAGCGGCAGATTGTCATAGCGGTACCAGTCCGCGGTCAGCAGCTCTTTTTTGTCGACCACGATATCGCCATCCGCGTAATCCGCCATAAAAGCGGTCATCAGCGACTGCGGGAACGGCCACGGCTGAGAGGTCACATAGCGCAGGTTTTTCACCTTGATACCGCTCTCCTCCATCACCTCGCGGGCCACCGCCTGCTCAAGGGTTTCACCCACTTCGACAAACCCGGCCAGCACGGTGTGCACGCCGTTACGATGGCGGGTATGTTGCGCCAACAGGATCGAATCATCGCGACGGATAGCGACGATAATGCAGGGGGCAATTTGCGGGTAATAGCGTTCACGGCAGTGGCTGCACAGCATCGCCCATTCGCTTTTGCTGGCATGCATCGGATGGCCGCAGTAGCCGCAAAATTTATGCGATCGATAAAATTCGGCGAGCTGGATCCCTCGCCCCGCCAGCTGGAAGAGACCCGGATCCTGATCCAGAACCTGGCGTAACGATCCCATGTCATGGCGGCGATCCTGGCGCACCATCCAGACGGACTCGCCCTGCCACTCGCCAATATGCAGCGCATGCTGTCCGACAAGATCGAAATTAACCGCTTCGCCATGTGGTAATTCTCCACCAGGCAACCATAATTTTTGTTCGTGACTGACAACCCACCAGCCGCGATCTAATTTTTCAATAATACGATCCATATCTATTGCACTACCTTTGCTTCACTGGCATGTTGTTAACATTATATTTACATTTTGGTGAGCAGATTTAAATCAAAACTAGCGGAGTCAATCATGCTAAACCAGCTGGAAAATCTGACGGAGCGCGTTGGCGGTAGTAATGAACTGGTCGATCGCTGGCTACAAGTGCGTAAGCATCTGCTCGTGGCTTACTACAATCTGGTTGGCCTGAAACCGGGCAAAGAGTCATTTATGCGGCTAAACGAAAAGGCGCTGGATGACTTTTGCCAAAGTCTGGTGGATTACCTCTCATCCGGTCATTTTAGTATTTATGAACGCATTATTGGCGAAATGGAAGGCGACACCCCACTTTTAGCCGCCACCCGGCTTTATCCACAGCTGGAAGCCAATACCCAGCAGATGATGGACTACTACGATACCTGCCTCGAAAACGCTATCGATCACGATAACTACCTTGAATTTCAGCAGGCGCTGTCGGATATCGGCGAGTCGCTGGAAGCACGTTTCGCGCTGGAGGATAAACTGATCGCCCTCGCCGTCGCGCATAATCTGAGCAACGACGTGCGCGATAATATTGCGCCGACCGCTTGAGTTGTGCGCAATTAACGAGTAGTTTACCTCCATTCCCCCTCTCCGGAGGGGACGTCATCTTGTCGGAGTGCCTATTTTCCATGCGCTGGCTAAAGTGGAAAAGGCTGAGACCGTTAATTCGGGATCCGCGGAACCTGATCAGGCTAATACCTGCGAAGGGAACAAGAGTAAACTGCTGGTCGCACCTGTCCGTTCTGGATCGGTCGCATCTGTTACTCCATCCGTCGTCTGACAAGCCATCTCCTTTTTTAACTGGAATGCGCTATGTCTACTACCAAACTCACCCGTCGGGAACAACGCAAGCACGCGCAGCGATTCATTGATACGCTGGCAGGTACCGCTTTTCCCAATTCACGCCGCATCTACGTTCACGGCTCACAAGCGGATATCCGCGTCCCGATGCGTGAAATTGAGCTCAGCCCGACCCTCGTCGGCGGCGATAAAGATAACCCCCGGTACGAAGCCAATGAACCGATCCCGGTATATGACACCTCCGGCCCTTATGGCGACCCGGATATTGGCATTGATGTCCGCCAGGGGCTGGCAAAGCTGCGCCAGCCGTGGATCGACGCGCGTAACGACTGCGCTCCGCTCAGCGAACGCAGCTCGGCCTATACCAAAGCGCGGCTGGCCGATGACGGTCTCGATGAGCTGCGCTTCAGCGGCCTGCTGACGCCCAAACGCGCCGTCGCCGGGAAATGCGTTACCCAACTGCACTACGCCCGCCAGGGGATCGTCACCCCGGAGATGGAGTTCATCGCCATTCGCGAAAACATGGGTCGCGAACGTATCCGCAGCGAGGTTCTGCGCCAGCAGCATGCCGGGGAAGGCTTCGGTGCCCGCCTGCCGGAAAACATTACCCCCGAGTTCGTCCGCGATGAAGTTGCCGCCGGACGCGCCATCATCCCCGCCAACATCAACCACCCGGAATCTGAGCCGATGATTATCGGCCGCAATTTCCTGGTGAAAGTGAATGCCAATATCGGCAACTCGGCGGTGACCTCTTCCATCGAAGAGGAGGTGGAAAAACTGGTCTGGTCAACCCGCTGGGGCGCCGACACGGTGATGGACCTCTCCACCGGCCGCTATATCCACGAAACCCGCGAGTGGATCCTGCGCAACAGCCCGGTGCCGATTGGTACCGTTCCGATTTACCAGGCGCTGGAGAAGGTCAACGGCATTGCCGAGAACCTGACCTGGGAAGCCTTCCGCGATACCCTGCTGGAACAGGCCGAACAGGGCGTCGACTACTTCACGATTCACGCCGGCGTACTGCTGCGCTACGTGCCGATGACCGCGAAGCGCCTGACAGGTATCGTGTCGCGCGGTGGTTCCATCATGGCCAAGTGGTGCCTGTCGCATCATCAGGAAAACTTCCTCTACCAGCACTTCCGCGAAATCTGTGAAATCTGCGCCGCCTATGACGTTTCGCTCTCGCTGGGTGATGGCTTGCGCCCCGGCTCCATTCAGGACGCCAACGACGAGGCGCAGTTTTCCGAGCTGCGCACCCTCGGCGAACTGACGAAAATCGCCTGGGAGTATGACGTGCAGGTGATGATTGAAGGCCCCGGCCACGTGCCGATGCAGATGATCCGCCGCAATATGACCGAAGAGCTGGAGCATTGCCACGAAGCGCCGTTCTACACCTTAGGCCCGCTCACTACCGATATCGCGCCGGGCTACGACCATTTCACTTCCGGTATCGGCGCGGCAATGATTGGCTGGTTTGGCTGCGCGATGCTGTGCTACGTCACGCCAAAAGAGCATCTCGGCCTGCCCAACAAAGAGGATGTAAAACAGGGGCTGATTACCTACAAAATCGCCGCCCACGCCGCCGACCTCGCGAAAGGCCACCCCGGGGCGCAGATCCGCGACAACGCGATGTCCAAAGCACGTTTCGAATTCCGCTGGGAAGACCAGTTCAACCTCGCGCTCGATCCCTTCACTGCGCGAGCCTATCACGATGAAACCCTGCCGCAGGAATCCGGCAAGGTCGCCCATTTCTGCTCCATGTGCGGGCCGAAATTCTGTTCGATGAAAATCACCCAGGAAGTCCGCGACTACGCCGCGAAGCAAAATATCGAAGCTGGCATGGCCGATATGTCGCATCACTTCCGTGCCCGTGGCGGCGAAATCTACCTGAAACAGGAGGAAGCCTGATGTATCAACCTGATTTTCCCCCCGTCCCATTTCGTCTTGGACTCTACCCGGTGGTTGACAGCGTGGCGTGGATTGAGCGCCTGCTGGAGGCGGGAGTGCGTACTCTTCAACTGCGCATCAAAGACCAACGTGACAGCGACATGGAGGATGACGTGATCGCCGCCATCGCCCTTGGCCGCCGCTATCACGCCCGGTTGTTCATTAACGATTACTGGCAGCTGGCGATTAAGCATCAGGCCTACGGGGTACACCTGGGGCAAGAAGATCTGGAAACCACCGATCTGAGCGCTATCCGCAAAGCCGGACTGCGTCTCGGCGTCTCCACTCACGACGATATGGAAATTGATGTCGCGCTGGCGGCGCGCCCCTCTTACATCGCGCTGGGCCACGTCTTCCCGACGCAAACCAAACAGATGCCTTCCGCGCCGCAGGGCCTCGACCAGCTAGCCAGACATATTCAACGCCTGGCGGATTACCCCACCGTCGCGATCGGCGGCATCAGTCTGGAAAAAGCGCCGGGCGTACTGGCGACCGGCGTCGGCAGCATCGCGGTGGTCAGCGCTATTACCCAGGCGGCGGACTGGCGGGCAGCGACAGACCAGCTGCTGGCGCTGGCGGGAGCAGGCGATGAATGATCACGATTTCATGCGCTATAGCCGCCAGCTGCTGCTGGAGGATATTGCCATCGAGGGTCAGCAGAAACTGTTAGCCAGCCGGGTGCTGATTATCGGCCTTGGCGGGCTGGGCTCCCCGGCGGCGCTCTATCTTGCCGGAGCGGGCGTCGGGACGCTGACCCTGGCCGATGACGACGCCGTGCATCTCAGCAACCTGCAGCGGCAGATCCTGTTCACCAGCGAGGATATCGACCGGCCAAAAGCCGCGGCGGCAAAGACCCGGCTCAGTCAGCTAAACCCGCAGATCAAACTGGTTGCGCTCCAGCAACGTCTGAGCGGCGAGGCGCTGCGCGCTGAGGTGGCGAAAGCGGACGTGGTGCTGGACTGCACCGATAACATGGTGACCCGCCAGGCAATCAACGCCGCCTGTGTGGCCCTCGACACCCCGTTAGTGACCGCCAGCGCCGTCGGCTTCGGCGGTCAGTTGATGGTGCTCACTCCCCCCTGGGCGCAGGGCTGCTATCGCTGCCTGTGGCCGGATAGCGACGAACCGCAGCGCAACTGCCGCACCGCGGGGATCGTCGGCCCGGTCGTCGGCATGATGGGCACGCTGCAGGCGCTGGAGGCGATTAAGCTACTCAGCGGCATGACGACGCCGCGTAATACCCTGCGGCTGTTCGACGCCCGCACCAGCAACTGGCGTAATCTGGCGCTACAGCGCTCCCGGAATTGCCCGGTGTGCGGAGGGCGGCATGCAGATTTGGTTTAACGACGAGCCGCTGGCATGTGCCGACAATCTCAGCGTCAGCGCCCTGCTGACCCAGCTCGAACAGCTGCAGCCGGGCGTTGCGCTGGCGCTTAATCAACACATCCTGCCGCGCGACCGGTGGGAAGATCATCTCTTACAGGAAGGCGATCGGATCCTGCTTTTTCAGGTTATCGCTGGAGGTTGACATGTTACGTATTGCAGACAAAACGTTTGAATCCCATCTTTTTACCGGTACCGGCAAATTCGCCGCCCCGGAGGTGATGGTTGAGGCGATTCGCGCCTCGGGAAGCCAGCTGGTAACCCTGGCGATGAAGCGCGTCGATTTACGCCAGAACAATGACGCGATTCTCGCGCCGCTGCTGGCGGCGGGCGTTAACCTGCTGCCGAATACCTCAGGCGCCAAGACGGCGGAAGAGGCGGTGTTTGCCGCCCGCCTGGCGCGGGAAGCCCTGGGCACCCACTGGCTGAAGCTGGAGATCCACCCGGATGCCCGCTGGCTGCTGCCTGACCCGATTGAAACCCTGAAGGCGGCGGAGCTGCTGGTGCGCGAAGGGTTCGTCGTCCTGCCCTACTGTGGCGCCGATCCGGTGCTGTGTAAACGGCTGGAAGAGGCTGGCTGCGCGGCGGTGATGCCGCTGGGTGCGCCGATCGGCTCCAATCAGGGGCTGGAAACCAGGGCTATGCTGGAGATTATTATCGAACAGGCGACGGTACCGGTGGTGGTTGATGCCGGGATCGGCGTGCCGAGCCATGCGGCGCAGGCGCTGGAGATGGGCGCAGATGCGGTGCTGGTCAATACCGCCATTGCCGTCGCCGACGACCCCGTGACCATGGCCCGCGCCTTCCGTATGGCAGTCGATGCCGGATTACTGGCGCGTCAGGCCGGACCGGGGGCACGCAGTACGCAGGCGCAGGCCACCAGCCCGCTGACCGGATTCCTGGAGGCGCTGGCATGAAAACCTTCAGCGATCGCTGGCGGGAGCTGGAGTGGGACGACATCCGCCTGCGCATCAACAGCAAAACCGCCGCCGACGTCGAACGGGCGCTGGCGGCCAAACAGCTCACCCGTGACGACATGATGGCCCTGCTTTCACCGGCGGCGGCCAACTATCTTGAACCGCTGGCCCAGCGCGCGCAGCGGCTCACCCGGCAACGCTTCGGCAATACCGTCAGCTTTTACGTACCACTGTATCTCTCCAACCTGTGCGCCAATGACTGCACCTACTGCGGCTTCTCAATGAGCAATCGCATTAAGCGCAAGACGCTGGATGCCGCCGAGATTGCCCGCGAGTGCGCCGCGATCCGCGACCTGGGCTTTGAGCATCTGCTGCTGGTGACCGGCGAACATCAGGGCAAGGTGGGAATGGATTATTTCCGCCAGCACCTGCCGGCTATCCGCAGCCAGTTTGCCTCGCTGCATATGGAGGTGCAGCCGCTGGCGACCGAAGAGTATGCCGAGCTGAAAACGCTGGGGCTCGACGGGGTAATGGTCTATCAGGAGACCTACCATGAAAGCATGTATGCCCAGCACCATCTGAAAGGGAAAAAACAGGATTTCTTCTGGCGGCTGGATACACCGGATCGCCTGGGCGAGGCGGGGATCGATAAGATCGGCCTCGGCGCGTTGATTGGTCTTTCCGACAGCTGGCGGGTGGACTGCTTTATGGTCGCCGAGCACCTGCTGTGGCTGCAACAGCGCTACTGGCGCAGCCGCTACTCGGTCTCCTTCCCGCGCCTGCGTCCCTGCGCCGGCGGTATTGAACCAGCTTCGCTGATGGATGAGCGCCAGCTGGTGCAGACCATTTGCGCCTTCCGCCTGCTGGCGCCGGAGGTTGAGCTGTCGCTTTCAACCCGTGAATCACCCTGGTTCCGCGACCGGGTGATCCCGCTGGCGATCAATAACGTCAGCGCCTTCTCTAAAACGCAGCCCGGCGGCTACGCCGACGATCATCCGGAGCTCGAGCAATTTGCCCCACATGACGATCGCCGCCCTGAAGAGGTCGCCAGCGCGCTAGCCGCCCGTGGCCTGCAGCCGGTATGGAAAGACTGGGACAGCTGGCTGGGACGCGCCTCGCAATCATCATGAAGTATGTTGCAAGCCGCTGATTATTTTGCGTGCCTGCACGAGAGATGAAAAATGGGGAGTCGCCCGATTGCCGCCGTTTTTCTATTCTGCCCGGGTCAGCAGCGGACGCTGACCAGGGCGAACGTTTTCTTCCTCATTTTCGCCCTGCCTCTCCGCGCTGCGCGAGGGCCGGTTCATTATCGACGAATATAAATCACGATAGATGAAGGCCTCAGAGTTATAATTGAGCAATAGTTAACTGATTCGATCGGCAGGCTCGCTGACACAAGCTGCGTTCGGACCCTTGGTTTATACATCCGGGACGATTAACGATTCATGGCGCTACACAACAGAAAACTCTCTTTTACGACACCAATCGTCGTGGGGTTTGCCGGCATTTTGCTCAGTTTCATGCTGATTGCTACTTTTGTCACCCTGGCACAGCGGAAAGATTTTCTCGAAGATTATCACGATATTAACCGCAACTTTACCCACAACCTGGCCATCAACTATACGGAAACGCTGCTGCGGGAAAATGATTTTATCCTCGGCCGCGCGGCCACCTTCTTTGCCCGTAATGACGAACTGAACCGCGCGGTGAACGTTGATCCGGAGAAAGGGTTAACCACGCTAATGCAGTTACAGAACATGATGCCAAGCGTCTCATCCATCTCGCTGGCGGATACCGAGGGCCACTATCTGCGCGCCCCGGAAGTACTGAAAAATGAAGACAGCCTGGCTTTCGACCCCAAAACGCGGCCCTGGTTTATCAAACAGGCAGAAGCCAGCACCTTCAGCCACTACACCAGCCCGTATATGGACTTTTTCACCCACCATCCGACGATTACCATTTTCAAACCCATCATTACTCCGGAGGGTAAACTCAAGGGCAGCCTGGCTTTTCATCTAGATCTCACCTCCATGGGGTTCGCGCTACGGCAGATGGTCGCCCCCGTACAGGGGGAATTTTTTGTGGTGCAGCGGGATGGCAAAGTTGTCCTGCACTCCGACCCGGGCGCGCTGTTTAAACCCTTCGTCAGCGACGAACTGATGGATAAAATGACCAGCGGAGAGGGGCAGCTTTACGATGTCAGGAGCGATACCTGGTATTACTACTACTCCTTTACCAATCCCGACTGGTTCGTGATTTACCGTGTCGATAACGCCACCCTGATCAATCTGACGCGCCATGAGACAAACTTAGTGATCGGCGGTTTCTCACTCGCGGCGATTATCATCCTCTTGTTCGGCCTTTATCTGCGTCATGCTTCCCGTACCGTGCTGATGAATATCATCAATGCGATTAAAACCGGCGACGTCAAACGCACTCCGCGCCTTGAGGCAATGCTGAGTAAAGCCATTGAAACCAACAAACAGCGTGAACTGACCTACGTTCGCCAGGCCACCATCGACGCCCTCACTGGCTGCAAAAACCGCCGCGCCTTCGACAGCGATATCGCCGCGCTGATGAACGATCACCAACCTTTCGCCCTTGCCCTGGTCGATATCGATAACTTCAAATCGATCAACGACACCTGGGGACACCTCAACGGCGATATCGTCCTGCGCAACGTCGCCCGCGAGGGGCTGCAGGTCCTCCAGCCGCTGGAGATTTCCCTTTATCGCTACGGCGGTGAAGAGTTCGCGGTGGTCTTTCCTGCCGAACACATCGATAACGCCCGAACGCTACTGGAAACATGGCGGGTCAACGTCGAACGGCGTACCTGGCGCGAAGATGGCCTGACGGTCACCTTTAGCGCCGGACTGGGGGAATGGAATATGGAGCCGCTGGATAAGCTGGTGGTGAGCGTCGATGAGGCACTTTACAAAGCCAAGCAACAAGGTAAAAACCGCATCCTCCGCGCGTGAGACAACAGGACGCGGCCGCCCACTTCGGTGGGCTTTTTTATTTTTATCGGCAAAAATGAAACCGGTTTCAATTTTTGTGTGATGACTTACACACAATCACGGTAAAGCGGTTGTCGCATCGCCAGGGCCGCGATAAAGATAAGACATCACGGAACACAAGGGCCACTGACTATGAAGAATATCGTTTTGTGCTGTGCCGCCGGTATGTCCACCAGCATGCTGGTTCAGCGTATGCAAGATGCCGCGCAGAAAAAAGGTGTTGAGGTTTCTATCAAGGCCGTCCCGGTCGCCGAGTTTAAAGATAACCTGGCCGCCGCCGACATTATTTTGCTCGGCCCGCAGGTGAAATATGAGCAGGCGAAACTGCAGGCGCTGGCCGATCCATTCGGCAAGAAAGTCGCGGTGATCGATATGATGGACTACGGCATGATGAAAGGCGATGCCGTTCTGGATAAAGCCCTGAAGATGCTGGAGTAATCGATGGAAGATTTAGAAACGATCATCATGGAACTGTTGGTTAATGCCGGTTCCGCACGTAGCGCGGCGCTCACTGCTCTCCAGTTAGCACGGAAAGGTGACTTTGCGGCAGCCGAGCAGGCCATGGCCGAGTCCCATGAGTTCGTCAAACATGCGCATAAAATCCAGACCCAGCTCATCGGCCTGGATGAAGGCACCGGTAAGCTGCCGGTCAACCTGATCACCGTTCACTCTCAGGACCACCTGATGAACGCCATGGTCATTCAGGATCTGGCGACCGATATGATTGAACTCTATCGTCGTCTGCCGCTCGCGCAGTAATCTCGCGGATTTAACGGGCGCCGCTGCCGGCGCCCGTCCCCTCTCAAAGAAAACCATACATCGCGGCGAATACCCAGCCAAACACGCAGGAGACACCGACGCCGATGAGCCCGGGCAGGATGAAGCTATGGTTAATGACAAAGCGGCCGATATGGGTGGTCCCTGAGCGGTCGAACTGGATCGCCGCCAGATCGCTTGGGTAGGTCGGCAGAATATAGTAGCCATAGCAGGCCGGCGCGGAAGCCACGATATAGGCCGGGTCGACGCCGATGGCCAGCGCCACCGGAACAATCGCCGCCAGCGCTGCCGCCTGAGAGTTCACAAACTTCGAAACCAGCAGCAGTACGATGGCGTAAGCCCACGGGTACTCCTTCACCATCTCCCCGAGCACACCTTTAATCTCGGTCATATGCGCGCCGAACATAGTCTCCGCCATCCACGCGATGCCGTATACCGCGACGATAGCGATCATTCCCGAACGGAAAACCTCATTTTTAGAAATCGACGCTGGGTTAGTTTTGGTAATGATGATAATAAGCGCCCCGGAGAGCAGCATGAACATCTGGATCACCAGCACCATCGACAGCGGCTTACCGTCGAAGGCCGGACGCAGTTCGGAAAACGCGCCGAGCAGGGCCACCACGGCGATGGAGGCCAGAAAGATCCACATCGCAATCCAGTTGCTGGTCGGCAGCTTTTTATCCAGCAGCGTCGCCGTATCGCCATAGACATAATGGCGATTTTCCGGTACCGCAATAAACGCCTGGAAGGCTTCGTCTTTATCCAGATCTTTGCCACGGAACCAGCTGAAGATACCAATCGCCAGGATCCCCAACAGCGTGGACGGAATGGTTATCGCCAGCAGGTCGAGAAATTCCAGGTGTTTACCGTTAAAGGTAAAATTCCCCAGCATCGCCACCAGCGACACCACCGCTACCGAGACCGGGCTGGCGATGATCCCCATCTGGGCACCTATGGAGCTGGCCGCCATCGGACGCTCCGGACGAATGTTATTCTTAATGGCGACATCGTAGATAATCGGCAGGATCGTGTACACCACGTGTCCGGTACCGCAGAGAATGGTCAGCGTGCAGGTGACGAAAGGCGCGACGATTGAAACATATTTCGGGTTGCGCCGCAGCAGCTTCTCGGCAATCTGTAACATGACATCCAGCCCGCCGGACGCCTGTAGCGTGGCCGAAGCGGCCACGACGGCAATGATCACCAGCATTACATCAACCGGTGGTTTACCCGGCTGAAGATGGAACACAAAAACAAGGATAACCAAACCGATGCCGCCCAACAGGCCCAGCGCAATACCGCCTTTTCGGGCACCATAAAACAGACAAATTAAGATAATAATGAGTTGTATCGCAAATTCCATGCAGCCCCCAGAGCCTGTCCACTCAGACCAAAAGAAATGACCAACACCTGCCTGCCGGTATTATTTCTGCGTCTTATCGGGAGAAGCATGAGATGCGGCGATCCCTCTCCAGAGCCGTAGCTTCGAAGATAAAGCAGCAGAAGTAATCCCATGATTCATTAGGTATTTTGAATATATCGCCTTTGGATTGATTATTTTTTGATATGAGTAGAACTTTTACCCATATATAAACAAAGGTTTTTCCAGTGAACGGGGGATGGATATTTTATATGAATTAATTGCTAAAAATATGCGGCGTTAATATGTCGTAAATGTAATTAAAGAAGAGGGTGAGGCGGCGAACAAACAATAAAAAAGCCGGTCAGGAAACCTGACCGGCTTTTTAGCAGTGCATCAACGATTAATCGTTGTCAGAACCGCCCAGGCCTGCGTTCAGCAGTTCTGCCAGGTTGGCAGACGCTTCTTCTACGCTCACCTGCGGAGCAGCTGGCTGTTCGCCCGCTGCGCGACGGCGCATACGATCCTGGTGGTACGCATAACCGGTACCCGCCGGGATCAGACGACCCACGATGACGTTCTCTTTCAGACCGCGCAGTTCGTCGCGTTTGCCCGCAACGGCTGCTTCGGTCAGCACGCGAGTGGTCTCCTGGAACGAGGCCGCGGAGATGAAGGACTCGGTTGCCAGAGACGCTTTGGTGATACCCAGCAGGTCGCGGGAATAGGTTGCCGCCACTTTGCCATTCGCTTCAAGCTCGCGGTTAGCGATCTTAACGCGGGAGTATTCAACCTGCTCGCCTTCGAGGAAGTCGGAGCTACCAGCACTTTCGATGGTCGCTTTACGCAGCATCTGACGAACGATAACTTCAATGTGCTTATCGTTAATCTTAACGCCTTGCAGACGGTAAACGTCCTGCACTTCGTTGGTGATGTAACGCGTTACCGCGTGCACGCCACGAAGACGCAGAATGTCGTGCGGTGCTTCCGGACCGTCGGAAACCACGTCACCACGTTCTACACGTTCACCTTCGAACACGTTCAGCTGACGCCATTTCGGAATCATCTCTTCGTACGGTTCGCTACCGTCTACCGGGGTGATAACCAGACGACGTTTCCCTTTGGTTTCTTTACCGAAGGAAATGATGCCGCTGATTTCAGCCAGGATTGCCGGCTCTTTCGGACGACGTGCTTCGAACAGGTCCGCAACGCGCGGCAGACCACCGGTGATGTCCTTGGTACCGCCGGATTCCTGCGGAACACGCGCCAGGGTGTCACCAGAGCTGATCTGTACGCCATCTTCCAGCTGAACAATCGCTTTACCCGGCAGGAAGTACTGAGCCGGCATATCGGTGCCTGGGATCAGAACGTCGTTGCCCTGAGCATCAACAATTTTCAGCGCCGGACGCAGATCTTTACCACCGGAGGTACGTTCTGCGGAATCCAGAACCACCAGCGAAGACAGACCGGTCAGTTCGTCGGTCTGACGAGTAATGGTCTGGCCGTCGATCATGTCAGTGAAGCGGACGAAACCACTCACTTCGGTGATAACCGGCATGGTATGCGGATCCCAGTTTGCAACGGTTTCACCGCCGGCAACCTGTTCGCCATCGCCTTTCGCCATAACGGAGCCGTAAGGCACTTTATAGCTTTCTTTGGTACGACCGAATTCGTCGATCAGTTTCAGCTCGGTGTTACGCGAGGTGATAACCAGTTTACCGCTGGAGTTCACAACCGACTTCGCGTTGCTCAGACGGATGCTACCTTTGTTTTTCACCTGGATGCTGGATTCAGCAGCCGCACGAGATGCCGCACCACCGATGTGGAACGTACGCATCGTCAGCTGTGTACCCGGCTCACCGATGGACTGTGCCGCGATAACGCCGATAGCCTCACCTTTGTTGATGAGGTGGCCACGCGCCAGGTCACGACCATAGCAGTGCGCACATACACCAAAGTCGGTGTCACAGGATACAACGGAACGAACTTTGACGGAGTCAACGGAGTTCTCTTCCAGCAGGTCACACCAGTGCTCATGCAGCAGCGTGTTGCGTGGAACCAGAATGTCCGCGGTACCCGGCTTCAGAACGTCTTCAGCAGTCACACGACCCAGTACGCGATCGCGCAGCGGCTCTTTAACGTCGCCACCTTCGATAACCGGCGTCATGGTGATGCCTTCCAGGGTGCCGCAGTCGTCTTCAGTGACGACCAGGTCCTGGGCAACGTCAACCAGACGACGAGTCAGGTAACCGGAGTTCGCTGTCTTCAGTGCGGTATCCGCCAGACCTTTACGCGCACCGTGGGTGGAGATGAAGTACTGGAGTACGTTCAGACCTTCACGGAAGTTCGCGGTGATCGGCGTTTCGATGATCGAGCCATCCGGCTTCGCCATCAGACCACGCATACCAGCCAGCTGACGAATCTGTGCCGCAGAACCACGCGCACCGGAGTCGGCCATCATGTAGATGCTGTTGAAGGAAACCTGCTGCTCTTCCTGACCGTCACGGTTAATCACGGTTTCGGTTTGCAGGTTATCCATCATCGCTTTGGATACACGATCGTTCGCCGCAGCCCAGATATCGATAACTTTGTTGTAGCGCTCGCCCGCGGTGACCAGACCAGACTGGAACTGTTCCTGAATCTCAGCAACTTCCGCTTCCGCTTCGCTGATGATTTCGTATTTTTTCTCCGGGATGACCATGTCATCGATACCAACGGATGCACCTGAACGCGCTGCATAAGCAAAGCCGGTGTACATCGTCTGGTCCGCAAAAATAACGGTCGGTTTCAGGCCCAGAATACGGTAACAGGTGTTCAGCATCTTGGAGATCGCTTTCTTACCGAGCGCCTGGTTCACGATAGAGAACGGCAGACCTTTCGGTACGATCATCCACAGAATGGCACGGCCAACGGTCGTGTCTTTCAGGCTAGTCTTCGCGACGAATTCACCATTCTCGTCTTTTTCGTATTCAGTGATACGCACTTTAACGCGCGCATGCAGAGAGGCCAGACCGGCGCGATAAATACGCTCCGCTTCTTTCGGGCCAGTCAGCACCATGCCTTCGCCTTTGGCGTTAACACAGTCACGGGTCATGTAGTACAGACCCAGTACAACGTCCTGAGACGGAACGATGATTGGTTCGCCGTTCGCCGGGGACAGGATGTTGTTGGTAGACATCATCAGCGCACGCGCTTCCAGCTGGGCTTCCAGCGTCAGCGGTACGTGAACAGCCATCTGGTCGCCATCGAAGTCGGCGTTATAGGCCGCACAAACCAGCGGGTGCAGCTGAATAGCTTTACCTTCGATCAGAACCGGTTCGAATGCCTGGATACCTAAACGGTGCAGCGTTGGCGCACGGTTCAGCAGTACCGGGTGTTCGCGGATAACTTCGTCCAGGATATCCCAAACAACGGCTTCTTCGCGCTCAACCATTTTCTTAGCGGCTTTGATGGTGGTGGCCAGGCCACGCAGTTCCAGCTTGCCGTAAATGAACGGTTTGAACAGCTCCAGCGCCATTTTCTTCGGCAGACCGCACTGATGCAGACGCAGGTATGGACCTACGGTGATAACAGAACGACCGGAGTAGTCAACACGCTTACCGAGCAGGTTCTGACGGAAACGACCCTGTTTACCTTTGATCATATCGGCCAAAGATTTCAGAGGACGTTTGTTAGAACCGGTGATCGCACGACCGCGACGGCCGTTATCCAGCAGGGCGTCAACCGCTTCCTGCAGCATACGTTTTTCGTTGCGTACGATGATGTCCGGCGCAGCCAGATCCAGCAGACGTTTCAGACGGTTGTTACGGTTAATGACGCGACGATACAGATCGTTCAGGTCAGAAGTCGCAAAACGGCCGCCATCGAGCGGAACCAGCGGACGCAGATCTGGCGGCAGAACCGGCAGAACGGTCAGGATCATCCATTCCGGCTTGTTGCCAGACTGAACGAACGCTTCCAGCAGCTTAATGCGCTTGGTCAGCTTTTTACGCTTGGTTTCGGAGTTGGTTTCGTTCAGCTCTTCACGCAGCTGTTCGCATTCCTGCTCCAGATCCATATTGCGCAGCAGCGCCTGGATCGCTTCCGCACCCATTTTCGCGTCGAATTCGTCACCGAACTCTTCCAGCGCATCCAGGTACTGCTCTTCAGTCAGAATCTGGTTGCGTTCGAGGTTGGTCATGCCACCTTCGATAACCACGTAGGATTCGAAGTACAGTACACGTTCGATATCGCGCAGCGGCATATCCAGCAGCAGGCCGATACGGGACGGCAGCGATTTCAGGAACCAGATGTGCGCCGTCGGGCATGCCAGCTCGATGTGGCCCATGCGCTCACGACGCACTTTAGTCTGGGTCACTTCAACGCCGCACTTCTCACAGATCACACCGCGGTGTTTCAGGCGCTTGTACTTACCGCACAGGCACTCATAGTCTTTTACTGGCCCGAAAATACGAGCACAGAACAGACCGTCACGCTCAGGCTTGAACGTACGGTAGTTAATGGTTTCCGGCTTTTTAACTTCACCGAAAGACCATGAACGGATCATGTCTGGCGATGCCAGAGCAATTTTGATCGCATCAAACTCTTCGGTTTTAGTTTGCGCTTTCAGAAACTTTAATAAGTCTTTCACGGATTTGCTCCCGTCGGAGTTAGCACAATCTGGCGCCGGGTTTTATCCCGGCACCAGTGACCTGTTTGAGCGAGAGTTACTCGTCTTCCAGTTCGATGTTGATGCCCAGCGAGCGGATTTCTTTCAACAGTACGTTGAAGGATTCCGGCATGCCCGGTTCCATCTGGTGGTTGCCGTCCACGATGTTTTTATACATCTTGGTACGACCGTTCACGTCATCAGACTTAACGGTGAGCATTTCCTGCAGGGTGTAGGCCGCGCCATAAGCTTCCAGCGCCCACACTTCCATCTCACCGAAGCGCTGACCACCGAACTGCGCCTTACCACCCAGCGGCTGCTGAGTAACCAGGCTGTAGGAACCGGTGGAACGAGCGTGCATTTTGTCGTCGACCAGGTGGTTCAGTTTCAGCATGTACATGTAACCCACGGTTACCGGACGTTCGAACTGTTCACCGGTGCGGCCGTCAAACAGGGTGATCTGACCGGAAGTCGGCAGGTCGCCCAGCTGCAGCAGCTCTTTGATTTCAGCTTCTTTCGCACCGTCGAATACCGGCGTTGCGATCGGCATGCCTTTACGCAGGTTTTCAGCCAGACGCAGAACTTCTTCATCGCTGAAGGTATTCAGGTCAACTTTCTGGCGAACGTCAGCGCCCAGATCGTAAGCACGCTGGATGAATTCGCGCAGTTTCGCGACTTCTTGCTGCTGTTTCAGCATGGCGTTGATCTTATCGCCGATGCCTTTCGCAGCCATACCCAGGTGAGTTTCCAGGATCTGACCGATGTTCATACGAGACGGTACGCCCAGCGGGTTCAGTACGATATCTACCGGCGTACCGTTAGCATCGTGCGGCATATCTTCGATCGGGTTGATCTTAGAGATAACACCCTTGTTACCGTGACGGCCTGCCATCTTATCACCAGGCTGGATACGGCGTTTAACGGCCAGGTATACCTTAACAATCTTCAGCACACCCGGTGCCAGATCGTCGCCTTGGGTGATTTTACGGCGTTTCGCTTCGAGTTTTTTCTCGAACTCGTGTTTCAGTTCGTCATACTGCTCAGCCAGTTGCTCCAGCTGATTCTGTTTCTCTTCGTCGGTCAGGCCCAGTTCCAGCCAGCGATCGCGCGGCAGTTTGTCGAGCTTCTCAGCTTCAACGCCACCGGAGACCAGCACCGCGTAGATACGACTGAACAGACCGGCTTCGAGGATCTGCAGTTCTTCAGACAGGTCTTTCTTCGCCTGCTTCAGCTGCATCTCTTCGATTTCCAGCGCACGTTTGTCTTTTTCTACGCCATCACGGGTAAAGACCTGAACGTCGATAACGGTACCAGAGACACCGTTCGGTACGCGCAGAGAAGAGTCTTTAACGTCAGACGCTTTCTCACCGAAGATCGCACGCAGCAGTTTCTCTTCCGGCGTCAGCTGGGTTTCACCTTTCGGCGTTACCTTACCAACCAGAATGTCGCCGCCGGTCACTTCCGCGCCGATATAAACGATACCGGACTCATCCAGTTTAGAGAGCGCAGCTTCACCCACGTTCGGGATGTCAGCGGTGATCTCTTCCGGCCCCAGCTTGGTGTCACGGGACACGCACGCCAGTTCCTGAATGTGGATGGTGGTGAAACGGTCTTCCTGAACAACACGCTCGGAGACGAGGATGGAGTCTTCGAAGTTGTAGCCGTTCCACGGCATGAACGCTACGCGCATGTTCTGACCCAGCGCCAGTTCACCAAGGTCGGTGGACGGGCCGTCGGCCAGCACGTCGCCGCGCTCAATGGGTTCGCCCAGGGACACGCAAGGCATCTGGTTGATGCAGGTGTTCTGGTTAGAACGGGTGTACTTGGTCAGGTTATAGATGTCGATACCTGCTTCGCCCGGGTACATCTCGTCTTCGTTAACTTTGATAACGATACGGGAAGCATCCACGTACTGAACGGTACCGCCACGTTTAGCCACCGCAGTAACACCGGAGTCAACGGCAACAGCACGTTCCATACCGGTACCAACCAGCGGCTTATCAGCGCGCAGAGTCGGAACCGCCTGACGTTGCATGTTCGCACCCATCAATGCACGGTTGGCGTCATCGTGCTCCAGGAACGGGATCAGGGACGCACCGACGGATACCACCTGCTGGGTGGATACGTCCATGTAGTCAACCTGGTCGCGGCTGAACAAGCTGGATTCGCCTTTGCTACGGCAGGTAACCAGATCTTCTACGAAGTGGCCGTTTTCGTCCAGGTTGGAGTTCGCCTGAGCAATAACGTAGTTGCCTTCTTCGATAGCAGACAGGTAGTGAATTTCATCGGTAACCACACCGTCGGTCACTTTACGATACGGGGTCTCAAGGAAACCGTATTCGTTAGTCTGTGCGTACACGGACAGGGAGTTGATCAGACCGATGTTCGGACCTTCAGGCGTTTCGATTGGACATACGCGACCGTAGTGCGTCGGGTGTACGTCTCGAACTTCGAAGCCTGCGCGTTCACGGGTCAGACCGCCTGGGCCGAGTGCGGAGATACGACGTTTGTGCGTAATCTCAGACAGCGGGTTGTTCTGGTCCATAAACTGGGACAGCTGGCTGGAACCAAAGAACTCTTTCACTGCTGCGGAAATCGGCTTGGCGTTGATCATATCCTGAGGCATCAGGGTATCCAGATCGCCCAGAGACAGACGCTCTTTAACCGCACGCTCTACACGTACCAGGCCAACGCGGAACTGGTTTTCCGCCATTTCGCCAACGGAACGGATACGACGGTTGCCGAGGTGGTCGATATCATCGACTTCGCCTTTACCGTTACGGATATCGATGAGCTTCTTCATCACTTCGATGATGTCGTCTTTGCTCAGGATACCGGAACCTTCGATTTCGTCGCGCAGCAGAGAACGGTTGAACTTCATACGACCAACCGCGGACAGATCGTAGCGGTCTTCGGAGAAGAACAGGTTCTCAAACAGGCTTTCAGCCGCTTCGCGAGTCGGCGGCTCACCAGGGCGCATCATGCGGTAGATTTCTACCAGCGCGCTCAGACGATCGTTGGTCGGGTCGACGCGTACCGTTTCAGAAATGTACGGACCGTGGTCCAGATCGTTGGTGAACAGCGTTTCGATACGCTTGTGGCCGGACTGGCTCAGTTTAGCCAGCAGATCCAGGCTCAGCTCCATGTTCGCCGGGCAGATCAGTTCGCCGGTCGCTTCGTCGATGTAGTCTTTAGAAGCAACTTTACCCGCGATGTACTCAACCGGAACTTCGATATGTTTGATATCGTCTTTTTCCAGCTGGCGAATGTGGCGCGCAGTAATACGACGGCCTTTCTCAACGTACACTTTACCGTTGGCTTCGATATCGAAGGAGGCGGTTTCACCGCGCAGACGCTCCGGTACCAGCTCCATCTGCAGCTTGTTGTCGCGAATTTCAAAGACCACTTTCTCGAAGAACAGGTCAAGGATCTGCTCAGTGGTGTAATTCAGCGCGCGCAGAATGATGGTTGCCGGCAGTTTACGACGACGGTCGATACGAACGAACAGGTTGTCTTTCGGGTCGAATTCGAAGTCCAGCCAGGAACCGCGGTAAGGGATGATACGTGCGTTATACAGGACCTTACCGGAGGAGTGGGTCTTACCTTTGTCACTGTCAAAGAAGACGCCCGGGCTACGGTGCAGCTGAGAAACGATAACACGCTCGGTACCGTTGATAACAAAGGTACCGTTGTCGGTCATGAGCGGGATTTCGCCCATGTAGACTTCTTGTTCTTTGATGTCTTTAACGGTGCCTTCCGGCGCTTCGCGCTCGTAGATCACCAGACGCAGTTTTACGCGCAGCGGTGCAGAATAAGTCACGCCACGGATCTGACATTCTTTAACATCAAAAACAGGTTCGCCCAGACGGTAGCTGACGTATTGCAGCTCTGAATTACCGCTGTAGCTCTGAATCGGGAATACGGAACGGAAGGCTGCTTCCAGACCATACTGCCCTTCAGGATCTTGCTCGATAAACTTCTGGAACGAATCAAGCTGGATAGAAAGGAGATAAGGTATGTCCAGAACTTGTGGACGTTTACCAAAATCCTTACGAATACGTTTTTTCTCGGTATAGGAGTAAACCATAGGGTTCCTCAGCTCGCTGACAAGTCGACCCGTCTGCCTAAGTAAGGCAGTTTTTTATGCAACACTATTTTGTTGACCGGAAAATGGAACACTTTCCGCAATACCTGTTGCTATCACGCTTAAACCATTTCGTTGCGATTTACACAGCCCAGGAACCCTAACCTGTCGCAGTATATTAAGTCGTCGATAGAAACAAGCATTGTCAGGCAAACCAGCAGTCAAACAGTGTGAAATGCTACTGGCGCCTTACAGCGCAAAAAGGCTGGTGACTAAAAAGTCACCAGCCTCAGCCTGATTTCTCAGGCTGCAACCGGAAGGGTTGGCTTATTTAACTTCAACTTCAGCGCCAGCTTCTTCCAGAGATTTTTTCAGAGCTTCAGCGTCGTCTTTGCTGATGCCTTCTTTCAGTGCAGCCGGAGCAGATTCTACCAGGTCTTTAGCTTCTTTCAGACCCAGGCCAGTTGCGCCACGTACTGCTTTGATAACAGCAACTTTGTTAGCGCCAGCAGCTTTCAGAATTACGTCGAATTCAGTTTTTTCTTCAGCAGCTTCAACCGGGCCAGCAGCTACAGCTACAGCAGCAGCAGCGGAAACACCGAATTTTTCTTCCATTGCAGAGATCAGCTCAACAACGTCCATTACGGACATAGCGGATACTGCTTCAATGATTTGATCTTTAGTGATAGACATTTAAATTGTTCCTGAATATCAGAATAAGTTTATACGTAAGCGAATGCTTTATAAAGATAACTGCGATTAAGCAGCTTCTTTCGCATCGCGTACAGCAGCCAGAGTACGAACCAGTTTGCCAGCCGAAGCTTCTTTCATGGTTGCCATCAGGCGTGCAATTGCTTCTTCGTAGGTCGGCAGAGTTGCCAGGCGGTCGATCTGCGACGCCGGGATCAGCTCACCTTCAAAGGCAGCGGCTTTGACCTCAAATTTTGCATTCGCTTTCGCGAACTCTTTGAACAGACGAGCAGCAGCGCCCGGGTGTTCCATAGAGTATGCAATCAGGGTCGGACCAACAAACGTGTCTTTCAGGCACTCGAACTGAGTACCTTCAACGACGCGGCGCAGCAGGGTGTTACGAACAACACGCATGTATACGCCAGCTTCACGACCTGCTTTACGCAGTTCAGTCATTTTATCTACAGTTACGCCACGGGAATCCGCAACTACTGCAGACAGCGCGCCTTTGGCTACTTCGCTGACTTCAGCAACAATCGCTTGTTTGTCTTGAAGATTTAAAGCCATTAGCTTTGCTCCTGGATGTTTGCCAGAGCTTATGCTCTGGAACTCACTTCACTCAATTCAACGAAAAGAGCGTCTAAATACGGTGAGCAGAAACAAGCCAGAGTATCCAAAAATAATCTTAGCGTTCTGTCACCGTCTACGCAGGGGATTAAGTTTCTTGCGAAACACCTGCGGTCTTCGACGGAGGCCTGGATAGGCCAGGCTCCAACGAACAAATTCTTTCTATGACTTCGTCCTTCGAACCGCAGCGGCGTTAGCTGCTCTCGTTCACACCGGTCATGTAGTTAACTACACTCCCGGTGATTCACTCGATTGCTGCCTTGCTGCAATTCAAATGACTCGCATAGCGTCTGTCTTATTGACAGAATCGTGGGGGTAAGATTGTAGACAAAATCACCGCCCACGTAAAGGCATTAGTTTGCAGAAGCGTTCAGGCCAGCCTGATCTACTGCAACACCTGCACCCATGGTGGTGGAGATGCTAACTTTCTTGATGTACACGCCTTTCGCCTGAGTCGGTTTTGCTTTTTTCAGCGCAACCAGCAGAGCTTCCAGGTTTTCTTTCAGTTTGTCAGCGTCAAAGTCCACTTTACCGATGGTGGTGTGGATGATGCCGTTTTTGTCGTTACGATAACGAACCTGACCTGCTTTAGCGTTCTTAACCGCTTCAGCAACGTTAGGGGTTACGGTACCCACTTTCGGGTTTGGCATCAGGCCGCGCGGACCCAGAACCTGGCCCAGCTGGCCAACAACGCGCATTGCATCCGGGGAAGCAATAACAACGTCAAAGTTCATTTCGCCTTTCTTGATCTGGTCAGCCAGATCTTCCATACCTACCAGCTCAGCGCCTGCAGCTTTAGCAGCTTCAGCGTTTGCGCCCTGGGCAAATACGGCAACGCGAACAGAACGGCCAGTACCGTGCGGCAGTACAGTTGCACCACGTACGTTCTGGTCAGATTTACGAGCATCGATGCCCAGGTTTACAGCAACGTCAACGCTTTCAACGAACTTAGCAGTAGCCAGTTCTTTCAGCAGAGAGATGGCTTCGTTGATGTCATACTGTTTAGTTGCATCAACTTTGTCACGGATCACGGACATGCGCTTGGTCAGTTTAGCCATTTCTTAGTCCTCCACTACCAGGCCCATGGAACGTGCAGTACCTTCGATGGAGCGAGTCATCGCTTCAATGTCGGCACCAGTCATGTCGGCAGCTTTGGTCTGCGCGATTTCCTGCAGCTGAGCGCGGGAAATTTTACCCACTTTATCTTTGTTCGGCTTACCAGAGCCGGACTTGATACCAGCCGCTTTTTTCAGCAGAACTGCTGCCGGCGGGGTTTTGGTAACGAAAGTGAAAGAACGGTCAGCGTAAACGGTGATAACAACCGGGATTGGCAGACCTTTTTCCATGGATTCAGTTTTTGCGTTGAACGCTTTGCAGAATTCCATGATGTTAACGCCCTGCTGACCCAGTGCTGGACCAACCGGCGGACTCGGGTTTGCCATACCAGCTGCAACCTGCAGCTTGACGTAGGCTTGTACTTTCTTAGCCATTCTTAAATCCTCAAATTGGGTATTAACGCTTCAGAGAAGCTCCCCGTGATTAAACATCGTTTTACGGACCAGGCCCATAAAAACAAAAGGCGCGAAATTGTATGCCAATTTCGCGCCCTATGCAACGATTAAATCGCTGCTTTTTTGATCGCCGGCTTACGCCTTCTCAACCTGACCGAAGTCCAGTTCTACCGGCGTCGCACGACCGAAGATAGAAACAGAAACTTTCAGGCGGGACTTCTCATAGTCCACTTCTTCAACGACGCCGTTAAAGTCAGCGAACGGACCATCGTTGACACGAACCATTTCGCCCGGCTCAAACAGCGTTTTCGGACGCGGCTTATCGCCAACCTGCTGCAGGCGGTTCATGATGGCATCGACTTCTTTGTCGCTGATCGGCGCCGGACGGTCGGAAGTACCGCCGATGAAGCCCATCACACGCGGTACGCTGCGCACCAGGTGCCAGCTCGCGTCGTTCATGACCATCTGAACCAGAACGTAGCCTGGGAAGAATTTACGTTCGCTTTTGCGACGCTGGCCGCCACGGATTTCAACCACTTCTTCGGTTGGAACCATGACTTCGCCAAACAACTCTTCCATGTTGTGTAATTTGATATGTTCACGCAGCGAAGTAGCTACGCGACCTTCAAAACCGGAAAACGCCTGAACGACGTACCAGCGCTTTTTAGGAGCTTCAGACATCTCAGAACCTCAGGCCAGTGATAAAGGAGACCAGGCGAACCAGAATACCATCCAGTCCCCACAGGATCAGTGACATTACTGCAGTCACGGCAGCAACAATCAGCGTAGTATGCAGCGTTTCCTGGCGAGTCGGCCAAATCACTTTACGCACTTCAGTTCGCGCTTCGCGAGCAAAAGCAACGGTCGCCTTACCTTTCGTCGTCAACAGCGCGACGCCACCGGCAGCAGCAATAAGAATAACCACGGCCAGCGCACGCACCGCCAGCATAATGTCGCGATAAAGGAAGTTGCCCACGATCGCCACGATCAGCAGCACGGCAACGATAATCCACTTCATCGCTTCCAGGCCGCGCCCGCTCCCTTGAGCTTCGGTATTCGCACTCATAAACCAACCTGTCAGAAGTATTCTACAAACAATTTCACCCCGCGGGGGCGAGGCGATCCAAACCGAAATTAAGTTTCGGATTATACACTGAACGCGTTCAAACTGCTTCAACGCTGGCGGTTCTGGCGCCTCTTCCCTGCTATTGCAAAGGAGAACGCTCACTTGCCGTCGCGCTACCGCTCGAATGGTTTGGTGTATAAACGCCCTCTTCAGAGCCTGTCTCAGCAATGATTATGACAAAAAAAATCACTGATGAGCCAGGTTCTGGTATGAAAGCGTGCAAAAAGGGCATCAAATGATGCCCTTTTATTGCGCATTGCGTCAAATGTTATCAGCGATTAGCCGAGAACTTTAGCAACCACGCCCGCGCCAACGGTACGACCGCCTTCACGGATTGCGAAACGCAGACCATCGTCCATCGCGATCGGGTGGATCAGGGTAACAACCATTTTGATGTTGTCGCCCG
>NZ_JANCOB010000020.1:0-54609 GCF_024296565.1 Klebsiella sp. SWET4 | reverse complement strand
TTCACGCTGCGTCTTGCAGCGCTGGTAGACCGTGTTATAGATTCGGCCAATCGTCGATGGGGTGTTGCCCAGCGTCTCCGCCAGCGCTACCGGCACCGCCTGGGTATCGAGGATATCGCCGCCCATCAGCACCGCTCGCAGACCGAGCACGTGATCCGACGTTTTACCGTACACCAGCGATCCCTGTCCGGACGCGTCGGTGTTTATCATCCCGCCCAGCGTGGCGCGGTTGCTGGTGGAAAGCTCAGGTGCAAAGAAGTAACCATAGGGTTTAAGAAACTGGTTCAGCTGATCTTTGATGACCCCGGCTTCAACGCGCACCCAGCCCTCTTCGGGGTTAATCTCAATGATGCGATTCATATAGCGGGACATATCGACAATAATCCCGCCGTTCAGCGCCTGGCCGTTGGTGCCGGTGCCGCCGCCGCGCGGCGTGAAGACCAGCGATGTAAAGCGCGGTTCGGCGGCGACGCGCGCCAGCAAGGCCACGTCCGCCGTAGAACGCGGGAAAAGGACCGCATCCGGCAGCAGCTGATAGACGCTGTTGTCGGTGGCCATCGTCAGCCTGTCGGCATAGCTGGTGGCGGTATCGCCGGTAAAACCCTGTTGCTCCAGTACCTGCAAAAAATTCAGCACCAGCTGAACTACCCCTGGTGCCTGAGAAATTTGTGGGATCATCACACTTGACCCTGCCTGACTATGTTGTGTTTGAAAATATTGTGTTGGTGCTAACTAAACGTTTGCGTAGCGCATTCAACTTTTTATCACATTTTTTTCATATGCGCCCACGTGTTTTCTGTGCAAAATCAGCCCGGCAATATTATTGATATTATTATCAGTACATGGATTTACGCGGCGCCAGCTTTTTGGCGCGACTGGAAAGGTAAAATTTCTCTATGATAAACCCCCATCAGCCTCGGGACATTCCGCAAATACTGCTGTCGGTGCTGTTCCTGGCCCTGATTATCATATCCTGCCTGTGGGTTGTGCAGCCGTTTATTCTGTCCTTCGCCTGGGCCGGTACGGTGGTGATCGCCACCTGGCCGGTGCTACTGCGTCTGCAGCGCGTGCTGTTCGGCAAACGGATGCTGGCGGTGCTGGCGATGACCCTGCTGCTGTTTTTGCTATTCGTTATTCCTATCGCTCTGCTGGTCAACAGCCTGGTGGATAACAGCGTCCCGCTGATCAAACTTATCAGCAGTGGAAATGTGACGCTGCCGGATTTCGCCTGGCTGAACAGCGTGCCGCTGGTCGGCGATAAGCTGTACTCCGCCTGGCATGGTCTGCTGGATATGGGCGGCTCGGCGATTATGGCCAAGGTTCGCCCCTATATTGGCACTACCACCAGCTGGTTTGTCGGGCAAGCGGCGCACATCGGCAAGCTGCTGGTCTACTGCGGTCTGATGCTGTTGTTCAGCGCGCTGCTCTACTGGCGCGGCGAGCAGGTGGCCTATGGTTTCCGCTACTTCGCTACACGCCTCGCAGCCAAACGCGGCGATGCGGCGGTGCTGCTGGCCGGCCAGGCCGTGCGCGCCGTGGCGCTGGGCGTGGTGGTGACGGCCCTCACTCAGGCGGTGCTGGGCGGGATCGGCCTTGCCATCTCCGGCGTCCCCTACGCCGCTCTGCTGACCGTAGTAATGATCTTTACCTGTCTGGTCCAGCTCGGCCCTTTGCTGGTTCTGGTACCGTCGATTATCTGGCTTTACTGGAGCGGGGACACCACCTGGGGGACCGTGCTGCTGGTGTGGAGCTGCGTGGTTGGCACCATGGACAACGTCATTCGTCCGGTGCTTATCCGCATGGGCGCCGACCTGCCGATGATCCTCATTCTTACCGGCGTCATTGGCGGACTGATCGCCTTCGGCATGATCGGTCTGTTTATCGGTCCAGTGCTGCTGGCCGTCTCCTGGCGTCTGTATGACGCCTGGGTACACGAAGTGCCGCCGCCGCCGAAAGACCCCGATGTCGTCCTCGAAGAGCTTAGCGAGCTGGAGGCTGGGCGCAAGTAATGCCCTGGCAGGCGGGGAGACCCGCCTGTTTCCTTGCCCGCCTATTGTTAAGCAAAATTTATTGATCGCCGGCAACGCGCTGGCCCTGAGCGCCATTCCCCTCGCTTTCCTCCCCCGGTCCTTCACAACAATTTAACTATTGAGAGGAATCTGATCGACGGCAAAGGCCCCGCTGCCTACTATTAGCTCACGGTTATAAATCAACACCTTGATTTATAAGCATGGAAATCCCCTGAGTGAAACAACGAATTGCTGTGTGTAGTCTTTGCCCATCTCCCACGATGGGCTTTTTTTTGTCCTGCGCATCGCCACACCGGACAGCCTGCAACAGGCAAAAAAATCCCCGGCATCGCTGCCGGGGATCGGTGCTGTCAGGGCGAACTTATTTTTTCAGTTCCGCCAGACCTAACCAGGTTTGCACCACAGTATCCGGGTTGAGGGACAGACTGTCGATCCCTTCTTCCATCAGCCAGGCGGCAAAATCTTCATGGTCAGACGGCCCCTGGCCGCAGATGCCGACGTATTTGCCCTGTTTTTTCGCTGCGCGGATCGCCATCGACAGCAGGGCTTTCACCGCGTCGTTGCGCTCATCAAACAGCTCAGAGACCACGCCGGAGTCGCGATCCAGACCGAGCGCCAGCTGGGTCATGTCGTTCGAACCGATGGAGAAGCCGTCGAAGTACTCGAGGAACTGCTCGGCCAGCAAGGCATTCGATGGGATCTCACACATCATAATGATCTTCAGCCCGTTCTCGCCGCGCTTCAGCCCCTGACGCTCCAGCTCTTCGACCACCGCTTTCGCCTGGGCGACGGTACGCACAAACGGCACCATCACTTCAACGTTGGTCAGCCCCATGTCGTTACGCACGCGCTTCATCGCTTCACACTCCAGCGCGAAGCAGTCGCGGAAGCTTTCGGAAACGTAGCGTCCGGCGCCGCGGAAGCCGAGCATCGGGTTCTCTTCTTCCGGCTCATAGCGCTCGCCGCCCACCAGGTTGGCGTACTCATTCGATTTGAAGTCCGACAAACGCACGATGACGCGTTTCGGGTAGAAGGCGGCGCCAAGGGTAGCGATCCCTTCGGTCAGACGGCCGACGTAGAACTCTCTCGGCGAATCGTAGCCTTTCATCAGCTCGCGGATTTCGTTCTGCAGGCCCGGCTCCTGGTCGTCAAACTCCAGCAGCGCGCGCGGGTGAACGCCAATCATGCGGTTGATGATAAATTCCAGCCGCGCCAGACCCACGCCTTCGTTCGGCAGGCAGGCAAAGTCAAACGCACGATCCGGGTTGCCGACGTTCATCATCACCTTCAGCGGCAGATCCGGCATCTCGCCAACGCTGGAGCTCTTGACGCTGAAGTCCAGCAGCTCGGCGTAAACGTAGCCGGTGTCGCCTTCGGCGCAGGAGACGGTCACGTTCTGGTTTTCCTGAATGCGATCGGTGGCATCGCCGCAACCGACCACCGCCGGGATCCCCAGCTCACGGGCGATAATCGCCGCGTGGCAGGTACGTCCGCCGCGGTTGGTGACGATCGCCGAGGCTTTCTTCATGATCGGTTCCCAGTCCGGGTCGGTCATGTCGGTGACCAGCACGTCGCCAGGTTCGATGCGGTTCATCTCGCTGATATCGTGGATCACCTTCACCGGGCCGGCGCCAATACGGTGGCCGATGGCGCGCCCTTCGGCGATGATCTGCCCCTGAGCGTGGAGGGTATAACGCTCCATCACCTGGCCGCGGGAACGCACGGTTTCCGGACGCGCCTGGACGATAAACAGCTTACCGGTGTGGCCATCTTTCGCCCACTCGATATCCATCGGACGGCCGTAGTGCTTCTCGATCTGCACCGCCTGCTTCGCCAGCTCCTGCACCTCCTCGTTAGTTAACGAGAAAACATCGCGCTGCGCCTGCGGCACATCTTCGATACGCACCTGCTTGCCGTGCTCCTGAGTCGGCGCGTATACCATGCGGATCTTTTTCGACCCCATGGTGCGGCGCACGATGGCCGGGCGGCCAGCGGCCAGCGTCGGCTTGTGGACGTAGAATTCATCCGGGTTCACCGCGCCCTGCACCACCATCTCGCCGAGGCCCCACGCCGAGGTGATAAACACCACCTGGTCAAAACCGGACTCGGTATCGATAGAGAACATGACGCCGGAGGAGGCCAGATCGGAGCGGACCATCCTCTGCACCCCGGCGGAAAGCGCCACGCCGCGGTGATCGTAACCCTGATGCACGCGATAGGAGATCGCGCGATCGTTAAACAGTGAGGCAAACACGTGCTTCACGGCAACGAGCACGGCGTCAAAGCCCTGCACGTTGAGGAATGTCTCTTGCTGCCCGGCGAAGGAGGCGTCCGGCATATCTTCCGCAGTAGCGGAAGAGCGCACGGCAAATGAGGCCTCGGCGTCATCGGCGGACAGCAGGTCATAAGCATCGCGAATCGCGTTTTCCAGTTCGCTCTGGAAAGGGGTGTCGATGATCCACTGACGGATCTGCGCGCCCGCTTTCGCTAATGCGGAAACGTCGTCAATGTCGGTTTCATCCAGCAGTGCATAAATGCGCTGGTTAACACCGCTTTGGTCCAGGAACTGATCAAAAGCATCAGCGGTGGTGGCAAACCCGTTAGGCACGGAAACACCCATACCGGACAGGTTTGTAATCATTTCACCAAGGGAGGCATTTTTGCCCCCAACTCTGTCTACATCATTCATGCCGAGTTGGTTATACCAAAGCACCAGCGGTGACGAGCCATTGTTGGACATCGAGACAATCCTTTTGTGATTTAATACCAGTGAAAAAAATTTCACGATCGACTGCAGGATTATCCTGACATATTTATGGGGCTGAAAAAAACGGTGAATCGTTCAAGCAAATTATTTTTTCATTTTTCGGACTGTTCCCGCGATATAGCTAACTTGATGATTTTTAGGAATTATGACGAAAAACGCTGGAAATAACGGCAAAAAGAAGAAAATGAACCACCCTTTTCATAAAAAACAAAAATAGCGTTTCAATTTTAACAAGAGACAAATCAAACAGGGATATGCTTAAATTTAATATCCGTATTCAGGCAATTAAACTCATTATACCGGATGGTCAAAATGGAAAGTGCTGTAGATCGCCACGTATTTTATATTTCTGACGGTACCGCCATTACGGCAGAAGTGCTGGGGCATGCCGTGATGTCGCAATTCCCGGTTGCCATCAGCAGCGTGACTCTGCCGTTTGTCGAAAACATCAGCCGCGCGCGGGCGGTAAAGGAGCAGATCGACGCCATCTATCAGCAAACGGGTATTCGCCCGCTGGTGTTCTATTCCATCGTCATCCCGGAAATCCGCGACATTATTCTGCAAAGTGAAGGTTTTTGTCAGGACATCGTGCAGGCGCTGGTGGCCCCGCTGCAGCAGGAGCTCAACCTCGACCCGACGCCAGTGGCCCACCGTACTCACGGCCTGAACCCCGGGAACCTGATCAAATACGATGCGCGTATCGCCGCCATCGATTACACCCTCGCCCACGACGATGGCATCTCCCTGCGTAACCTCGATCAGGCCCAGGTGATCCTCCTCGGTGTGTCGCGCTGCGGCAAGACGCCCACCAGTCTGTACCTCGCCATGCAGTACGGCATTCGCGCCGCCAATTATCCGTTTATCGCCGACGATATGGACAATCTGGTGCTGCCGGCGTCGCTGAAGCCCCTGCAACATAAGATGTTCGGCCTGACCATCAACCCCGAACGGCTGGCGGCCATCCGCGAAGAGCGTCGGGAAAACAGCCGCTACGCCTCTCTGCGTCAGTGTCGGATGGAGGTGACCGAAGTGGAGGCCCTGTATCGCAAAAATAAAATCCCGTGCCTGAACAGTACCAATTATTCTGTTGAGGAAATTGCGACAAAAATCATGGACATCATGGGGCTGAATCGCAGAATGTACTAACACACTAGTACATTATTAAAAATTTGTTTATGCTATCACCCGTGGCCTATACAGGATCATGCCCTGCTCTTGCAATAAGCAGGGATTGGTTTATCGTGATGCGCATCACTTCCCGGCATTTTCGCCGCGGAAGAAACAGATTTTTGAGACCCCAATGAATAAAACAGACGAATTGCGTACCGCGCGCATTGAAAGCCTGGTAACGCCCGCGGAACTGGCCCAGCGCCATCCCGTCACGGCCGACGTGGCCGCCCACGTTTCGGCCTCCCGCCGCCGAATTGAAAAAATCCTCAACGGCGAAGACCGCCGCCTGCTGGTGATTATCGGCCCCTGCTCCATTCACGATACCGACGCGGCGCTGGAGTATGCCCGCCGCCTGCAGGGCATGCGCGAGCGCTACCAGCCGCAGCTGGAGATCGTGATGCGCACCTACTTTGAAAAACCGCGTACCGTGGTGGGCTGGAAAGGCTTAATCTCCGATCCGGACCTCAACGGCAGCTACCGGGTCAACCACGGAATTGAGCTGGCGCGGCGCCTGCTGCTGCAGGTTAATGAGCTGGGGGTACCGACGGCCACCGAGTTTCTCGATATGGTGACCGGTCAGTTTATCGCCGATCTCATCAGCTGGGGTGCCATCGGGGCGCGCACCACAGAAAGCCAGATCCACCGTGAGATGGCCTCAGCGCTCTCCTGCCCGGTCGGGTTTAAAAACGGCACCGATGGCAATACGCGCATCGCGGTGGACGCCATCCGCGCCTCCCGCGCCAGCCATATGTTCCTCTCCCCGGACAAGCAGGGGCAGATGACGATTTACCAGACCAGCGGCAACCCGTACGGGCATATCATTATGCGCGGCGGCAAACAGCCAAACTATCATGCCGAGGATATCGCTGCCGCCGGCGAGGCGCTGCGTGAATTCGATCTGCCGGAACAGCTGGTCGTTGATTTCAGCCATGGCAACTGCCAGAAGCAGCACCGCCGTCAGCTGGAGGTGTGCGCCGATATCTGTCAGCAAATTCGCGCGGGCTCCACCGCCATCGCCGGAATTATGGCAGAGAGCTTCCTGCAGGAAGGCACCCAGAAAGTGGTCCCCGGCCAGCCGCTGACCTGGGGCCAGTCGATCACCGACCCCTGCCTGAGCTGGGATGACAGCGAAAGGTTATTGAGCGAGCTGGCCGCCGCCACCGCTACCCGTCTGTAACCGCTCCGCCCGTCGCGCCTGCGGCGGGCAATTTCCTTCGGTGACTCCCCTACCAAATCCGGTAACACGATAAATAACGCTTGCCGTCAAAAACAACATTATTGATAATGATTATCATTGTTGCTTTGATTTTTATTTTGAGAGCTATGACGCGTATGGATAACACTGCCACAGCTGAAAAACCAAAAGACAATGCCCCCTATCCCGTGGCGACGGACAGGCAGATTAGCAGTCGGGTGCTGTTAGGTAGCGAAGGACGGGTAGTCATCGAACATGGCGGCCAGCGCTATCTGCTGCGCCAGACCAACGCCGGGAAGTTAATTCTGACCAAGTAAGCGCCCCGCTGAGCGCGGGGCGAGGCGAGTTAGCTCGAGCAGCTGACTTCCAGACGTTTCCCCCAGTCCGGTGGGCGGCGGACGTAGTCGTCCTCGCGATCGGTAAAGGGGTCTGCCAGCGCGGCATGCAGGCGCTCCAGCTCGCCCATATCGCCCGCCTCGGCCTGCTCTATCGCCCGCTGCGCCAGCCAGTTGCGTAACACCAGCGCCGGATTTACGCCCTGCATCCGCTGCTGGCGCTGCGCGTCATCCACCTGTTCATCACGCAGGCGCGCACGATACCCGGCAAACCAGCTGTCGAAAGCCGCCCGATCGATAAACTCGTCGCGCAGCGGCGAGGCGGCGCTGAGCTGTTCGCTGTGGCTCAGCAGGCGGAACGTTCGGGTATAGTCGCTCTTCTCACGGATCATCAGGGCAAACAGCCCGTCCAGCAGGTCATTATCCCCTTTCTGCTGGCTGAACAGGCCGAGTTTATCGCGCATCCGCTGGCCATAAGCGGTCAGCAAGGCGTGCTGATAATCATCCAGCGCCGCGTTCAGCGCTTCGGCGCTGATAAACGGCGACAGCGACTGGGCCAGACGCTGCAGATTCCACAGCCCCACCGCCGGCTGGTTTTCAAAACTGTAGCGCCCCTGGTAATCCGAGTGGTTGCAGATGAAGTCCGGCTGAAAATCGTCAAGGAAGCCATACGGGCCGTAGTCGATGGTCAGACCGAGAATCGACATGTTGTCGGTATTCATCACCCCATGGGCAAAGCCCACGGTTTGCCAGCTGGCGATGGTCTGCGCGGTGCGCGTGACAACGTCACGGAACCATAACAGATACTTGTCTGCCTCATCCTGCAGCTGCGGCCAGTGGTGGCGAATGACATAGTCGGCCAATTGCTGGACCTTCTGCGGCTCACGGCGATAGTAAAAATGTTCGAAATGGCCGAAGCGGACATGGCTCTCGGCCACCCGCATCAGCATCGCGCCAGGCTCCACGCGCTCGCGGTAGATCGGGGTATCGCTGGTCACCATCGCCAGGGCGCGCGTCGTCGGGATCCCCAGGGCGTGCATCGCCTCTGACGCCAGACTTTCCCGGATCGTCGAGCGCAGTACAGCGCGCCCGTCCCCCATCCGCGAATAGGGGGTCAGGCCGGCGCCTTTCAGATGCCAGTCGTAACGGCGACCATCCGCCAGCTGCTGCTCACCGAGCAGGATCCCGCGTCCGTCGCCCAGCTGGCCGGCCCAGGCGCCAAACTGATGGCCGCTGTATACTTGCGCCAGCGGCGACATGCCCGGAAGCAGCGCTTCGCCGCCCCAGACACCGGCTCCATTTTCAGGCGCGAACAGGGCGTCGGGCACCCCCAACTGTTGCGCCAGCGGGGCGTTACGCCAGATGAGTCGGGCGTTATCCAGCGGCGTCGGTAACAGGGAAGTGTAAAAATCCGGCAGTTCATCCCGCCAGTGGGTGGTAAAAGAAAGGGTCATGGTTCCTCCTTCCTTCAGTGTAGTGCCTCAAACAGCGGATTAACACGGGCGGAGTGCAGGGTTATCGGCATAAAAAAGGGAAGCGCTCGCTTCCCTCTTGCTTCTGAATGACGTCAGATACGCCGCGCCTGCCAGAACTTTTTGTTCCAGTAGACGTTATCCAGCGAGGAACGGGTGACGCCCTGGCTGGTGGAGGCATGGATAAACTGGTTGTCGGTATCGTAGATGCCAACGTGCAAACCGCTCTCCCCTGAGCCGGTTTTGAAGAACACCAGATCGCCGGGCAGCAGATCGCGCTTATCGATACGGGTGCCGATTTCCGCCTGCTCGCGGGTTTCACGCGGCAGCTGGAGGGCAAATTTATCGCGAAACGTGCGCACCACGAAGCCGGAGCAGTCGACGCCGCGCGGCGTCATGCCGCCGTAGCGATACGGTGCGCCACGCCAGCTACGCAACTGCTCGTTCAGATTCGCCACCACCGTGATGGAGTCAGCCAGCCGTGGATTCGGCGGCGGTGCCCGATGGCTGCTGCAGCCGGCTAAAATTAACGCCGCCGCCAACATGAACCAGAAGCGCATTTCAGATGATCCCTCTGTCCCTAGTCTCTTTATCGCAATAATTTAGCTTGTTTATCAATACAGTGACAAGATAACTGCGTGCTACTGTGACGCGATGAGCATAATATGACCGGCCACCTCCACGCGCTGGAACGGGATCGCATAGGCAGCGGTTAAATTTTCCTCATTCAGCACCTCGGCGGTCTCTCCGCAGGCGATGGCTTCCCCCTGGCAGAGCAGCCAGCTTTGTCCGGCATGGCGCAGGGTATGGTTGAGATCGTGGCTGCTCATCACCACCGCAATCCCCGCCGCGCTCAGCTCACGTAACAGCCGATCCAGCGCCGCCTGCTGGGCCACATCCAGACTGTTCATCGGCTCATCCAGCAGCAGCAGTTGACCCGCGGGATGACTCAAGGGATCGATCTGCAGGATCACTGCCGCCAGCCGCACGCGCTGCCACTCACCGCCCGAAAGCTGATTAACCTGACGGTCCAGCTTATTGTCCAGACCAAGCCTGGCCGCGATATCGCTCAGACGGGCGCTATCGCCCTGCTGCTGCATATGCAGCGTCAGGTAGTGCCACACCGGCATGGCGAACGGCGGGGTCTGGTGTTGACATAGATATCCGCGACGGCGCGCCAGCTCCGTCGCCGGCCACTCGTCAAGCCGCCGTCCGTTAAAATGAACCGTGCCGGGGCCCTCGGACAGCCCCGCCATGCGGGTCAGCAGCGTGCTCTTCCCTGCGCCGTTCGGCCCCACCAGGTGGACAATCTCCCCGGCGCGAAAGGCCGCAGAAAACGGGGCCAGACGCCCCGCCGCTTCTACATCCTGTAGCTGCATCAGAAACGCCATTATTTCGCCAGCGCTCCTTTAATCGCCGCCACCAGCTGCGGATCGTCCGGCGTCATATCCGGAGAGAAGCGCTCAATGACGTTGCCCTGGCGATCGACGAGGAATTTTTCGAAATTCCACAGAATGTCGTCCACATACAGCGGCGCCCGGCCTTTGCTGGCCATCCGCTCATAAAAACCGCTGCCTTCCGGGGCCACCGCTTTCGGCGCGGCGGCAATCAGTTTTTGATACAGCGGCGCGCGATGTTCACCGTTGACGTCAATTTTGCTGAACAGCGGGAAGGTGACGCCGTAGGTGGTGCTGCAGAAGGTCTTAATCTCTTCTTCACTGCCCGGCTCCTGGCCGAGGAACTGGTTGCAGGGGAACCCCAGCACGCTAAAGCCCTCCCCGGCAAACTGCTTTTGCAGATCCTCGAGTTGCTCATACTGCGGCGTCAGGCCGCATTTCGAGGCCACATTGACGATCAACAGCACCTTGCCGGCAAAGGATGCCAGGGTGGTTTTCTCGCCATCAATGGTCGTCACTTCGGTATTCAGAATGTCATGTTGCATAGCCTGTCCTCAATGGATAAACCGGTTTCCGGTGAAGGTGATCCCTATCTACTGTAGCGGATTCAGCGGCCGCCATTCTACTGCCAATCCCCCCGAGTTGTCGCATGATGTAACAGCGCTTCGCTGGCCGCCAGCAACATGAAATCCTCTCAATTGGGCAGTCGACCATTTCCGTGTACAGTGTCCCGGTAATGTAATATGGTTTCGTTACTTGTTAATTTAAGAGAGTTTTATTGATGAAGAAGTTGTTTAGCCTGGCGTTAATCGCCACCTCTGTCGCCCTGCTGAGCGCCTGCTCTCCGGATGAAGATAATAAAGTGAAAGTCGCTATCAATACCGGGCCGGACGAAGCCATCTGGAAAGTGGTGGAGCAGGTTGCGAAGGATAAATATCATCTCGACGTCGAAGTGGTCTCCTTCAATGATTATGTGCTGCCCAACGAAGCACTGAACAACAAAGATGTGGATGCCAACGCCTTCCAGACCCTGCCGTACCTTGAGGCGCAGTCGAAAGAGCGCGGCTATAAATTTGCGGTGGTCGGTAAAACCTTTGTCTTCCCTATCGCCGCCTATTCTCACCGGATCAAAAACATCAGCGAACTGCCCGAAGGGGCGACGGTGACCATTTCTAATGAAACCACCACCCTGGGCCGCAGCCTGCTGCTGCTCCAGGCGCAGGGGTTACTCAAGCTGAAGCCGGGCGTCGGCTATTTACCGACCACGCTGGATATCATCGACAACCCGAAACAGCTGAAAATTGTTGAAGTGGATACCCCACAGCTGACCCGTACCCTTGATGATCCGAACGTTAGCTTGTCAATCATTAACACCAACTTCTCCGCCCAGGCGGGCCTGTCGGCCGCCCGCGACGGTCTGTTTATGGAGGGGCCGGATTCCCCTTACGTGAATGCGATTGTCGCCCGCGAGGATAATAAGGACAGCAAGAAAATTCAGGAGCTGAAAGCCGCTTTCCAGACCAGCGAAGTCGCGGAAAAAGCGAAGGAAGTCTACAAAGGCGACGCGATCAAAGGCTGGTAAGCCTGAACCGGCGCCGTCCCTGCCGACGGCGCCGCGCTATCCCCGCCCCCGCGAACGCAGCAGCAACCAGATAAAGACCGGCGCGCCCAGCGTCGCCGTCACCACGCCAATCGGCAGCTCTGCGGCGGAAAGCGCCAGTCGGGCAATGATATCCGCCCCCAGCAAGGCGCTCGCCCCGGCCAGCATGCAGGCCGGGAGCAACACCCGGTGATCGCTTAAACCGCATAGCCGCAGAATGTGCGGGATCACCAGGCCGATAAAGCCAATTGCTCCCGCCAGCGCGACGCTAACGCCGACCAACCAGCCGGTCGCCACCACCAGCAGCTTGCGCCATAGCCACAGCGGCAGCCCAAGCTGACGAGCGGAGACCTCGCCCAGCGCCAGTAAATTCAGGGGTTGCGACTGCAGACAGACCCAGCAGAGCACCGGCAGGAGGGCTATCATCAGCCACAGCTGCTGCCAGTCGACGCCGCCAAACCCGCCCATCATCCAGTACATCAGCTGACGCAGGTCAAAAGAGGTGGAGAAGTAGACCACCCAGGTCATCAGGGCGCTGCAGATGATCCCCAGCGCCACCCCTGCCAGCAGCAGACGGCTGGTAGAGAGATGGCGGCGGGCAAAACGTAGCAGAATAAAGGTGATCAGCAGCGCGCCGAGGATCGCGCACAGCCCGAGCGCCCAGCCGGGCAAGACTCCTTTGCCCAGCAGGACGGCGGCAATCAGCCCGACGCCCGCCCCGTTGGAGACGCCCAGCAGACCCGGCTCCGCCAGCGGATTTTCAAACAGCGCCTGCATAATCGCCCCGGAGAGCGCCAGCGCCGCCCCCACCAGCACCACCGCCAGGGTTCGCGGCAGGCGGATCTGCCAGATGAACAACTGGCCTTTCGCGCTCAGCCATTCCCCAGGCGGGATCCATTGATCGCCCGCGCACAGGCTGACCAGCAGGGTGACCAGGAGCAACAGCGTTAATCCGAAGAGCCAACGCCGGCTACGGCGCTGTTGAAGATGGGCGAGAGTCAGCATAGATTCCATTACGCAGTGGGAACAAGAGGCTGATTTTACGGTGGGTGTCGCGGTGAGAAAAGGAAAACCTCGCGGCCGTTCGTCGACGCGGAGGAAGACCTCCCCCGCGTCTGCGTTCGTTCGTTACACCAGGATCTGAAACAGTAGCGCAAAGAGAATGATATTCGCCACCACGATTGCCCAGCCGTTATAGAGCATATATTTCAGATGCGTGGACTGCGCCAGCCCCATCTGGCCGAACATGTCCGATGAGGGAAACGGACCGAACCAGTCCACCTGAGAAGAGGCGAGCAGCACCGCGGTGGTCCCCTGCGGCGGCACGCCGGCGGCCATCAGCATCGGGCCAAAGATTTTATGGGTAAACGTCATTTGCGCCACCGCCGCACCGGGCACATGGCCGATAATATTGAACGCGAAGATGCTAAAGCACAGCCAGGCCGGGGAGATCCCCTCGAGCAGCGGTTGGGTATACTCCAGCAGCCCCTGATAGGCATGCAGACCATCCATCAGTTCAAGGATTGGGTTATACAGCCAGTAGAGGATAAACATCCACACCAGACGGCCGCAGCCGTGATACAGCGCCTGCAGGATCTGCGTCGGTCGCAGGCCACCTACCAGCCCGGTCATCAGCGCCACCAGCAGCATCACGATAATCGCAAAGCTGAAGCCAGCTTTGATCACCACGCCAACGACCGCCATCACAATGATCGTCGCGGCGAAGGCCAGCGCGCTTAATTTACGCCGACGCTGCTGCGCGGCGCTGAGATCGTCTTTTGGCTTCTCCGAAAGATCGACGTCATAGCGCAGTTTGCCTTCAGTCATCTTCTGGATCCGCCCCGCCATTATCCAGCCGGCCAGCAGCGTCACCGCACTCATCGGCAGACCGACGTACAGCAGATAATCCGGATAGCTCAACCCGCCGAGGCTGAGGATTGTCACGGTGCTGTGGGTGAAGGGCCCGGTAAAGAGCCCAACGGAGCCGGCGGTCATCATCAGCGCGGCGACCGTCGGCGGCGTTAAGCGTACCGCTGCCGCCACCGGAATGATCACGGCCACGATAATGGCGTTACCACCGGCCATGGTGCCCAGCGAACCACAAATTAAAATCGATGACACCACAATGCCGAACTTAACCCGCGTCTGGCTCGACAGCCCAATACGATGAACCACGAATTTCACCAGCTCAACCGCTGCGCCGGTGCGGGTGGCCACTTCCCCCACGCCGGCGCCGAGCATAATGATAAGCCCTACCGTGGCGATAAATGACCCGGTGGATTTCGCCAGCATCGTGCCCATTTCCGGCAGGCCGGTCGAGGTCATTATCATGGCGATAATAATCGAGGAGATCACCGCCAGCACAATATCAACGCCGATCAGCGATAATATCGCTAGTGCCACCAGCGGCGTAAATCCCAGCAGGCCAAGCTCACTGCCCGGTCGACCGTGGCACCACAGCGCGATCAACACGAACAGCAGCAATAACAGACCAGTAATAACGTTTTTCCGCGTGATATTTCGTCTGACAGGCGCATTGCCTGTGAGCGTTGAGTCACTCATAGCACTCCTTAATGCCAATCAATCCGACCGTAAGGGTCAGGAGGTGTATTGGGACCTGCTCAGAAAACATCCCCCCTCTTTTTCATTATTGGCCGCGAGCCTGAGGGTGCGTTTGGGTACAAAGGAATAGATTCTGAGAGCGTAATATTCCGCCATCAGGCGGGGTCTACAGCACAATATGTAACCGGAGCGCTGATTGGAGATTAAATTTATGTTAACTTTGTGTTAGTGGATAATGACTTTTTATCGGTAGGCTATAACCCTGAGTTAACTGTTCATGAAACTGCGTCATCTGGAAATCTTTCACGCCGTAATGACCTGCGGCTCGCTGTCACGGGCGGCGGAAGCGCTCAATATCTCTCAGCCAGCGGCCAGCAAAGCGCTAAAAAGCGCCGAGATGAAACTGGGTTTTACCCTCTTTCAGCGGGTGCGCGGCAAGCTGCTGCCGACCAGCGAGGCGATCACACTTTTCGAAAAAGCGCAGAGCATTTATCAGGACCTCGATAACCTGCGCCTGTTGGCCGACAATCTGGCCCGCGATCCGCGCGCCAAAATCACCTTAGGCTGCCTGCCGAGTCTGGGATTAAGCCTGGTGCCAGAGCTGGTGACCGACTTTTATCAGCAAAACAGCAACCTGGTGATGACGCTCACCACCGAGCACACCGAGACGCTGGTCAAAAAACTGGATTTGCGCGAGATAGATTTGGCGCTGACGCTACAGCCGGTGCAGCAGGGAGAGATCCTGACCACCCTGATTGCCGAAGTACCGCTGGTGTACATCGACCGTCATTATCGTCAGGGGGCGGTGGACATCAGCCAGATCGACCAGCAGCGCTGGATCTCGCCAGGGCCGCACTCGCTCTCTGCGGCCATCGCCACCCGTCGCGACTTTTCCACCACCCGGCTTAACGTTCAGACCTACTATATGGCTACCGAGTTCGTGAAGCGCGGCATGGGCTGCAGCATCACAGATATCTTTTCCGCCCAGCACAACCTGGCTCCAGAGATGATCCACCCCATTACGCCGCCGATTGCCATCAACCTCTGCCTGCTGCGCCGGGCCGATGTTTCGCTGAGTCCAATGGCGCAAAAGTTCGTCGATTTTCTCTGCCAGCGTCTGCGCCAGCAACTCAAGGAGATTAACCTGCGGTTATACCCTGACCATAAAAAGTCAATTGCGCCGCTGGGGTAAATGCTTTGACATAACCCGATAAATTGATTAGCGGTGGATATATCGGGTTATGAACAAACGCATTGTCATTATCGGCGGCGGCGTGGTCGGTCTGGCCACGGCCTGGGAACTGATTAAGCGCGGCCATCAGGTGCAATTACTGGAGCGCAATGCTGAACCGGGCAGTGCCACCAGTTTTGCTAACGGCGGACAATTAAGTTATCGCTACGTTGCCCCCCTTGCCGATAGCGGCGTTCCCCTGCAGGGGATTAAATGGATGGGCAAAGCCGATTCGCCGCTGAATATGCGTCTTAAGATGTCTTTCCAGCAGTGGCGCTGGCTGCTGCAGTTCCTGCGTGCCTGTAATAGCCAGACCAATAAAATGAACGGCGATCATATTTTGCGCCTGTCGTTGCTCAGCCGTCAGGTCATGCAGTCATGGCTGGATGAGGATAATCTTGCCGATTTTCACTGGCGGCGCAGCGGTAAATTAATTATCCATCGCCGCGAATATGATTTTATTAAAGCGGCAAAAGGGATAGATCCTCAGTATCAGCAAGCGCTGAATGCTGACGCCTGTCTGCAACTGGAGCCGGCACTCAGACATATCAGCCCTTCGCTGCAGGGCGGAATTTATTCGCCGGGCGATGAAACGGCAGATTGCCATCAGTTCTGCCTTGCCCTGCTCGACAAGCTCAATGCCAGCAACGACTTTAGCCTGCTGACGCACTGTGAGGTGCAGCAGCTCAATAAGCGCGGCGGACGCATCAGCGCCCTGGAGACCAACCGGGGAACCATCACCGGCGATGATTATGTCGTTGCCGCCGGTAACGGCAGTGGTCCTCTGCTTGGGCATCTGGGGGTTCGCGTGCCGCTGTGCGCCCTGAAGGGGTACAGCCTGACCCTGCCCTATCCTGAAAAAGCAGGTATTGCCCCTGACATCAGCGTCACCGACTACGGGCACAAAATCGTTTATGCCCGCCTTGGCCAACAACTGCGCATCGCGGCGATGGTGGACATCGGCTATGACGGCGACCAACTGCGCGAGAGCCGCATTCAGGCGCTGAAAAACATCGTCGCCCGCAGCTTTCCCGAACTCGAAGGGCTGGACAAGGCCGAAGCCTGGACCGGCATGCGCCCGTCAACACCAGCAGGCCCGCCGATGCTGGGTCGCGCCGGATACCCCAATCTATGGATGAACCTCGGCCAGGGTAGTCTCGGCTTTACCCTCGCCGCCGGCAGCGCGGTGGTGCTGGGCGCGTTAATCGACAATCAGGCACCCACTATTTCTTTAGAAGGTCTCACATGGAAACAAACCGCATGACCATTATTCGCAATAATCCACAACCTCGCCTTTCCGCCAGCGTTGCGTATGGCAATCTGTTGTTCCTCTCCGGGCAGACGCCAAAAAGCAGCGAAGACGATATCGTTTTACAAACCCGTGAAGTGCTGGAGAAGATCGATGCCCTGTTGGCGGCTGCCGGGAGCGATAAGCGGCAAATTCTCTCCGCGCAGATCTGGCTGAAAGATATCGAACGTGATTTTGTCGCATTCAATGACATGTGGGTACAGTGGATGCCGGAAGGCCAGAGCCCGGCGCGAGCAGCAGTACAGGCGGAGATGGCGCGACCGGATATCCTGGTGGAGATCATGCTCACCGCCGTCAAAGCGTAAGGACGTGTAGAAAAGAAAAAGGCCGCAATGCGGCCTTTTTAATTAGTTCAGATTATTTGTCTTTCGGCGACGCGTTTTCGACACGGCTTTTCAGCTTCTGACCGGGTCTGAAGGTCACCACGCGCCGGGCTGTAATGGGAATATCCTCCCCCGTCTTCGGGTTACGTCCCGGGCGTTGGTTTTTATCCCGCAAATCGAAGTTGCCGAACCCGGAGAGTTTGACCTGTTCTCCGTTTTCCAGAGCACGACGGATCTCTTCGAAAAACAACTCGACCAGTTCTTTGGCATCCCGCTTGCTAAGCCCAAGCTTATCAAACAGATATTCTGACATTTCAGCTTTTGTAAGCGCCATAGGTTCAATCCCTCAATGATGCCTGGAATCGCTCTTTTAATGCCTCTACACATCTGGCAACGGTAGCGGCAATCTCCTCTTCTTCGAGTGTACGGCTGGTATCCTGCAGGATCAGGCTAATCGCAAGGCTCTTATACCCTTCCGCCACACCTTTACCACGGTACACGTCAAATAAGTTTACGCCAACTACCTGATTTACGCCAACTTTCTTACATTCGGCTAAAACATCGGCAGCAGCCACGTTTTCCGCGACCAGCACCGCGATGTCACGACGGTTCGCCGGGAAGCGGGAAATATCGCGCGCCTGAGGCACCACGCGGTCTGCGAGCTTGTTCCACTCCAGTTCGAACACCAGAGTGCGACCGTTCAGATCCAGTTTACGTTCCAGTTCCGGATGAACAACCCCAATGAAACCAATGCGTTCACCTTTAAGATAAATCGCTGCGGATTGACCTGGATGCAGCGCGGCGATCGCTTCGCCACGGAACTCGATGTCGGCCAATTTACCGGTTAAATCCAGTACGGATTCCAGATCGCCCTTCAGATCATAGAAATCGACCGTCTCTTTCGCCAGCGTCCAGTGCTCTTCGTAACGGTTGCCGCAGATCGCCCCGGCCAGCATCACATCCTGACGAATGCCCAGCGGCGCCTGAGTATCCGGCACGAAGCGCAGGCCACTCTCAAAGATGCGCACGCGGCTCTGCTGACGGTTCTGGTTGTAGACCACGGTACCCAACAGGCCGGTCCACAGCGACAGACGCATCGCCGACATTTCGCTGGAGATCGGGCTTGGCAGGATCAGCGCCTCTTCCCCGGCGTGGATCAGCTGCTGGATTTTCGGGTCAACAAAGCTGTAGGTGATCACTTCCTGATAGCCTTTGTCGTTCAGCAGCGTTTTTACGCGCTTCAGCGACAGGTCGGCTTCACGATGGGTACCCATGATCAGACCCGCCTGTACTGGCTCATCAGGAATGTTGTTGTAGCCATAAACGCGAGCCACTTCTTCGACCAGATCTTCTTCGATCTCCATGTCGAAACGCCAGCTCGGGGCGACTGCCTGCCATTCGTCCTGACCCACCGTCACTTCGCAGCCGAGGCGCTGCAGAATGTCGGTGACCTGCGCGTCATCGATATGGTGGCCAATCAGGCGATCCAGTTTGCTACGACGCAGGGTAATGGTGGCGCGTTTTGGCAAGGTCTCTTCGTTTGTCACGTCGATCACCGGGCCGGCTTCACCGCCGCAGAGGTCGATCAGCAGACGCGTGGCACGCTCCAGCGCTTTATACTGCAGCGCCGGATCGACGCCGCGCTCATAGCGATGAGAGGCATCGGTGTGCAGGCCATGACGGCGCGCGCGGCCGGTAATGGACAGCGGGCTGAAGAACGCGCATTCCAGCAGCACGTTCTGGGTTTCGTCGTTAACGCCGGAGTGTTCCCCGCCGAAGATCCCGCCCATCGCCAGCGCTTTGTTATGGTCAGCAATAACCAGGGTGTCACTGTCGAGCTTCGCTTCAGAGCCATCGAGCAGCACCAGGGTTTCACCCTCTTTCGCCATGCGCACCACGATCCCGCCTTCGATACGGTCGCGGTCAAAGGCGTGCATCGGCTGGCCCAGCTCAAGCAGGACATAGTTAGTCACGTCAACCACCGCGTCGATGGAGCGGATCCCGCAGCGGCGCAGCTTCTCTTTCATCCACAGCGGGGTCGGCGCTTTGACGTTGATGCCTTTCACCACGCGGCCCAGATAGCGCGGGCACGCCTGCGGCGCGTCAACCTGAATCGGCAGCACGTCGTCAATGGTCGCGGCAACCGGCGTGATTTCCGGCGCGTTCAGCGGCGCTTTGTTCAGCACAGCGACATCGCGCGCCACACCGATGATACCCAGGCAGTCGGCACGGTTTGGCGTGACGCTGATTTCGATAGTGTTATCGTCAAGCTTGAGGTATTCACGAATATCAGTGCCGATCGGCGCATCCGCCGGCAGTTCGATGATACCGCTATGGTCGTCGGAAATACCCAGCTCGGAGAAAGAGCACAGCATCCCTTCTGACGGCTCGCCGCGCAGCTTCGCCGCTTTAATTTTAAAATCGCCTGGCAGCACGGCGCCGATGGTCGCCACGGCGACTTTCAGCCCCTGACGGCAGTTTGGCGCGCCGCAGACGATGTCCAGCAGGCGTTCACCGCCCACGTTGACTTTGGTGACGCGCAGTTTGTCAGCATTTGGATGCTGGCCGCACTCCACCACTTCACCGACCACTACGCCGTTGAAGCTGCCGGCAACCGGCTCAACGCCGTCGACCTCGAGGCCCGCCATGGTGATCTGATCGGAAAGCGCTTCGCTGTCGATCGCCGGGTTAACCCACTCGCGTAACCACAGTTCACTGAATTTCATTGTTCTGTCCTGCCCTTATTTAAACTGTTTGAGGAAACGCAGATCGTTTTCGAAGAACGCGCGCAGATCGGTCACGCCATAACGCAGCATGGTCAGACGCTCCATCCCCATACCGAAGGCGAAGCCGGAGTAAACTTCCGGATCGATACCGACGTTACGCAGCACGTTCGGGTGTACCATCCCGCAGCCCAGCACTTCCAGCCATTTGCCGTTTTTACCCATCACGTCAACTTCTGCGGACGGCTCGGTGAACGGGAAGTAGGACGGACGGAAGCGCACCTGCAGGTCTTCTTCAAAGAAGTTGTTCAGGAAGTCGTGCAGCGTCCCTTTCAGGTTGGTGAAGCTGATGTTTTTATCAACAATCAGACCTTCCATCTGGTGGAACATCGGGGTATGGGTCTGGTCGTAGTCGTTACGATAGACGCGGCCCGGCGCGATAATGCGGATGGGCGGCTGCTGGTTTTCCATGGTGCGGATCTGCACGCCGGAGGTCTGAGTACGCAGCAGGCGAGTGGCATCGAACCAGAAAGTGTCGTGGTCAGCGCGCGCCGGATGATGACCCGGAATATTCAGCGCATCGAAGTTGTGGTAATCATCTTCGATTTCCGGGCCAGTCGCCACGGTAAAGCCGAGCTCACCGAAGAAACTTTCAATACGGTCGATGGTGCGAGTGACCGGATGCAGGCCGCCATTTTCAATGCGGCGTCCCGGCAGCGAGACGTCAATGGTCTCTGCGGCCAGACGCGCATTCAGCGCTGCGCCTTCCAGATCAGCTTTGCGCGCGTTCAGCGCCTGCTGCACCTGCTCTTTCGCTTCGTTGATGACCGCGCCGGCTGCCGGACGCTCTTCCGGCGGTAACTCACGCAGGGTGGTCATTTGCAGGGTCAGATGCCCTTTTTTACCCAGGTATTCCACGCGGACGTTGTCCAGCGCAGCAACATCTGATGCCTCGTTAATGGCTGCCTTGGCACTGGCAACCAGCTCTGCGAGATGTGACATGGTTTTCCTCATTATGTCGGTGCAGACACCGGTTATAGTGAAATTAATATCCCGAATCCATATACGAAAAAAGCCTCCACAGGGGAGGCTTTCTGGCGCTGTTTTCCGTTTCTTCTTTCACGCGCTAGCCTCCTGAGTTCAGGTGCTAAAGTAAAAAAAGAAGCGGAAAATAGCAGCATTCATGCTTGCATTACCTTGTCTGGTAAGAAACGTCAGACCTGTATTGAAAAGCCTGCGCCGATAAAAGTCAATGTATTGATGGTGTTGAAACGAAAAGAGGGAGACAAGCTCCCTCTTTCAACTGGCTTATGCCAGAGCTGCTTTCGCTTTTTCGACCAGAGCGGTGAACGCTACTTTGTCGAATACGGCGATGTCAGCCAGGATCTTACGGTCGATTTCAACAGAGGCTTTTTTCAGGCCATTGATGAATTTGCTGTAAGAAATACCGTTCTGACGTGCTGCTGCGTTGATACGTGCAATCCACAGTTGACGGAACTGACGTTTACGTTGACGACGGTCACGGTAAGCGTACTGACCAGCTTTGATAACAGCCTGGAAGGCAACGCGGTATACGCGAGAACGCGCACCGTAGTAGCCTTTAGCTTGTTTCAAAATTTTCTTGTGACGTGCACGTGCAATTACACCACGTTTTACGCGAGCCATGTGTGCTCTCCTGTATCTATTCTAAGTTAAAAAAGTTAAACGTTAACGACTTATGCGTACGGCAGGCACGCGATAACCAGGCCCAGATCGCCTTTGGAAACCATGGCTTTCGGACGCAGGTGACGTTTACGCTTGGTAGCTTTTTTAGTCAGAATGTGACGCAGGTTAGCGTGCTTGTGCTTAAAACCACCTTTACCGGTTTTTTTGAAGCGCTTAGCAGCACCGCGTACGGTCTTAATTTTTGGCATCTTAATAACTTCCACTTCGCATTGTTAATAAACGAAACATAGGCGAACAACATCAGTGAAGCCCTAAGGCTCCACTGACATCGCTACTTGAAGGCCTTACTGTTTCTTCTTAGGAGCGAGCACCATGATCATCTGGCGGCCTTCGATCTTCGTAGGGAAGGATTCGACTACTGCCAGTTCACTCAGATCGTCACGGACGCGCGTAAGCACTTCCATACCGATCTGCTGGTGGGCCATCTCACGACCGCGGAAACGCAGTGTGATCTTAGCCTTATCGCCATCTTCGAGAAAGCGAACCAGGCTGCGGAGTTTTACCTGGTAATCACCATCATCGGTCCCAGGACGGAATTTAATTTCCTTAACCTGGATAACTTTTTGCTTTTTCTTCTGTTCCTTAGAAGACTTACTCTTTTCATAAAGGAACTTGCCGTAGTCCATGATACGACAAACTGGCGGTTCGGCGTTAGGGCTGATTTCAACTAAATCTACTCCGGCCTCTTCAGCCTTTTCGAGAGCTTCTCTCAGACTCACAATACCCAAAGCTTCGCCTTCCAGACCTGTCAAGCGAACTTCCAGGGCGCGAATCTCGCCATTGATACGATTCGGACGTGCCGTTTGAACTCGTTTTCCGCCTTTAATACCTTATTCCTCCAGTTGTTGAAGACTGCGGCTGCGAATCTCTTGTTGCAGCTTCTCAATCACTTCACTTACGTCCATGCTGCCGAGGTCTTTCCCGCGACGGGTGCGCACGGCCACTTTGCCGGCTTCGACTTCTTTGTCGCCACAGACCAACATATACGGGACACGACGTAAAGTGTGCTCGCGGATTTTAAAGCCAATCTTCTCATTTCTCAAGTCTGCTTTTACACGAATGCCCGCATTTTGTAGTTTACGCGTCAATTCGTTAACGTATTCAGCCTGAGAATCGGTAATATTCATGACCACTACCTGCACTGGTGCAATCCAGGTTGGGAAGAAGCCAGCGAACTCTTCGGTCAGGATGCCAATGAAGCGCTCCAGGGAACCGAGAATCGCACGGTGAATCATGACCGGTACCTGACGCTCGTTATTTTCGCCCACATAAGAGGCGCTTAAACGCTGCGGCAGAGAGAAGTCCAGCTGTACCGTTCCGCACTGCCATGCGCGATCGAGGCAGTCATACAGGGTAAATTCAATTTTCGGGCCGTAGAACGCCCCTTCGCCCAGTTGATACTCAAATGGGATGTTATTTTCTTCCAGCGCCACCGCCAGATCCGCTTCCGCGCGATCCCAGGTCTCATCGCTACCGATACGTTTTTCCGGGCGAGTTGACAGTTTGACGACGATCTTCTCGAAGCCAAAGGTGCTGTACATATCGTAGACCATACGAATACAGGCGTTCACTTCATCGCGAACCTGATCTTCAGTACAGAAGATATGCGCATCATCCTGGGTAAAGCCGCGAACGCGCATCAGACCGTGCAGCGCGCCAGACGGTTCGTTACGGTGGCAGCTACCGAATTCCGCCATACGCAGCGGCAGATCGCGGTAGGATTTCAATCCCTGGTTGAAGATCTGCACGTGGCCCGGGCAGTTCATCGGCTTGATGCAGTATTCACGGTTCTCAGAAGAGGTGGTGAACATCGCATCTTTGTAGTTGTCCCAGTGGCCGGTTTTTTCCCACAGCACACGGTCCATCATGAACGGACCTTTGACTTCCTGATACTGGTACTCTTTCAGTTTAGAACGAACAAAGGTTTCCAGTTCACGGAAGATAGTCCAGCCGTCGTTGTGCCAGAACACCATCCCCGGCGCCTCTTCCTGCATATGATACAGGTCAAGCTGCTTGCCAATTTTACGGTGGTCACGCTTGGCGGCTTCTTCAAGACGCTGCAGATAGGCATTCAGCGCTTTTTTATCTGCCCACGCGGTACCGTAGATACGCTGCAACATTTTATTGTTGCTGTCGCCGCGCCAGTAGGCACCGGCGGTTTTCATCAGCTTGAAGTGATGACAGAAGCGCATATTCGGTACGTGCGGGCCGCGGCACATATCGATATATTCTTCATGATGATACAGACCCGGCTTATCATCATGAGCAATGTTTTCGTCAAGAATAGAAACTTTATAGGTTTCGCCGCGCTTCACGAAGGTTTCACGCGCTTCGTGCCAGCTGACTTTCTTCTTGATGACATCGTAGTTTTTCTCGGCGAGCTCATGCATACGTTTTTCGAGCGCGTCGATATCTTCCTGAGTCAGGGTGTGGTCGAGGTCTACGTCATAGTAGAAGCCATTATCAACAACCGGACCGATAGCCATTTTGGTGTTGGGCCACAGCTGTTTAATGGCATGGCCTAACAGGTGCGCACAGGAGTGACGAATGATCTCCAGCCCTTCTTCATCTTTCGCAGTGATAATAGAGAGAGTGGAATCGGTTTCGATCGGGTCGCAGGCGTCTACCAGTTCACCGTTTACCCGCCCGGCAATGGTGGCTTTCGCCAGGCCTGGACCGATATCCAGCGCAACATCCATGGGGCTAACAGCGTGGTCAAAATGGCGTTGACTGCCATCAGGAAGCGTAATTACAGGCATTTTATGTCCTTATTTGCAGTGGTGCCCCACACGAAAGAGCACATACAAAACTATATAATCATAATTATCATCAGGTTAAGGCGCAGTTCCCGCTTCACTCTGCGAAAATAGGAGGACGACCGGATAGACCGTTCCCGCCTGCCACCGCCTGCTGATAACACCGGTGAGTAGTTTACACATCATTGGTACGTGATTAAAGCCGCAAGCGTATAAATGATGGCGGAATGTGGAGAAAACAAGAGAGATTGAGATAAAAAGACGAATATCCTGCTACTGCAGGCGAGAATAATCCCCGGCAAAGCCGGATAATATTATTCGGACGTGATAGTAGAGACGCAATGATATTGCATACTTAATCTTTAACACAGCGCGTTAAACCGGTACCGCTCCACCCGGCTTAATTGACGTACGGCGAAATAAAGGTCTGGTATATTATGACCACTCGCCGGCCACCAGCGTATGCACATTAAAGGCATCGCTCATGGACTGTCCGGTAGTTCGGGAACCGGGGGCGATATTCGAGCCAGCCTCAACGTCAGTCGCTTTGGCGATGCCAACCTGAGTATGGTCCTGGTTGCCTGATGGCGGAACGGGCGTGGCAGCGGATGCGCCAAAGGAAAGCACGCACAGCGCCAGGGCTGCGATGGTAAATGAAGTGTTTTTCATGATATTCATTCTCTTATTACGGAAGACAGACCGCGCGATTTCTCCGCCCGGTCAGTGCATATCATTATAGATCCAGATCACATATTTGTCCGTCGAATATTTAGCTTTTCGTGTCAAATAGAATGAATATTTGTCAACAAACCGGGAATAATGGAGAAAAGATGGAGGGCTATTTCTTTTTATAAAAACTAAAACGAAAGGCCAGAAAAAATAATGGCACTCATTGCTAAATTTAAAACGAACAGGCCGGGAAAACCCGGCCTGAAAATATTACATTTTGTATCCAAGGGACAGCGAGGTTCGGCGATCGGTATGCTCCGGCGCTGAGGAAGGCGGCGCCGAGTTCCAGGTCACGTTGTATGCGACTTTCAGCGCGAAATGGGCGTTAATCGCCACGTTTAACGCGCTCTCAGAGTTGACGGTGGTGTCCTCAGCGCCAAACACCGAGACCCCTTGCGTAAATTTGGCGTTATCGGTCATCTGCCAGGCCCAGGTGCCGGAGGCGTAACCCAGCGGCTGAGTGTCGGTTTCTCCATCGGTAAACTCGTCATAGCGAACGCCAGGACCGAATTCAAACCGCAGGCTGTGCACCGGACCGTTAAGGATCTGACGACCATAACCCGCCGTCAGGACATCACGCTGCTGATAGCCATTATAGCGGTCGGTCAGCCAGCTCCCCTGACCAAAGATATAGTTCATATCGGTCAGGTTGTAGCGGCTACGCCCACCGACTGCATATTTTTCTGAGGATCGCTCATCGTTGGAAGAGGTGTTGCTGGCATTCCCCCACAGCGACCAGGCGGTGGTATTACCATACCAGGTCAAGGTGGAATCTGCCGTCATCGAGGAGTTTTTGGTGTTGCCGGACTGCGCCAGGTAGCCTGCGTTAACCACACCTTCGAAAGGTTTTTTAGCAGCGGAAGGGTCATCCATGACGGTAAATACAGAATCATCGGCCATTGCGCCAACAGACGCAAAAAGCCCCCCCGCCAGCATAACCGCTGCGGGTACTGTCTTTAAAAGCTTCATTATAACTCTCTAAAATACATTTTTTAGGACAGTACAAATGATGAACAGGCACAACTTACCCGCTCATTGAATTTAGCGTCCGTACAACATAAAAGAGACCTGAGGGTCCCGGAAACTTTCGCGAGGATCGCGGTGTGCAGGTCCTAAGAAAGGTAGCAAATTATAAAAAAGCACGAATAACATAGCAATCACTTACTCTTTCGTTTTTTGAATAAGACAGCTCCGGAAACAATCTTTATTTCATAATGAAAATACAGGCTTCTTTGCAAATCTCGCAGGAACATCACTTTCCCTCCCGGAGTCATCGTGCCATGCTTAAATAAAGTACAGTCGCCGTATTAAGGAGGAGAAGGAATGACCAAAATTTATACGTTAACGCTGGCCCCCTCGCTGGATAGCGCCACGCAGACCCCGCAGATTTATCCCGAAGGTAAACTCCGCTGCAGCGCGCCGGTATTTGAGCCCGGCGGCGGCGGGATCAACGTTGCCCGTGCCGTGACCTTTCTTGGCGGCAAAGCCACCGCCATTTTCCCGGTTGGCGGCGCCACCGGCGAGCACTTAGCAGCCCTGCTGGCCGATGAGCAAGTGCCGGTCGAGACCGTCGAAACCCGAGACTGGACGCGGCAAAACCTGCACGTTCACGTGGCCGCCAGCGGCGAACAATATCGCTTTGTCATGCCCGGCGCAGCGTTGACGGATGATGAGTTCCGTCGGCTGGAAGAGAAAGTCCTGACTATCGAACCCGGCTCACTGCTGGTGGTAAGCGGCAGCCTGCCGCCAGGTATCAGCGTCGAAAACCTGATGCAACTGGTGAAAAATGCGCAACAGCAGGGACTGCGCTGCATTATCGACAGCTCCGGCGACGCGCTGGCTGCGGCGCTGGACGTCGGCAATATTGAGCTGGTGAAGCCGAACCAGAAAGAGCTCAGCGCCCTCGTACAGCGCGATCTGAGCCAACCCGATGACGTACGCCTTGCCGCCCAGTCGTTGATCCAGTCCGGTAAAGTACGCCGGGTGGTGGTTTCGCTCGGGCCGCAGGGGGCGTTAGGCGTTGACGCCAGCGGCAGCGTTCAGGTGGTGCCGCCGCCGATGAAAAGCCAGAGCACCGTCGGCGCCGGCGACAGCATGGTGGGCGCCATGACCCTGCGTCTGGCGGAAAACGCCGGGCTGGAGGATATGGTTCGCTTTGGCGTCGCCGCCGGTAGCGCCGCGACAATCAATCAGGGCACCCGTCTCTGCTCGCAGGCCAATACGCAAAAAATCTACGATTATCTCTGCGGTCGCTGATCTTCCCTGCCCCTCCGCGCTGGCGGAGGGAGCCACGATATTGGCTGGATGGTCTATGCTGGAAAGGCTATGGATAACAATGGGGTGTAGAGATGAGCAATGAGATAACCGCCTGGGTCGTCAGCGTCACCTTTCACGAACAGGCGCTGACGGAGATCAACGAGGTCAGCAACCACTTTACCCGCGCCGGGTTCGTACTGACGCTCAATGATGAAGACGGCAATCCCCATGAGCTGGGGACCAACACCTTTGGCCTGCTCAGCGCCCAGGATGCTGATGAAGTTAAGGCCCTCAGCGCAGGGCTGGCGGAATCGGCTCTGGGCCGCCCGGCAGAGATTACGGTCAGCACATTCGCCGAGTGGTTAAAAGCTCAATAAGTGCGTTTAACGCAACGGAAAGCGTCAGTTGTGCGTCAGTTCCAGGTTTACCCGGTAGCAGTGCGCTAACCTTATGATATGGTGGAAAACATGGGGAGAGACAGCATGTGGCAAGCAATCAGTACACTTTTACGCGATTGGCATTCCGAAAACGCTGAAATCGAACTGAAAACCGAGCTGCCCGGTGGGGAAATCCATTCGGCCTGGCATTTACGCTTCGGCGGGAAAGATTACTTCGTGAAATGCGACGAACGTGAGCTTCTGCCCATCTTCACCGCCGAGGCCGATCAGCTGGAACTGCTGTCGCGAAGCAAAACCGTTCGCGTGCCGCAGGTCTATGCGGTCGGCAGCGACCGTGACTACAGTTTTGTGGTCATGGAATACCTCCCTCCCCGTCCGCTGGATGCGCATAATGCCTTCCTGCTCGGCCAGCAGTTAGCGCATCTGCATCAGTGGAGCGATCAGCCGCAGTTTGGTCTGGATTTCGACAACGATCTTTCCACCACGCCGCAGCCCAACGCCTGGCAGCGTCGCTGGTCGGTGTTCTTTGCCGAGCAGCGTATCGGCTGGCAACTGGAGCTGGCGGCGGAGAAAGGGCTGCACTTTGGCGATATCGATACCTTAGTCGATGTGGTTCAGCAGCGGCTGGCCAACCATCAGCCGCAACCTTCACTGCTCCATGGTGACCTGTGGTCCGGTAACTGCGCCTTAGGACCAGATGGCCCCTATATCTTCGATCCGGCCTGCTACTGGGGCGATCGCGAGTGCGATTTAGCCATGCTGCCGATGCACCCGGAACAACCGCCGCAGATCTATGACGGCTACCAGTCCGTTTCACCGCTGCCAGCAGGTTTTCTCGATCGCCAGCCCATCTATCAGCTGTACACCCTGCTGAACCGGGCGATTTTGTTTGGTGGCCAGCACCTGGTGACGGTCCAGCAGGCGCTGGACGATGTATTGACGGAAAAAACGCGTTAGACAAGACTCACGGCGGACCAGGGGGTCCGCCGCAACGCATTATCAGTTGATCTCGACCCCACTCAGACGGAATTTGATAGTCATCGTCACGCCGGTTCCCGGTCTTGCCTGCTCGTAACGCCATCTGCGCATCGCGCTTTTCACTTCGCGCTCAAACATATTGGCCGGCTGGGCAGAGAGGATCTGTAGGTTGTCGATTCGGCCATCTGGCGTCACGTCAAACTTCACCCGTACCGTCCCTTCGATGCGCAGCGCCTGGGCGCGGGCCGGATAGGTCGGCTGGACACGGCTGATCGCCCGCGGGCCGCTCGGGGCAGTAACGGTGGGTTTGGCGGCCGCGGTCGAGGTGCTTGGCGCGGTGCGCGCTGGCGTCGTGTTGTTGTTTTCAAACGGCGAGGCCGGACGCGGCTCTGCTGCCGGCTTCACGTCCCGCTTCGGCTGCTCAACCTTTTTCTCCGGCTTGGGTTTCGGTTTGGGTTTAGGCTTCGGCTTCGGTTCCGGTTTATGGATCACCACCGGCGCCTCTTTCGGCGGTTCAGGCACCACCTCGGGTTCCGGCTCAGGATCAGGTTCGACAACGGGCTCCACGACTGGCTGTGCCGCCGGGGGCGGTTCAAGATCGGCCGGCGCGACCATCGTAATCTCAATCGGCTGCGTCGGAGAAGGCTGTTCAATAACCTGATGTACCGAGGTATAAAGCAGCCCCGCCACAACGGCACCGTGGATAGCCACGGACAGCAGCGTTGGCCACGGGAAGCGGCGAGGTAAATCAAGGGTCATTGCGCTCATAGTCGTTTCTGTTGAAAAATGATGCTCCGATTTTAAATGCAAATAGCAATCATATTCAATAAGGCGTATTAACCTGAGTCAATTTTTGCCACCATTTGCAGAAAAAAGCCGCGTCGGCAGCGCATTCGACACCGGTATGCATCTTTGCATTGCAGTCCAGGGCGGTTTAACTTAACGTAATTCGCCTGATTATTGATAAGGAGCTTTGCCGTGCTTTACGTTATCTACGCTGAAGATATCGCCGATTCTCTGGAAAAGCGGCTCTCGGTTCGCCCTGCGCATCTCGCGCGTCTGCAACTCTTACACGATGAAGGCCGGCTGCTTACCGCCGGGCCAATGCCGGCCGTTGACAGCAACGAACCGGGCGCAGCAGGGTTCAGCGGCTCAACGGTGATTGCCGAGTTTGAGTCGCTGGAAGCGGCGCAGTCCTGGGCCAATGATGATCCGTATATTGCGGCTGGCGTCTACCGCCAGGTCTCTGTTAAGCCTTATAAGAAAGTGTTTTGATAAATATTCCCTGCTATTTTTCTGGTTAGCCATAAAAAGACACCAGGCCATCAGATTAAAGGGCGCATTTTGGTACACAACATTAAAATGTCGCCCTTTTCCATCACGCGAAAAGTTTGGCTGTTCTCTCACTGACATGTCCTGTACAGGGTCAGATCCCCTCTCCTGCCTCAACATCGTCGCCTAACACAACGCCACACCATCCATGCATTAATATGAAAAGCCCCCGCTGTCCGGCGGGGGCCTCTGATCGTTATCGCTGATCCAATTATCTGTTACTTATCGAGCGCATAGGCAATCACGTAGTCACCGCGATCCGGCGACTGGCGGGCTCCACCGGCGGAAATCAGAATGTATTGTTTGCCGGTCTTCGGCGAAACATAGCTGATGGGTCCCCCCTGGCTTCCTACCGGAAGACGGGCTTTCCAGACTTCTTCACCCGTAGATGAATCGAAGGCGCGCAGGTAGTAGTCCTGGGTTCCGGCAATGAACACCAGGCCGCCCTGAGTTGCCAGGGTTCCACCCAGCGTCGGCATACCGATCGGCATCTGAGCACGCATTTTTATGCCAAACGGACCGGTATCCTGGACGGTACCGACCGGCACCTGCCAGACGATTTTCTGTGTTTTCAGGTCAATCGCGGACAGCGTACCAAACGGCGGTTTCTGACATGGGATCCCCAGCGGCGACATGAAACGGTTTTTGTTGACCGAGTACGGTGTTCCTTTCATCGGGACCGCCCCCATCCCGGCGTTCACCGCTTCACCACCGGTGTTGGCCACCGCGCTTTGTGGGTCCTGCTTAATCAGCTGCACCCACAGACCCAGACGCATATCATTGACGAAGATATAGTGGTTGTTCGGATCGGTAGACAGGCTGCCCCAGTTCATTCCTCCCAAAGAGCCCGGGAAGCTGAGGGAAACATCGGTCCCCGGCATGGTGTACAGCCCGTCATAACGCATCGATTTGAAGCTGATACGACAGACCAGCTGATCAAACGGCGTTGCCCCCCACATATCAGATTCTTTCAGGGTTTCCGCCCCAATCTGCGGCATCCCAACAGAGCGCGGCTGCGTCGCCGGATACTGTTCATTTGGGATATCAGCCGGTTTCACCGGGACCTCTTTCACTTCGGTAAGCGGTTGACCCGTCAGGCGATCAAGTACATAGATTTGACCCGCTTTGGTCCCCACCACCACGGCGGGTTTGTTGCCCTCTTTGGTCGGGAAATCGACCAGGCTTGGCTGCATCGGGACATCGAAGTCCCACAGATCGTTACGCACGGTCTTGTATACCCACTTCTCTTTCCCGGTGGTCGCATCCAGCGCCAGGATTGAAGTGGCGTATTTGTGATCGCCCTGAATACGGTCTGCGCCCCACAGGTCAACAGAGGAGCTCCCCATCGGAATAAAGAGGGTATTCATCGACGCATCCCAGGACATGGGCGCCCAGGAGTTAGCGGAACTGCGTTTGTAATGTTCCCCCGGTTGCAGAACATGATTGGGATCCGGATTACGCGGATCAAATGCCCAGCGCTGCTGGCCGGTAATCACGTCATAACCGCGCACCACGCCGCCAGGCATGTCAGTACTGACGTTATCCGCCACGCGGCCTCCAACCACCACCGTGGTGCCAGCCAGCGTCGGGGCTGAAGTCAACACATAGCTTGGATCTGCCGCTGCGCCCATCCCTTCTCGCAGATTCACGCTGCCGTTCGTCCCGAAGTCCGGGCAGAATTGGCCGTTATCTGCGTCTAAGGCGATCAATCTGTCATCAATCGTATTCATCAGGATGCGACGCTGGCATGCTGCACCTGGCGCGACCTGTGCCGGCAGAACCGGTGTGGAGCCTGCCACAGTGGGCTGCGTCAGTGGCTTCGTCGCATCAAAATACGCCAGGCCTCGGCAGCGCATCCAGATGGCGGATTTCGCATTAATTTCCGCTCTCCAGATCTCTTTTCCACTATCGGCATCGACGGCGATCACATTGTTATGCGGGGTACAGAGGAAAACACGATCGCCTACCTGCAGCGGTGTTTGCTGATCTTCTGCGCCATTGCCATCCGGGCTTAACGGGGTGTCGCCAGTATGGAAGGTCCAGACGGGTTTCAGGTTTTTTACATTGTCACGCGTGATCTGGTCCAACGCCACAAAGCGGCTACCGCCGGCAGTATTGCCGTAGTGGTCCCAGTTTTGCTGTTTAACGTCTTCTTTTACCGGCACCAGCGGTAATTTCTCGCCGCTGAACGCCACTGTGGGATGGGGCTGAAACATCTGAACAAAGGTGACGCCCATGGCGATAACCAGAACAACGCAGACCCCCCATGCCCCTTTGGTGCTGTAAGGCTTTCCTTCATGCTTACGTAGCGCAGGCCAGGTGGCCGCCGCCAGCAGCATCAACCCGGCGGGTACCATCAAACGGGAAACGAGCGGCCAGAAGTCGAAGCCGGCATCAAACAGTGCCCAAATCAGGGTACCCACGAATACCAGAGCAAACAGCCACACCGCGGACGACCTGCGGCGGAAAAACTGAATCGCGGCGAGCAGGGTAATAACCCCGGCAATAAGGAAATACCAACTTCCCCCCAGGGAAACCAGTTTATAACCGCCGATGACAAAGAACAGGCCTGTCGCAAGCAGTATCACACCGACCAGCAGGCACCACAGGCCTAACCAGCCGGATGAGCGGGGATTCGTATTTGACATAATAACTCTCCTGATAACACCATGAAATAAAACTATTTCTTATTTAACTATCGATGTTTTCCCCGCAGTAAGCCAAACGGCATAAATGAAGCATAATGCCGGGATAGAAAATGGCGATAAAACATCGATGTCGGGAATTATATTTAATTGTTAATAAATTGTGTAAGTCCGTTATGTAAGATCTTGTATTTTATTTATTTATTGATTGTTTTTTGCGCGACACTATTGTGATAAAGCTAAAAAAACGCCAGGAAGGATTAAAAAGAAATGACTACAACAAATAAATAACACAGAATAATATATCGACATTTATTCATTTCACATCGACATTAGATTGGATAAATGCCTAATTTATGGTTATTGCTCTTTTTTTTACATTGACTGGATAAGCATGTTGATGCGGGTAATTTCTCCCTGCCGATATTAAGCCATGGAATAAACGGGGATTAATGTCCGGTTTTCGCAAGGTACTGAACCGGTCTTAAACAACCTTCCTGCATTCAGGCTCGCGGTGATTTCTCTCCCCCGAAAAATAACCCCGCAATGATATAACCACACACAATATCCTGACATGGCCCAATAAAAATCTCACCGTCAGGTTAAAATTGCCGATGATCATTTTTTAACTTCTATTAATTGCCTTGCGTAAAGTTCACGCTGCGTTACTGTAGGGTAATTCGTGCTTGATTAAAAATTTTGAAAGGGAATAACAAATGTTTTCAATAAGACTTCCCTCTTTTTAAGCTACCCTTTGTGTACTTGCCCATTTTGAGGAATTTTTTGTGAACGTTCTGAAAAATACAGCATTTCTTTCTCTGCTTGCCTTATATATCCCTGTATCACAAGCTGCGGCGACTGAATATAACCTGGATCCGCAGCACACGTCGGTGGTGATTGCCTGGAACCATTTCGGTTTCTCTAACCCTACCGCCTATATCTCTGATGTTTCAGGGAAATTATCTTTTGACAAAGAAAATCCTGAAAAATCTTCTGTTAGCGTTACTCTGCCGGTAAAAACCATTGACACGCATGTCAAAGCGTTAACCGATGAATTTTTAGGCAAAGAATACTTTGATGTCAAAACGTTTCCCGAGGCTACTTTCCGGAGTACCAAAGTGGAAAGCAAGGGCGACAATAAATATGATGTCGAAGGTAACCTGACCATTAAAGGCATCACCAAACCGGTAGTTCTGCATGCAACCCTCAATAAGCAGGACATGCATCCAATGGTGAAAAAAGAGGCGATTGGATTTGATGCAACAGGGGTAATCAAACGTTCAGACTTCAAGCTTGATAAGTATGTGCCCGCGGTAAGTGATAACGTGACCATCACTTTATCCACTGAAGCCTATGCAAAATAAAGTAATGCACGCGTAATAGCGTGCATTTTATTCAGGCGCGTTATCCAGACAACCGTTCTGAAAGGCAAACAAACAGGCGCAGATTATTTAAGACCAGGAGCGGCACGCTTAGCCTCGTGCGCCATGATCTGACTGCGCCTGTTTCATCATTCTTCTCAACTTACTTCAGGCTGCATCTGCTGGCCAGTGTGGGCATGCATTCGACAGCGCCGCACCTGTCTGGGTAACAATAAATACTGCATGGCAATTAATTCCTGTGGCGGCAGGAATAGGTTCTGCCTGAAACAAACCGCCCGGAATAACGTGACATGCCTATTTTAATGAGACGTGAAAGCAAGCCAGGCGCAAACTGTCGTTGCACCGCAGTCGAGCAAAATAATGATGTCAAGATGGCAATGATAACGATAATTCAGCGCAGGGCTGAGAAAACGACAACGGCACCGCGTACGGTGCCGTTAGCCTGCTCGCTTAACAGTCGGGAAAAATAAACAGCAGAGCATGACGCTGCCGTTTCACCAGTCCCTTCCTGATAGCAAGGATCCGCATATTGCGGCGCGATTGGGCTTCCAGCCAGCGCGCTTTACGGCGATTCACCTGTCTCAGCATGCGCCAGCGCCCTACTTCCGTTCTACTACGCTTCATTGCAACGACTCTACGAGTGAAAACAGCCTCCATTATAAACCTCTGCCAGCAACTGACTACCGCTTTCGCTGCGTTTTTATTTGCCAGAAAAATACTGATGCGTAAACTCATCACATAACGTCATTCAAAAGGATTTTACATCTATGACAACCTTTTACACGGTGGTGAACTGGCTGGTCATTCTGGGGTACTGGCTGTTGATCGCCGGTGTAACATTACGAATTCTAATGAAACGCCGCGCTGTCCCGTCCGCCATGGCATGGTTGCTGATCATTTATATCCTGCCGCTGGTGGGGATTATCGCCTATCTCTCCTTTGGCGAACTGCATCTCGGCAAACGCCGGGCGGAACGCGCCAGGGCGATGTGGCCCTCGACGGCCAAGTGGTTAAACGACCTCAAAGCCTGCAAACATATCTTCGCGGAAGATAACAGCCCGGTGGCAGAATCCCTGTTCAAGCTGTGTGAACGGCGTCAGGGCATTGGTGGCGTAAAAGGCAACCAGCTGCAGCTGCTGACGGAATCTGACGACGTGATGCAGGCTCTGATCCGCGATATTCAACTGGCCCGCCACAATATCGAGATGGTCTTTTATATCTGGCAGCCAGGCGGTATGGCCGACAGCGTCGCCGAATCGCTGATGGCCGCCGCGCGTCGTGGGGTTCACTGTCGGCTAATGCTCGATTCTGCGGGCAGCGTGGCCTTTTTCCGCAGCCCATGGGCGGCGATGATGCGTAACGCCGGTATTGAAGTCGTCGAGGCCCTCAAAGTTAACCTGATGCGTGTGTTCCTGCGCCGGATGGATTTGCGTCAACATCGCAAGATGGTGATGATCGATAACTATATTGCCTATACCGGCAGCATGAATATGGTCGATCCGCGCTACTTTAAGCAGGACTCGGGGGTCGGCCAGTGGATTGACCTGATGGCGCGGATGGAAGGCCCGGTGGCGACCTCGATGGGCATCGTCTACTCCTGCGACTGGGAAATCGAAACCGGAAAGCGCATTCTGCCGCCACCACCGGACGTCAATATCATGCCGTTCGAAGAGGCCAGCGGGCATACCATCCACACGATCGCCTCCGGCCCGGGCTTTCCGGAAGATCTGATCCATCAGGCGCTCCTCACCGCCGCCTACGCGGCGAAAGAGCATCTGATCATGACGACACCTTACTTCGTGCCCAGCGACGACCTGCTGCACGCAATCTGTACCGCCGCCCAGCGCGGTGTCGACGTGAGTATTATTTTACCGCGCAAGAACGATTCACTGCTGGTGGGCTGGGCCAGCCGGGCCTTTTTCACCGAGCTGCTGGCGGCCGGGGTCAAAATTTATCAGTTTGAAGGCGGATTGTTGCATACCAAGAGCGTGCTGGTGGATGGCGAACTGAGCCTGGTGGGGACGGTGAATCTGGATATGCGCAGCCTGTGGCTCAATTTTGAGATTACGCTGGTCATTGATGACGCCGGTTTTGGCAGCGATCTGGCGGCGGTCCAGGATGACTATATCTCGCGTTCGCGCCTGCTTGACGCCCGTCGTTGGCTAAAACGACCGCTCTGGCAGCGGATCGTCGAGCGACTGTTTTACTTCTTCAGCCCGTTGCTGTAAAACGTGCCCATCAGATACCGAATGAGTAGCAATCATGGATATGGATTTAAACAACCGCCTGACCGAAGACGAAACGCTTGAGCAGGCTTACGATATCTTCCTCGAGCTGGCGGCCGACAACCTCGACCCGGCGGACATCATTCTGTTTAACCTGCAGTTTGAAGAGCGCGGGGGCGCCGAACTGTTCGACCCGTCCGCAGACTGGGAAGAGCATGTGGATTACGATCTGAATCCGGATTTCTTCGCCGAAGTGGTGATTGGCCTGGCGGATACCGATGGCGGGGAAATTAATGACATTTTCGCCCGTGTTCTGCTGTGCCGCGAAAAAGATCATAAGCTGTGTCATATTTTGTGGCGTGAATAACGCTCACTATCCAGTGAAAAGCCTGCCGCGGTTCACCCGGCAGGCTTTTTTTATGCTGGCAGCTTATTTCGGCAACGCATGGCCGCAGGCGTGACAAAAACGGGCGTTATCGTCATGGTCGCCCTGCTGGCACTGCGGACACAGGCGACGCTGACGCCGACGGTTCAGGGCGCTGGTCATATGGGTAGTGATAAGCCCGGTCGGTATCGCAATAATGGAGTAGCCGATCAGGATGAGGATCGACGCCAGAATGCGGCCCAGTGGGGTATGCGGGGTGATATCGCCATAGCCGACGGTGGTGATGGTCACGATGGCCCAATAGACCGAGGCGTTGAGCGTTGTAAAGCCGTACTCCGGCCCCTCGATCAAATACATTAGCGAACCGAAAATCACCATCACAATGGCGATAAACGAATAGAACAGAATCAGCTGGTGACGCGCACTGACGATTGCTCGCCAGAACACGTTGAGCGAAGGCATAAAGCGCAACAGTTTGAGAATACGCAGCGCGCGGATCGCTCGCATTGCTCGCCAGGCAAAGACATAATTCAGACTAATCTCCGGCCACAGCCACATCACATACAGCGGCAAAATCGTCGCCAGGTCAATCAGTCCCCAAAAGCTAAAAATATAGTGGAGCGGATTGGGCCAGGTGGCGATACGCAGCAGGTACTCCACGGTAAAAACCGCGGTCACCAGCAGCTCCAGCCAGACGAAAACATGCCATTCATCTAATGTCAGATGATATTGCGTGCCCAGCCCCGACTCGATAAAAATCACCAGCACGCTGAGCAAGGCGAAAAGTCCGCACAGCCCTTCGAAGCGGCGGCCGGAACGTCGGTTCTGATCGAAAAGTAAATGATAAAGCCGCAGACGAGCGGCAGAAAGCATACCCACTTCGTTAACCTCGCAAAAAAAAGGGCTGACCTGCGTCAGCCCCTGAGATTATAACGGGTCTACCTTAAGGCAGGAAACCGCATGGCGGAAACTGCCCTCCAGTACCGGGCGGGTTTTCGCACACTCTGGCCCGGCGAGCGGGCAGCGGGTGCGGAACACGCAGCCCGACGGAGGGTTAATTGGCGAGGGTAATTCGCCCTCCAGCAACTGAATAGTTTTCGCTTTCTCGAGATCAGGATCGGGGATCGGTACCGCCGACATCAGCGCTTTGGTATAGGGATGCAGCGGATTATGATACACCTCGTCGTAGGTGCCCAGCTCCACCGCATGGCCCAGATACATCACCAGGACGCGGTCGGAGATATGTTTAACCACCGCCAGATCGTGGGCGATAAATATCAGCGACAGCCCCATCTCACGCTGCAGCTGCTGCAGCAGATTGACCACCTGAGCCTGAATCGACACGTCAAGCGCAGATACTGGCTCATCGCAGATAATCAGCTTCGGCTCAAGGATCAACGCCCGCGCGATGCCGATACGCTGGCACTGACCGCCGGAGAACTCATGCGGATAGCGGTTGATCAGGTTAGGCAGCAACCCGACCTTCATCATCATCGCTTTGACGCGATCGCGCACTTCCTGACGCGACATCTTCGGATGATAGGTGCGCAGCGGTTCAGCGATAATCTCCCCGATGGTCATGCGCGGATTCAGCGAGGCCAGCGGATCCTGGAAGATCATCTGGATATCGCTGCGCACATCGCGCCACTCTTCCTGCTTCATACCCAGCAGATCTTTCCCAAGCCAGGCCACTTTGCCATCGGTCGCTTTCACCAGGCCAATAATGGCGCGGGCGAAGGTCGATTTGCCGCAGCCTGACTCCCCTACCACACCGAGGGTTTCCCCCTCATAGAGGCGCAACGTCACGCCATCCACTGCTTTCAGCGTTTTCGACGGCTGCCAGAACCACTGCTTGCCATCTTTGATATCGAAGTGCACCTTCAGGTCAGCAATTTCAAGCAGGACTTTTCGTTGTTCAGTTACGGCGTTCATAGCAGATCCCCCACCGGTTTAAAGCAGGCGCGCAGGCGGCCTGGCGCGAACGACTCCAGCGGCGGTGCGCTGCTACACTGCTCCATGGCGTGCGGGCAGCGCGGCTGGAATGGACAGCCTTTCGGCAATCGCAGCAGGTTTGGCGGGTTGCCAGGGATGGTTAACAACGCATCGCCCTCGGCATCCAGACGAGGAACTGCATTCAACAGGCCAATAGAGTATGGATGTGACGGTTGATAGAAGACATCGCGCGCCTGACCGTACTCCATGGTGCGCCCGGCGTACATCACCAGCACTTTATCGCAGATCCCGGCCACCACCCCGAGGTCGTGGGTGATCATGATGATTGCCGTATTGAATTCGCGTTTAAGCTCATTCAACAGCGTCATGATCTGCGCCTGCACGGTGACGTCCAGCGCGGTGGTGGGTTCATCCGCAATCAGCAGCCGCGGCCGACACAGCAGCGCCATGGCAATCATCACGCGCTGGCGCATCCCGCCGGAAAACTCGTGCGGAAACATCTTCATGCGCTTGCGCGCTTCCGGCATTTTTACCGCATCGAGCATCTTCACCGACTCTTCAAACGCTTCGGCTTTGCTCAGTCCTTTATGCAACATCAGGACTTCCATTAACTGCTCGCCCACCCGCATATACGGGTTAAGAGAGGTCATCGGATCCTGGAAAATCATCGAGATTTGCTCGGCGCGCAGTTTGTTCAGTTCACGCTCGGGCAAATTGAGGATCTGCCGACCGTTAAAGGTGGCGGATCCTCCGATGCGGCCGTTGGCCGCCAGCAGCCCCATCAGAGCGAAGGCGGTTTGCGATTTACCGGAGCCAGATTCGCCCACAATGCCGAGCGTCTCGCCCGCCTGCAGGGTGAAGTTCAGGTCATTGACGGCGGTGACATCGCCATCCGGCGTTTTAAAGGTGACGCGGAGATCTTTCACGTCCAGCAGCAAGCCGCTGTGACTCTGCGCTTGCGGCGCCTTTGCCGTTTCAATCATGGTCATGGCAGCGCTCCTTAGCGGTCTTTCGGGTCGAGGGCATCACGCAGACCATCGCCGATAAAGTTGAAACAGAACAGGGTCACCACCAGGAAACCCGCCGGGAACAGCAGCAGCCAGGGCGAGACTTCCATTGAGTTGGCGCCATCGCTGAGCAATGCTCCCCAACTGCTGAGCGGCTCCTGGGTTCCCAGCCCGAGGAAGCTGAGGAAGGATTCGAAGAGGATCATGCTGGGGACCAGCAGCGAGGCGTACACTACCACCACCCCCAGTACGTTGGGGACGATATGGCGCAGCACGATGCTGGCCGTGGAGACCCCACCGACCTGCGCGGCTTCGATAAACTCTTTACGCTTCAGGCTCAAGGTCTGTCCGCGCACGATACGCGCCATATCCAGCCAGGAAACCATGCCGATGGCAACAAAGATCAGCAGGATATTCTGACCAAAAAAGGTCACCAGCAGGATGACGAAGAACATAAACGGGAAGGAGTTGAGGATCTCCAGCAGACGCATCATCACCGAATCCACTTTGCCGCCGAGATAACCGGAAAGCGAACCGTACAGCGTGCCGAGGATCACCGCCACCAGCGCCGCTGCCACCCCGACCATCAGCGAAATACGCCCGCCGATCGCCACGCGCACCAGCAGGTCGCGCCCGGAGGAGTCGGTTCCGAAGTAGTGGCCTGAAGCCATATCCGGGGCATTGGACATCATGCCCCAGTCGGTATCGAAGTAGGAGAACGACGACACCATCGGCGCAAAGGTGACAAACAGCGCAATAAGCACCAGCATGATCAGGCTGGTCACCGCGGCGCGGTTGTGCATAAAGCGGCGACGCGCATCCTGCCAGAGGCTACGCCCCTCCACTTCCAGCTTCTCACTGAAGTTTTCCAGCGCCTCGCTATTTTTCTTACTTAACATCATGGCGAACTCCGGCTTCAGTAGCGAATCTTCGGATCGATAACGGCGTACAGCACGTCAACGATGGCGTTGAACAGGATAGTCAGGGCGCCAACGAGGATCGTCAGGCTCAGCACCAGCGAGTAGTCGCGGTTAAGCGCCCCGTTAACGAACAGCTGGCCGATCCCCGGCAGGCCGTAAATGGTTTCAATGACCATTGAGCCGGTGATGATGCCCACGAAAGCTGGCCCCATATAGGAGAGCACCGGCAGCAGCGCCGGCTTCAGCGCATGGCGCAAAATAATGCGGCGCATCGGCAGCCCTTTTGCCCGCGCGGTGCGGATAAAGTTAGAGTGCAACACTTCTATCATCGAGCCGCGGGTGATACGGGCGATACTGGCGATATAGGCCAGGGAAAGCGCCACCATCGGCAGGATCATAAATTTCAGCGCTCCGCCGTTCCAGCCGCCGCCCGGCAGCCAGTGCAGGGTAATGGCAAAAATCATCACCAGCAGCGGCGCCACCACAAAGCTCGGAATAACCACGCCGGTCATGGCTACCCCCATCACCGCGTAGTCCCATCGGGTGTTTTGCTTCAGAGCGGCTATCACCCCGGCGGCTACGCCGATCACCACCGCGAGTAAAAAGGCGGCGAAGCCCAGTTTCGCAGAAACCGGGAAGCTGGCGGCCACCAGATCGTTGACCGAATAATCTTTGTATTTAAAGGAGGGACCAAAATCGCCATGCGCCAGTTGCTTCAGATAATTGAAGTACTGCGTCATGATAGGGTCGTTTAAATGGTATTTTGCTTCAATATTCGCCATGACTTCCGGCGGCAGGGTGCGCTCCCCGGTAAAAGGACTTCCCGGTGCCAGACGCATCATGAAGAATGAGATGGTAATAAGAATAAATAGCGTCGGAATCGCTTCCAGACAGCGACGTAAGATAAATTTTAACATTGCCCGTACCTTCTGGCGTGTGCCTTTGCACTGCTCTCAAATAAGACACGATGGAGCGAGCACAGGCCCGCCCCACGTATTGCCATTAATGTTTGATAACGTAGAGATCTTTGGTATAGACGTTATCCATCGGGTCTTTACCGGTATAGCCCCCAACCCACGGTTTCACCAGGCGGGCGTTGACGTAGTAATAGACCGGTACGATCGCGCTGTCTTTGTCCAGCTGCTGTTCCGCTTTCGCATAGGCTGCCGTACGCTGCGCTTCATCAGACGCTTTTACGGATTCAGCCATAATCTTGTCGAACGCCGGGCTCTTATAGTGCGCAGTGTTCATTGAGCTGTCAGAGAGCATGGTATTCAGGAAGGAAGTTGGCTCGTTATAGTCGGCGCACCAGCCTGCGCGTGCCACGTCATAGGTGCCCTGGTGACGGGTATCGAGGAACGTTTTCCACTCCTGGTTAACCAGCTTCACGTCAATGCCCAGGTTTTTACGCCACAGCGAGGCGGCGGCAATCGCCAGCTTCTTGTGCAAATCGGAGGTGTTATACAGCAGGTTAAAGGTCAACGGTTTATCCGCGGTATAGCCGGCTTCGGCCAGCAGTTTCTTCGCTTCTTCGTTGCGTTTTTCCTGCGACCACGTAAACCATTCCGGCTCGCTCAGCTTCGCGCCATCGGTGTACGGCGGCGTGTAGCCGTAGGCCGGCAGATCGCCCTGTCCTTTCACTTTATTAGCAATAATATCGCGATCCAAACCCAGCTTCAGCGCGGTACGGACGCGTACGTCGGTAAACGGCGCTTTCTGGTTGTTGATTTCGTAATAATAGGTACACAGATACGGGTCGACGTGCAGCTCGTTGGGGATCTCTTTTTTCAGCTTCTGGAAGAGTTCGATCGGCAGCTGGTTATAGGTCATGTCCAGTTCACCGCTGCGATAGCGGTTAACATAGGTCACTTCGGAAGAGGTCGGCAGCCAGGTAACGGTGTTAATGACGGTTTTAGCATTATCCCAGTAGTGCGGGTTGCGCTCCATCACGATACGTTCGTTGACCACCCAGTCTTTCAGAGTATACGCCCCGTTGGTGACGATGTTGCCAGGCTGTGTCCATTTCTCGCCAAATTTTTCAATAGCCGGTTTGTAGACAGGAGACATCGCCGGGTTAACCAGCAGCTTATAAAAATAAGGGACTGGCTCGCTGAGGGTAACTTCCAGCGTGTGGTCGTCAATGGCTTTTACGCCCAGTTCGCTCGGCGCTTTCTTGCCATCAATGATGTCGTCGACGTTAACGATATGACCATATTGCGGATAGCTGGCATAAGGAGAAGCGGTTTTCGGATCCACCAGACGCTGCCAGCTGTAGACGAAGTCCTGAGCAGTAACCGGCTCGCCGTTAGACCATTTCGCATCTTTACGCAGATGGAAGGTCCAGACTTTAAAATCTTTATTATCCCAGCTCTCTGCTACGCCAGGGATCGGGTGGCCATCTTTCGGCGAAGTATTCAGCAAGCCTTCGAAGAGGTCGCGGCTAATATTGGCCTCGGGTACCCCTTCAATTTTATTCGGGTCCAGCGATTGCGGCTCAGCGCCGCTATTTCGCACCAGCGTTTGTTTATCCGACAACTGCACACCGGCTGGGACATCCGCTGCCATAGCCATATTGCCGGCAAGCAGTGCGGATAGCACTCCCGCGGCGATCAAACGTTTTTTAGTGATGATGGTCATTGTGTTGTAACTCCAGTCATTATAATTACTGGTTTTTTAACCAGCCTGTTTTTTTCCCGTTTGCGGGGATCTGTCCAACGCAGGAGCGTTTGCGATTGGCAGATTGCTATCACCGACTTATTTATTACGACCGCTCGAACGGCAGCCTTAACGTCGATTCTTTGCCCCCTCGCTGGAGGGCAGTTCCGGCGCAGTGAGATTATTAATAATGATTCTCATTTACGCATATAATTCAGCAGACGATAACGGCGGAAATTACCAAAAGGTAAACACCTCCGCCAATGCAATTTGCAAATATGTTACCGGATTCTCTTTTATCGCCGATATTGCCCGCGATGCTCAAGTTCTTCGCGGACTACCGACAGAAAAATATCATTGTTAATCATAGTGATATGATTTTTTAATCGCGTTGAGAATCGAGTATCGGCTCAAAGATGCTTTTTTGTACAAAAATTTAACAACAGGTTACTTTTTAGCACATTCATCTACTGCCTTGTTAAAATTACTAATATCATTTCGATGATCCGACAGCAAGTGCCAGAGAATGATGTGAAGAAAATAACATCGCAGGCAGGAAGAGCGTGAGGGGAAAACAATGAACAAAAACAGATATCTTAATGAAAAATATGGATTTAAAGATATTATCGCAAAACGTTATCTCAACAGCCGATCTCGCGCTGGTTAATAGGTTTTGCTAATAATCGCGCAAGCGCGAAGTGAAGCCTCCACGCTTGCATGGTGTTCCACTAATTAAGCAGTCCGGGGAACAGCGCTTTAATACCGGTTACGATAAACTCGATCCCCAGGGCCATCAGCAGCAACCCCATGATACGGGTGATGACGTTGATTCCCGTCTGTCCCAGCAGACGAACCAGCCACGGCGCCATTCGGAAAATGCCCCAGCAGCAAAGAGCGAATACCGCTATCGCCAGTGAGAACCCGACCAGGTGCACCCAGGAATGATATCGGGTGCCCCAGACAATAGTTGAACTGATTGCCCCCGGTCCGGCCATTAAGGGGAGCGCGAGAGGCACGACGCCGATGCTCTCCCGGACCGCCGTCTCCGATTTCTCCTGCTTGTTCTGCTTATCTTCGCCGAGCTTGCCGCTGATCATCGACATCGCAATGGTCACCACCAGGATGCCGCCGGCAATGCGGAAGGAATCAATCGAGATGCCAAAAATCTGCAGAATGCCATCGCCGAGAAACAACGACGTCAGGAGGATGATCGCCACCGACAGGTTTGCGGTCAGGTTGGTCTTGTTGCGCACCGCTGCCGGTTGGTAGCTGGTCATACTGATAAACACCGGAATGATGCCGACCGGGTTGACCAGGGCAAATAAGCCAATGAAAAACTTGAAATAGGTAGCAAAATCGAACAGTGGTTGAGTCACAATGGGCTCCGCAGCATCATCAAAATTGGCGGTTGACTATTAACAGCATAAAATAACTGCGCGAAACATACGCTTTTTGCATGCAATATTCATTATAAATATGCATAACCCGGTGATATGTATCGAATGTTAGTTATTTGTAGCTTTAATGCTAATCGTTTTTTTAATTTCAAAACCCTTCCATTACACTTGATCGAATCGGTTAAAAAGCAGCCAGCTGAAAGGTATCAGCCACGCCAATACTTGATCTAAATCACGTATTTTGTACTCAGAAGTGAGTAATCTTGATGACACCAACAGAGTGGAAGGCAGCATGACCTGAAAGTTAAAGTAATAGAGCTTTTTTAGTAAATCGGTAAAACAGTGTCCTGATTTTTCTACATAAACATTTACATGCAAGCTGTTAACAGCCTGTCTATAATGTCGAATCGAGCGACTGATTTACTAAAAAAGTTTAACATTATCAGGAGAGCATTATGGCTGTTACTAATATCGCTGAACTGAACGCGCTTGTTGAGCGTGTCAAGAAAGCCCAGCGTGAATATGCCAGTTTCACTCAAGAACAAGTCGATAAAATCTTCCGCGCTGCCGCTCTGGCCGCTGCAGATGCTCGAATCCCTCTCGCTAAAATGGCCGTTGCCGAATCCGGCATGGGCATCGTTGAAGACAAAGTGATCAAAAACCACTTCGCTTCCGAATACATTTACAACGCATATAAAGATGAAAAAACCTGTGGCGTCCTGTCAGAAGACGACACCTTTGGTACCATCACTATCGCTGAACCGATCGGCATCATCTGCGGTATCGTACCGACAACTAACCCGACTTCAACAGCCATCTTCAAATCGCTCATCAGCCTGAAGACACGTAACGCCATCATTTTCTCTCCGCACCCGCGTGCAAAAGAAGCCACCAACAAAGCGGCTGATATCGTACTGCAGGCTGCCATCGCGGCTGGCGCGCCGAAAGACCTGATCGGCTGGATCGATCAGCCGTCCGTAGAACTGTCTAACGCGCTGATGCATCACCCGGACATCAACCTGATCCTTGCGACCGGTGGTCCAGGTATGGTGAAAGCGGCGTACAGCTCCGGTAAACCAGCTATCGGCGTTGGTGCCGGTAACACCCCGGTGGTCATTGATGAAACGGCTGATATCAAACGTGCTGTTGCTTCCGTTCTGATGTCTAAAACCTTCGATAACGGCGTTATCTGTGCTTCTGAGCAGTCTGTTGTCGTCGTTGATTCAGTGTATGACGCGGTTCGCGAACGTTTCGCCAGCCACGGCGGCTATCTGCTGCAGGGTAAAGAGCTGAAAGCGGTTCAGGACATCATCCTGAAAAATGGCGCGCTGAACGCTGCTATCGTTGGTCAGCCAGCGGCAAAAATCGCGGAACTCGCAGGCTTCACCGTTCCGGCTACGACTAAGATCCTGATTGGCGAAGTGACCAACGTTGACGAAAGTGAACCGTTTGCTCACGAAAAACTGTCTCCGACGCTGGCGATGTATCGTGCGAAAGATTTCGAAGACGCGGTCACCAAAGCAGAAAAACTGGTTGCCATGGGCGGTATCGGTCACACCTCTTGCCTGTACACCGACCAGGACAACCAGCCGGCTCGCGTGGCTTACTTCGGCCAGATGATGAAAACCGCACGTATCCTGATCAACACCCCGGCTTCTCAGGGTGGTATCGGTGACCTGTACAACTTCAAACTCGCGCCTTCCCTGACTCTGGGTTGTGGTTCCTGGGGTGGTAACTCCATCTCTGAAAACGTTGGTCCGAAACACCTGATCAACAAGAAAACCGTTGCTAAGCGAGCTGAAAACATGTTGTGGCACAAACTTCCGAAATCTATCTACTTCCGTCGTGGCTCCCTGCCAATCGCACTGGATGAAGTGATTACTGATGGTCACAAACGCGCGCTGATCGTGACTGACCGCTTCCTGTTCAACAACGGCTATGCCGATCAGATCACTTCCGTACTGAAAGCAGCGGGCGTTGAAACCGAAGTCTTCTTCGAAGTTGAAGCTGACCCGACCCTGACCATCGTACGTAAAGGTGCCGATCTGGCGAACTCCTTCAAACCAGACGTCATCATCGCGCTGGGCGGCGGTTCCCCGATGGATGCGGCGAAAATCATGTGGGTCATGTACGAACATCCGGAAACCCACTTCGAAGAACTGGCGCTGCGCTTTATGGATATCCGTAAACGTATCTACAAGTTCCCGAAAATGGGCGTCAAAGCCAAGATGGTCGCCATCACCACCACCTCCGGTACCGGTTCTGAAGTGACGCCGTTCGCCGTAGTGACCGATGACGCAACTGGTCAGAAATATCCGCTGGCAGACTACGCGCTGACCCCAGATATGGCCATCGTTGATGCCAACCTGGTGATGGATATGCCGAAATCGCTGTGTGCGTTCGGTGGTCTGGATGCGGTGACTCACGCCCTGGAAGCTTACGTTTCCGTGCTGGCTTCTGAGTTCTCTGACGGCCAGGCTCTGCAGGCGTTGAAACTGCTGAAAGAGTACCTGCCGGCTTCCTACCACGAAGGTTCCAAGAACCCGGTTGCCCGTGAGCGCGTACACAGTGCTGCGACTATCGCCGGTATCGCGTTTGCGAACGCCTTCCTCGGCGTGTGTCACTCCATGGCGCACAAACTGGGCTCTCAGTTCCATATTCCGCACGGTCTGGCCAACGCCCTGCTGATCTGCAACGTTATTCGCTACAACGCGAATGACAACCCGACCAAGCAGACTGCGTTCAGCCAGTACGACCGTCCGCAGGCTCGTCGTCGCTACGCTGAAATCGCCGATCACCTGGGTCTCTCTGCACCGGGCGACCGCACCGCAGCGAAGATCGAGAAACTGCTGGCATGGCTGGAAAGCATCAAAGCTGAGCTGGGAATTCCGAAATCTATCCGCGAAGCTGGCGTTCAGGAAGCTGACTTCCTGGCTAACGTTGATAAGCTGTCTGAAGATGCATTCGATGACCAGTGCACCGGCGCTAACCCGCGCTACCCGCTGATCTCCGAACTGAAACAGATTCTGCTGGATACCTACTACGGCCGCGAGTTCGTCGAAGGCGAAACTGCTGCGAAAACCGACGCGGCTCCGGTGAAAGCTGAGAAAAAAGCGAAGAAATCCGCTTAATCAACAACGGTAAACACACTGCAAGCCCCGTCACCTGACGGGGCTTTTTTATACCTGCTTGTCAGCCAATCCCGAGCTCCAGCCTTCCAGAGTATAAAAAAGGCGCCCACAGGCGCCTGTATGAGCTTCTGAGCGACTCAGCAGGAATAACGCTGGTTTTGTACCTGGGTTAAAGAACCCACGCTCAGCGCCTCTTTATAATGCTTACGACAGACGGACACATACCGCTCATTGCCGCCGATGACAACCTGCTCGCCTTCATTATAAGGTCGCCCCTCTTGATCGAGACGTAGCACCATGCTCGCCTTACGGCCGCAGAAGCAAATGGTTTTCAGCTCCACCAGCTTATCGGACCATGCCAGCAAATACTGGCTACCGGTAAAGAGCTCGCCGCGAAAATCCGTCCGCAGTCCATAGCACAGCACCGGAATATCCAGTGTATCGACAACTTCGGACAGCTCATGAACCTGTTCGCGCGTCAGAAACTGGCTTTCATCCACCAGCACGCAGTGAATCGGCTTAAGCTTGTGCTCTGCCGCAATATCGTTAAATAGCGACGTCTGCGGATTATACAACCGGGCCGGCGAGGAGAGGCCGATACGCGAGCTGACTTTTCCAGCACCGAAGCGGTCATCTATCTCAGCGGTATAAACGATGGTACGCATCCCCCGCTCCTGGTAATTGTACGAAGATTGCAACAGAGCGGTCGACTTACCTGCATTCATTGCAGAGTAGTAGAAATAAAGTTGTGCCATCGGCTGCGTGACCCCAATCAAAGTGTTTTATCGCGGCGGCGATTGTACCATATTTTAGGCGTACAGCCGCCCTTTCCGCAGGGGTATTGTCGCAGCGCTGAAGGGCATGGAAACGGAAAGGGTGACGTGGATGAATTGAATTTACAGGGCCATTATTTGTACGCCCCGTTACGCTATCGGTGAGGTAACCATTGTCTTTTCGTGCTTATAGGACCAGTATCCATGCACTATAAGCGGGCTTGCGGGTTGTTTTATATTAAGGCGCGTAACCAAAAATGCGCTAATACTGACGAGGGTTATTTACCCATGCAAAGGATAATTTTTCTCACTGAACCTCAGAAAAAGCATATGGTCTCAGTGTTTTAGCTGGCCCCCTACTCATGGCTATAAGGAGCAAAGATGTGAAGCGGCACGAGAATTTTAACTTAAATTAATTAATTCCCGCGACAAATAACCAGTAATTTTGAATTCCTTACATTCTCCCCTATTGCACAACGCATTTTATCGCTCTATTATTAGTTCAACAAACCACCCCACAATATAAGTTTGAGATTACTACAATGAGCGAAGCACTTAAAATTTTGAACAACATCCGTACTCTTCGTGCGCAGGCAAGAGAATGCACCCTTGAAACGCTCGAAGAAATGCTGGAAAAATTAGAAGTCGTTGTTAACGAGCGCCGTGAAGAAGAAAACGCCGCCGCAGCAGAAATTGAAGAGCGTACACGTAAGCTGCAGCAATACCGTGAAATGCTGATTGCTGACGGTATTGACCCGAATGAACTGCTGAGCACTATGGCTGCCGTTAAAGCCGGTACCAAAACTAAGCGTGCTGCACGTCCGGCTAAATATAGCTATGTAGACGAAAACGGCGAAACCAAAACCTGGACTGGCCAGGGCCGTACTCCTGCGGTGATCAAAAAAGCAATGGACGAACAAGGTAAATCACTGGACGATTTCCTGATCTAATCTCCGTTGTCGCAATATTAAAAATCCCGCTCCGGCGGGATTTTTTTTGCCCTCAGGCTCGATAAACAAAACCGGGAGTCGCTGACGCGCTCCCGGTTTCTGGCTTTTAATCGCGCTGCGGATTACTTCGTCACCGCGGTTTCCAGCCAGGCTTTAAAATCGTCACCAAGCGTCTTGTGACGAATACCATATTCGACAAACGCCTGCATGTAGCCAAGCTTATTGCCGCAGTCATGGCTCTTGCCCTTCATATGATAAGCTTCAACCGTTTCTTTCTCGATCAGCATATCAATCGCGTCAGTCAGCTGAATTTCATCACCGGCGCCCGGAGGGGTCTTCGCCAGCAGCGGCCAAATATCTGCGCTGAGGACATAGCGCCCCACTACCGCCAGGTTGGACGGCGCAACGTCAGCTTTTGGCTTCTCGACCACGCCCACCATCGGCACGCTTTCGCCCGGCTTCAGGGATTCGCCTTTGCAATCGACCACGCCATACGCGGTCACATCCTCGACAGGCTCAACCATAATCTGGCTGGCGCCAGTCTCATCAAAACGAGAGATCATCTCCGCAAGGTTATCACGGCTCAGATCGGACTCAAATTCATCCAGAATAACGTCTGGCAGAATAACCGCTACCGGCTCATCACCCACTACCGGATGTGCGCACAGCACGGCGTGACCAAGGCCTTTCGCCAGGCCCTGACGAACTTGCATAATGGTCACGTGCGGCGGGCAAATAGACTGCACTTCTTCCAGAAGCTGGCGTTTTACACGTTTTTCCAGCATCGCTTCCAGCTCAAAACTGGTATCGAAATGGTTTTCGATAGAGTTTTTCGATGAGTGCGTTACCAGAACAATTTCAGTAATTCCTGCAGCGATACATTCATTAACAACGTACTGAATTAACGGCTTATCTACCAGCGGCAGCATTTCTTTTGGAATTGCTTTGGTGGCAGGCAGCATCCTGGTGCCTAATCCCGCTACCGGGATAACCGCTTTTCTGACTTTAGAATTAAGGGCAGCCATTGAAATCTCCTGGACTGTTTGTTTTTTAAACTTCTCGTTACAAATAACGTGTCGAGTATATCAGTCAACCGCGTATTCACTGGTCTGAAAAGGTTCCGATAGCCTCGAATTAGGACTTTTACGCATAAAACTGCTCGATGGTACCACTAGTATAGGGCTGCAGGTAATGCCGTCTGCTTAGATATAAACGCAATTGCTCATTCCGCAGACAACATTAAGCGTAAACGCCCCCCGGCCCCCCAAATTTGGCACTGCCATGAGGCGCAGCGCTGGCTAATTTGGTTAAGATAGGCATCGCCCAGCGTCCCTAAAGGAACGCCATTACTTATCTGAATTTGATGCTCACCGGTATTCAACGTGCCATTGAGCCCTGCGGACACCAGAATTAAATTTTTCAGTCCACTGTGGTAATAACCCACCAGCAAAGGGAACTGACCGGGAAGATTCGCCTGGCGGAGTAACTGATTGACCTGTTTTAACAGACTCCCCATTTCAGGTAGCCGTTGCCCCTGATGCGCCAGTTGCTCTTGCAGCAGGCTATTGAATAGCGCGCGCAGTAATAAAGCCGCCAGCACGCCATTATCCCCTGCTCGTGTGACATCCAGACAATAGAAAGCCAAATCATTTTCCGAGAGCGGCGCAATATCGAGCACCAGCCCCGGCTTATCCGCCGATACCAGCTGTCGATAATGAATACGGCAATGTGACATTTCCTGTTGCACCGGAGGCTGTAGCTCCTGCAGCAGTCTCGATGCGGCGGTCGGATTACTGACCAGCGCGTCCCAGTCCTCAAATAAACGCTCTTCCTCTTCCACACGTGAACTAAACATCGCGGGATACAGGCAGGCATAAACGGTCTCACGCAGGCGATCGAAATCTTTCACCGGTTTTAACAGCACATCCTGGACGCCCAGCCGTAACGCTTTGGCAATATCCGCCATGTTTTCGGTGGCGGAAATCATCAGTATCGGTAGCTGCTCGCCGCGGTTACGCAGCGTCTCGACCAGTTCCAGACCGTTCATTCTCGGCATTGAAATGTCGCAAATCATCAGGTCCGGACGTACCTCGGTCATTTTATGCAGGGCATCCATGCCATCTTCCGCCAGCCAGGTCGTTGCTCCCAGCGAGGCCAGCCATCCATGCAAGAGTGAGCGGAAAACGGGTTCGTCTTCAACTATCAGAATCTGTTTTCCCGCCAATGGCTGCGTCATGATATCTCCCCTGGCTGACGATAATTCAATAGTGGCACGCTATTCTCACTATCGCCTGTCAGATTTTACTTAAGTCAGGTACTTGTACGTCAAACCGCTGTACGCACTAAGGGTAATAGTTCATCCATTTTCTTTTCCACGGCCAATTGGCCCGCGGCAATCGCCTCTGCTGCGCGATGGAAGTCGAGCGTCGACACTTGCGGACAGTATGGCTGCAGCAGGATATCCGGCGGGTCACCCGCCATACGGTTGCGTTTAAGACGGTTCTCCAGAACCTGGATAGACGTGGTCATGATCTCCATCGCCGTCGGCGTCACGGCCGTACGACGGGAGCTCATTTGCGTCAATCGCGCGCGCAGACGAGTGTGCCATGGGCCCTCCTTCTCTTCAGCTTCCGGCCGCGGCGTTTCGAGGGAAAATAAATCTTGCTGCATGAGATGGGCATCATGTTGCAGGTCAACGGCAATCACGATATCGGCCCCCATTGCCCGCGTCAGCGACACGGGAACCGGGTTGACCACTGCGCCATCGACCAGCCAGTAACCATTATGCCTCACCGGCGCCATCAGTCCAGGCATGCTGCAGGAGGCTCGAACGGCTAAATGCAGATCGCCTTCAGTAAACCACAGTTCCCGGCCGGTACTTAAATTGGTCGCGACGGCAGCAAACCGACGCTCGCAGCGTTCGATATCGGTCACCGGCATAATACGACGGTAATGATTGAATACCTTTTCACCGCGCAGCAGGCCCCCACGTCGCCAGGAGAGGTCCATCAGCTTCAGGACATCCCAGTTGCTGAATGAGCAGATCCATGACTCGAGCGCCGGGAGCCGGTTGCAGGCATACGCCGCCCCTACCAGCGAACCGATAGAACACCCCGCGACGATATCAATCTCGATACCAGCCCGACGGAGGGCGTTGATGACGCCAATGTGCGACCATCCTCGGGCAGCTCCCGCCCCTAACGCCAGACCAATTTTAAGCTTTCTCATTATTACTGATAACTATCCTTCCACTCTGAGCGTGGCAACATTGTCACGGCTCAGTTAACATAAACACCTTTGGCGTTGAAGCGCCGTAATTCTTTCTTCCATGGAGGCAGTTTTGTCGCAATTATGCCCCTGTGGCAGCGCACTGGAGTATAGCTCATGTTGCCAGCGATATCTGTCCGGCGCAGAGCTTGCGCCAGGCCCGTCACAGCTTATGCGCTCCCGCTATAGCGCGTTCGTCATGAAAGATGCCGACTATCTGATCAAAACCTGGCATCCGTCCTGTCAGGCGCAGACGTTTCGCGCCGAGCTGGAGAAGGGGTTCAGCCAGACCGAGTGGCTGGGTTTAACCCTATTCGCCAGTGATGAAGGGCGAGTCCCAAATGAAGGCTTTGTCAGCTTTGTCGCCCGCTTTAATGACAATAACCGTCCGGGCGCCATTATTGAACGTTCCAGATTCTTAAAAGAAAATGGACAGTGGTACTATATCGACGGGACACGACCGCTGATTGGTCGTAATGACCCCTGCCCTTGCGGCTCAGGTAAAAAATTTAAAAAATGCTGCGGCCAGTAACGCTGCCGTAGCGCTTGCAAACACTACAGGATTTTCCTCGCGATGCATTCATTACAACGTAAAGTACTACGCACTATTTGCCCTGATCAGAAAGGCCTCATCGCGCGTATCACCAATATCTGCTACAAACACGAACTTAACATTGTGCAGAACAATGAATTTGTTGACCACCGTACCGGTCGTTTCTTTATGCGCACCGAACTGGAGGGCATTTTTAACGACGCTATTCTGCTGGCCGATCTGGATAGCGCCCTACCGGAAGGTTCCATCCGCGAACTGAATCCGGCAGGCCGTCGCCGGGTGGTCATTCTGGTGACCAAAGAGGCGCACTGCCTCGGCGATCTGCTGATGAAAGCCAACTACGGCGGACTGGATGTCGATATCGCCGCGGTTATCGGCAACCATGACACGCTGCGCCCGCTGGTGGAGCGTTTTGGTATTCCGTTTGAGCTGGTCAGTCACGAAGGGTTAAGCCGCGAAGAACACGACAAGCAGATGGGGGATGCCATTGCGGCACATGAGCCGGATTACGTGGTACTGGCCAAGTATATGCGCGTCCTCACCCCGGAGTTTGTCGCCCGCTTCCCGAACAAAATCATCAATATTCACCATTCATTTTTGCCGGCGTTTATCGGCGCCCGTCCTTATCATCAGGCCTATGAGCGCGGCGTAAAGATCATTGGCGCCACCGCCCACTATGTGAATGACAATCTGGATGAAGGCCCAATCATCATGCAGGACGTGATTCATGTCGATCATACCTATACTGCAGAAGATATGATGCGCGCTGGCCGCGATGTCGAAAAAAACGTCTTGAGCCGGGCGCTGTATCAGGTACTGGCGCAGCGCGTCTTCGTTTACGGTAACCGGACGATTATTCTTTAATCGACTGAGAAATGAATTGGTTAGCTTTACGGCGTTACGCGTAAAAATCAGGCAACCAGTTTATTTTTGTCAAACGAATGCTTTACAGGGGCGCATCATTTGGTATGATGCGCCCCGCTTCCCGAGAAGGAAGCAGGCCAGTACCAAGCATTACCCCGTGGTGGGGTTCCCGAGCGGCCAAAGGGAGCAGACTGTAAATCTGCCGTCATCGACT